>JAPXRI010000012.1:0-67291 GCA_033813635.1 Bacillota bacterium
CTCGCGACGGACACCCTTGCTGTTCGGCTATGCGCTTCCCGCCACCGGGTGCGCTCGGGTCTTTCACCCGTTAGAACCTGCCCATGCCGGGCACACTAAGAAAACACGCGTGCGCAGGGTTTAATCCGCGCACGCGTGTTCTTTTACTGCTATTTCTCAAGTCCGGAGGTAAAGGCGTCGATCTGCTCCGGGGTGATCGGGAGATAGACGGCTCCGGAGTCCCATTTGTAACCGTAAGACTCGGAGTATTCAGAATAGGAATATGTGACGTAGGCGAACGGCGAGCTGAGAGTTGTGTTTCGCATGTCGTTTTCCGAGGTGAGCGAGGAGAAAAGCTTGATGGCCGAGAGACTGTCATACGCATCCCACATGCCGTCTTCACCGATTTTCGCGTCCTCGCCGTTACTGTTGCTGTAGTAGGACAGATAACCGTCGCTGCCGGGCGTGTAGATGTTGATCATGAACGAGATATAGTCGTATTTTTTCGCGTTGTTTCGAATGTCGGCGATCAAACGCCGGTACTCCTCTCCGCTTTCCTCGGCATAGCAGTCGAAAAACGCCTCGGCGGTTTTAGGAGTGAGGTCGCCGATGAAATACCTGTCCTGAAAAATGTCAAAGCCGCGGTTTCCGCCGACGGAAATATACATACCCGAGCCGGGGTAGCTCTCGCCGGACAGCGCTTCGTCTATCTCGTCGGGACTTAAGGCGCTTATCTCGTCTTTGTAGATCACCCATATTTTTGCGGCGTCCGAGCCTCTCTCGCTGTTCTCGAGCGCAACCAAGGTTATCTCCCTATCCAGAGGCAGGGACCGCTTTGAGGCGTTGATATAGGCCTCGCTGCTCCGGATAAGCTCGTTTACGTGGATGAACTCATCCTCGGTAAAGTAGACGGTTCTTGTTATCGACGAAATACCGTAATTGATTTTAAATGTGGCTCTGTAATCGCCGAGGTTATTATAACCGCTGTCGATTTTCTTCACTGTGTTGTCAAGCGCTTTTATAACCGCGGATATCAGTTCGGGATTGTCGTGGTCGATATCCTCAAGAAGCAGTTTCCTGTAGCTTGTGTCGTAGTCATATTGCGAGGCGAGTTCGTTGATGCTGTTCACGTTAGACTCAGCCGGGATGTTGTGCAGCATGGCGTGCGCCGAGGCCGAGGTCATGTAATAGGTGACGAACGGGACCGCGACGACGAGAACGACAAACAGCGGGAGAGTGGTCAGAACGTTTCTGAACTTCTTGGTCGTGATTAACTCGTAGGTGAAATAGACGATGACCGCCAGCGCGAGTATCACGACGCTCAACGAGATATTTTCGAAAACGTAGCTGAATATGTTCCTGCGGGAGCTGAAGGCCACCGCGGGGAGAATGATCAATATGGGGAGTGTGATAACGCAGCGGTAAATATGCTGCATCAGCCTCGAGGGGGCGCTCATGCCGGCGGTTTCCGACCGGCGGGCGCGGTAGAACACCAGCGCCAACCCGAAATAAATTAACGCGAGGACGCCGGAATAGAGCATGCCGGGCAAAAAGCCTATCGGGACGATTCTGCTGCTGCCCTCCAGGCTTATGAAAAGGGAGATCGGTATGGCCGCGATATTGTAAAGGGGGTTAAATACAATCCCTGTCTGGCTGAACGGGATGATCTGCGCGTAGCTGACAATGGATTCGGAGAGCAGGGCGGTGATGAACCTCGGAACGAACAGAATCAGCCCGGTCAGCACCAGGTTTGTCAGCCGCGTTCCCGTGATGCAGACGGCAATCGACGCCGCGGCCGCGACGAGAAGCGTGCCGACCCCGAAATAGCCGAGAAGGTACGGAATGTAAAACAGGCTGACCGAGATTCCGGCAATCAGGTTGGCAAGATAGGCTAAAAGAATATTCGCGACGATCGTACCGAGGAGCCAGGTCACAACGGCGGCGGTAATCGAGAGCCAGGCTGCGAGCGCGGTGTTGGGCAGCGCGTGGTAGTAGTCGCTGGCGTTGCGCTTGTTGAGGAACGAGAATGCAGCATACACGAGACCGGCGCCGCCGAAGAACATGTAGCCCCATAAAATGGGCACGACTCCGTTGACGGACAGCGTCTGGACTGCGTCCGTATCGGAGGACAGGCGGTTCAGAAATGTGACGAGCGGGGGCAGGAGCGTGATGATCAGCGTGATCGCGCCGAGCACAAAACCGACGAGCTTCAGCTGGCGCAGCATATCGGTGTAGAGCTTTAAGTTAAACACCCGGTGTTTTGTATTTTTTATAGCCATTTTCTCCATTTTTGTCACCGTCCCTTACATTAGCACTTCGTTGAAGACGTAGCCGAGGGCTTCCATCTCATAGACGAATACCTCTTCGAGCGAAAGCGGCAGAATGTCGAGAAGAATGGGAGAGAGCGCGTACAGCCGCGTCCGCACCGCATCGCGGTCGCCGCGGACGATCGCGTTCGCGACGCTCCCGCGCTTTGAGTAATTCAGCACCTCGATACCTTCGAAGACCTCTTTGCCGTAATCGTGGGAAAACGCGATCTGGACTTTGAAAAGCGAGGTTTTCAGGTTCTGTATATCGCTTTCGAAGATAATGCCGCCACGGTGCAGAAGCGCGAGCTGGTCGCAGGTGTCCTCGAGCTCGCGGAGCGAGTGGCTCGAGATCACCGCGGTCGCTTTCCGCTCGGAGACGTCGTTATATATGACTTTTTTAACGAGATTTCTCATCACCGGGTCGAGTCCGTCGAAGGTCTCGTCGAAGAGGATGTAGTCGGGCATCGTCGACAGCGCGAAAATGATCGCGGCCTGACGCTTCATGCCCTTTGAAAACGTGGCGATGTTCGCTTTACGGTTGAGCCCGAAGGTGTGCGCGAGGTTTTCATAGCGGTCGCGCGAAAAGGTGTCGTAGTTTGCCTCGTACAGGTCCGCCATGCGGTCCATATTGGCGTGGGGCAGGAAATAGAGCTCGTCTGGCACGAAGGCGATCCGCTTTTTAGCGGCGGGATTGTCGTAGACCCTCTCGCCGTCAATCGTGATTTCGCCGGCTTCCGGCCTGTAAATCCCGGTGACCAGCCGCATAAACGTGGATTTCCCTGCGCCGTTTGAACCGACGAGCCCGTAAACCGTCCCCTCGGGGATTGTGCAGGACAAATTGTTCAGCGCCGTGAAGGAGTCGAATTTTTTTATGATTTTTTCCGCTCGTATCATCACTTCATCATCCTTTCCGTCTTCCTTATTACTTTGCCTCGCTGTAGGCTTTTTTTATCGTGTCGTATACGGTCTCCAACGGTACGCCGGACAGCGCGAGCTTTTTCGCGGCAGCCGCGAGGGCGTCCAGTTCACCCGAATACTCGTTTCTGAGGATCTCAACGGCGTTTTCCGAGATAAACCGCCCCGTTCCGGGTACGCTTTTGCAGATTCCTCTCCGCTCAAGCTCGGAATAGGCCTTCTGCAGCGTGTTCGGGTTGATCGAGAGTTCCTGCGAAAGGTTCCGGACCGACGGCAGCGCGCCTCCCTGCTCCAAAAGTCCGAGCAAAATGAGCCGCTCAATCTCCGATATGATCTGTTCGTAAATCGGCGTCTGCGAAAATCTGTCGATCGTAAGCACGGCGTCAGTCTCCCTTCCGGATATAAGTGTACTAATATTATTAGTACAGATATATCATATCATCCATTAGATGAATTGTCAATATGCGGAAAAAACGATGGCAAAATTTTTTTAAACCCGGCGTATCCCGTGAAACTCGGACGGTGAGTAAAAAATCCCCGGAACCTCAAACGGGTTCCGGGGATTTTGATTTGATTGTTATTTGAAATACTCGATCCCGCCTTCGAACAGCGGCTGATACTTGACCCCGGGTATGTTTTTCGCGATGTTTTCGCCTCTGCGCTCCGTGTGGCCCATCTTGCCGAGAACGCGGCCGTCCGGGCTCGTAATGCCCTCTATCGCGCAGAGCGAACCTGCCGGGTTGAAGCGGGTCTCCATCGAGGGGTTGCCGTCAAAATCCGTGTACTGGAACGCGATCTGACCGTTTTTGATCAGTGCGTCCAGCACCTCGTCCGACGCCGCGAAGCGTCCCTCGCCGTGGGAGACCGGGATCGTGTAGAGCTCGTCCAGCTCGCATTTTGAGAGCCAGGGCGATTTGACCGATGCCACGCGCGTGGTAACGTATCGGGCGCGGTGGGCGCCGATCGCGTTGTATGTCAGAGTCGGGCATGAGGCGTCGATGTCCCTTATCTCGCCGAACGGGAGAAGGCCGAGCTTGATAAGCGCCTGGAAACCGTTGCAGATTCCCAGCGCGAGGCCGCCTCGGACCGTGACCAGTTCGTTTACCGCGTCTTTCAGCGCGGGGTTTTTGAAAAACGAGACTATGAACTTGCCGGAGCCCTCGGGCTCGTCCCCGCCGGAGAACCCCCCCGGAATTATCAGCATCTGCGCGTTTCTGATCGCCTGCTCAAGGGCTCTCGCGGACTCCCGCAGCATGTCCGGCGTAAGGTTGCGGACAAGCCTGACATCCGCTCTCCCGCCGGCGGCCTCGATGGCGCGGGCGGTATCGTATTCGCAGTTTGTTCCCGGAAACACCGGGATTACCGCGGTGGGGCGGTTTATTCTGAGCGGACGCGCCGTGTTTCTGTAGGGGTAGGACGGTTTTTCGAGCCTGGATTCGGCCTTGGCGGAGAACGGGAACACGTTCGAAAGGGGAAGCTCCCACATTTTTTCAAGGGTATCGAGCCTGACGTCCGGGCAGCGGGGCATTTTGATAACTCTCTCCTCGGTCGTAACGCCCACGGGCAAGCCGCCGGAGAGCGGCTCCGCGGCCTCGGCGACGATCGCACCGTAATTCTGGCGGCAGATCTCGAAAACGTCGATCATCGGGTCAAGGGTAAAGCCGATGCCGTTTCCGAGGGCCATCTTTGTCACGGCCTCGCCGAGCCCGCCGAAGGTCAGCGCGAACGCCGATATGATTTTACCCTGCCGGATATAGTCGCGAACCCTTGCCCACATGGCCTTTACCGCGTCGAATATCGGGAGCCCGTCGTCGCCGTAGGGCGCGGCGAACAGATAGACAGTGCTGCCGGCCTTTTTGAATTCCGGGGAGATCACGTTGCCGCAGTTCTCGGGCGCGATCGCGAAAGAGACCAGCGTCGGAGGCACGTCGAGGTTTTCAAACGAGCCGGACATCGAGTCCTTGCCGCCGACGGCGGCGACGCCGTAGCCGACCTGCGCGGTAAACGCTCCGAGCAGCGCGGCCAGCGGCTTTCCCCAGCGGAGGGGCTCGTCCCTCAAGCGCTCGAAATACTCCTGCAGCGTCAGGTAGGCGTTATTTATGTTGCAGCCCGCCGCGGTCAGTTTGGCAAGCGACTCGGTGACTGCCAAAACAGCTCCGATAAACGGGTTGATTTCCGAGATATACGGATTGAAGCCGTAGCTCATCACGGAGCAGGTCGAGGTCTCTCCCTGCAGCACGGGTAGCTTAGCCGCCATGCACTGCGCCGGAGTGAGCTGGTATTTACCTCCGAAAGGCGCGAGCACGGAGCCCGCGCCGATGCTCGAGTCGAACATCTCGGTCAGCCCGCGCTTTGAGCAGATATTAAGGTCGGCGGCCATCGCCACCAGGCGCGCGGCGGGTCCGCCGCAGACCTGGGGGAATTCGATCTCAGGCACGTCCGCCTCGGGTATTTTAAATTTCGCTCTTTTCGGCGCGCCGTTGGAGTTGAGAAACGCGCGCGACAGGTCGACGATTTTTTCGCCGTGAAATTTCATCACCAGCCGGCCGCTGTCCGTCACTTTGGCGGAGAGCGCCGTCTCGATATTTTCCTCAGCCGCGGCCTTTATGATGAAGTCCACGTCCTCGGGAGCTACGACTATCGCCATCCTCTCCTGCGACTCGGATATCGCCAGCTCAGTGCCGGATAAGCCCTCGTATTTTTTCGGCATTGCGCCGAGATCGATTTCAAGCCCGTCCGCCAGCTCGCCGATGGCGACGGAGACGCCGCCTGCACCGAAGTCGTTGCAGCGCTTGATGCGCCTGGCGACCTCGGGATTGCGGAACAGCCTTTGAAGCTTTCTCTCCTCGGGCGCGTTGCCCTTTTGGACCTCCGCGCCGCAGACGGAGAGCGATTCCGCGCTGTGGCTTTTTGAGGAGCCGGTCGCGCCGCCGCAGCCGTCCCTCCCAGTCCTGCCCCCCAGTACGACAACGATGTCGCCGGGCCGGGGGTCTTTGCGCACTACGTTTTCCGCCGGCACCGCGCCGACGACCGCGCCGATCTCAAGGCGCTTGGCGACATAGCCCGGGTGGTAGATCTCGTCAACAAGCCCTGTGGCGAGGCCGATCTGGTTGCCGTAGGACGAGTAACCGGCCGCGGCCGTCCTTGTCAGCCTGCGCTGGGGCAGCTTTCCGGGCAGCGTCTCGGAGACCGGTACGGTCGGGTCGCCGCTTCCGGTGACCCGCATCGCCTGGTAGACATAGGCCCTGCCGGCGAGCGGGTCTCTGATCGCGCCGCCGAGACAGGTCGCCGCGCCGCCGAACGGCTCAATCTCCGTGGGGTGGTTATGGGTCTCGTTTTTAAACAGCAACAGCCAGTCCCTGTCGCTGCCGTCGATTTTAGCCTTTATTTTTACCGTGCAGGCGTTGATCTCCTCGGATTCGTCGAGGTTTTTAAGGACGCCGCGCTTTTTCAGGAGCTTTGCACCGAGAGTCGCCATGTCCATCAGCGTAACCGGGCGGGTATCGGCTTTGTCGCCGTAAACCTCTTTTCTCGCCGCGAGATAGCTCTCGTACGCGGCCTTTACGGTCTCATCCTCGATTTCGCCGTTTTCAAGCCGCGTCAGGAAGGTGGTGTGCCGGCAGTGGTCCGACCAGTAGGTGTCCAGCACGCGGAGCTCGGTGACCGTCGGGTCCCGTTTTTCCTCGTTTTTAAAGTAGCGCTGCATAAACGCCAGATCGTCCGTGTCCATCGCAAGGCCGTAGGACGACGAGAGCTCCGAAAGCCCGTCCCTGTCGAGCCCGGTAAAACCGTCCAGCGTATGAACGGGTTCGGGCTCGCCGTATTTTTCGGAGAGCGTTTCGGGCTTTTCGAGGGACGCCTCACGGCACTCGACAGGGTTTATCAGCCAGCAGCGGCAGGCGTCGAAATCCGCGTCCGTCAGGTTCCCGATCAGGATATAGATTTTGGCGCAGCGCACGGCGGGCCTTTCGCCGCCGGAGGAGAGCTGAATACAGGCCGCGCAGGAGTCCGCCCTCTGATCGTACTGCCCGGGGAGGGATTCGACCGCCAGCACCCGGCAAGGCTTTGAAAGCGCTTCCCGCGGCAGAACCTCGTCGAAAACGTCGTCGCAGGGCGGCTCGGCAAACACGCTTTTTTTCGCCGCCTGATAGACGTCTTCGGATATGCCCTCCACGTCGTAACGGTTGAAAATCTCAACGCCTTCCAGGGAGGAGATCGACAAAAGCTCCTTAAGATCACGCGCAAGCGAAGCGTGTTCCGAATCGAAGCCGCGCTTTTTTGCTGAGTAACACCTGTAGACAGCCATAAATCAACGCCAGATCCTTTACAGTGTATTTTTAGATATTATTATCGAAAACAGGGATGACAAATATCGTTCCGGCATGCTTTGTACTAATATTTTATCCCGACGCGGCCGTTTATGTCAATTTGAATAAAGTATAAGATATCGCGCCAATGCCCAAAATAGCTTGTATGAAATGTTGTTTTATAAATAAGAAGGACGTGTTCTGCACCGCCGCCGGCGCGTCGGCCGGGCTCGTCAACGGCCTCCTCGGCGCCGGCGGCGGGATGCTGCTGGTACCGATGTTCATCGGCCTGTGCAAAATCGAAAAAAAGAAAGCGCTCGCCACGTCCGTGGCGGTGATTATGCCGCTCTGCGCGGTGTCGGCCGCGGTCTACTTCATATCCGGCAGCCCGTTCCCGAAGATGCTACCCTACTACGCCCTCGGCGGGCTCGCCGGCGGATTTGCGGGGGGAATCCTCCTGAAAAAACTGCCGCCGCTCTTTCTTATACGCGCCTTCGGCGCGCTGATGGTGTTTGCCGGCTTTAGGATGCTGTTCTGGTAGGGGGGATCGGATGATCGGCGCGGTGCTGGCCGGAGCGATAACCGGCGTTTTGAGCGGGATGGGCATCGGGGGCGGGACGCTGCTTGTGATCTATATGGTGAATATTGCCGCTGTCCCCCAGCTTGAGGCGCAGGGGATAAACCTTGTGTATTTTCTGCCGGTCGCCGCGCTCAGTCTCATCTCGCATATAAAGAATAAGCTTGTGGAGCGGCGGGCGTTTTTTATCGCGTGTGCGGCCGGTCTGATTTTCACAGTGGGCGGGAGCCTGCTCGCGTCGGCTATAGATACCGGTATTTTGCGCAAGCTGTTCGGCGCGCTGCTGATTATTGCGGGCGGGGTTCAGCTTTTCAAAAAAAAGAGTGAAAAAGACAAATAAAGGTTGCATTTCGCCGCCGTGTTGGTATAATGAATGCACAGCACAAATTGGAGGAGAAAGGCATGTCCTGTAAAGTAAGGGTAATCACCGCCGCCGGCGAAATGGTATTGAGCGGCACGGCCGGAGAGACGGTGCATGAGCTTCTGACCGAATCGGGCGTTTTTATAGACGCGCCCTGCGGCGGCCACGGAAAATGCGGAAAATGCCTTGTATTCGCCGCGGGCGAGCTCTCCCCGGAAAGCGACGCCGAGATGAGACTGCTCGCCGGCAGACGCGGCAGGCTTGCCTGCATGACGAAAATTCTAGGCGATTGCGAAATCACCGTCCCCGGCAGAGATGAGACGATGGCTGTCAGCGTTGACGGCGCGTCCATCGACTTCCCGTTCATGCCGTGGGGCAGAGTCCCGGGCTTCGGCGCGGCCATCGACATCGGCACCACGACGGTCGTCTGCTATCTCTACGATTTAATGACCGGGGCAAGACTCGGCACGGCCGGCGGTCTCAATCTGCAGAGAAGCTTCGGTGCGGACGTGATCTCCCGCATCAGCCACTGCATCAAAGAGCCCAACGGCAGGGAAGAGCTGACCGGACTGATATTGGACCAGCTGAAAAGCATGCTTAAAGCCCTCGCCGAGAAAGCGGGCGGAAAAAGCACGGATATCACGGCGCTGGCCGTCGCCGGAAATACCACGATGTGCCATCTGTTCGCCGCCCTCAGCCCTAAAAAACTCGCGGCGATACCGTTTACGCCCGAGAGCCTTTTCGGTGAAAGCTTTATTCCCGATCTATCCTCCGAGCTCTCCATATCGCCGGATTCCGAGGTGTTCATCCTGCCGGCGGTGTCCGGCTTCGTCGGTGGAGACATCACCGGCGCGGCGCTTGCTGCCGGGCTTGACAGAGGGCAGGAGACAGCGCTTTTAATCGATATCGGCACCAACGGCGAGATGGTGCTGGCGAGCGAAAACAGGCTCCTCTGCTGCGCCACCGCGGCTGGCCCGGCCTTTGAGGGCGCGGATATCTGCTGCGGCATGGGCGGAGCGAACGGGGCGATCGGAAAGGTCTGGCTCTCGGACGGCGGAATTTCGTTCGACGTGATCGGCAATACGGCGCCGAAGGGAATCTGCGGCTCGGGACTGGTCGACGCGCTCGCGCTTATGCTTGACATCGGCGCCGTCGACGAGACCGGCAGGCTTTTGCCGCAGGACGAGGCGTGCGAGGCCGCAATACCGTATTTGTTTGAGACGAGCGGCGGCGAAACCGCATTCCGGATAACCGATAACGTGCACATAACAGGCAAGGACATACGAAAGCTCCAGCTCGCGAAAGCGGCGGTGGCCGCCGGAGTGAGGACGCTTCTGGACGAGGCCGGCCTCTCGTTTGAACAGGTGGAGAGAATGTACATAGCGGGGGGCTTCGGAAACCATATAGACGCCGTCGCCGCGGGTAAGATAGGGCTTTACCCGAAGGAACTGACGGACAAATGCGTATCGATCGGCAACGCCGCAGGCATGGGTGCCGCCGCGGTGCTCTGTTCCGCCACGGCGAGAAGAGCGATTACCGCGCTGCGCGACAGGATGAAATACGTCGAGCTCTCGACCGATCCGAGATTTATGAACCACTATGTCGAACAGATGATGTTTTAGCTTAAAAGAGCGGCGCTTTGCCGTTCTTCTTATTATATTTTTAAGCCGCAACCGACACCGGGAGTGTGCGGCCGAAATCAGAGCGTAATATTTTAGAGTTTACGGAGGCAGAAGCATGACCGAGCGGGAGAGATTTATCGCGGCGCTGGAGAGAAGGCCGATAACCGGCAGGGTTCCGCATTTTGAGCTTGTGTTTTTTCTGACAATGGAGGCGCTCGGCAAGGTGCACCCGGAGCACAGGCGCTATGGCCAGTGGAAACAGATGACGGAGACCGAGAAAGAACTTATCCGGCGCGACCAGGCCGACTGTTATATCGATATCGCTGAGAAATACCACCACAGCGCGATGCTTGTCCACGCACCGGATGATAACACTTTCGAGGAGCGGATTAAGTTTTACAGCACAATCCGCGAGAAATCCGGAGACAAATACTTTGTGATGATATCAAAAGATCCGACCTATTCGATTCCGTCGGGAGACAGGATGGTCGATTTTTCGGCCGAGTGCGCTGAGGAGCCGGAAAAAGTCAAAAAGCGCGCCCAGGAATCGGTAGACAGGCATATCCGTGAAGCCGAAGCGCTCGCAAAATACCCCGGCCTTGTAGACGGCATCGCGATGTGCTCGGATTACTGCTTCAATACAAACCCGTTTTTCAGCCCGGCGATGTTTTCTGAGTTCGTAACGCCGTATCTCGCGCAGATTGTCAAGGCCTACCGCGGGCTCGGCTTTTACACGATAAAGCACACCGACGGCAACATAATGCCGATACTCGACCAGATGGTCCAGTGCGGTCCCCACGCGCTGCACTCGCTCGACCCCCAGGCGGGCGTCGACCTCGCCAATGTCAAGCGCCTGGTAGGCGATAGGGTCTGTCTGATCGGAAACGTAAACTGCGGGCTGCTTCAGACCGGCACGGACGAACAGGTGGTTGCCGACGTGCGGCGCGCCCTGCGCCAGGGCATGCCGGGCTACAGCTATATCTTCTCAACCTCGAACTGCGTCTACACCGGCATGGAGCTCTCCCGCTACGAACTGATGAACAAAATCTGGTACGAGGAAGGCGTCTATCGCTAAAGCTTAAGGGGGGGGAGCCTGTGAACGCAAAGCAGAGGGTGCTCGCGGCGATTAGCCATACCGAGCCGGACAGGGTACCCACGGGCGAGTGGGGCATAGACCACGACCATGTGAGCAAAATCCTTGGCCGCCATACCTATTGGAGAAACCGGAAGGACACTACCCTCGCGCTCTGGGATGGCCTGCGCGACGAGGTCGTCGAGAGCATGAAGTACGACTATGCCGAGCTTATCGAAAAGCTGGACTATGACGTTCTGACGGTCGAGCTGGTGCCGCCGAAGGGCTATCGCGTGTCCGACCCGCCGAGAAAAACCGGGGACGGCGTCTGGGAGGACTCGCGGGGCAGGGTCTACCGCTATGCGCCGAGCAACGACTCAATCATGTGCATGACCCCGCCAGAGGAAAAATACGAGGTGACCGACGAGGACATACGGAATGGTTACGGGAAGGACCTCGATCCGACGGCTTTCGAGCTGATAGATTTTATCGCGGAGCGGTACGGCGGGGAAAAGCTCCTGCTGTCCCGCGATATCGATATCTACGGCTGTCTGATGGCCCCGTTTCGCGGCGGGATGACGCACCAACTGATTATGTGCCTCGAAAACCCCGGGGATATCAAGAAAATGTACGCCCCGGCGCTTGATAGAAACAAGAGGCTGATCGCCGAGCTTAAAAAGCGCGGCGTTGAGGTCGCGATGCAGGGACACGATTTCTGCATGAACACCGGCTGCTTTATCAACCCGGAGATCATGCGGGACGTATTTTTCCCGTTTATGAAGCTGGTCAACGACGAGATCGTCAGAGCCGGGATGATCCCATTTTTCCACTGCTGCGGGAACACCTGGCAGATTGTCGACGATTTCATCCGGGCAGGGTACAGGGGCTATCAGTCGATTCAGAAATCCGCCGGCATGGACACAAAGCGGTTCAAGGAGAAGTACGGCGATAGGCTCACGATGTGGACCGGCGTCCAGTGCGAGACGCTAATCGGCGGGACGAGGGAGGAGCTCGAGGCCGAGGTACGGGATTACCTGAAAATCTGCATGCCGGGCGGCGGCTTCATTTTCGGCTCGACCAACTCGGTCCAGTACGGCGCGAACACCGACAACTACCTGAGAGCGCTCGAGATTGTGAGAAACGAAGGGGTCTACAGGTAAAAGTAAAGCCCGGGACAAGCGGATTTCCGTTCGTCCCGGGTTTTTAACGAGGTATTTCCCTATTCCTATTTCATCACAAGCTCGGCATCCGGCGGAAAGAGGCCGATGTTGTCGGGCAGAGCGCTGGCGGCCGGTGATGAAGTAACAGAGGTCTTTTTGTCTTGTCCGCGGTTCTCGACGGCGATTCGGGTGCGATCAGAATTATCGGGGAATCCAATACCGGATACCGCCCGTCAATACCCTCAAAATTCTCGTCGTAGGCGCTGAAAACGCAAACGTTCCGGTATCCTGCATCATGCGGTAAGAGTTCATGAATAACCTCCGTACCGCCGGGGGGCGATACCTATTAAAATTTACAGATTGTACGCCTGAAGCCATACGAGCATATCGCAAGCCCCGCGGTTGGCAAACGCGAAGTAGGGGATGAGCCTTACCTCGCAGGGGACATACGCTGCTTTCGCCCTGCGGTAGAGCGCGTCGAAGCCCTCGCGGCGCTCGCCCCTGGTCACGATGACGGGCGCGCCGATAAAGGCGTCCTGTACGATTCTGGGCTTTGCCTTCGCGTCGACGCGGATGTCCCTTAAAAGCACGCCGTTGTCAACGCTCTCGGCGCAGTACACAACCGGCCCGCGCCGGACCGCGTACCTGCCGGAATTCTCCTGTACGTTCGGGTTTGCTTCGACAAAACAGACGTCCATCCAGAAATTAAGCGACACGGAGACCTTTCCGCAAGCCTTGAGGTACGCGTAGCCCCTTCTGACCGGAAGCTCAGCGGGCGCGCCGTCTACCTTCACGGTATATTTTTCGCACCAGCCCGGAATACGGAACGCGAGCGTTATATCATCGGGGTAGCTGCATGTGAAACTGACTTTTCCGTCGAACGGATAGTCGGTTTTCTGGGAGAGCTTCAGCCTTTTGCCGTTGAACAGGGTGCTTGTCCTGCTCGCGGTGTAGTGGTTGACGTAAACCGTGCCGCCGTCCGCGGTGTAGAGGCGGTCGCCGGCCGAAGCGATGAACCGCGTTATGTTCGGCGGGCAGCAGGAACAGCCGAAAACCTCCTGTCTCTGGATTTCGGGGAGCCAGTCCCCGCGGGTATGGCTTGCGTCCCGGCCGATGAGAGCGGTGCGGATCTCAAGGGGGTTGCAGTAAAAGAACGATTTCCCGTCCAGCGAGATGCCGGACATTACGCCGTTGTACATCGCGGTCTCGGCCGTGTCGGCGTAGATCGAGTCGTGGTCGGCAAGGCTCATCCTGTCCGCAAACAGGCAGAGGGCGATCGCCGAGCAGGTTTCGGTGTAGGCGGTGACGTTCGGCAAATCATAATCCACGGTAAACGCCTCGCCGACGTGGGACGAGCCGGTGCCGCCGGTGACATACATCCTTCTATTGACGATATTGTCAAATATTTTCCGGCAGGCGTTAAGCAGCTCTGAATCCCCGTATTCCCGCGCGATGTCGGCCATGCCGGCGTAGAGGTATGCCGCGCGCACCGCGTGGCCCTCCGCCGTCGTCTGCTCGCGCACGGGCAGATGGCTCTGGTTATAGGATGGCTTCACGTCCTGGTAGGATTCCTCCGCGGTCTTACCGCGCTGGTCGATGAAAAATTTCGAGAGCTCAAGGTAGCGCTTTTCGCCGGTGCAGTGGTGGAGCTTCACCAGCGCCAGCTCAATTTCCTCGTGGCCGGGCGTTTTGAACCTGGCAGAGCCCTCTTTAACGAATACTTTTTCGATATAATCGGCATAATCGCACATCAGCCTTAAGAACTTATCCTTGCCGGTAGCGCGGTAATATGCGATGGCGGCCTCGAACAAATGCCCGGCGCAGTAGAGCTCGTGGTCGGTCCGCGCCGTAAACCGCTTTGAGGGTTCTATGTTCAGAAAATAGATGTTGAAATACCCCTCGGGATCGCGGTTTTTTTCAATTTGATCCACGACACGGTCGACAATTTCCTCGAGCCAGGGGTCTTTTTTCTTCTCGAGGATGTAAGCCGCGCTTTCTATCCATTTGGCTACGTCGGAATCCCAGAAAATATGGGGCTTGTTTACCATACCCTCGCGCCAGCCGCATGAAAAGGCCTTGAATCTGCCGGTCTCCTCGAAGCGGTCGTAGACAGCCCGGATCGTGGTATCGGCCACCATCTCCTGTTTCTGACGCCAAAATCCGCCGTAGATTTCCGTGTCGCGGAAGCTGATGTTTTTATCGCCTGTCTCCATCGAAACACCCCATTTTGATTGATTTGTATATAATTATATCACGACCAGCTTCAAGCGCGATGAGAATTGCGGGATGAAGGGTGAAAAACGACATAGGCATTTCAAAGACCTAAAAATACTACGAGGGCGTGTCGCCGGATAGATTCAAACGGACATTTTTCAACACCCATATGAACAACAAATAAGGAGTGATAAAAGTATTAGCATACGATTTATCACTCCTTTTTTAGGGCGCGAATACTTTGTTGAACTCCGCTGCCGAATAGGCGCCGGTCTATACCAGCGCTTTGCCGACGTGAAGCTGCGGAATCGCTGAGAATGGCGTAAACCTGAAGCCGTCTTCAAACGAGAGCTTTATCACGCTGACACCGATATCTTTGTCGGGCGAAGATAAGGGCAGATTCGAAAGCCTGATTCGGCGTTCGTTTTGTTCAAAGGCGAGCGGTGTGCCGTCGGAAAGAATGGATGCGCTTTTAAGCCTGCCGGAAAAACCTCCGAGGTTCAGATACCCGCACTCCGGCCATACCCAGCACCAGATAAAGACGGTATTGCCGCTGCAGGACGGTTGACACAGCCCGTTTCCACACCATCCGCTTGCGAGGTCTTTTCCTCCCAACGATTTTTTAAGACCGTAAACAGCCTCGCCGTTTTTTTCAAGCCATTTACCGACTCTGGTCAGCGGCTCGATATATTCCGCAGGGACGGAGCCGTCCGGTGCCGGGCCCACGTTCAGTAAAAGGTTGCCGTACCCACGGCAGGCTGTTTCAAGCATGCGGAGGATCCGCGGGGCGTTATAGGCATAAGCCGAAGCCTGCTTTGAGTCCACATATCCCCAGGAAAGGCCGTTGAAGGTCATGCAGGCCTCCCAATCGCGTTCGGACGCGGTTATATTCTCTTCGGGTGTGCCGAAGTCCTCCGGGAGCATGCTGCGGTCGTTGATGATAATATCCGGCTGTAGCTCGCGCAGCTTCTGGTTACGGTACAGCGAGTCCCAGCCCTCGTACGAGGTCATCGGGCAGGCGACGTCATACCATAAGATGTCTATTTTACCGTACTGCGTCAGAAGCTCATAGTTCAGGCGATAGATATAGTCGGTAAACCGGGCTCTCGCCTCGGGATCATATGCGCACGCCGCGCCGTCGGGGTGATGCCAGTCCATCAGCGATGAGTAAAAGCCGATTTTCAGATCGAACTCTCGGCAGGCATCCACAAACTCGCGCACGATGTCGCGCTTTGGCCCGTAGTTGACGCTGTTATACGGGTTTGTCTTCGAGTCCCAGAGCGAAAACCCGTCGTGATGGCGCGTCGTCAGCACCATGTATTTCTGACCAGCGGCCTTGGCGAGCGCCGCCCATTCACGCGGTGCGCCGGGCTTCGGGTTGAATTCTTTCGCGTATTTTTCATACTCGGCGATCTCAAAGTTTTCGGCGCTCATTGCCCATTCGTGCCTTCCGATGACAGAGTAAACGCCGAAATGGATGAACATGCCGAAACGCGCGTCCCGCCACCACTGCATGCGGGAATCCCGCGTCGCGGCGATGTCGCGCTCGTATTCCTTTTTGCTCTTTAACATTTCTTTTCCCCCTTCTTGATTCGTCAAATCGTTATTTCGCGGCGGGGCGTTCCTTTGCCTTGTCGGCTTCCGCTGCGTTTTTTCTGGCGTTTTCGCGGTCGGCGCTCATCTCCTCGACGGTTTTCATATGCAGCCTTGCCGCGCCCCGATAGCCGTCTTTGGTTTTGATCCTGTGCTCGGCGAGCCGCGCCTTCGCCGCCGGAATCTCGGAGGCGTATTGCGGGAGCCATTGGGCCTCCTCGACAAGCATTTCGTCTACCAGCTGCATTATCTCGGGGGGCGTGCAGACGGCCGCGGTAAGCGGGTCCATCAGCATGGCCTGCCTTAAGAGCTTGATGTCGCCGGCGACCGCCGCCTCTACCGCGAGGCGCTGCACCCAGATGCTCTGGGAGCAGATCGCCGCGCACCCGAGCGGAAGCTCGCCGACGGAGGGGATATTGACGCCGTTCGCGTCCACATACCCCGGCACTTCGACGACGCACTCATAGGGCAGATTGGAGATCGTGCCCTTGTTCATCACGTTGAAATGGCCGCGGTAGACTCTGCCCGTCTCGAGTCCCTCGATGATATATGAGCCGTGCTCGGTGGAGCGGTACTCTTTGCCGTATTTTCTGGCGGGCTCCTTCATCCAGTTCGGGAAGTCCGCCTCGAACCAGTTTCTGCCCTCGCGGCATACCCGGAGATATCCGCCGGTCTCGCCGTTGATCCACGAGCCGAGGTCGATCCAGTTTTTAATCTCGTCCGGGCGCTTCCGGTACCACGGGACATACTCGGAAAGATGTCCGTTGGACTCCGTCGAGTAATACCCGAAATTTCTCAGAACATCGATGCGGACCTTCTCAGTCCGGGAGAGCTCTTCGTTGCTTTCGTACGCCTCGAGGAGCTTGCCGGTGAGGTCCTCGCCGTTGTGCTTAACAGATATGTACCAGGTCTGATGATTAATACCGGCGCAGATGATGTCGACCTCTTCCTTTTTATATCCGAGCGCTTTGGCGATCTGCTCGTGGCCGCCCTGAACCCCGTGGCAGAGGCCGATTGTAAAGACGCCGCCGTATTTGTTTGCCGCCCAGGTCATCATCGCGTTGGGGTTGGAGTAGTTGAGCAGGATCGCGTTGGGCGCCGCCACCTCCCGGATATCCTTGCAGAAATCGAGGATTACCGGTATGCCGCGCTGGCCGTACATTATGCCGCCCGCGCAGAGCGTGTCCCCGACGCACTGGTCGATGCCGTATTTAAGCGGGATCTCGACGTCCTTTTCAAACGCCTCGAGCATGCCGACGCGGACGCAGTTGATTATGTACTTGGCGCCTTTGAGCGCCTCCCTGCGGTCGGTGGTCGTCTTTATATCGATGTCTATCCCGTTTTCCTTCAGGTCGCGCCGGCAGAGCGCCGCGACCATGTCGAGGTTTCGCTGATTAATGTCGGTAAACGAGACCTCGATATTGTGAAACTCGGGCACGGCCATCAGATCGGAAAATAGAGTGCGCGTAAAGCCGACGCTTCCGGCGCCGATTATACAGAGCTTGAATGACATGGAATCCCCCCGATTATCAAAATTTATGCGCCTTCATTATATAACGCCGCGGCGCGATATGCAATGCCGTAAAATAATTTTCAAGGCCCGTCGGTCTCGGCGGCCGCTTTACTGTATTGCAGATGAATGACAATCCGGTTAAAATATGGTATAATAAGATAAACTATACGATTTGTCTGGAGGGTTTGTGATGAACGAGACGATTAAAAATATTCTGGAAAGGCGCAGCGTGAGGGCTTTCTCGGAAAAGAAAATCGCGAAAGAGGACCTCGAGCTGATCGTGAGCGCGGCCAAGAGCGCGCCCAGCGGCAGAAACCGCAGAATGGCAAAATTTACGGTTGTGCAGAACAAGGAGATGCTGAAAAAACTGGCGGCGGCCGTCTCGCAAACGCTCTCTCTCGGGGACGGATACGATTTTTACAGGCCGGACGTGCTGATCCTCGCCTCCAACGCCAAAGATAACCCACTGGGAATCGAAGACTGCGCGTGCGCGCTGGAAAATATTTTTGTCGCCGCAAGCTCCCTGGGCATCGGTTCTGTATGGATAAACCAGTTCAAGGGAATCTGCGACAAGCCCGCGGTTCGCAGTGTTCTGCGGGAGATCAACCTTCCCGAAAACCATATTGTGCTCGGCTGCGCCGCGCTCGGCTATCCGGCGGAGGGCGTCCCGGTGGAGATGAGGCAGAGGACCGACGCGTTCGAATTTATTCTTTAAAAATTAGCTACGTAAGGAGGGCTTTTTACGGAACAGCAGGAGAAGCTTTACACCGTTTCTGACGTCGCGCGGCTCACGGGAATCACGCCGAGAAAGGTCAGAGAGTTGCTGAAAAGCAACGTGATAAAGGGCTCGCGGGTCGGAGGGCAGTGGCTGTTTTCCGAGCAGCAGATAGAAACTCTCTTGTGCAGCGATAAAATGCTCAAGCAGACCGTTGCCGACAACAATGACGACGTGCGCGATTTTGTGAACGGCGAGAATACGGATTTTTCGGGAAAGCTCCAGCTCTGCGTGATCGCCGACATGTACGCAAACACCAAGGAAGAAGCGAGAATCGTCGCCGACCGGGTGGCGGACATCATTGCGGACGGCGAGTTTGAAAAGGAAGACGGCAGACAGAGCTTTTCGTATGAGTACGCCGAGGATCAAAAGAGAGCGCGGTTTACGGCGCTGGGCGGCTATTCGTTTATCTGCGAGGTCTTTAAGGGACTGAAATAAAATGAGACGGCTTGCCGTACTGCGGATTGAAATCAAATCAAAGCTCCGGCTGTTCCTTACGCGTTTCAACAGGCGCCTACTCGCATATGTCTGCGCTGCGACGGGGATCGCCGCGTTCGGCTGGTACCTTCTGGACGGGGTCTGGGGCCCCGTCGGCCTGACACGCTACGAATTGATAAGAGACTATAAATACCTGTGGACTACGCTTGAGGAGACCTATCCTTTTCTCAGCGACCTCGAGAAAAACGGGAAGGACGTCGAAGCGATAGAAAGCAGGTATTTTTATAAGACTCTTTTCTGCCCCAGCGAAAAGGGCTTTTACAGGCTGTGCGAAGATGTGACGGAGGAGCTGTCCCATGCGGGCGGGCTTGAGCTTGTCACGCCGGGAAGGTATGTCTTGGAGGTCAACGCCTGTCTCTCCGCCTACTCGGGCGGATACAGTGGTTATTATATATTGAAGACGCTCGGCGTATCGGACCCGTGGTTTGAAACCTACGCGGTGAGAAAGACGCTTGTAAACTACGAGAAATTCGGAAAAATGGGCCTCTCCGAGGAGGACGAACCTCCCGTACCGGCGATGAATATACTGAGGGAGAATATCGCGGCGCTGATTACGGTTTATTCGCTGGACAGCGCGTACATCGAGCGGGACAGAGCGCTGCTTGAAGAGTATTACAAAGTCCTCTCGGATTATGAAAACGTGATCTTTTCGGTCGCCGACGGCGGCGGAGGTTCGAACGAGTACTGGCAGGAGCTGATAGTAAAGCCGAACATTTCGGGTCGGCTTTACGCAAACGCATACTCGCTGTATAATATTACTGAGCAGAACGCCGTATATATGGAACAGATCGAGCCGGACGAGGTGTACACGGATCTCGATAAAGTCTCTGAGAGCTTCGGGATAAGCGGGATTGCCGGGCGGGGCTTTTCAAACCTCTGCGTAACGCGGCTTGGCGCGGAGGGCGGCGCGGAAAAGGCTCTGTCCGGGAAGCTATGGCTGTTGACGGACGAAAACACCACAAACGCTGCCGACAGCTTTGCGTATTACTGCAAGGCCTCCGGCTTTGCGGAGCTTGTCGGATATAGGACCGGGGGAGGAGGACTCTTTGAAATAAAGAAGACCGCGTATACACTTCCGAGGAGCCGCCTGATTATACGTTTTTCCGGGTTGTATACCGTTAACGCGGCCGGAGAATCGGACTCGGAGGGGGTTGCTCCGGATATCCTGTGCTCCGGGGAAGAAAGTCCGCTAGACGCATGTGTCGGGGTTTTTGAACGCTGAAAACAGCAATCATTAAGCAAAGGCGTTACTTTTACGAAAAATCGATTTAGCCAAGAAAAATAATTTAGCGCATCAGCAGATTAAAATTTTTACATAAAAATCGACGAATCCATCATTTTATACTTGATTTTAAAAGTGATGTATGTTACAATATCTAAAAAATGAAGCCGTATAACAAATGACTTCATAAATAAGAGGAGGAAAAGGCAGGCATGAAGAAAAAGGCATTATTGTTACTGCTCGTCATCGCGATGCTGCTTCCGATGTCTCTGGCAGGCTGCTCGAAGGAGCATAAGGTCGGAGGCCAGATAATCATCGGCAGCACAACGCAGCTCTCGGGAGACTGGGGATATGCCCAGTGGACAAACAACGCGTCGGATAAGGATATCCGTGATTTAATCAACGGTTATTCGCCCGTCGCGGTCACGAAGGACAACGAATTTGTCTATGATAAAAACGTTGTTAAAAGCGTCGACTCGGTTGTAAACGACGACGGCACAAAGACGTTTACGGTAACGCTCCAGGAAGACCTTGTCTGGAACGACGGTTCAAAGATCACGGCGAAGGACTATGTCGCGTATTATCTTCTGTTCGCGTCGCCGATGATTGTCAACGACCTCGGCGCCACGGGCGCTGCCGGCCAGCTGCTTGTCGGCTATGAGGATTACAACGACGGCAATGCGACCGTGTTCTCCGGCGTCCGCCTGCTGGGCGATTACCAGTATTCGGTCACGGTTGCGAAGGATTACATTCCGTACTACTTCGATATTACATATGCGGACGTGTCTCCGCTTCCGAGACAGCTCTGGCTGCCGAATGATATCGACGTTGCGGATGACGGCCAGGGCGCCTATTTCAAGGGCGACTTTACCGCCGAGCACTGCAAGGACACGGTTGAGGCCGCGCGTTATGCGAGCACGGACCGTGTCTCCTGCGGCCCCTACACGCTGAAGAGCTTTGATTCCACCTCGCTCCAGGCGGTTCTTGAGATCAACCCGAATTTCAAGGGAACGTATGACAACGTAAAGCCCCATGTTCAGAAGATCATCTTCGTCAAGGCCGAGCAGGAGACAATGATGGATGCGCTTTCGACCGGTCAGATCGATATTCTGACGAGCATGACGGACGGTTCCGAAATCAAGACCGGTTTGGACCTTGTGGAGAACGGCGACTTCAGCGAGTCGCATTATGAGCGCAACGGCTACGGCAAGCTGATGTTCCAGTGCGACTTCGGGCCGACGCAGTTCGTCGAAGTCCGCCACGCAATCGCGTACCTTCTGAACCGCGACGAGTTCGCGAACACATTCTGCCAGGGCTTCGGTGCGGTCGTGCACGGACCCTACGGCCTCGCTATGTGGATGTACAAGGATGCCAAGGCCAAGCTGGACAAAGAGCTCAATACATATTCATTCAGCTATGACAACGCCGTTAAAGAGCTGACTGACGGCGGCTGGACGCTCGATAAGGACGGCAACGCCTATAAGAGCGGGATCCGCTACAAAGAGGTCACACAGGAAGAGGCCGGCGATTACGAGTACAACGTCAAGCTTTCTGACGGCAGAATCCTGATGCCTCTGATCATCAACTGGGCTTCTTCGGAAGGCAACTCGGTGTCGGATCTGCTGAACACGATGCTTGCCAAGAGCGACAACGTCAAGAACGCCGGCATGGAGATCAAGCAGACCGTTATGACGTTTGACGAGCTTCTGAACTATATGTACCGCGACTCTTCTCAGGGCGACAAATACGGCGTCCCGACCTACGGCATGTACAACCTCGCTTCGGGCTTCACCGCGGCGTATGATGTATCATACAGCTACACCCTCGATCCGGACCTGATCGCTCAGGGCTACAACTCGAACTACATCTACGACGAGCAGCTCGACAAGCTCTCGATGGATATGGTTTACGGCGTCGAGGAAGGCGATAAGGAGACTTATCTGTCGAAATGGACCGAGTTTATCATCAGGTGGAACGAGCTTCTGCCCGAAGTCCCGCTTTATTCGAACATTTACTATGACATTTACAATTCGAAGCTGCAGGACTATGAGCCGAACTCGCTCTGGGAGTTCTCAAACGCGATCGTGTATAGCTGGGTCAAAGAGTAATTTCAAGCGGAGTTACAACAATGCATGAAATCCGCGGGGAGGGGCGTTTCGCCGTCCCTCCCCGCGCGATTTAGAGTATAGCAGTGAAAATCCTCGGAAACTGGTGATAAAGATGACGAAATACATCATTAAAAGAATTGTCTATATCTTCCTGGTGTTTACAGTGATCGCTTTTCTGATGTTCTACCTCTACAACATGATTCCGGGGGACCGGGCCCGCGCGGAGCTTGAGCCGAGGAAGATGGAACTGATCAAAGCGGGCAGATATGAAGAGGAGTACCAGCTTGCCAGGGAGAGACTGGGGCTGAACGATCCGATGATCGTCCGGTTCGGGCGATGGTTTTCCAAGCTCTTATCCGGAAATTTCGGATACTCGACCTTTTACAGAAAAGACGTCATCGATATCATCAGGGGACCAATGTCGAACACGCTGTTTCTGAACATATTCGCAACGATTCTCGGGCTTGGCATAACAATACCGCTGGGGATACGCTGCGCGGTGAAACAGGGCTCGAAGTTTGACAACGCCGTTCAGGTCAGCTCGATTATCGGCTACAGCATACCGATATACATTATCGCCCTGGTGCTGATTTTCCTTTTCGCGGTCACGCTGCAGATATTCCCGGTGAACGGCGTAAAAACGCCGGGTTCAAATTATACCGGCATCAGATTTGTTATTGACAAGCTTTATTACATGGCGCTTCCGCTGATTGTTATGACCCTCGGGTCCATCGGCGGGATGACCAGATATGTCAGAACCGCGATGATTGAAGCGCTGAGCATGGATTATATCCGGACCGCGCGCGCAAAGGGGCTCCGCGAAAAGGTGGTCATCTATTCGCACGCCTGGAGAAACGCGCTTCTGCCGGTCATAACCCTGATTATAGGGTGGTTTCTCAGTATATTCAGCGGCACGATTATTATTGAAAATACGTTCTCGTTAAACGGCATGGGCGTTTTATACTATAACGGCCTTAACAACCGGGACTACGAGCTGGTTCTCGCGATGCAGATGTTTTATACGATAGTCAGCCTTGTGGGGATTTTGATTACAGACTTAAGCTACGGCTTTGTCGATCCGCGCGTGCGTGTAAATAAATAGAAAGGGGCTTTAAAAATGGAACAGCAAAAAACAAAAAAGAAGCCCCGTATTTTGGTATGGCTAAAAAGGCTTTGGAGCCCGGGCAGGGAGCTCAGCATTTTTGAAGAGGAGCAGGTTCAGAGCCCGTTCCGCACGATACTTGGAAACTTTCGCAGAAACAAGCTCGCGATGGGAGCTCTGGTTCTCTTTATTTTGATATTTTTAACCGTTATGATCGGGCCGATTTTTCTGCCCATTAATTTAGGCGACAGCGACTCCACGCAGTCAAACGTCGCGCCGGGCATGAACATCATGTCGGTGCCTTCGGAGCTTAAAAAGGACATCAATAAAATATCGACCTCGAGCACCTTCGGCGTCGGAATTGACAATTCCGGTAACGTTTACGTATGGGGCAAGACAAAGATGTCCAAAAAGACAAATATTAAAAATCTGCCGAAAGAGCTGAAAAACCAGAAGGTCATAGACATATCCGCCGGCGCGGACCATGTGGTCGCGCTGACGGAAAGAGGCACTCTGGTGGCATGGGGGTATTCGCAGAACGGCCAGACGACGATCCCGATAGACCTGATGACGATAAGCCCCTCCGACGTGGCGCAGCTGACCGCAGGGAACCAGGTCACAGCGCTGGTCACCAGAGAGGGCAAGCTCTATATCTGGGGCAATCTGATGAGCTACGACGGCGAGATAAACGATGCCTATCAGGGCCATATCAAAAAGGTCGCGCTGGCGTCCTTCGGCTATATAGCGCTGCTGGACGATGGCTCGGTGGTTTATCCGGGCGCCAAGGCGAACGCCTTTTCAACGATCCCGGAGGAGCTGACGAAGGGCGGTGTTGTCGACATCGTAGCGGCCTCGATGTCATGCGCGGCCGTGCTCGAAGACGGCTCGGTGGTCGTATGGGGCAACACGACGGAGGGCGAGAGCAATGTCCCCGCGATGGACGGAAAGATTGTCTCAATATACGGGGGAAGGTATCATTTCACCGCGCTTACAGATAAGGGCAGCGTCTACAGCTGGGGCGGAAACGACCACAAGGAGTCTACGGTTCCGTCGTCTCTGTCGGGCGAGGAGGTAACGAAAATCTTCGGCGGTTATTACCAGAACTACGCGGTGACGGAGAGCGGCAAGCTCGTGTCCTGGGGTCTCAAGGGATATCTGCTGGGGACGGATAAGCTCGGCAGGGATATTCTGACCCGTATCATCAACGGCGGCAGAATGACGATGACCGTCGGCGGCGTGGCCGTTATCATCTCCACGCTTATCGGCGTGGTTCTCGGCTGCCTCTCGGGCTATTTCGGCGGCAAGGTGGATATGCTGGTGATGCGCATCGCGGAGATAGTGGGCGGCCTCCCGTTCCTGCCGTTTGCGATGATTCTTTCCGCGGTTGTCGGGACGATGCTGAGCGAAACCCAGAGGGTTTATCTGATTATGGTCATCCTCGGCGTGCTGTCATGGCCCGGAATCTGCCGCCTGGTGCGCGCGCAGGTCTTTTCGGCCAGGGAGAGCGAGTATGTGGTAGCCGCGAAATCCCTCGGTTTGAAAGAGAGGAAAATTGTGTTCAGGCATATTTTGCCGAACGTTATTTCGATAGTGGTAGTCAGCGCCACGCTGGATTTTGCGACGAGCATGCTGACTGAATCGTCGCTCTCGTACCTCGGCTTCGGAATCAACCCGCCGACGCCGACATGGGGCAATATGCTGACGGGCGCGAACAGCAGCATCGTGATACAGCAGTACTGGTGGCAGTGGGTGTTCACCTCCGTTATATTTGCTCTGTGCACTATTTGCATCAACACAATCGGCGACGGTCTCAGAGAGGCTATTGATCCGAAATCTAACGGGCGATAGGGGGTTACGGAACAATGGCTCTGCTTGAAGTAAAAAATCTAAAGACCTTTTTTAAGACAAGGCGCGGCATCGTCAAAGCGGTAAACGGCGTTTCCTACACGGTGGAGTCCGGCAAAACCCTCGGGATTGTCGGAGAATCGGGCTCGGGCAAGAGCGTCTCCGCGATGAGCATTTTAAAGCTTCTGGACGGAAACGGCTACATCGAATCGGGGGAAATCCTGTTCGAGGGCAGGGATCTGACCAAGCTGACGATAAACGATATGTATAAAATCCGCGGCAACTCGATATCCGTAATTTTCCAGGAGCCGATGACGAGCCTTAACCCGGTGTTCACCGTGAAAAGGCAGATGCGCGAACCGTTTATGACTCACCAGGGGCTCGGCAAGAGGGAAGCGGAGGAGCGCGTCGTCGAGATGCTGCGTTCGGTCAAGATACCGAACCCGGAGATAGTCGCAAAACAGTACCCGCACCAGCTCTCAGGAGGCATGCGCCAGAGGGTGATGATCGCGATGGCGCTCGCCTGCCGGCCGAAGCTTTTAATCGCGGATGAGCCGACGACCGCTCTCGACGTTACGATCCAGGCGCAGATCCTCAAGCTGATGAACGAGCTGAAAAAAGAGCGGAACACCTCGATTCTGTTTATCACCCACGATCTCGGCGTGATCAACCAGATGGCCGACGAAGTGGCGGTGATGTACTGCGGACAGGTCGTCGAGCTCGCCCCGGTGTCGGTCATCTTTGGGGAGCATAAGTACTCGCACCCCTATACCCACGACCTGATGGCGTCAATACCGAGGCTCGACACCCCGATGCACACCCGCCTTGAGGCGATACCGGGTTCCGTGCCCCATCCTCTCGACTTACCGAAGGGCTGCAAATTTGCCCCGAGATGCAAATTCGCGACGGATCGCTGCAGGCAGGAGGAGCCTGAAATGCAGAATCTGTCCGATATTCAGCAGGTAAGGTGCTTCTACCCCTGCGAGGAGGATAGACATGGAGAAAAATAGAAAGGTATTGCTCCGGATCAGCAATTTAAAGCAGTATTTTCCGCTGAAACAGCGGGGGATGTTCGTTAAGGCCAACGACGGCATTTCGATTGATATATACGAGGGCGAAGTATTCGGGCTTGTGGGCGAATCCGGCTGCGGAAAATCCACGCTCGGGCGCACGCTTTTGCAGCTCTACAAGCAGACCGACGGCAGGACGATGTACTACGGCAGATCCCTGCTGGACGTGGCGCCGGTATATATCAAGAAAACGCTGAAATCTCTTAAAAAGTGCAAAACACGGTATAAAATCCTCGAATCAAAGAAGGATAACATCGTAAAGCTCTATGAAGCGCAAGACGAAAAGGGCAAATACGCGATGCACGCCGAGTACGACCGGGCGATCAAGGAAGCCAACGACGCCTATCTCGACATTGTCGAAATAATCGGCGGCTTCATCCTGGCCGATAATCTCAAACCGGTGACCGAGGCCTTTATGGCGGTGTACAACGCGTCCGTCGAGAGAAAAAAGCTCGACATCCGCCGCGAATTTCTAAGGCTGGATTACGACGATACGGAGTATAAGCTGAATAAAAGGAAGAAAACCGGAGGAAACACCGCCGGCCTTGAAAAAAAACTGGCGGGCATTAAGAAAAAGCTCGACCTGGTCGACGGCGAGCTTGAAAAGGTCAACGGGAAAATTGCCGCGGCTGAGGCCGAGATCGACAAAATGCGCGAGGCCTATGCCCACAACGAGGAGTTTTGGAAAATTGAGGCGCTGCGCGACGACGGCGTCGACCTTGCGAGGTTGACTTACGACGAGATGCGCAGGCTCCGCTGCGATATGCAGCTGATATTCCAGGACCCCTACTCGTCACTGAACCCCCGTATGACGGTGGGGCAGATTATAGGGGAGGGCATGCTTGCCCATAATTATTTCAAGAGAAACGACGACAGGATGCAGGAAGAGATACTCCGGGTGATGGACAGCTGCGGCCTGCAGCCGTATTTCATCCACCGCTATCCGCACCAGTTTTCCGGCGGACAGCGCCAGCGCATCGGGATTGCGAGGAGCCTTGCGGTCAGGCCGAAATTTATCGTCTGCGACGAGGCGGTATCCGCGCTGGACGTCTCGATCCAGTCCCAGATTATAAATCTTCTGCAGGACCTGAAAGAGCAGAGAAATCTGACATATCTGTTCATTACCCACGACCTGTCTGTCGTCAAATACATCAGCGACAGGATAGGCGTCATGTACCTGGGCAATATGGTGGAACTGGCAAGCTCCGAGGATATCTTCAGGTCCCCGCTCCACCCGTACACCGAGGCGCTCTTGGCGGCGATCCCCACAACAGATTACGGGGCTAAGAAGGACCTTGAAATCCTCGAGGGCGACATCCCGAGCCCGGTAAATCCGCCCTCGGGCTGCAAATTTCACACGCGCTGCAGATACTGCACGGAGATCTGCGAGCATGTGCCGCCGGAATGGGTCGAGGCGAGGCCTAACCATTTCGTCGCGTGCCACCATATTCTCGAGGTCAGAGAGGACAAAAACCAGAACTAAACGAAACACAACAGCGGAGGCGGCGGATGCTTTTCGGCAAACGGCTCAACAGGGCATTTGAACGGCTTCACAGGGATAAAGCCGAGAGGACTAAAAATGAGGAGTCCGATACCAGACTGAAGGATCAGATGGAGAAGGGAGACCTTTTCGCGATGATTGTCTCGGCGTTTCTCGTGCTGCTGCCCGCGGCGCTGGTGGTACTCCTCATTATGGTCGGAATCGCGGTTCTGTTTTTCCTGAGATAAAAGATCGCGGCAAACGTGTTGCTCTGCGTTTGCCGCGGTTTTTATTGCATTTTTCTTTGTCTTTTGTCGAAGCCTCGCCAGAGCAGGGAGGCTGCGGTTCCAAGCAGAGAAAACGAGAACCATAACAGCATCACCGGGCGCCAGCCGGCGCCGTCTGCGATTGTGCTTGAGAGAAGGCTCGAGAGCGCCGCGCCGCAGTATATCAGAAAATCCGTACCCCCGGCGACGAACGAAACCTTTCCGTAGGAGACATATTTGAACGGTATAATGCTTGTCATCAGCGGCGTCAGGCCCGACATCTGCGTCAGAAGCAGCACCGTCGCCACAAGGCAGAGCGCGCTGGATATGCCGGCGAACACCGCGGCGGCGAGGGCGAAGAAGTTTGAGAGCAGGAACACCGCGCAGAGGGTTTTTGTACTGTCAAATCCGCACCCCTTATAGACCCGTTTCACCATCAGAATGCCGAGGAAATTGATGAACGGCACAATCAACAGCACGATGATATCCGAGCTTGCGCTGAAGCTGCCGGTCTCAGTCATGATCGTCGGAAACCAGACGCCTATGCCTTCCCTGATTAATCCCTGGGAGACTGCCGCGGGAATCAGCAGGTAAACCGGCAAAAGCGTCAGAAGCCATCGTCCCGGAAGAGGAACCCGCTCCGCGACGGAATCGGGCGCGCTCTCGTCGCCCGAAGCGGGGGCCGAGCCGTCTCGCGGATTCTTAATGAAAATCATAGGGATTGCGCAGAAAACGAAGATCAATACGGCGGGTACGATGAACGCAGTTCTCCAGCTGAAATAAAACGCTGTCGCGTATGAAAAAGCCCACGCCGCGGAATAGCCGACGACGGACGTCAGAGACATGTAAAACGATACCTTCGGCAGCTCGTCCTTTTGATGGTAAATCGAAAGAAGCCGCATCATCGGCGCCCACAGCGTCGACTGCACGAAGCCGTTGAGTCCCCAGAGAACGGCGAGCTGCCAGGCGGAAACGGTGAACGAGCAGGCAAAATTTACGGCTGCCGACAGAGACAGCCCGAAAATAAGCATTTTTTTGATCGGCAGCCGGTCGCCGAGATAGCCGCTGATAAGCTGGCCGGTCATATACGTGACGAAAAACGCGCCGGTCACAAACCCCAGTTCGGAGTTTGTGTACCCTGAAGCGCTTTTAAGCGACGGCAACAATGCCGAGATGTTGACCCGCAGCATATACGCCATTGTATAAATCAGCCAGCAAATCAGCAGCAGACGATTTTTATATTTTTTCGTTTTCTCCACGGCGATCCCCTTTAGGCGAGCAGATCGCAGACGAGCTCGGAGTACGCCGCCGGGTCCTCGAGGGGGAGTCCGGCAATCAGAAGAGCCTGATTGTAAAGGATGCGCGCGTATTTCGCGGCTTTGTCCTTATCCGTCTCATATGCGGCCTTCAGCGCCGAAAAGACCTTGTGGTCCGCGTTGAGCTCAAGCACTCTCTTCGCTTTGAGCTTCTGCTCGCCTGGCAGCGACGCGAAATATTTCTCCATCTCTATCGTAACCCCGTCCTCGCTGGACAGAAACACCGGGTGGGTCTTTAATTTTTCGGAGATGCGGACGGAGGAGACGGCGCCGTTCAGGCTCTCCTTGATGAAATCGAGAACCGCCTTGTTGTCCTCAGCCTTTTTCTCGGTCTCTTTCTTCTCCTCTTCGGACACTATCCCGAGGTCGTCGCTGCTCGCAGAACGGAATTCCTTATCCTCATACTTTCCGATCATCTCGACGACGAACTCATCGATATCGTCGGTCAGGCACAAGATGTCGAAGTCCTTGTCACGGATGCGTTCGGTCTGCGGCAGCGACTCAATCAACTTCACCGATTCGCCGCAGGCGTAATAAATGTATTTTTGGTCGGCGGGCATATCCTTAACATACTCGGAGAGCGTGACCATCCCGCCTTTTTTGGACGAATAGAAAATCAGCAGGTCGCTGAGCAGCTCCTTATGCGCGCCGTACTCGTTGACCACTCCGTATTTAAGCTGAAGCCCGAATACCTTAAAGAATCTCTCGTATTTCTCCCGCTCGTCGTCGAGCATCTTTTTGAGCTCGCGTTTAATCCTCTTCTCAATGCTCGAGGCGATTATGTTGAGCTGGCGGTTGTGCTGCAACAGCTCGCGGGAGATGTTCAGCGAGAGATCGTCCGAGTCGACGATGCCCTTGACGAAACGGAAATGCTCCGGCAGCAGCTCCGCGCACTTGTCGATAATCATCACGCCGTTTGAGTAGAGCGACAGGCCCTTTTCAAACTCCTTCGAGTAATACCCCAGCGGCGCGCTCGCCGGAATGAACAGCATCGCGCGGTAGGCGTTCAGGCCCTCCGCGTTGATACGGATGCAGGCGAGCGGGTCCTCGCTTTCGTAATACTTCTCTCTATAAAACTTATAGCACTCCTCGTCGGGAGCCTCTTCCTTCGAGCGCTTCCAGATCGGAACCCGGCTGTTCACTGTCTCGAGCTCCGTGTAGGTCTCATATTTTGTCTTCTTCTTGCCCGTTTCGTCAACCTCGCCGGTCTCGACCTCCCGGGACTTCGGAACGTCCATCTTGATTGCAAAGCGGATGTAGTCGGAGTACTTTTTAACAAGCCGCTTGAGCGTATAGAACTCGAGGTACTCGCTGTATTTTTCGTCCTCGGTGTCGTCCTTGAGGGTCATGATAACGTCGGTGCCGACGCCCTCCCTCTCGGCCTCGGTAATCGTATACCCGTCCGCGCCCTCGGATTCCCATTTGTAGGCCTTGTCCGAGCCGTAGGCGCGGGTAACGACCGTGACCTTTTTGGAAACCATAAATGCAGAGTAGAAGCCGACGCCGAACTGGCCGATGATATCCACGTCCGGGGCCCCCTCCTTTTTCTCGGAGAGCTCCTTCTTAAAGTTAAGAGAGCCGCTCTGCGCGATTACGCCGAGATTCGATTCAAGCTCCTCGGCGGTCATGCCTATGCCGTTGTCCGAAACGGTCAATACCCGGTTGTCCTTGTCAGCGGTTATTTTGATAAAAAAGTCGTCTCCGGAAAGCCCGACCTTGTCGTCGGTCAGCGAAAGATAGGCGAGCTTGTCCAGCGCGTCGCTGGCGTTCGAGATAATCTCGCGCAGAAAAATCTCCTTATGGGTGTAGACGGAATTGATCATCATGTCCAGAATTCGTTTGGATTCTGTTTTAAACTCTTTCTTTTCCATGCTTCAAACACTCCTCTTTATGCCGATATAAAAATGACGCTTTATGTTGAGCATCAAACGTCGACTATTAATTATAATACAAATGACAGGATATGTCAAACAGCCGGGATATCGATTCTTGACACAGGGCGCAAAAAGCTTTATACTGCATATGGCAACAGCGGTGTCTTCTGAATAAGATGATATTATGCACCAAAAAAGCGAAAAAATGTTTGGCGGAAAAGATGGGAGATGCGTTAAAAGGCTATGAAGGTTTTACTTATTAACGGGAGCCCCCACGCGAAGGGCTGCACATATACAGCGCTTAGGGAGGTCGCGGACACGCTGGAAAAAGAAGGTATCGAGACCGAGATTTTCCATGTCGGCGTGAAGCCTATCACCGGCTGCATCGGCTGCGGCTACTGCAAAAAATCCGAGCTTAACCGCTGCGTTTTCAACGAGGACTCGGTCAACACCGCGCTTGAAAAGGCCGAACACTCGGACGGCTTCATTTTCGGCTCGCCGGTGCACTACGCCGCCGCGTCCGGTGCGATCACCTCGTTTCTTGACCGATGCTTTTACGCCTGCGGCTCCGCGTTTGCCTATAAGCCCGGCGCGTGCGTCGTGAGCTGCCGCCGCGGAGGGGCGACAGCGGCGTTCGACCAGCTAAATAAATACTTTACCATATCAAATATGCCGGTGGTGTCCAGCAAATACTGGAACATGGTTCACGGCAATACCCCGGAGGAGGTCGTTCAGGACTTCGAGGGTATGCAGGTGATGCGCACGCTGGGCAGAAATATGGCTTGGCTTTTAAAATCTATTGAGGCCGGAAAAAAGGCCGGCGTTCCGATGCCGGCGCAGGAGAAGAGAGTCAGCACCAATTTCATTCGCTGATTCGGACGGGGAGGACAGGGTATGCGCCGTTTGATCAAAGGGCTTTTTAAGCTGGTATTCGGGCTCGCCGCTCTTTTAATAGTGGCCGCGGCGTGCCTTCTTGCGTACCTTACGGCGACGGAATATAACCCTGCCGAGACCGAGGACATTGTCTGCCGCGACAACGGGGCCGGAAGCGCGGCTCCGGGGCAGACGCTTAAGATCCTCACATTCAATACCGGCTACGCCGCGCTCGACAAAACCGAGGACTTTTTCATGGACGGCGGAGAGTCCGTGATGCCCGAAAGCGAGGACGCCGTTAAAAACAATATGGACGGGATTCTCGGCATTTTGAAGGACAACCCGGCAGATGTCTATTTTCTCCAGGAGGTCGACGCCGACTCAAAGCGCAGCTTTAATTTAAACCAGCGGGACTTTTATCCGGAGGCGCTAGGCCTCGGCTCGGCGTTCGCTCTCAATTTCAAATGCGCTTACGTGCCCTACCCGATGCCGACAATCGGCAAAGTGGAGAGCGGAATAATGACGATGACGGACCTGGCCTTGTCCGGCGCGGAGCGCGTGTCGCTTCCGGTCCCGTTCAAGTGGCCGGTTAGCGTCGCGAATTTAAAGCGGTGCCTGCTCGTCTCGCGGGTCGCGCTTGAAGGAGGAAGAGAGCTTGTGCTGGTGAACCTCCATCTGGAAGCATACGACAGCGGCGAGGGCAAGGCGCGGCAGACCGAACTTATGATGAATTTCCTGATATCCGAGTACGAAAAGGGGAACTACGTGATTGCCGGAGGAGATTTCAACCAGACATTCCCGACAGTCCCGGACGAGAAATACCCACTGGCGGAGAACAGCGAGTGGAAGCCCGGGGAGCTGGAGTCCGACATGCTCCCGGAGGGCTGGTCGTTCGCCTTGGACGACTCCGTGCCTACCTGCCGTCTGTTGAACAAGCCGTATAGCGGCGACTATGCCGACACACAGCTATTCGTTATCGATGGCTTTATCGTCTCCCCGAACGTTTCCGTCGCGGAGGTCAAAACCCTCGACCAGGGCTTTGAGTACTCCGACCATAACCCGGTGGAGCTCACCGCCGTTCTGGAGAAGGGGTAAACGATGAGAAGGAAGGACCGGGAGATAACGGACTGCGCGCGAATCGATGAGATTATCACCGCCTGCGACTGCGTAAGGCTCGCTTTTGCCGACGGGGACGACGCGTACATCGTGCCGCTGAATTTCGCCTTTGTCAGTGAAAACGGGAAAAGGACGTTCTATTTTCACAGCGCGAAAGAGGGCAGAAAGCTTGATCTGATAAAAAAGCTGGGCCGCGCGGGTTTCGAGCTCGACACCGGCCACGCGCTGAACCCCGGGGAGACCGCCTGCGGGTATTCGTATCGCTTTCAGAGCGTCGTCGGAAACGGTAAGATCTCCGTTGTCGAAGACGAGGCGGAAAAGCGCAGAGCTCTTGATCTGCTTATGGAGCGCTATACCGGCAAAAACAGCTGGATGTATGAGAAAGCCGAGCTCCGCGCGGTCGCGGTCTTCCGGCTTGAGGTGGAGAGCATTTCCTGCAAGGAGCATAAATAGATAGAAAATGAAGAAGAACAGGGGAGAGCGCGTTGAGTTCTGATGTTGAGCGGGATTGGGACAAAATGGCGGCGGCCTACGAGGCGTTTACCGGCGGGGAAAACTCGTACAGCAACAAAATAGAATGGCCCTGCGTACGCAAGCTGCTGCCGCCGCTTAGAAACGCGAAGGTTCTCGATCTCGGCTGCGGAACCGGCCGGTTTACCTTTCTGCTGGAGGAACTGGGACCCAAAAAAATTACCGGTGTAGACCTGTCCGGCAAAATGCTTGAGATAGCCCTGAGGAAAGCGGCCGGCAGGCAGTCGAAAGCAGAATTTATAAAAGGAGACATCCGGGAGCTGTTCGATTTTTTAAACGACAAATATGATTTCATCTTTTCCTCAACCGCCACGCACTATATCGCCGACCTGCCTACGCTGTTTAAAAGCATCCGCGAAACGCTGAACGGCGGCGGAAGCTGCGTTTTATCGGTTATTCACCCCGTTTATTCAGCCCAGTATCCCGTATCAGAAAACGGGGTTTTTCCGTCGGACGATTCCTGGAGGGTCCGTTATCTGGATAAAAGCGTCAGGGCGTATGTCCAGCCGTGGATCGCTCTGGACGACGAAATACCGGATTTTTTAACCGAAAGCTATCATCATACGTTCGGCGACTATGTCGAAGCGGTCCTGTCCGCGGGTTTGAGGCTGACGGCGTTGCGGGAGCCGATGCCGCCCGAAGAATGGAAAACGGCGATGCCGGAACGCTATGATTCCTTTTTGGAGACGCCGAGCTTCATGGTGATGAAAATCGAAAAATAACCCAGTTAAAACGGCATCGTATTTAAATACGGCCGTTTTTTTGCTGATATTTGCCCCGCGCACGGAAGCTTTCTATTGCATATAGTACCTGCAAATGGTAAAATGCAGGTGAAAAAATCAAAGAAGGTGCGCTGCGTGTTTAAATCGGAGACATTGGCTTTCGGGATCGACGAAAAAGGCATTGCGCGGAATTTTTTATACCTCCCGGACGGTATTGAACTTATTGACAGGCGCGCGAAGCGCCCGTTTGCATCGGCCCGGATCGGCGGGGAAACCGTGAGACCGGATTCCGCCGTCTGCGGAGACAAAACGATAACACTGACATTTAGCGGGGAGAGCGCGGCAATCGGCGTGGAGATCGCGGAAGAATGCCTGATATTCAGGGTAAAATCATGTTCGGACGGGATTGAAAAGCTCGATTTCGCGGGCATGAGTTTTTCGCGAAACGCAAAAATCGCGGCGACGGGGCTTGCGCTGAACCTGAATACCGACGCTCTGGGCTTGCCGGGGGACTCTGCGGAAATCTGCGCCTACGGGTTCAGAGAGCTCGGCATAGCGGGCTGCGCGTTCGCGGTGACAGCCGCGCCGAGGGATAAGCTTTCGGAGGTTCTGCGGGCGATTACGGAAAAGTATACGGAGGGCATTCCTTTTTCGCGCACCGGCGGCGCGTTCGCCGCGGAAAACAGGGCCGTCAGGGGCTCCTATGTGTTCAATACGGACGGCATGACGGAGGAAAACGTCGGCGATTGGATTTCTCTCTGCCGCGCGCTGGGTGCGGAGCAGATCGATTTTCACGGCGGGCACTCCTTTCGCTTCGGCGACTGCGAGCCGAACCGCGAAATTTTCCCGGAGGGGAAGGCGTCGTTTAAAAAGGTGATCGACGCTCTGCATGCGGCAGGCATCCGGGCCGGCCTGCACGCTTACGCGCATTTCATCGACCCGTCGTCGTACCTCGTGACCCCCGTCCCGGACAGAGGGCTGGCTGCGGCCCATCTGTTTACGCTGCGAAACGGCGTCGGCGCGGAGGATCATGAGCTGTTTTTCAATGAGGACACGGCGGAGCTGCACACAATAACCGGCTTTTTTGTCAGGAACAGCGTGCTTCTGGCAATAGACGACGAAATCATCAGGTTTTCGGCAGTGAAAAAAGACGCCCCATTCGGCGTCTCCGGCTGCGAGCGCGGCGCGCTCGGGACGAAAGCGTCCCCACACAGCGCGGGAGCGGAGGTCAGGCATCTGAAATCCTGCTTCGGGCTGCTGGCACCCGATCAGAACTCGCCCCTTTTCACACGGGTTGCCGAGCTGACCGCGGCGATGTACGACGACTGCGGCTTCGATATGATGTATATGGACGCGCTGGACGGGGACGATATTTTCGCCGGCGGGGAATTTTCATGGCACTACGGCTCGAAATTCGTTTTCGAGGTGGTCAGGCGCGTGAAAAAGCCGCCGATTCTCGAGATGAGCACGATGCACCACCATCTGTGGTATGTCCGCTCAAGGCTCGGCGCGTGGGACTGTCCGACCCGCGCCCACAAGATATTTCTGGATTCGCACAACGCCAGCAACATCGCGATGAAAAACGCGTCGCTGCTGCCCCAGAACATCGGCTGGTGGGTCTACGGGAAGACCGACGAAAACGACATCAGCCTCGCGACGCGCATGTTTTCGGACGACTATGCCTACCTCTGCAGGCTGTCGCTTGTCAACGACTGGTCGCTCGCATACCTGCGCATGAGTCCGGAGGAGTATAAGAAAAGCGCCGAGCTTCGGAAGATCGCGGCGCAGATCAGAGGCTACGAGGCGCTTCGGCTCCAAAACAGCGTTCCGGAGGAGACGAAAAAGAAGCTCGCCGAATCGGAGTGCATCCTCAAAAACGGAGAGTTTTATCCGGTTAAATACATAAACAAAACGGCGGTCCCGGGGGAGCGCTTCACGGTGCATAACCCCTACCGGGAGCAGACACCGTTTGTCCGGATAGAAAATCTCGCCCGCAAAAACCGCGCCGCGAAAGGGAAGCTGATATTCGACCCGGAAAGGGATTTCGATAAGCTCAGAGTGATCGTGTCGAAAAACGTGAGGGCGGAGATCGCGAAAGCGGACGGGCGGCTGATTTTCAGCGCCGAGCAGCTCTCCGCCGGGGCGGGGTACGCGAGAATCGAGCTGAAGTACGAAGGCGAAGACCTCGATATGTCCGGCCTTCACGTGCTGAACGTCACGGTCGCCGGTGACGGAAACGGGGAGGTCGTTGATTTTCAGCTGAAAAGCCCGAAGCACCTTATCAGCGGCTTCTGCGACAGGCTGGTCGACGTGGACTTCTCGGGCGAGCGGGAGTTTACGCTGATTGAAAACGACGCTGCCCGGATGGGCGAAAATCTCTGGCCGTTTTCCGGCGGAGGACACTATACGGCCGGTCCGGACGCGGAGGTTTTCGATATTCCGAACGAATCCGGCACATACAACGAATACGAATGGTATGACTCGATGAAGGACGCCGGGATCTACCAGGTCGCGCGGGAAAAGCTTGTTTTAAGCCGCGTCCACAGCCTGTCGGTCTGGATAAACAATATGGTCCCGGGCAAAAAATACAAAATCGCGCTGGGAAAGATAAAGGCCTTCCCGGCGGTGAAAAACAGGGCCGCGGAGATCGGGATTATGTCTGGGGGCTCAGCGCTGACGCTCTCCGGGATCCCGGCGCTCGGCTACGCGGAAACCGGAATCGAAGAAGCCTGCTGCTTTGCGAACGACGGAAAAAGCGCGAGAACGGAGTTTTCCGGCGCGCTCCGGCTGAAAACCGGTGAAAACACGGTGGAGATCACCTGTAAAGACCCGCGCGCCAGGCTGAAGCTGACGTTCGGGTTTATCGGGGAGAAGATGTAGGTGTGCCCGTTGTGCCTTCGGCGTTAGTTTTTTCCAGAGAGAGTATATATTCCTTCGCCGGGAGTCCTGCGGCGAAGCCGGTGAGCTTTCCGTTTTTGCCGACTATGCGGTGGCAGGGGATCATGATCAGGATCGGATTCCGGTTTAAAGCGCCGCCGACGGCGCGGCACATACGACTGTTTCCGAGAAGCGCCGCGATTTCGGCGTACGAAGCGGTGCCGCCGTAGGGGACGGAAGCGATTTTCTCCCAGACGGCGAGCTGAAACGGCGTCCCCCGCGGGTTCAGCGGGATGTCAAAGGCGCGGCGCTTACCGGCGAAATACTCGCGCAGCTCGTCTATCGCGGCTCTGACCACTTCATTTTCGTTGATCGCGTAAAAGCGGCTGTTTACCGTAATCCCTGTGACCGACGTCTTATCCGCACGGATCGTCAGATTTCCGATCGGGGATTTGCATATTCCGATATACTCCATTAAGAGGCCCCATTTCATACATGCTTTGCAGCCATATTATATATGTGAATAAATAGATAACCGGCGTACTGTCCACGCCTGTATTATAGCTTAAAGACAAATTCGAGTAAAGGAGTTAATGTTTGTGTATCAGCTTGAAAACGGGAAAATCAGCGTTTTCTACTCGCCGGAAACGGCCGAACTCAGCGTGAACTGCGGCGGAGAGATCTGGAGGTGGCTGAAAAGCCCGTTAATAACCCTCAAAAACGGCGCGGTTTTGTCCCTTTCCGGCGCAAAATGCGTCTCAAAAAGGTACGTTACGGGGACATGCAACGCCGTCCGCGCGACTTACTCCGGCTTTCCGGACTGCGATATAGCTCTACACACTCTCGTCGGCCTTGACGTCTCGGGCGGTATGCTGAGGTTCGAGGCGTGGCTTGATAACGAGGAGGATTTCGAGGTCGATTCTCTCTCGTTCCCGGCGCCGTTTGATTTCGGGGCGGAGGAGGGCAGGGGCTATACCGTCCTCTCCCGCATGCAGGGGACCCTTATCCCGGCGAAATACGATTTTACGTTCAAACAGGAAAAACAGCCCGTGCTGGACCGGCCGAGCTACATGCCGATTTTCGGGCAGGTGAAAAACGGTACGGGGTATCTCGCTATATTCGACACGCCCTACGACTGTGCCTACGATATCGACCATACCTCGGGCGGCGACACGACAGTAACTCCGCTGTTTATCCCGTCGCTCGAAAAAATCGGATACAGGCGGATTATGCTCTATTCGTTCGATAAAGACATGGATTACGTGAGAATGGCGAAGCTGTACAGGAAATATCTGAAAGAGCACGGGCAGCTCGTCACCCTTAAGCAGAAAATCGAGAAAAACCCGGGCGTGAAAAAAATTATCGGCGTGCCGATCGTCCATACCGGGATTGCCGTGCATATCCATGAAAAATCGCACTACTACACGCCGGGGAAGCCGGAAAAAAATGACTATTTCAACACGTTCGACTCCGTAGCGAAGCGGCTGGAGGCGCTGAAGGCCAAGGGCGTTAAAAAGGCCTACCTCCACCTGGACGGGTGGGGCAACCACGGGTACGACAACCTGCACCCCGACCCGTTCCCGCCCCACGAGGCCGCGGGCGGTGCGAAGGGCATGAAAGAGCTGCAGAAAACCTGTAAAAAGCTCGGCTACACCTTCGGGATACACGACCAATACCGGGACTACTATTACGACGCGCCGACATTTACGTTTGACACCGCGCTCCAAAACGCCGACGGTTCTCACCCGTACTGCGATTACTGGTACGGCGGGCCGCACTCTTATCTCTGCCAGATGCTCGCGCCGGAGTATGTTAAGCGAAATTACGACGAGTTCGAGAAGCTCGGCATTAAAATCGAAGGCGCGTATCTCGACGTTTACTCCGTCGCCGCGCCGGACCAGTGCTTCTCGCCGGAGCATCGTATGACAAGGCGAGACAGCGTCGATAAGCGGAATGAATGCTTCGAGATATTGAACGAAAGGGGCATTGTTCCGAGCTCGGAGGAGGCGGTCGGTCCGTATCTTAACTCAATCGCGCTCTGCCACCACGCGCCGTTCTTTATCGAGCCGCTCGGCGACGCACAAAAGGGCAGAGCAATCGGTGTCTGCATTCCGCTTTTGAACCTTGTCTACCACGACTGCATCGTGATTCCGTGGGACGGTGCGCTCAGCCGCAGGCACGGGGGCTGGGGCTGCCCGTACGACGAGTGGAGTTACCTATACGCCCTGCTAAACGGCGGAACGGTCTATGTGTCCCCCGAGGCGGACGAGGAGAGTCTTACTCGGGTAAACACCGCGACAGAGCTGCACGGGCGCGTGGGCATGCTGGAGATGACAAAACACGAATTTCTCGACGGCTATAAAAAACAGAAAACGACGTTCGCGGACGGGACGGAGGTCATTGTCGACTTCGAAAGCGACGGCTACGAGGTGAAATACCCGGAGCGCAGACGCTAAAGCGGCGCGTTTGTATTGACTTTCAACCCGGGAGTTTATATAATGATGACGGGTATACTATTCTCCGGTGCTTTATTTGGGTCAGAATTTTAATTTCAGGAGCTGGGATAAATGATCAGAGTTACGATTTGGAACGAATACCTTCACGAGCTAGAGGACGAAAAAGTGAAGGCCATGCACCCGGAAGGGATGCACAACACGCTGAAAAAAGCGCTTGCCTGCGACGATTTCGACATTAAAACCGCATGGCTTGAAAAAGACGCCGAACACGGGCTTTCGCAGGAGGTTCTGGACAACACCGACGTTCTGCTCTGGTGGGGACACGGAGCCCACGAAGCGGTGAAGGACGAGGTCGTAGACAGGGTTGTCGCCCGCGTGCAGGACGGCATGGGCTTCATTCCGCTGCACTCGTCCCATTACAGCAAGCCGTTCAGGAGACTTATGGGCACGAAATGCAACCTGCACTGGCGCGATATCGGAGAAAAGGCGCATGTCTGGACCGTAGCGCCGTCGCATCCAATCGCCCAGGGCGTGCCGCTCGAATTTGAGCTGGCGGCCGAGGAGATGTACGGCGAGTATTTTGATATCCCGAAGCCGGACGATCTGATCTTCGTCACCTGGTATAAGGGGGGCAACATCTTCCGCGGCGGCTGTACGTTTACCCGGGGCAACGGCAAGATTTTCTATTTCCATCCGGGCCACGAGACATACCCGAGCTTCTATAACCCGAACGTTGTCAAGATTATCAGCAACGGTATCCGCTGGGCCGCCCCGCCTGAAAAGAGAGATTTCAAGGGCGGAAGCTACGAGCTCCCGGTAGAACCGGTATAAGACAATTCCGAAAAAGGTAAAATTAATACAGGGCTGATGCAAACGCATATGCGTTTTACATCGGCCCGTTTTATGGCTGTGACAGAGAGCTTATCAGCCGAGATGCTCCGCGATAAAGCTTCCAACTTCGCTCCACGCCGCGCGGGACTCCGGAAAATAGCTCCCGTAGAGCTGGAAATCGTGGAACATGCCGCGGTATACGGTGAGCCTGGCGTCAACGCCGGCTGCGAGGGCTTTTCTAAAGATCATTTCGGAATCGGACAGCAGTATTTCGCATGAACCGGCCTGCAGCAGAATCGGCGGAAAGCCGGTGAAATCGGCGTAGACCGGGGAGAGATATCTGTCGTGGAGCTCCGTGTTTCCGGCGTAGATCGTTGTCAGGCCTCCGCATCTGCCGGTTTTGTCACGGCTCCGGCTGCCGAAGGTGGGGTCGTTTTTTAAGTTATGCTTATACGAGCTCCCCTCTCCGGCGAGGTCCGCCCACGGAGACATGCATACCACCGCGCGCGGAAGGGCACAGCCCTCGTCCCGCAGGCTTTCGGTCAGGGCGAGGGCGAGGTTGCCGCCGGCGCTGTCGCCGGCGACGGCGATATTTTCGGGTCTAAAGCCCCGTGCGAGCAGAAAATCCCAGGCGTTTCGCGCGTCGTCGAGCGCGGCGGGGTGGACATAGTCCGGCGCGGTCCGGTAATCCACCGTCAAAACCGAAGCGCCGCAGAGGCGGGCGTATTTCAGCGCGGAATTTCGGAAAATGTTTGTCATACCGACGACAAAGGAGCCCCCGTGGAGATGGAGAATTACCTTTCCCGGGTTGCCGCCGGGAGAGAGCAGTTCGGCGGAGCAGTTTTCAAGCGGGAACCTCTCAAGCTCAAAGCCTGGCAGGGCGGTCCACTTTGAATTCTTTTTCGTGAAATTGTTCATTAGGCGGAGCATTCTTTCGCCCCTGGCGAAAGGGAGACTCAGCGCCAGCCTGACGGTTTCGCGGGTGAGCCGGCCCGTAAACGACGCGCGCGCCTCGTTTTGATCCTTTTTCTTCATTTTTTTTACCGCCGTTTTCTTTTATTCTACATTGTATTCTGGAATTTAGCAAGCGCGTTTAAGCCGCGGCGCGGCCGGATTGTGTAGACTTAACTTTCACAGTTGATTTTCGCTTATATATATAGTAAAATAATATATATTGTACCAGCTTAATATCTGAAAGGGGCGGCATATCAATGGAAAAAAAGAAAGCGCTTGAGACCGCGCTGGCTCAGCTTGAGAAGTCTTTCGGCAAGGGAACCGTTATGCGTCTGGGCGACAACGCGGCCATGAATGTCGCAGCAATCCCTACGGGCTCACTTTCGCTCGATCTTGCTCTGGGAATCGGAGGCGTTCCGAGAGGCAGAATCATTGAGATATACGGGCCGGAATCCTCCGGCAAAACAACGGTCGCGCTGCATATCATCGCAGAGGCGCAGAAGCTAGGCGGCGAGGCGGCTTTTATCGACGCGGAGCACGCGCTTGACCCGGAATACGCGCGGAGGCTCGGCGTCGATGTGGACAACCTGCTGGTTTCCCAGCCTGATTACGGCGAGCAGGCGCTCTCGATCGCCGAAGCGCTCGTCAACAGCGGCGCCCTCGACGTGATTGTCGTCGACTCGGTGGCCGCGCTCACGCCCAAGGCCGAGATTGACGGGAACATGGGCGATGCCTACGTCGGCGTGCTCGCGCGCCAGATGTCCCAGGCGATGAGAAAGCTCGCCGCGCCGATCTCAAGGTCGAACACGGTGGCGATTTTCATCAACCAGCTCCGTGAAAAAATCGGCGTAATGTACGGTAACCCCGAGGTCACCACCGGCGGAAGAGCGTTGAAGTTCTACTCCAGCGTCCGGCTGGACGTCAGGAAAGTAGAGACGCTTAAGGCGGGCGGCGATATCATCGGCTCCCGCGTCAAGGTTAAGGTCGCGAAAAATAAGGTGGCTCCGCCGTTTAAAGAGGCCGAGTTCGATCTGATGTTCGGCACAGGGATCTCCAGACAGGGCGAGCTGGTCGACATGGGCGTCAAGCTCGGGCTTGTCACAAAGAGCGGCTCCTGGTTCAACATAGGCGAGACAAGGCTCGGACAGGGCAGGGACAACGCCAAAGAGTTTTTAAAGAACAATAAGGAAATAGCCGACAAGCTCGAAGCCGATATCAAGGAAAAAATCAAGGCGGGCGGGGCGCCTCTCAACGATACCGCGAAGCCCTCCGCGGCGAAAGCCAGCGAGCCTGTGCTCGTTGAGGATTTTGAGGAGTAATTTTGGAAGGCGCAATCATCGAGTCCGTCTCCGTTTCAAAGAGGGGCGGAAGGCTTTTGCTAAAGCTCAGCGACGGGCGGATTCTGCGTGTCGATAAAAAAGCAACGCTCGGCTGCGCGGTTACCGAGGGGATGTGGCTTTCTGAAGAGCAGATCGCGGAGCTCTCAAAGCACAGCGGGCTTTCCGCCGACGAGAGCGCGGCGATAATCCTCGCGAGAAGGCAGTACTCCGTCAGCGAACTATCAAAAAAGCTGGAGGAAAAAGGCTATACCGAGGATGAAATCGCCTCCGCCGTGGAAAAATTGAAGAGCGGCGGTTTTCTGGACGACGAGAGCTACGCTCTCGAGGTCGTTTCGTACGTTTCGTCAAGGCTTTTATCCCGCAGAGCGGCGATGGCCGAGCTCTTCAAGCGCGGCGTCGACCGGGAGACCGCCAATAGCGCGGTCGGGCGGATGCCCTCGGACACCGATACGGCGGTTTTACTGATAAAGCGAAAGTTCGGCCCCGGCGCGGCGGAGAGCCGCGAGTCGAGAGCTAAGATTTATACATATCTCCGGGGAAAAGGCTTTTCAAGCGGGGATATTTCGGACGCGCTGTACCGCATCTCAAGCGGCGAGGCGGATATCTGACTATTTTTTTGTGAAAACAGCGTGATAATTGCTTTACACGCGGAAATCAATGTGCCGCAGGAGCGGCGGAACGGAGACTGTTTTTTTATGGCGGAAAAAATTGGCCTTGTTTCACTCGGGTGCTCGAAAAACCTCGTGGACAGCGAGCAAATGCTCTACCTGTTGGACGAGGCCGGATTTGAGCTGACGACGGATCTGGACGAGGCCGACGGCGTTATCGTCAACACCTGCGGTTTTATCGATGAGGCCAAGCAGGAAGCGATTGACAATATCTTAGAGCTCTGCGAAATCAAAAACGAAAAGGACAGCCGCCTGCGCGCAGTCATTGTGACGGGCTGCCTGCCCGAACGCTACCGGGAAGAAATCTACACGGAAATCCCCGAGGTGGACGCGGTCCTCGGCTGCAGCGCCCTCAGCGAGATCGTCGCCGCAGTCCGGGGCGCTCTCGACGGGACAAAGCCGATGCTCTTCGGAGAGAAGAACGCGCCGGCTACGGAGATCGGGCGCGTCCCGACAACGCCGCCGTTTTACGCCTACGTTAAGATCAGCGAGGGCTGCAACAACGACTGCGCCTACTGCACGATACCGTCGATCCGGGGAACGCTTAGGAGCCGAAAGGAAGAGGATATTGTCTCGGAGTGCCGCGCACTCGCGGAGGGCGGAGCGAAAGAGCTCTTAATCATCGCCCAGGACATCACGAAATACGGGCTCGACCTGTACGGCGAGCCGAGGCTTGTCCCGCTTCTGAAAAAGCTGTGCGAAATCGACGGCGTCTCATGGATCAGGCTGCACTACGCCAACCCGGACGGCGTGACGGACGAGTTTTTGGAGCTTATCGCCTCCGAGGAGAAAATTTTAAAATATCTCGACATCCCGATTCAGCATATCAGCGATAGTGTTTTGCGTAAAATGAACAGGCACTACGACGGCGCGTTTGTCAGGGAGCTCTTTAAGAAGATAAGGAAAAAATTGCCGGACGCGGTCATCAGGACCTCGATCATCGTCGGACACCCGGGCGAGGGGGAACAGGAATTCTCCGAGCTCTGCGAGTTTCTCCGCGAGACGGAGATTGAGCGGGCCGGCGTATTCACGTTTTCACCGCAGGAGAACACACCATCGGCGGCGATGGAGGGTGCGGTCCCGGACGAGATAAAAGCCGAGAGGGCCGATAAGGTGCGCGAAATACAGTACGACATTATGGACCGATATGGGAGAAAACAGATCGGCAAAACAATTACTCTTTTATGCGAGGACTTCGATCGGATCGCGGAGATTTGGTACGGGAGAAGCGCTGCCGACTCGCCGGATGTGGACGGCAAGGTGTTTTTCCGCGCGGAATCCGGTAAAGTAAAGCCGGGGGACTTCGTCGACGTTAAAATCGACGAGCTGGTGGACGGCGATCTGCTCGGGCACGCGCTCTGATATATCAAATCTTGGGCTTTTTATCAAATGGGGGATAGTCATGACGGCGGCAAACATCATAACGGTCGTACGCCTCGCGCTGATACCGTTTTTTGTGTATTTCGCAATGGGCGACAGCAAGCTCTCTCTTTTCATCGCGGCCCTGATTTTCGCGATTGCTTCAATAACGGACAAGCTCGACGGGTACATAGCCAAAAAATATAACCAGATAACGGATCTTGGCAAGATCATGGACCCGCTCGCTGATAAGCTGCTTGTGTTTTCGGCGCTTGTTATCTTTGTGAGCGATGGACTGATGAACCCGATCGCCCTTTTGCTGATTCTCGCGAGGGAGCTGACGATTACGTCGATCCGCGTCGTTGTGGCCTCCGGCGGCAAGGTCGTCGGAGCAGCGTTTTCCGGCAAGCTGAAAACAGCCGTTTCGATCGCCGCGATTCTGATTATTCTCGTTCTGCCGCTGCTGCCGGTTATCAGGATTGACCTTCTGCTGCCCCATAACGCGCTTATTTCGAACGTTCTCTGCTGGATTACCGCGGCGGTCACCGTGATCTCCGGAATCGACTACTGTATGCACAGTCTGTCGCTCAAGGGAATAAAGAAATAATAAATAAGTCTTACGATTTAACGAGGGGTTAGTTTTTTATGTCTCAGATCAAGCTTTACAATACCTTGACAAGGCAGAAAGAGGTGTTTAAGCCCCAGGGAGATACCGCGCTGATCTACGGGTGCGGCCCTACGGTTTACAACCTTTTCCATATAGGCAACGCGCGCATGTTCGTCGTTTTTGACGTGCTCCGCCGCTATCTCGAATACCGGGGGATAAAGGTGAAATACGTCCAGAATTTTACCGACGTCGACGATAAGATCATTAAAAAAGCCAACGAGGAGGGGAAAACCTCTTCGGAAATCGCCGAGCGCTACATCGCGGAGTATTTCAAAGACGCGGACGCGCTGAACATACGCAGGGCGGACGTTCATCCCCGCGCAACGGAGAACATCCGGCAGATGATCGAGCTTATAGAAACGCTGATAGAAAAAGGGCATGCCTACGCCGTCGGCGGAGACGTCTACTTCAGGACGAGAAGCTTTCCCGAGTACGGGAAGCTTTCGCACCAGTCGATCGACGACCTGGAGTCCGGCGCGAGGATTGATGTGGACGAGCGCAAGGAGGATCCGCTGGATTTTGCGCTGTGGAAAGCCGCGAAGCCCGGCGAGCCGAGCTGGCAGTCGCCCTGGGGCGAGGGCAGGCCGGGCTGGCACATCGAGTGCTCGGTGATGGCGAGCACCTACCTCGGGAAAACGATCGATATCCACGGCGGCGGACAGGACCTTGCATTTCCGCACCATGAAAACGAGATAGCGCAGAGCGAGGCGGCGAACGGCTGCGCGTTTTCGCGCTTCTGGCTGCACAACGGGTATATCAACGTCGACAACAAAAAGATGTCGAAATCCCTTGGCAATTTCTTTATGACCCGGGATGCGGCGGAGGTTTACGGGTATGAGGCGATACGTTTCTTCATTGTGTCGGCGCACTACAGAAGCCCGATAAACTATACCCCCGAGGTGATGAAAGCCGCGAAGGCCTCGATTGAGCGGATCAAGATCTGCCGCGAGAACATAAACTTTCTGATGAAGTCCGGGCTCCCGGAGGAAAATCCGGAGGACTGCGCCATGATATCGGAGCTTCGCGGTTTCAGGGAGCGCTTTATCGAAGTAATGGACGACGACCTGAACACCGCGGACGGCGTGGCGGTAATATTTGACCTCGTAAGAAAGATCAACACGCTGTGCGCCCAGGGAGAGCCCCCCTCTAAAAGGTTTTTGAAAGCTGCCGGGGACCTGCTCGACGAGCTATGCGGAGTTCTCGGCATCAGGACAACCGCGGATAACGGCAGGGAAGACGAGGAAATAAAAGCCCTTGTGGAGAAGCGGAACGCGGCGAGAAAAGCCCGCGACTTCAAGACGGCGGACGAGATACGCGACCGGCTAAAGGCGATGGGCATAACCCTCGAGGACACGCCCTCCGGCGTGAAGATCGTTAGAAAATAAAAAGAACGGGAAGCGGTTCAAAACCGCTTCCCGTTTACCTTTTACATGTCCAGCCGCTTGAAGCCCTCGCCCATGACCTCCTTGGCCTCGCTCACGATCACGAATGCGCCGGGGTCGTTGAGCTTGACGATTCTTTTAAGGCGGGAGAGCTGTCTGCGCCCGATCGCGCAGATCAACACGTTCTGCGGGGCGCCGGTATAGCCGCCCCTGCCGTTCATAACCGTAAGGCCGCGGTCCAGATCTTGCATCAGCGCAAGCGACACGGGCTCCGGTTTTTGGGTCACAATGAAAACGAGAGAGGCTATGTTCGCACCATACAGCACGCTGTCGAGCGCGACGGAGGCGGCGTACATCGCGACAAAGGTGTAGAGCGCGGCGGAGATATCGCGGAAAATCGCGGCGCCGGTCAGGATAATAACCAGGTCGGTGATTAGGATGATGCGGCCGACGGAGATGCTCTCGACATGCTTGTTGAACAGTAGCGCGAGAATATCCGAACCGCCGGTGCTGCCGCCGACGGCGATTGACATCCCGAGCCCGACGCCGGCGATCGCGCCGCCGAGCGCGGCGGAAAGCAGGTGGTCGCTGTAAAGCGCGGGTATCTCTGGGATTATAAGGGAAAAAAAGTCGATGAGCAGAGAGGATGACACGACGCCGACGATGGATAATATAAAAAACTCTCTGCCCATTTTTCTATAACCGAGAAAGAAAAGCGGTATATTCGTCACAATCATCACGACGCCGACGGGAATACTAAACAGCCGGTTCAGAATCAGGGCGATGCCGGTCGCGCCGCCGGACATCAGCTTGGCCGGGACATAGAAGCAGCTCACCGCGACGGCGTAGATCGCCGCGCCTAAGACGACGAGAAGGGCGTGCAGAAGGAGATTTTTAAGCCCGAATTTGCCCGAACGGAACTTGAGATTCATTACCGGCTTCCTCCTTGAAATTAAGGTTGACAAAACGTCCGCTTTATATTAAAATAATACGGTACGATATTTTCATAATATGCGCCCGTAGCTCAGCAGGATAGAGCGGCCGCCTCCTAAGCGGCAGGTCGTGCGTTCGAATCGCGTCGGGCGTGCCAGCGTGCCTTTTCGGTATGTTTCCGAAAAGGCACAAATCTTATAGGAAAGGCGGCGAGACATATGGAAAAAGACGCGCATAGCGGTTATATGAGAGCGGCGCTGAAGTACGCCCGCCGCGCCGCAAAGCTCGGCGAGGTTCCCGTCGGCTGCGTGATTGTCCGGAACGGAGAAATCGTATCCTACGGGTACAACAGGCGGGAACGGGATAAAAACGCGCTGCGCCACGCCGAAATAATAGCGGTGGACAGAGCCTGCCGCCGCCTCGGCGGGTGGCGGCTCTGGGAGTGCGAGATGTATGTCACACTGGAGCCCTGTCCGATGTGCGCCGGCGCGATACTCAACGCGCGCATCAGAACCGTTTATTACGGCGCGTCGGATCCGAAGGCCGGGGCGCTCGGGAGCGTTTTCAACCTGTTTGAGCTGCCGCTGAACCATAGACCCGAAATCGTCCGGGGAGTTCTGGAAAACGAGTGTTCGACGCTTATAAAGGAATTTTTTATAAAGCTGAGGAATAAGGCTTAGGAGTTTTCGAGGAGCCATTTTACTACGCCGTCCTCGGTGTTTCTGCCGATGATCTCGTCCGCGTAGGGCAGGAGCCCGGGTGCCGCGTTGCCTACGGCGAGACCTGTGTCCGCCTCCGCGAGCAGCTGTGCGTCGTTTATATTATCACCGAAAGCCACGATTTTATCTGCGCCGATCTTTTCTGCGAGTTTTCTGACCGCTTTTGCCTTCGATGTGCCTGCGGGATAGGACTCGAGCACCACAATACCGGGAAAATCCACCTCGTTGTACATGACTGTGTCAACGGAGGTTATTTTTTTATACCGGTCGAAAAACTCGGCGCACACCTCTCCGGGACCAAGCGCCGCAGCGCAGACGACGGTGCGGTTTTCCGCTTCGCCATAATCGGATACCCGTGTGAAAACCTTATAGGGGGAGCCGCTTCGCGAGGTTATAAATGCGCGTGTAAACTCGCGCCCGTCGTCCCGGTAAAAGATGTTCAGCGCGCCGCCGGAGTAGGTGTAGAGAAAGGTTGCCGCCGGGTTTTGATTCGCCAGGGCAACCGTCTGCTCCGCCGCATCCCGCGGGAACACCGAGACATCATAAAAGCGCCTTTCCGAAATCGAAAACGAAACGGCGCCGTTCATCATAATGCAGGGCAGGCGAATATCGAGCCCGTCAAGGATGCGGGTCACGGTGGCCGGCGTCCTCGCGGTGGCAATGGTAAAATTAAGGCCTTTTTCCAGAAGCTCCGTCAGGACTTTGAAGGAATAAGTCGAAATCGCGGCTCCGGGCTGCAGCAGGGTTCCGTCAAGGTCCGCCGCGTATAAAATCTTAGACATCTATTTTCTCCTCGAAATCCGGAGCTTGTAGAGAACGATCAGCTTTGAAAAGCCGAAATCATACAATAAAAACACGATGTTGGCCGCGATGATAAATATCAGGTATGCCAGCGGGATATCGGGCAGCACCGGCAGCGTTGAGAAGGAGCGGACGAGAAGGTACAAAACAGCCAGAGCCGCGTTGAAGTAAAGGATTTTTACCGCGTATTCCGTAACCGCTTTTCGTCTGGCCTCGGCCCAGGCTTTGAAAATCGGATAAAACCCGAATATCAGAATGTACAGAAAGACAAGGGATTTGTCCGGCACAATGACGAGGGATACCGCGCCGACTGTGAAATAGCATAAAAGCGCGTATTTGAGACCGCACTCGATGAACGCAGCCGCGACAAACAGCCCCGCGATCGCGGCGAAGGTGACGGACAGCGTCGGCAGATAGGCGGAGACAAACATGAACGCGGCGGAAGCTGCGGCCATGATCGACGCAAAGGTCAGTTTCTTAGTCGGTTTCATAGGGGTTTAGCAGCATGGGATCAGGTCGCCGCCCATGCTCTCGCAGCAGCAGTCCGCGCAGATAAGCGAGGAACAGCAATCGCACGGGGAAACGCCTCCGTCGTAATAATCGCCGCGGTTGCGGTAAACGTCCCTCTGCTGGGCCATGCGGTTGTACGCGGCGGCGTATTCGGGGTTGCCGGGATCCATCGAGGTCGCCTGCCTGAAGCAGTCCCGCGCCTGATCCATCCAGCCGCGGCGGTAATAGATGCTGCCCATCAGAAAATACCACTCGGCGTCTCTGTCGCTTATCTGCATTAAAAGCTCTTCGGCCTTATCCAGGTTGCCGTAGCTGATGTTATTCCTGATCACCGCGTATGACGGGTTTCCGCCCCCGGAGCCTGAGTACTGGCCGGAGCTGTTATTCGGCGCGGAGCTGTCGTATGAGGAGCCGGACTCGGAGCCGTGGCGCATATTCATGATTGTGTCGTAGGCGGAGTTGATCTCCTTCATTTTTTCCGCGGCGAGGTCCGCGATTGGGTTGTTTACGTAATTGTCGGGGTGGTATTTCTTGGCGAGCGTCCGGTATGCCTGCTTAACCTGTTCGTCGCTTGCGTTGGGGCTGACTCCGAGCACCTTGTAAGGGTCCATTGCATTATCTCCGTTCGGAAGGTTTTAGATTGAATTCGAGATGCCTTTTATACTTTTTTTCTCTTTTTGCTCCGGTTTCCGGATATGACCTCGCTTAAAACGCCGCGCATGCCGAGGTAGACGATGTTGTCGACAACGGGGGTATACGGGCTCGCATCGAGGAGATCAAAAGCCGAGGCGGCGGAGGCAAGGGACATCTCGATTGTTTCCGACACCTCTTTTTTTATGTTATCCGGGAGCTTGCCGTCCGAAATGCCGTATTTTACGGCAATCGGATTAAAGTTTTTCCGGGAACAGTCTTTTTCGTAATCGTCGACGGCGTCAAGCAGATAGACCGCCCTGCCGATATGGTAGAATAGCTCGCGCGTTATGCGCCGGTGCTTTTTGTCGTCCCAGAGCGCCGAGAAACCTGCGGTGATGTTTGCGAAAAAATCGGCGCACATATCGAGTATCTTATTTCTGTCCGTGGGCTCGGAACGCTCCGCCTCCGAGAGGGCGGCGAGGTTCCGTTCCGTCAGCGCCGCGAAATCTGGGAACTCGGCCGAGGCTTTTTTAAACCTGCGGGACAGATAGAGTTTAATGAAAAAGCCCGGAATTTTTTTAAAAAAGCCGCCGTCGGCGATAATGTCCAGCGCTTTATGGTAGGCCAGGATCACAGTCAACGCCGCTACCTTGCCCAGCGCGGGGTCGCCGCAGACGACGCGCTTTTTCCGAAAAGGGCTTATGGGACAGCGCTTGAAGCAGCACGCGGCGGAATCGCCGATCAGAAGGAGAGCGGGCAGAGTCATGTCGTAGCTGACCGCGAAACGGGAGAGGATTCCGTACTTATCCCGCAGCGCATGGCAGAGGCCGCAGTAGACGGACTTGTATTTTTCGTAATCCTTGATCTTCAGCTCCGGTTTGCATGGCCGAACGTAACCGTACATTATCCTGTCTCCAGTTTTATTATTCTACTATGAAACAAACGAAATAACAATAGAAAACGCAAATATTTAACAAATAAGCGCGAAAAAATTCATATTGCGTGCTCGGTCCGCTCCAGCACCTCGAGCTGCATGTTTTTATTCAGTTTGGTGAAATAATCGCTGTAGCCGCCGATTCGGACCACAAGGTCGGCGTACTCCTCAGGATGCTCCATCGCCCGCCTCAGCGTCTCGCCGTCGCAGACGTTGATCTGCAGCTCGAAGCCCCCGCGAGCCATAAAGGTTTTAATGATATGCCGCATTTTCTCGAAGGATTCGCCGGAGAAAACGGATTTTGAAAATTTCATGTTCACGGCGATGCCGCCGATGAACGGGGAATGGTCCCATTTTGTCGACGACAGGATCGAGGCGGTCGGGCCGTTTTTCTCCCTGCTCTGGGCCGGGCCGCTGCCGTCGCCGAAGGGGAAGCCGGCGCGCCGTCCGTCCGGAGTGGCACCGGTCTGGGAGCCGAGGTGCTCGTGCATGACCCAGCAGAAAAGGCTCGGGATAAATCTGTCGCCCCTGGCCGTCCTATGCTTCGAAGTTTCGGCAAGTATCCAGCCGTTGATCCTGCTTACGAGGGAGTCAACCTCGTCGCAGTCGTTTCCGTATTTTTCAAGCATGTTATTAATGCGCGAAAGCAATACCGGGTCGTTCTTATAATCCGAGGCCAGCGCCGCCGACAGGGCCTCGAACGTGAGTTCGCCGGTGTTGTAGATCATCTTTTTAATCGTCCAGAGGGAGTCGCAGAGGTTGGCGACACCGACAAACGAGGGCATGATCCAGTTATATCGGGCTCCGCCCATGTCAATGTCTTTTCCCCTCTCGAGGCAGTCGTTCACAAAGCTCGAGACGAGCGGGTCCCCGCCCAATCGCATGCGGCCGAGCTGCTGCCGGTTTTGGTCGATTGCCTCTAGCCGCACCTTCTCGGCAAGCAGCTCCCGGTAAGCTGCGGTGAACGCCTCGAAGTCCGCCGGAGCGGGTCGCTTTTTATCGTTTATTTGGGCGAGAAGATCCAGCAAAAGGGAGGAGAGGTTGATATACGGGCTTGCGACCCAGACGGCGGAGCAGGCGCAGGGGGTTATTTCGACGCAGGTGCTGTGGGTATAAAGGCAGGCCTCGGAATCAGAGAGGCCGTAGCTTTTCAGGCCGCGGGTAATCGTCTCGTCGTTGAAAAGTGCGGGGTGCGTGCAGCCGGCCGCGAGCTTCTCCATAGCGAGGTCCAGAAGCTCTTCGGGGGTGTCGCTGTCGACGCAGAGGCCGACGCCCGGGTAGATCATGCGCGTATAGCCGATGCTCTGAATAAAAAGATATGTGAGTGGGTTTGTGACGTCTTTCCCGGCGGCGTCCCTTCCGCCCACCATGAAGCCTATTGCGAGACCCCGGGGAATATACTCGTTGTCCAGAATGTCGCGGCAGCAGATCAGCTCGAGAGCGGACTCGGGCGTGAGCTTTCCGGCGGCCACGTCGCTCAGATAGAAGCGGAGGAGGTATCTGTCGGGCCTGCCGAGCTGGTAGAGGCCGTTTAAAAGAAAGGTCACGAAATGGACGCTCTGCAGCGCCTCATGAAAGCTTTCCGCGGGGTATTTCGGCACCCGCGAGAGAACGCGGGAGATCTCCCTCAGCTCGGCGGCGCGTTCCGGGTCGCTTTCGGTCTCGGAGAGCTTCAGCGCGAACTCGGAGTAGCGCCCGGCAAAGCGCTCAAGCGCCGAGAGGGAAACCGCGCAGGCCCTGTAAAAATCGTCCTTCTCAATATTTTCGGGGTCGTCCAGGTCGAGACACGCGCGCTTTTCCTCTATTTCGCGGATAATCCCGGAGGTGCCGAGGGACAGAAGCTTTTCGTAGTCGATCGCCATATGGGAAGCCTGACCGCCGGTGCTCGGGAGGGCGTCGAAGCCCCGCACGGCGCGAAAGGCGTTTCTAATTTCAAGCTCTTCTTTTGTAAGGGGCCTGTAGCAGGGCTTGCCGACAATCAGCTCATAGGGGTCGATGACCGGCGTCATATTGTCGAGCATAACGGCCGCCGCGAGGCCGCGGCGGAGAATATGGCTCTCCCGGCGGGAGTCGAGCCAGCCCTTCAGGTAATAGAATTCTCCCTCCTCGCTTCTGCAGGAGGGGGGATTTGCGGAGAGCGCGTGGGCGCGGAGTTTTTCTATACGGGCGAGTGCGGCCGGACTGAGCTCTGTTTGCATATCGATAACCCCTGTACAAACCTCATATTTCATAGTATAATTATATTATATTCGGTCGGGCTTTTCAATAGCCGGGGATATTTTATAACATTTAAGGCGGGGTCGGCGCGCAATATGAAGCTTTGGACGGGCAGATTTTCAAAAGAGGCGGATACGAGGGTCAACGATTTTAACTCGTCGATCCGTTTTGACAGGCGTCTTGTGAATCAGGATATCTTGGGAAGCGTCGCCCACGCGAAGATGCTGGGAAAATGCGGCATTATCACGGAAAAAGAGGCAAAAGACCTGGTTGAGGAGCTCGAAAAGCTGAAAAACGAGATCGCCGAGGGGAAGACGGCGGTGCGTGACGACGCCGAGGACATCCACACGTTTATCGAGGAGGAGCTTACCGCCCGCCTTGGCGATACGGGTAAAAAGCTGCACACCGCGCGCAGCCGGAACGACCAGGTGGCGACGGATTTCAAGCTCTACGTCCGGGAGGAGACGCTTGGAATCAGGTCGGCTCTGCGCGATTTCGTCGGCGCGCTGTGTAAAATCGCGGAACAAAATCTGGACGCGGTGATGCCCGGATATACGCACCTGCAGCGCGCCCAGCCCGTCACGTTCGCGCACCACATTGCGGCGTACGCGCAGATGTTTTTACGGGACTGCGGGCGGCTGACGGATGCCTACGAGAGGGCGTGCGAGTGCCCGCTGGGCGCCGGCGCCCTCGCGACGACGACCTATGATATCGACAGGCAGATGACCGCAGAAGCGCTGGGCTTTGACCGGCCGGGGGAAAACAGCATAGACTGCGTCTCCGACAGGGATTTCGCGCTGGAGTTTCTGGCGGACCTGTCTATAGTGATGGTGCATCTTTCGCGCTTTGCAGAGGAGATCATACTCTGGAGTTCGCACGAGTTTAGATTTATCGAGCTTGACGACGCCTTCGCTACGGGCTCGTCGATCATGCCCCAGAAGAAAAACCCGGACGTAGCTGAGCTGGCGCGCGGAAAAGCCGGAAGAGTATTCGGAGACCTGGCGTCGCTGCTCACCGCGATGAAAGGCCTGCCGCTGGCGTATAATAAGGACATGCAGGAGGACAAGGAAGCGGTTTTCGACGCCGTCGATACCGTAAGGCTATGTCTTTCGGCGTTTATTCCGATGTGCGAGACTATGAAGGTCAGAAAAGACCGCATGAGAGCGGCCGCGGCGGGCGGCTTCATCAACGCGACGGACTGCGCAGACTACCTTGTCTCCAAGGGTATGCCGTTCAGGGACGCGTACAAGACGGTCGGCGCAATCGTGAAGTACTGTACTGAAAACGACAAAAGCCTCGAGACGCTTAATATCAGCGAGTACAGGGCATTTTCGCCGCTGTTCCGGGAAGACGTTTACGGCGCGATATCCCTTGAAAAATGCGTCGAGGGCAGGAAAACCCTCGGGGGACCGGCGCCTGCAGAGGTCGAAAGGCAGCTAAAAAAGATTAGGGAAAATTCGGAGAGATTCAAGGACTAAAAAATGGAACAGGATAAAAATGAGGAGACCGGTGTGATCGAACTGGCGCCGGAGATAAAGAAAGCGCTCGACGAGCTCGGCTTTACACAGATGACCGAGGTTCAGAGGAAGACGATACCCGCGGTCAGGACCGGAGCCGACGTGGTCGTCAAAGCCCCGACGGGGACCGGGAAAACCTTTGCCTTCGGAATTCCGATCGTCGAGGGGATCGACAGGGAGTCGGACAGGGTGCAGGTGATGATCCTCGCGCCGACGAGGGAGCTGGCGACTCAAATCAATACCGAGCTTAGGAAGCTCACCGCGTTCACCGAAGGCGTCAGAACGGCGGTGGTATACGGCGGTCAGCCGATAGAGAAGCAGATCGCCGCGCTGAAGAAGAGGCCGCAGATCGTCGTCGGCACGCCCGGACGGATTCTCGACCATATGGGAAGGCACACGATCAAAACCGACGCGGTCAGGTGCGCGGTGCTCGACGAGGCCGACAAGATGCTCGACATGGGCTTTTTCAAGGATGTCACGAAGATACTGGATAAGCTCCCGAAGGAAAAGCAGCTCTGCCTGTTCTCCGCGACGATCACGCGGGAAGTCATGGACATCATGTGGCTCTACCAGCGCGACGCGATCGAGATTACCGTCGCACCGACGGAGGGGAACGAGCCGAAGATCAAGCAGTACAGCATTTTTATGCAGAGACAGGAGAAAATGAGAGCGCTGTTCCGGATTCTCGACACGTATAAATACGACAGCGTGATCGTTTTCTGCAACACCAAGCGCATGACCGAGCGGGCCTGCCGCGAGCTCAGGCAGAAGGGCTACGACGCCGAAGCGCTGAGCAGCGACGTCAACCAAAGGACAAGAATGAAGATAATGGACAGCTTCAAAGCCCATACGCTGAGGATTTTGGTGGCCACCGACGTCGCCGCCCGAGGGATAGACGTATCGGATGTGGAGGCTGTTATAAACTACGATATGCCTGACGACAATACCTATTACCTCCACCGCATAGGCAGGACCGGCAGAGCCCGGAAAGAGGGCGTCTCATATGTCTTCTACGACGCGACGGAGTACGGAAGGCTGAAGGATATCATAAAATATACCCATTCGGACATTATCCCGATGCGTTTCAACGCGGAAGGGAAGCTGGAAAAGGCGGAATAGCATTAAACGGCAGCAAAGGACCGATGCGACCGGCATCGGTCCTTTTATATCAGGCACTGCTCCGGCCTGAAATAAAAAACGCTCAAAACATCAGGAAAACGCCGGAAGTCTCTGCTATACTGTAGGCACAATCATGATTGTTTTAAGAAGAACGGCGATGAGAAACTTTATGATTTTGACGGAGTCGATCAATTTCATAGAGAGCGGGACTATGCGAACCGATCACTCGCACGGATATCGCGGACTATTGCTATGTCTCGCTTTCCACCCTCGAAAAGCTTTTCCGGTATGCGCTCAATATAGGCATCAGGGACTATATCGAAAGGCGGCGCATGGCCCAAGCCGCGGAAGACATTGTAAAAACCGATGTGAGCGTCACGGACATCTCGATGAAATAACAGTACGGCTCCGCCGAGGTATTTTCGCGTACGTTCAAACGGGTGTGGAACGTGAATCCCTCGGAATTCAAGGAAAGCCGGAGATGCACGGGTATTTTTCCGATAATCAACTTTGACTGCAGTAAGGGAGATGATCTGTACATGGCGCGGAAAAAGTCGACATCAGCGACGCGTACGATTGCCTGCGTGAAAAAAAGCGGCTACGTCCTTTGTTTCGATATACAAAACCTCACTGAAATCAACGGCATTTCGCTGAAGGCCGGGGACAGGGCGATCCTTGAGGCGGTAGAGCGCATTGACGGGGCCGCCATAGACGAGATGCTTCTGTTGCGGATCGGCGGCGACAAGTTCGCGCTTATTACCGGGCTTTACGACCTTGCGGAGGCAGAAGCGCTCCGGGACGAGGTTTTGAAGCGCAACGGCGAGCCGGTTGAGTTCGAGGGAAAGAATCTGCCGTTTTCGCTCTGGTGCGGAATAACGGTGATGCCGGAGCCGCTCCGATACGGCGAGTTTTTCACCGATATGCACGCCGCGATAGAAAAAAGCAAAGCGTAGATATATCAGCATTCAAAAAGGCCTTGTTTTCCGCGCCGTGAAAACAAGGCCTTTTTCGATTTAAACCGCGGGATATAACTTGGGGCAGAACAGCGCGCTATATTAACTTTTCCCGATGTCTTTTCTGTAATACATACCCTCGAAACTGATATTTTTCGCGCAGGCGTAGGCTTTTTCGAGCGCTTTTTCCAGCGTGTCGCCGAGGGAGGTGACGCCGAGAACCCGGCCGCCGGAGGTGACGAGCCTGCCGGACTCGAGCTTTGTTCCGGCGTGATAAACTACCGCGCCTTCGGCCTCAGCCTTTTCAGCACCGGTGATCTCGAAGCCCTTTTGATAGAAGGCGGGGTAGCCGCCGCTGGCCAGCACGATGCAGGCCGCTGCCCGGGGGTCCCACTCGATCTTTATCTCGGAGAGCCTTCCGCCTATAATAGCGAGCATGATGTCCAATAGGCTTGTTTTCAATCTGGGGAGGACGGCCTGGGTCTCGGGGTCTCCAAAGCGGCAGTTGTACTCCACCACCTTGGGGCCGTTGTCCGTCAGCATCAGACCGAAGTACAATACGCCCTTGAAGGGGCGGCCTTCGGCCTTCATCGCGCGCACTGTCGGAAGGAAAATCTCCCGCATGCAGCGCTCCGCAAGCTCGGAGGTGTAGTGCCTTGAGGGGGAGATGGCACCCATGCCGCCGGTGTTCGGCCCTCTGTCGCCGTCAAAGGCGCGCTTATGATCCTGAGCGGAGACCATGGGGACGACAGTTTCGCCGTCGGTAAAACACAAAACGCTGACCTCGGGGCCGGACATGCATTCCTCGACGACGACGCGGCTGCCGGCCGAGCCGAACACTCTGTCGCCCATCGCGGATTTCAGCGCGGAGAGCGCCTCGTCCACGGTCTGCGCTACGGTGACGCCCTTGCCGAGTGCGAGGCCGTCGGCCTTAACGACGATCGGCGCGCCCTGCGCCTTCACGTAGTTCTCGGCCGCCTCAAGCTCGTCGAACACCGCGAAACGGGCTGTCGGGATGCCGTGTTTTTTCATTAGATTCTTGGCAAAGGATTTGCTACCCTCGATAACCGCGGCGGCCTTGTTCGGGCCGAACGCGGGGACGCCGATTTCCTCGAGCGCGTCGACCATACCGAGGGCGAGCGGATCGTCCGGCGCTACCATCACCAGGTCGGGACGCGCGGCTTTGGCAAACTCGCATACGCCGTCGATGTCGGTCGCCTTGATCGGGACGCATTCGGCGAGCGCGGAGATGCCGCCGTTGCCGGGCGCGCACCAGAGCTTTTCGACCCGCGGATCCTTTGATAGGGCGCGGACGATCGCGTGTTCCCTTCCGCCGCCGCCGATAACCAGTATTTTCATCAGATCACCATTTCCTTAACAGATCGGGGGTTTTTAGTGCTTGAAATGCCGCATTCCGGTGAAGACCATCGCGATGCCGTACTGATCGCATTTTTTAATTGAATCGGCGTCCCGTATGCTTCCGCCCGGCTGAATGATCGCGGTGATCCCGGCGGCGGCTGCCGCCTCGACGCAGTCGTCAAACGGAAAGAAAGCGTCGGAGGCCATCACGCCGCCTTTTGCCTTATCGCCGGCGGCGGAAGCGGCGATCTGCGTCGAGTTAATGCGGTTGGGCTGCCCGGCACCGATGCCGATGGTCTGGATGCCGTTCGCGAAGACGATGGCGTTGGACTTGGTATGCTTGACGACCTTCCAGGCCAAGATCAGCTTTTTCATCTCTTCGTTCGTCGGGGTGCGCTTGGTAACAACCTTGATGTCGTTCTCGTTTAAAAGCTCGCAGTTCAGTTCGGAGACCAGCAGGCCCCCGGCGACCTTTTTATAGTCCAGCATGTCCTTTGTGTTTTTCCTGGTGATGTCCGGGAGCTCAAGGATTCTGATGTTCGGCTTTTTCTCAAGCAGCTCAAGCGCGCCGGGGGTAAAGGACGGCGCTACGAGGACCTCGACGAATATTTTGGCGATCTGTTCGGCGGTCGCCTCGTCAATTTCCCTGTTTGCGGCGACTATGCCGCCATAGATGGAGACGGGGTCCGCGTCGTAGGCGTTTTTAAAGGCTTCGGCCATCGTACCGCCCAGGCCGACGCCGCAGGGGTTCGCGTGCTTGACGGCGACTACGCAGGGCTCGTCGAACTCCTTTAATAGGTCCAGCGCGCCGTTTGTGTCGTTGATGTTGTTGAACGAGAGCTCCTTGCCGTGGAGCTGCTTCGCGGCGGCTAGGGTGCCGTCGACGGCTAGGGGTTCGCGGTAGAAAACCGCCTTCTGATGGGGATTTTCGCCGTAGCGGAGGTCCTGGAGCTTTTCGAAGGTGACGGTGAAGTTGTCGGGGAACTCGTCCGTGATTTGCCGTCTCAGATAGTTTGAGATAAGCGTGTCGTAGGCGGCGGTGTGCTCGAACACCTTGAGCGCGAGCCGGAAACGCGTCTTTTCGTCCAGCGTTTTGTTTTTCAGCCCGTCGAGGACCGCGGCGTAATCCGCGGGATCGACTATAACGGTGACGTCCTTGTAGTTTTTCGCGGCCGCGCGGATCATTGTCGGACCGCCGATGTCTATATTCTCAATCGCTTCCTCGAGTGTGACGCCGGGCTTCTGAATCGTCGCCTTGAACGGGTAGAGATTTATCGCGACGATGTCAATCGGCGAGACGCCGAGTTTTTCTAGCGTTTCCATATGCTCCGGGTTTGAGCGCATCGCCAGAATACCGGCGTGGACCATGGGATGGAGCGTCTTTACCCGCCCGTCGAGGCACTCCGGAAACCCGGTGACGTCCGATATCCCGACGACCTCGATTCCCGCGCCTCGTAGCGCCGCCGCCGTGCCGCCAGTCGAAATAATCTCGTAGCCGAGCCCGGCAAGCCCTTTCGCGAATTCACAGACACCGGTCTTGTCGGATACGCTGATGATCGCTCTTTTTTTCATAAGAACCTCCATGCAAATGTGAATTATATTATTTTAACCGTCCTGCCGTCGATTTTGAGCCTGCCCTCGCAGAACAGCGAGACGGCTTTCGGCAAAAGAACCCATTCCGCCTGCTCCATAACCCTTCTCTGCAGCGTTTCGGGCGTGTCGTTCTCCAGCACCGGCACGGCTTTCTGAAGGATCAGCGGGCCGCCGTCGGTCTCTGGCGTCACGAAATGGACGCTCGCGCCGGTGACCTTTACTCCGTAGTCGAGCGCGGCCTTGTGTACCTTCAGCCCGTAATAACCCTCGCCGCAGAACGACGGGATCAGCGAGGGGTGGACATTGATGACCGCGTTCCGGTAGCGTTCGCAGAACGGCGCGTCCAGTATGCACATAAAGCCTGAGAGCACGACGAGGCCGATTTCGTAGGGCTCCAGCGCCGTTATCAGCGCGCGGGTGTATTCGGCGCGGGAGGCATAATCGGCTCTCGGAAGGATCAGGGTCTCGACCCCGGCTTTTTTTGCGCGGGTGAGCGCGTACGCCTCGGGGTTGGATGAGATGCAGAGCCTAATAATCCCCCCGCCGAGACCGGTGGCCTCGGTGGCGTCGAGCAGCGCCTGAAAATTGGTGCCTCCGCCGGATACGAGAACGGCGATGTTCGTTTTTTTATGCTCCTGGTCAGACAATTTCGATCCCGCTTTCTTCCGCGGCAACGCACTCGCCGAAAATTACGGCGTTTACGCCGTTTTCCCTGAGAACCTCGACGCACAAATCGGCCTCTGTTTTCGAGACGACCACCGCCATGCCGACGCCCATGTTGAACGTGTTGTACATCTCCCGCTCGCTAATATCGCCCTCGCTCGCGAGGAGCCGGAAGACCGGCGGGACCGGAACCGCGTTTTTGTCGAGTCTCGCGCGGACGTTGTCCGGCAGCATGCGGGGGATGTTTTCAAAGAAACCGCCGCCGGTGATATGCGCAGCCCCCTTGACCGAGACGCGGCGCATCGCGGCGAGCAGCGGCTTGACGTATATCTCGGTGGGGGTCAAAAGCTCCTCGCCGAGGGTTTTGCCCAGCTCCGGGACGTATTTTCCGATGTTGTCCGCCGACACAGCGAGAATTTTTCTGATAAGCGAAAAGCCGTTTGAATGTACGCCGGAGGAGGGGAGCGCTACGACGACGTCCCCCGGGACTATTTTCGAGCAATCCGTTATTTTATCGTAGTCCGCCATGCCGACACAGAAGCCCGCGAGGTCGTACTCGTTTTCCGCGTAGAGCCCGGGCATTTCGGCGGTTTCGCCGCCGATCAGCGCGCAGCCGGCTTTTATGCAGCCCTCGGATATGCCTTTGACGATGTCGGCGACGCGTTCAGGCCTGTTTTTGCCCACCGCGACGTAGTCGAGGAAGAAAAGGGGCGCCGCGCCGGCGCAGACCACGTCGTTTGCGCACATGGCCACGCAGTCGATTCCGACCGTGTCGTGCTTGTCCATCAGAAACGCGATCTTCAGCTTTGTGCCCACGCCGTCGGTGCCCGAGATCAGCACGGGGCGTTTGATGCCGGAGATATCCGGCTCAAACAACCCGCCGAAGCCGCCGAGGCCGCCGATCACGCCTTTGGTGAAGGTGCGCGTGACGAACGGCTTCATCAGGTCCACCGCTTTGTAGCCCGCCGTGATGTCGACGCCCGCGTCCTTATACCTGTCGGAATATGAATTCTTCATCGTGTTTCTCCTTTTTTTAGCTTTTGGGGAGCACCGGGTATTCGCCGCTGAAACAGGAGGTGCAGAGATCCAGCGAGCAGCTTTTCGCGATTTCGTCCAGAGCGCTCTGGGAGAGATAGCCGAGCGAGTCGGCGCCGATCGATTCCGCGACCTCCCTGACGGTATTGTTTGTTGCTATCAGCAAGCTTCTGTCCGGGATATCCGTCCCGTAGTAGCAGGGGGCGATGAACGGCGGGCTTGAGACCCGCATATGGACTTCCAGCGCGCCCGCATCCCTTATAAGCGAGACGATGTGGGCGCTGGTCGTCCCGCGTACAATCGAATCGTCCACCATTACGACGCGCTTGCCGTAAATCTCGGAGGTGAGCGCGCTGAGCTTTAAATGGACGGAGTTCTCTCTTTCCCCCTGGGTCGGCTGGATAAAGGTGCGGGTTATATAACGGTTTTTGACAAGACCGACGCCGTAGGGTATGCCGGAGCGCTTCGCGTAGCCGATCGCGGCGCTTAAGCCCGAATCCGGCACGCCGATAACGATGTCCGCGTCTGCCGGGTGCTCGTCGGCCAGGTGCGAGCCCATTCTCTGGCGCGCAAGGTCGACCGGCAGGCCGTCGATCACGCTGTCCGGACGGGCAAAGTAGATAAATTCAAACGCGCAGAGGCTTGTCCTCCGCGTTCGAATCCCGCTGTCAAGGGAGCAGAGCTCCCCGTCCCTGATTACGGCGATCTCCCCGGGTCTGACGTCGCGCATGAACTCGGCGCCGACCGCGCTGAAAACGCAGGATTCGCTTGAAAACATATACGAATTTTTCAGTCTGCCGATGCAGAGCGGGCGGAAGCCGTGGGGATCCCGAAAGGCTATCATTTTCTGCGGGCTCATCAGAACCACGGAAAAGGCGCCCTCAAGGTATGCTACCGCGCGAGCGACGGCTTCCTCGGTAGAGGAGGCGTTCAAACGCTCCCTGACGATAAGGTAGGCGATGATTTCGCTGTCGTTCGTCGTCTGGAAAATGTTTCCCTGCCGCTCCAGCTCGTTCCGGAGCTTCGCGGCGTTGACGAGCCTGCCGTTATAGGTGAGCGCCATGTTGCCCTTGATATGGGAGATGACAATCGGCTGCGCGTTTGCCCACGTGTTTTGCGAGTACGAAGAATAGCGGACGTGGCCTATCGCCGCCTCGCCGCGGAGGGAGGAAAGTTTTTTCTCGTTGAAGACCTCGGATACGAGCCCGAGCCCCTTTTCGAGAGATATCACGCCGCGGTCGTTCACGGCGATGCCGCAGGCCTCCTGGCCGCGGTGCTGAAGCGCGTAGAGCGCGGTGTGGGTGATGCGCGCGGCGTCAAGCCCGTCCCGGGGGCAGGTACGGACGCCGAAAACGCCGCACTCCTCGCGCGGCTTATCGGAAATTATGCTGTTACAATCCATGAATCCGTTCATTTAGCTCCTTAACGAAGGATAAAATGCCCGAGGCTACGCTTCTTTGCCGGTCAGCAGCCTGAAGCACTCGGCGTATTTTTCGTATGTGGCGCGCACGACGCTCTCGGGGAGCTCCGGCGCGGGCGTCACACCGTCCAGTTTGCTTTCTTTGAGCCAGTCGCGGAGGTACTGCTTATCATAGCTTTTCTGGGGCTTGCCGATATGATACCCGTCAAGCGACCAGAAGCGGCTCGAATCCGGGGTGAGCACCTCGTCGCCCAGTGTCAAGACGCCTTTTTCGTCAAGCCCGAACTCGAACTTCGTATCGGCGATGATCAGACCCTTTGAAAGCGCGTAGGCTGAGGCCTTGTTGTACAGCTTCAGCGAGCAGTCAACTATCCTATGCGCAAGCTCGGAGCCGAGCTTGTCCTCCATATACCTGAAGCTGACGTTCTCGTCGTGCCCGGTCTCCGCTTTGGTCGAGGGGGTAAACAGTGGAAAAGGAAATTTCTGGCTCTCGCGCAGATCCTTCGGGAGAGCCGTGCCGTTCACCGTGCCGTCCTTTTGGTACGAGGACCAGGCGCTCCCGGTGATATAACCTCTGACGATGCACTCGAACGGGAGCATCTTCAGCTTTTTGACAAGCATACCCCTGCCTCTGACCGACGGATCGGTGTCGAACGGGGCGGGAAAGCTCTTTTCATCCACCGAGATGATATGCCCGGGCATGATGTCCTTAAGATAATCAAACCAAAAAGCGGACAATTTGTTTAAGATAATGCCCTTGCCGGTAATCGGCGTCGGCATAATCACGTCGAAAGCGGAAATGCGGTCGGTCGTGACAATCAAAAGGCGGTTCTCGCCCGCGTCGTAGATTTCGCGGACCTTTCCGCTTGATATTTTCTTTATTGCGTCTGCCATTGTTATCCCGTACCCTTCAATTATTTCATGATTCCGGCCAGAAGGTCGGCTGCTGCCAGGTCCTTTGCGGCGATTTCGCGCTCCATCGCGCGCTTTGCGTCATCGAGCATGTCCCCGAGGGTGGGGTTGGCGAGGGAGAGTATCTGAGCCGCGAGGATGGCCGCGTTATCCGCGCCGTCTATCGCGACGGTGGCGACCGGGACGCCTTTAGGCATCTGCACGCTCGACAAAAGCGAGTCCAGTCCTTCGAGTGCCGACGCTTTGATAGGCACCGCGATGACCGGAAGGGTCGTATACGAAGCGAGAACTCCGGCAAGGTGGGCCGCTTTTCCGGCTGCGGCGATGATGACGCCGAACCCGTTTTCCCTTGCGTTTGACGCAAACTCGGCCGCCGCTTTCGGAGTTCTGTGTGCGGAGATGATATGAAATTCATACGGAATATGATAGCTTTCGAGGGTCTTGAAACAGCCCTTCATAACGGTCAAATCACTGTCGGAGCCGAGAACGACCCCGACTTTCAGGATATTTCCTGCCATGACACCATTCCCTTTGTGTGAAAAAATGCTCTCATCGCTATAATAATAGCCCAGAGAAGGCGTATTTTCAAGCGAAAACGGCAAAATTGGCTATTTTCAGAAGTTTCAACATGTAAATGGGCGGAAACATGCGTTTAATTAATCGGTATTTTCAATCCGGGTAAACAGCGCCGATATGCTTTACAGCAATTAAGCTTTCTGATATAATATTAATTGACAAGTTTGTTTTTTATCGGCAAAACGGCTTTATTAGAAGCCGGGCAGGTACTTTTTAACGAAATATTTTAATCTTTACGGGAAATCCCGAGAAAAACGAAAGGCACGGTTATCGGCTTGATTGAGTTTGACGATTATAAACAGAGGGCAAACGCCCTGTATCCGGTTATCAGGGAAATCTACGATGCATTGAACATTGATAAGCAGAAAGAGGAACTCGAGGCTCTGGAGGCGAAGACCTCGGCAGACAACTTCTGGGAAAACATCGAAGCCTCCCAGAAGGTCTTAAAGCAAATTAAAAAGTGTAAAGACAAAATCAAGCTCGTCTCGGATCTGACGGCGAAGCTCGACGATTTGAGATCGCTTATAATGATCGCGATCGACGAAAACTCGGATGATCTCGGACCGGAGATACAGGAGGAGCTTTCCAAGCTTGAAAGCGACATGGAAGAGGCCAGACTCGCGGCGATGCTGAACGGCGAGTTCGACGCGCAGAACGCGATTTTATCGTTCCACGCGGGCGCTGGCGGCACCGAGGCGCAGGATTGGGCGCTGATGCTGTTCCGCATGTACACCCGCTGGGCGGAGCGGCACGGCTACACGTACAAGGTGCTCAACATGCTCGACGGCGAAGAGGCCGGCATCAAATCCGCGGATATCCTGATAGAGGGCGAAAACGCTTACGGGTACCTCAAAGGAGAAAACGGCGTCCACAGGCTGGTCAGGATTTCACCGTTCGACGCCTCCGGGAGGCGGCACACCTCATTTGCCGCGGTTGAGGTTATACCGGAAATCGACGACCGGGCCGAGATCGAGATAAAGGATGAGGACCTGAAAATCGACACCTACCGTTCCAGCGGCGCGGGCGGCCAGCACGTGAACAAGACCGAGTCCGCAATACGCATTACCCATATCCCTACGGGCATTATCGTCGCCTGCCAGAACGAGCGGAGTCAGCACCAGAACAAAGAAGTCGCAATGCGCATGCTGCGCTCCAAGCTCGCCGAGATTAAGGAGCGGGAAAACCTTGAACGGATTGAGGATATCAAGGGTGAACAGAAGCTGATCGAGTGGGGAAGCCAAATCCGCTCGTATGTTTTCATGCCCTACACGCTGGTCAAGGACAACAGGACGGACTGCGAGGTCGGAAACGTGGGCGCGGTGATGGACGGTGATATAGACCCGTTTATCAACGCGTATCTCAGGGCAAGCGCAAACGGAACGCTGAAATCCAAATAAAAAGAAAAAAGCAAAAGCGGGTGAGCGGGGAATGGTATCACGGGTTTGGTCCGTCGGGATCATCGGGATCGACGGCTACGCGCTGTCATGCGAATGCGACCTTTCGGGCGGGCTCCCGTCCTTCGACATAGTCGGGCTGCCGGACGCCGCGGTGAAGGAGTCCAGGGAAAGGGTCAGAGCGGCAATCAAAAACTGCGGCTTTGATTTCCCGATGCGGCGGATTACGGTCAACCTCGCGCCGGCGGATACGAGAAAAGCCGGGGCGCTTTACGACCTGCCTATTCTGTTGTCCATTCTTATCGCATCGGGCCAGCTTAACGGCAGCTTCCCGGACACCGTGTTCATCGGTGAGGTTTCCCTCGACGGAAGGCTCCGGCCGATCAACGGGGCTCTGCCGGCGGCGATCGCCGCTTCTCGCACCGGGGTCAGGAAGATAGTCGTCCCGGCCGACAACGCAAGCGAAGCCGCACTCGCAAGAGGCGCAAAGGTGATAGGCATAGACTCCGTAACGGAGCTTATAAATATTTTAAAGGGAGAGAGCGAGGAAAGGGAGACCCTGCCCCCCGGATTTAGCGGGCGCAACCTCTACGGCGTGGATTTCTCGGAGGTCAAGGGACAGGACAACGCGAAGCGTGCGCTCGAAATCGCGGCGGCGGGAGGGCACAACGTGTTGATGTGCGGTCCTCCTGGCTCGGGCAAGAGCATGCTCGCCAAACGGCTACCGACCATTCTGCCGGAGCTCACGCACGCCGAATCCCTCGAGACGACGAAGATATATTCCGTCGCGGGGCTCACCGGCAGAGAAAACCCGTTGGTGCGCACGCGGCCGTTCCGCTCGCCCCACCACACCACCTCTGCGATCAGCCTGACGGGCGGCGGGCACGACTTGCACCCGGGCGAGGTGTCCCTCGCGCACAACGGTGTGTTGTTTTTAGACGAGCTAACGGAGTTTTCCAGGCACACGCTGGATGTGCTCCGTCAGCCCCTTGAGGACGGCGTAGTGACGATATCGCGCGCGACCGGCACGGTAACATACCCTTGCCGGT
>JAPXRI010000013.1:0-61477 GCA_033813635.1 Bacillota bacterium
ATCGCGTAAAAAAGCAGGTTCAAAAGCCAGCATATAGTCGCCGGCGCCATCGCGATAAACCCCACCAGCAGACCGTAGTATTTCCTGTATACCGCGTGGCTTAGTGTCAGCCTGGTATTGTAATCGTCTCCAAGGTCCCAGGTGCGCTGATAGCTTAAGTAGTCGGTAAGCAATAAGGTCGCCAATGTAGCGATTAACTGCTGATAGGGGGTCGTGTCGCCGTTTTCATCGCCGAATATAATTGTAACAACCAATGCGAAAAGAAAGTAAAACAAAAAGGAAATAATCTGAAGCCACAGCATCCCCATTGCCGTTCTGAACATCATCTGCTTGAATGTTTTTCTCTTCAAAGACATTTACGACAACTCCAAAACGCGTATTTTAGCCCAAATTCATTATATATCGGTTTTTTCTAAAAGTCAATCACTGTAACAAATTCTTAATATTAACTCAGATATTAGAATCCTTCCGAATAAAAAATCCGGGGCAATCCGGCCGCTCAGCCTGCCCCGATTTTTTTATTCTCCGTCAACTCTCAGTCCGCCGTGAATTAGTCTTCGCTTATGGTTGAGGTAATCCGTACACACTTCATGGTGTATTTCCGCGCACATCATGTTCGAAAGGAAGGTCAAATTATAAGGGTTGGGAACGCTCCCGTCTTCCTCCACCACGCCCAAGGCTCTAAAGCGGGCTTCACCGTCGGACATATAAAAATCCTCCCACCTTTTTGAAAAAAATTCTTCGTCATCAAGAAGCCTGCTTCTTTCTTCGAAAGGCTTAAGGATATCGTCGGCCGCTTTGCCGCGGGCGACGGACAGCTTGCCGTTATCGACGGTAAACGGTATATATTCCGCCTCATTTTTTTCTCCCACCGTAATGACGGGAAGGACGCCGTACTTCCACATAGGATGGTTATCCCACACAAACAGGGTGTTCCCCTGTCCGTAGCATATTTCAGCGCCCATATACTGCTCGCGGCAGCATACGCAATGGGTATGCTGTGCGAAAACGAAATCTGCGCCGCGCTCCGCCATTTTACGCAGCCTTCTTCTGGTCATCGGCGATGTCATGTCATACAGTTCTTTTCCGCCGTGGTATATGACGATGACCTTCCTGCCCTCTTTTTTGGCATTTTCAATATCTTCAAGCGTATCATACGGGTCAAAGGGATTTGCGCCGGCCCGCATGTCGTTCGCAATCGTAAACTCATGCTCTGCCACCGCAATAAGAGCGGCTTTTACGCCGTTAACCTCAAAATTGTACACTCTGCGTGCTACCGCGATGTTTTCACCCGCGCCCACAAAGTCCATACCGTATTTTTTAACGGTTTCGATTGTGTCCGCAAGGCCGACTCTGCCAAAATCCAGTATATGGTTGTTGGCGAGCCCGCATAATCTTACCCCGATTTTCTTTAAAACCTCCGCGGACGCGGGGGCGCCGCGAAGATTTGGGCCGGCTTTTTCGATCGGTTCCCCGCGGAGCGTCAACGCGCCTTCAACATTGATAAATGAGAAGTCCGCTTTTCTAAAATAATCCGCAACATCCCCGAAGGTGCTCTCCACCTCTCCCCTCGCCAGACGGTCCGCATTGATCTCGGTCGGAATAAAATCTCCGCCTATTGCCATCTTAAACCTGCTCATTTAAAACGCTCCTTTGCCAGCCATCTGCGGATTTTAATACAAGAGTTTTACAGGACCGTACAGTCCGCCGGATAGGGACTCCTTCTGGAACAGGCGTTCCCTCTCCCAATAGCAGCTTGTGAGCTGCCAAGGGCTCCATTTATCGAAGGCTTTCGTGTGCATGTACTCATTTGCCATCGTATTGGTGACGTAAATTTCCAGCTCGTTCATTTCTTTCAGCGCTTCGGCCGGAATCTCGTAGCCGTACGGCGCCATCACGCGTGCGCCTAAAGCCTCCCCGTTGAGAAACACCCTGCAGGTATAGCGCACCTCGCCGAGATCCAGTACAACCTTGCCTTCCTTTTTATGAGTCGTAAAATATGTTTTGTAAACCCCGGTGCCCGAAAATCCTTCCCCGACCGCAGCCTTCCAATCGCCCAGTTCAATCGGACGCTCATCCTCCGCGATATCCTCTATGCGGTAGTTCATCTCGTCAATAATAAATCTCCGGCTCCTGCGGAAGGTAAATTTTCCGTCATATATGGACTCCGCGGTGAACACGGGGACCTCTTCGGCATCGCACCCATCTTCTGACAGCCACAGACAAGCAAGCTCCCCGGACCGCAGAGTAAGCTCTACCGTGTCCCCCGCGCGGCGCGGCCTGTGCAGCCCGCCGTTTTGAAGGTCCAAAAGCGTGACATCCTCTTTAATATAGACGGAAACCTCGGACGCGGAGACCGACTGGTTATACAACAAAAACATCCTGCCGTTTTCCGCTGTTCTCTCAGCAAGGCGAATCCATTCCAAATCACCCGAGAGCTTCAGCGGCGCCTTCAAGACATTCCTCGCATTCTCAACCGTTACGGCCCCGTGGATCGACGGCGCGGCGCAGCCGGAAATGACAAACACCTTTCCCCCGCCTTTGATGAACCGCGCAAGGGCGTTTTCGCTCTCCTTTCGCATATGCTTGCAGGGCGGGATCACCAGAGCGGTATACCTCGCTTTACCCATTGAGATTACGCCGCGGTCAAGGGCGGCGGGGTCTGCATTCGCAATCACGTCATCATCGAAAACATCAAAGGGAATTTGCGCCCGTTCAAGCTCAAAGCCGGCCTTTTCAAAATCCGCCGCGCACTCCTGCACCCGCTCCCCGGCCCAGAAGTCGCGTACCGGCATGTAAAGCGCTACGCTGTTGGCGCTGTCACCCAGAGAGGACACATATGAGAGCCGCTCGACATATTCGTTAAAGACGCTGATATCCTCATAGCAGGCATGGTTTTCCGTGAAAAACGGCAATTCTCCGACCATCAGAAATCCCTCGCGCCCGTACGGGATTCCTAATAAATTATAAACATTAATGCCGCGTACGGCCTGAAAATTCAAAATATAACGCATTTGATCAAAGGTCAGTCCGGCTCCGTACACTCCGAAGGATTCCGTAAGCGCGCGCACCGCGCCAATCTGCGCCGCCGCGGAGGACGCGTAACGGGGGAAAAAGCCGTTTTCACAGGTAATTCCCGTTATTTCGTTAAACGGCGCCGGTCTTTCAGCGGGGAAAATCTGACGCCAGATAACGTCGATTCCCGGCACATCAAAGCATCTGAGGGCGCGCAGCGCATGAAAATTCCCTCCGTCCATACAACCCAAAGGCTTATCGTCCCTATCCACATGCCCTGTAAATGCCATGCCGTTTTTATTGGCCCATTCCTTTTCGGCGAGCAGGTAATTGCGGCAAAACATCTCGCTGCACAAATCATACCAGTCGATGCGCGCCTGCGCGGCCTCGGCGCCAATTTCTTTTTCGCCCAGAAGTTCCGGAAAAAAGGGGCGTATGGAGTAGCCGTAACGCCGTATAAATTCCTCCTCGATTTCCTCTCTGAACGGGACAGGACGCGGCGCCGTGGGCTCGTCGGTGAACACCGCGGTAAAAAGATTGCCAAAAAACTCATGCAGGTAGGGTTTGTACTCCTCGTGAGTCATTTTCAAAAAGGCTTCCGTCGCCTCTTTTCTTGTGAGATCCGGTAAATCCGGGTGCGCGGGCTCTTCAAAAAGGCTCCTCCTGGAGTAATATTCCGTCACCTCGCCGTCCTCTTCAAAAACATGTCCGGTATCAATTTGCTCGCCGTTTTCAAGAAAAGCGGCCGCCGTATCCACCGTCGCTTCGTATTTTTCGCCCGCGGCATAGGTCTTTTTCCTGCTCGCAAGGCTTTTTCTCGCAAACTCCGGATGCTTTATAAGAACCTTGCCGCACGCTCCGCCCGACGGCCAGCCGCCCTCGTCATAAAGCCAAAGCACCATGCCCATTTCCTTTGCCTTTTTCGCGGCATAGCGGTATTCCTCAAAATATGCCGGGGTCAGATAGTCCGGCTCAAGCAGCGTGGGAAAAGCTTTCGGGCGAAAGCTTTTCGGCTCCGGTATGATGTATGCGGCTTTTATCCCGAGACGCCGCATTTCCGCAAGCTGGCGGTCGGTTTCCTCCCGGCTCACGGGGCCGTTCCATATCCAGGAATACACCGGCGCAAAGGCAAGCGGCGGAGCCTGGAATTTTTCTTTTGCAAACAGTTTTTCTTCGCCATAAAAGCAGCTCATAGCTTCCTCTCCTCGAATCATAGCTGCCGTTTTTACCATATAGCAGCGCGGCGGATAAAATAAAAACCCCAACTTCGAAACAATTGTGTCAAAGTTGAGGTACATATTGTGACTGTGCGACGGAATAGCACAATCTATTATAATGCTTAAAACAAGGTGTTTCTGCCTACAGTCTATGTTCTGCTGTTATTCGGATTTGCTGTGACGAAATAGCACAATCGGTTTCCAATCGCAAGACTTTTATTTTTTTTATTATACTATATCACAGCAGATAAATCAACAATTTCGTATGTAAAAGCCGACAGTCAAACTGCCGGCTTTCGGTTATACTGTTTCGGTTGTTTCGGTTCCGAATTTCGTGATCACTTTAATTGTTCCGTCCTTATATGCCTTTATACATTCCACCACCCTGCGAATAACCATATCATCATATTCCGTGAAGGAGGTGTCATGGCTATCTAACCAATCGCAAAGCCGTTTGATTTCAGAGTTTACTTCATCACTTTTATCAAGCTTTGCCTTTGCGGTTTCCTGCTGCTCACGAAGCGTTTTAATTTCATCGGCAACATTTTGGATGCACTCTAAATATCGGGTTTTATCACCTCCGGTGTTCCGATAGCTTATCATATAATTTTCCATTTCCTTAGTTGCTTCCATGATACGCTTTTCAATAGCACCGAGATCAAGGTTTGTCTCATCTCCAGTTACGGCATACGCAAGATTCGCTTTGATTAGAGTTATTGCCTCCGCATTGTCATTCACGGCATTTTTTAGTGCCCTGCATAGATTACATTGGTTTCGCGCAATAGATAATATCCACGGTTTGAATAATTCTTTATTTTGGAGCTTGTCATATCCAATATAGGCAGCATAGTATGTTTCTTGAATAACATCGTCCGCATCAAAACTGCTCGGTAACCTAAAGTTGATATATCGTTCAACCACAACACGATGCTTTTGTAAAAGCATTTCAAAAGATACTTCTTGTTCCATATGTTCCTCCTTTCGTGTTATTAAAACCGGTTTCACATATTAAGTTGTTTTTTTGCTCGAAAAGGTTCAAGGTTTGAAAAAATAAACCAAAAAATTCACAGAGTAATTATACCATTAAAATGTGAATTAGTCTATAACAAAACCACCGAGAGCAACCATGATGGTCACCCTCGGCGGTTTCGCTATTATTTATTAGCCATCTTTTTTGCTCGTTCAATGTATTCCTTAAAACGCTCCTCATTGCGAACGGGATTAAACCATTCCCAACCGCGAGGTGCGGTCATACCATAGTACATAAGGTCACAAGTTCCCTCAAACAAGTGGTCGTATGTGATAGGTTCTATAGTATCATCGGGAAGTTTGATTTGCCCTTTACCCTTTACAACCTTAATACCACCATAAATCAGCGGATCACCTACATCCATTTCAGTACCATCGGGAATACTATCCCACTTGGGATATGCTTCAAAGGCTTTATCAAGCCACTCATATCCTTCCTCTTTCTTTCCGCAACCAAACAAGGCACACGCGGTACGGAAGCTTGTGCTTGCATAATGTCCGAGCCAAGCATCGGGGACAACCCCATCGCCAAGTCCTTCCATTATTTTCAGACGATACTTATTCCACGCTACTGCCTTCTCTTGCGCTGCCCAATATCTCGACGGACGACCAAAGAAATGACACAACAGATGGAAGTTGTTAACGTCGTGGCAAAGGCGGCTTTCTTTATGTTTACCTGCATCCCACAAACGATCTTCTACAACCTCTGCTTCGATTGCGCTATACTGCGTAATGGGAGGAGGAAGCTCGCGAATGCCCGTAAGATCTGCAAATACAACAATATCTCCGTCCTCATCAGCTACATAAGCATATTCTACCGCTCCCACAAATCCGTCGGTCAGATTGAGTGCATCATATCGACGTACAAGACCGTCAGCAAGAGGCATAAATCCTTCGCCTACGCCTTCATAAGAAGTCAATTCGTAAACCGCTGTTCTTGCTCCACTACAATATTCATTCTCGGTACGAACGATTCCGATGCCTTCGGCAAAATAGTAAACCTTCTTACCTCCGCGATACGACCATCCATCTTCCATACCGCCGATATCAAGACAGAGCTTGAAACAGTTCTCAAAGGTTCCGGCTTTTGTGGTGATCGTTCCGCCATTCTCGCAGGTAATTTGTGTTCTTACATTACGCGACCACTTTGTGTATTCAATGATGGGGGTTGCTCCAATACACCACTCGTCCGACCAAATGCAGTTCGTTGCATCCTGCAAAATACCTAAAATATCATTATAAAGAATGGGATACTCTGCAGCGCCCATACTGCCCGTATTCTTCCATTCAAACGACCAACGGTAGTTATGAGAGAAATAGAGGGTATTATTTTTCTTTTGAACTACATTTTTCGAAAAGAAATTCCAATGACCGGTTGCTGTGTAATCGGGATTAAATGTTGGGTCGGTAGAAAGTATTCGTCTTGCTACCGATGCCGCAGCCTTCGTATGAGCCTTTTCCATAGGTGTCACAGCAAGCTGCTCTGCACGCTCGATTGCAGAATAAACGTCACAGATGAACTGTCTGCCGTTCTTTTCATCATAATAATCACACCGTATCTGCCCAATCATTTCAAGCCAAGAATTCTCGTTGTACTTAGAACGAATTAAATTCTCCCAAGAGGAAATGATAACTTTTTCATCATTTGCAAAAGATATGGTAAACATCAGCTCGGAAGTGATTGCTTCGGGATCGTGTCCGGAAACATATTCCCATGTATTGCCTGAATCAAGCGGCAACAAGCCTTTTTGTGTTTTAACGTGATAGTCTTTGAGCAAGTAAGATTCTGTAATGCCGTCGTTTGTATGATCGTGTCTTACGATTCCGACGCCGTACTTATAATAGCTCTTGAATATAGACTTTCCATCATCATCCCAAAGCTTAGTTATCCAAAGTTGACAATTCTCAAATTTACCGCACGGTGTTTCTACGGTTTCGCTGTCTGAAGCAAAGGAAAGTGTCGCTCCGTCAGTACCGACAAAAGTTTCTCCAAGGGAAATATCCGCAAAGAAATTTCCGTCACACCTTGATGAACTGCGGAATATGTGCCTTACGGTTCTATCAATTGAATTCATGTACCCTTCGCCAAAGCCTTCGCTGTTCCAAAAGCAAACATCATTATTGATCAATCTGTATTCTTCGGCATTTGCTCCTATAAGGTATCGTTTTTCACTTTTATCCTTATAGTCCGATGCAAGTATTTCTTCCATCTTTCGTGCGTAAGGCACAAGAATACAGTAAGCATCCTCTTTTGAGAGAATTGCTTCTACCTTGTCATATGCTGCGCGCCCATCCTCTACCTTTCCCTCGCGGAAAAGATTATAGCCAAGCCAAAACCACTCGCGACCAAGTGCCTTGACAAACCCTGCCTTTTCAAGACGAGGAATCTGCTTGTCACGAATAAAGTCAATGCGAGCGCCTCCATATACCTTGGAATCTTCACGAGCCACGATAAAGGTCATTACCTCCTCGTTCTTCCCTTCCATAGCTGCATCCGCAATACGTGCAAACAGAGCATCATTCTTTTTACCGGGGAGCCACCACCAACCGCGCATCAACACATCGGCAAGCGCGTGTTGCTTTTCGGTACATTCGGGAAGTTCCTCTACCTCACGAAGCACCTGCGAATATTCCTTTTCAAAACCACTCTTATCATTTTTAACCTGCCACAATTTCAGTTCTTCAACCTTCTTCATAACACGCTGCACAAAAGTATCACTATACTTTTCATTCATAGCGCACAGTTCCTTTCTGATTCGTTTTCGTCCATCGTGAAGTTGCCTTTTGACCGTTCCTTCTGAAATACGCATCCGATCTGCTATCTCCGCAATAGAAAGATCGTCAAAATAGTGCAGTTGAATAATCTGCCGTACCTTTTCGGGCAACATCTCGATGCTTTTGTTTACCTCGTTTCGTTCCTCGGACAGTGCATAAAGTTCTGCGGGGTTCTCTGCTCCATCGTCGGTAATATTTAAGTTATCCACCACATCAAGCGGAAGGAAACTGCGGTATCTGCTTATCATGTTCAAAGCACAGTTTTTGGCGATGCGACACACCCAAGAACCATACTTTTTAGGTTCTTGTAAGGTATTTAGCTTCATCCAAGCCGTTACAAAAGCATCTTGCGCGGCATCTTCTGCCATAAAGTGATTTTTGGTTATGGTTATTGCAGAAGCTATTACTGCCTTTTGATAGCGTATTACTAAAACTTCATATGCAGATTGCTCTCCCGCAAGTGTAAGCATTACCAAGGTTTCGTCCGACTCGTTTTGATGGTACATATGCACTCTCCTTTCTTGTTTTTTGGGAGTTCCCTTTTTTCAAGCGCTTGTCTTATAGACACAAATCAGAATGAAAAGGTTGTGTGATTTGGAATAATTACATCATAAATTTGTGAATTAGTCTATAACAAAGCCGCCGAGAGCGACCAAATGGTTACCCCCTTCACTTTGTTATTAAACAAACATCAACTATTTACTTACACAATCTTTACGCATTCAAAAAAATCATCGGTCGAACAACTCAAAATCTGAGCAAGGTGTGGCAGAATAATGATATCGGGACAACAAGTATTTTGTTCCCACTTGCATACCGCTTGAGCAGAAACGCCGATCAGCTTGCCGAATTCCTTTAGCGATAGATTGTTTTCGCTGCGATATGCCTTGATTTTGTCCGCAATCGTTATATGATAAGTATGCATACTCATATCACGCCACCGCCCTTTACCATATTGATCTTTCGCATACGGTTGACGAGTGCCATCAGTTCCTGCTTGCGAGGCAGATCAAGGAATCTTTCGCAAGTCGTAAAGAAAGATGAATGTAATTATGCTTCAAGTGCATCAAGCAGGTGGAGTATGAGATTTGAGGTTGCTCTGTTATCGATCCCGCTTGCCTTCTGTTTAAGTCTCTTTGCGTTGAGAGCGTCAATTGCAACTCGGATTTCAAAGGGGGTGAGTTTAAGTCTGCGAACCGTGGTATATCCGTTTTTCATCTGTAAATCCTCGCTTTCCTTCTTTCTGTCTATATTATATCAGAAAAGCGGCTGATCTTCAAATGTGCAAAAATGTCGTGGGTTCAAGTCCCGAAGGCTCGGAAAAAGTTGCAAAAAACAAAAGGTCGAAAATTTTGCCCTAAAAAACCGAAAAAGCCTTGTAAAACAAGGCTTTTTGGCATAGGTTGCATTTTTGACCTATGAGGATGGAGGCACCACCCGGAATCGGACCGGGGATGAAGGTTTTGCAGACCTCTGCCTTACCGCTTGGCTATGGTGCCGTGTGACGCTTGAACCATGTGAGAGTATATCAGAAAACCGATCGATTGTCAAGTTGAATTTTGGTCGAATCAAAGGACGTGGGAAACGCCCATTCAGCCCTTGCAGTGGTGTTCGATTCTCTGCATGATCATGTCCAGCGCAACAACGTTTTGCCCGCCGTCGAGAACGATGATATCTGCCATCTTTTTGCTCGGCTCCACGAACTGCTCGTGCATGGGTTTTACCGTGGAAAGATATTGCTCTACAACCGACCTGACCGACCTCTTGCGCTCCTCAACATCCCGCATAATCCTTCTGAGAATACGCACGTCGGCGTCCGTATCGACGAAAATCTTGATGTCCATCAGGTTCCTGAGCTTCTCGTTCTGCAAGACCAGGATCCCCTCGATGATGATTACCTTCGCCGGTCTGACAAGCTCCGTCCTGCCCGTGCGGTTGTGAACCGTGTAGTCGTAGACCGGGCATTGCACGCTTTGGCCTGCTTTAAGCTTCTGTATGTCGGAGATAAAAAGCTCCGTGTCGAAAGCTTCGGGATGGTCGTAGTTAAGCTTCGAGCGCTCTTCCAGGGACATGTCGTCATGGCATTTGTAGTAATTGTCATGGTACATGATACACACGTTATCCCCGAAACGTTCTTTCAGTCTGTTGGACAGCGTGGTTTTTCCGCTGCCCGTACCGCCTGCTATGCCGATTACGAGCGTGTTCATCGCGTTGAGCCCCGCTTTATTTCTTTTTGTTGTCTATTTTCACGCCAAGCTTCGTAAGCGTCCCGTCCATTCTCGACTTTCTCGCCATCAATAAAATCTGCGCGATGCACGAGGCGATCATAACACAGCCGATCATCGCGAGGGCCACATACAGCGTCAGAGTGTTCTGCGCCGAAATCAGCTCCGCCCTGTTTTCGCTGAACACAAACCCCACCAGCGTGTAGACGTAGTAGAGCGCCACATAGATGGCCGACGCCGGCAGCGTGTACTTCAGAGTGTTGAAAAAGTAATACTTTTCGTTTCTTATATTGTATCTCAGATGCCGGTAGGACAGATAAAGCGGGATTCCGACCGCTGCCACCACCGTGTTGATAAGCGTGAGATAGTCCCTCGCCAGAATGCCTATCTCGTTCAGCGGCCGGATAAAAATCAATACGCTCGCTAAAAACCACAATACCGTGTAGATAAACTGGGTGAAAATCACCGGAAAATAGGTCATATAGCCGACGGGCGAGCTGTCTTTCCATATCTTAAGGGTGTTTTTAACAATTCCGCCCTCGCCGTATTTCTCGGCAATCTCTTTTTTGTCCTCCTCGGTTAAGACTATCGGTTGCTTTTTCTGCTTAAGCTTTTCCTTCTGAAGCTCTTTGTGCTTTACTTTACGCTTATATTGAGCCTTGTTCGATTTTGACATAATCGTCTCCTTATTATAAGCCGATCAGCTCGCATACCGCGCCGAGAATCTCCCCGCGCTTTAGCTCGTTTCCGTGCCGCGGCTGCCATGTGACGTTTTTCCCCGCAGCGGCCTTGTCAAGGAATTCGGAAAAGGTCTTTGCCGTCATCGTTTCGAATTTTCCGGAAAGCGGCCACCCGGCGGTAAACGCGTAGATCATGCCCGCCGAAGCCGCCCTTCCGGGCGTCATTAAAAATTCCTTTTCGCTTCTCCGGTTCAGCTCGAAGCTCGCGTTTTCCCCGGTCAGCCGCGACACCATATAGTCCTTCATGATCTCCGGGGGGATAAACATCGCGTACATTTCCGAGCGCGTTAACGCCGCCTCCGGGCGGAGCTTATTGGATTTTGTGCATACGGTATAGCCCCTGGAGACCAGCTCCCGCGCGCACGCAAAGACCTCCGAATCCTCGCCGACGTCGGAAAACGGGGAGTCCGCGAGCATGTCCGACACCGTGCACACCCGGTAGCCGTATTCATTCAGCAGCTTTAAAATCCTCGGCAGCGCGGCTGCAGTCGGGCTCCCTTTAAAGCCGCCCGCGCCTCCGCAGAAACCGATTGTCTTCCCGTTATAAAAATCCGGCGCTTCGCGGAGCCTTAGCGATACCTCCCGCACCAGCCTGTCCGCCTCCTCCGCCTCGCCGCCGTCTCTGATAAACCCCCGCCCGTAATCGCACGCGCAGCTTAAGTGGTTGCAGAACATCGCGTTGTACACATCGCAAACGCTCTTATCGTCAGCTGAATTCAGCGCGCCGCACGGCGGGGACATCAGCGGGACGGCCTTACCCGTTAAGCCTTCCAGCAGCTCGGCAAGCTTTTTGTTGTCGAGATAAAAATCCTTCGCGGTTCTAAACGCCGCCGGACGGGAAAAGAGACTCTTTTTATGGCTTCCGATCGGGATGTTGCTGTATCCGCTTCCCGCGATCTCAAAGCCGGAGGCGGCGATTTTTCTGATAAGCTCCGGCTGGTTTTCCGCTCCGCCCATTTCTTCGGAGCCCTCCGCCGGCAGAGCCGTCCTTTTTCTCCCGGAAACCTCTCCGCCGTGCTCCGCGGCAGTAGACCCGTAGGCGATAAACGTGGCTCCTGCGTTGTTTTCTTTTAGAACGCCGATGATGCTTTCCGTGACGTTACCCAGGGCGCACGGACTTTCGTCAAAGCAAACGGCCGTTACCCGCTCCTTTCCAGGATGCACCTCGCTGATTCTGCGCGAAGGCGAGAGCTTGTTCGCTCCTTCCATCTCCGAAATAAAGCCGGCCACTTATCGTCCCTCCCGGTCCGTATGTTTTCGATAGCCTATAGCGCTGTCATATTGATTTTTTCTCCGTCCGATGTTACCGAAATCGCGGCAACAGGCTGCTCATAGCGGCTGATGATTATCGACGCCGCGGCGTCCTCAATCTCCTTTTGTATTAGCCTGCGCAGATTCCTTGCGCCGTACTTTACAGAGAAGGATTTCTTCGTGAGGTATTCCACAGCCGCGTCATCGTAGGAGAACGCGATCTGTTTTTCGGCGAGCGAAGCCTTCAGCTCGTTTAACATCAGCTTCGTAATTTCCTTGAAGTTGTCCTCGCTCAGCGAGTTGAACGTGATAATCTCGTCCACGCGGTTTAAAAACTCGGGACGCATAATATCCTCGAGGGCCTTCTTCGTTTTCGCGGCGGACTGGGCGTTGATGCTGCTCCCGAAGCCCGCCGTGCCGCCTCCGAGGTTGCTTCCGGCGTTTGTCGTCATCACGATGATGGTGTTTTCAAAGCTCACATATTTTCCGTGGGCATCGGTGATATGTCCGTCGTCCAGAATCTGCAGCAGGATATTCAGCACGTCAGGATGTGCTTTCTCTATCTCGTCGAACAGGATGACGCTGTAGGGCCTGCGCCTTATTTTCTCGGTAAGCTGCCCCGCCTCGTCGTAGCCGACGTATCCCGGGGGCGCCCCGACAATCCTGGATACTGAGTGCTTTTCCATGAACTCGGACATGTCAAGCCTTATCAGGGATTCCGGAGAGTTGAACAGGTCGAGGGCAAGACGCTTGACAAGCTCGGTCTTTCCCACTCCGGTGGGCCCGGCGAAGATGAACGAGATCGGTTTCTTTTTCGGCGAGATTCCTGCGCGGCCACGCTTTATCGCGGCGGCCACGGCCGCGATCGCGGCGTCCTGCCCGATCACATGGGTCTTCAGCCGCTCCTCGAGCTCGTCAATCCGCTTGAATTCGGATTCTGTGACCTTGGAAGCCGGGATCTTCGTCCAAAGCTCTATCACGTGCGCGAGGTCGTCTAAGGTGACGCTCAGGCGCAGATTCGTAATTTTATCAAGCTCGCTCTGGATTGTCAGCTCCCTTGAGCGCAGGTCGGCGAGCTCTCTGTACAGTTCCTCCGAATTCGCGGCGATTTTCTCGTCGCGCTCCGCCTTTATTTCGTCGAGCTGCTTTTTCAGCGCGTCCCTTCTGATGATGTTTTTATTGCGGAGATTGACCGCGGAGCTGGCCTCGTCGATCAGGTCGATCGCCTTATCCGGCAGGTATCTGTCGGTGATGTATCTCTCGGACAGCAGCACCGCCTGTCTCGCGATCTCGTTTGAGATTGTAACCAGGTGATAATCCTCGTAGTAGCTCTTGATGCCGATTATGATTTTCACCGTGTCCTCGATCGACGGCTCGTTTACGATGACCGGCTGGAATCTTCTCTCAAGCGCCGCGTCCTTCTCGATATATTTCCTGTACTCGTTGAAGGTCGTCGCCCCGACAACCTGAACCTCTCCTCTGGACAGCGCGGGCTTCAAAATGTTCGCCGCGTTCATGGAGCCCTCGGCGTCTCCCGCGCCGACGAGGTTATGGACCTCGTCAATCACGAGGATAATGTTGCCGAGCTTTTTAATTTCGTCTATCAGGCCCTTCATGCGGCTCTCAAACTGCCCGCGGAACTGCGTGCCCGCGATGCAGGCCGTGAGGTCCAGAAGCCAGACCTCCTTCGAGGCGAGCTTTGAAGGCACCTCTCCCGCGACTATCCGCATCGCGAGGCCTTCCGCGATCGCCGTTTTTCCGACGCCCGGTTCGCCGATCAGGCAGGGATTGTTTTTCTGGCGCCGGTTCAGTATCTGAATCACGCGCTCTATTTCCTCGTTCCTGCCGATTATCCTGTCAATCTTGTTTGAGCTCGCCTTTTCGTTGAGATTAACGCAGTAGGTATCCAAAAATTTATATTTTCTCTTCTGCTTGTTGGCGTCGCGGACATCCTGCCCGGTCTGTCTTCCGCCCTGCATTCCCTGCAGACCGTCGCCGTCCTGCAGGGGTCTGCCCGAGCCGAAAAGCTTGTCGAGGAACGGGAAGGTCGCCGCGTTCGTCGAGGCGCTGCTGGGCAGATCGCTATCGTCATCCGGCTTATCCGCGGGGTTCAGCACCGTCATCATCTCTTTCGAAATGTTTTCGAGATCGTCGTCCGATATTCCCATTTTTTCCATCATGTCGTTAACCGGCTTGATGCCGAGTTCTTTTGCGCATTTCAGGCATATGCCCTCGTTTTTTGTGACACTGCCTTCAATTTTTGTGATAAACACGGAGGCAATATTCTTCTTGCATCTCGCGCACAGTATTATCTTATCCATATAAACCCTCATTCTGCCGCCGGTAAAAATCAAAATACAATGCGTTGTCCGAGCGGCAAAAAACGCAGTGTTTATTTATTGTATAGTCTACGGTTCGGATATCACGAAATTCGGTTTACTTTTTATCCGCTTCGTCCTTATTTAGCCCGCTGCCGAGCAAATCCCTCTTATTCGACAAACACAGTATATACTTTACGGCATAGATTATCAATACTGCGATCGCGAGAACCGCCAGAATTCCGAACAATATCGGGAACAGATCCGGGTATTTCCTGTCGACAGCTTCTCTGAAAAAAATCGCGGCGGCAATCGACGCCGACATCAGAAAGGTCAGTATTTTGCCGAAAAGATTGGACGGCATAACGTCGTTGAGCTTATTCACCATGAACATACCGCCGACGATCATCAGAAGCTCTTTTGCGATGAAAATGTAGCAAAATATCAGCGGGATAACGTCCTTAAGCGAAAGGCACGCCAGCGCGGTAAGCTGCAGAAGCTTGTCGGCCAGCGGGTCGAGGATCCGGCCGATTTTGGTTATCTTGTCATACATCCTCGCGATATACCCGTCTATTATATCCGTGAGCGCCGCGATCAAAAAAATCGCACCGGCGTAAACAGACGCATGTCTGATTGACGACATATAGATTACGGCGAAACACGGGACAAGCACCAGCCTGAACAGCGATAAGAAATTCGGTATATTCATATATTAGCCTCCGCCCTTATATGTTTCTCTCTCTCTTTTATCCCCAAATACCAAATTTACCCTAAAAGCCCCAGGAACGGGTTACACGTGTTAAAGAACCGTATCAGCAGCGATTTTGACACGATTATTCTGGTCAGGTTCATATCGAAGCTCGCGTCCAACAGCGGAAGCCCCCAGGCGGCGATCAGCGTGATGACGAAAACCGTCAAAAGTCCGCACAGGAGTCCGAAAGCGAGTCCCGATAAACGGTCTACCTGTTTGAGGACGGGCAGATCAAGCGCGTTGTTGATTAGCATCGATAAAAGCATCGCAACGAGCCAGAAAAGCAGAAACAGGAATACGAAGACTATAAGCTGGGTAAAAAGCCTGTCGACCGCCGGGGACAGCTGTCCGGATATGGATTTGTTAGCCGATTCGGCGCTTGACTGAAAGAAGTCCTGTATGCTGTTTGCGGCCTTTTCCGGGAAGCCCCACTGGGTAAGCAGATCGGCGAGGGAGATCTCACCGAGCTTTGAAAGGTTAATATTAAGATATGACGCCAGCTTTGTCCCGATTCCGGGCATCGGCAAAGCTTCGGCCAAAGCCGGCGCGATGATCCCGGTCAGGATTTTCGCGAAAAAGACTGCCAGTAAAAGCAGGACAAACTTGATCGCGCTTTTGATGATTCCGCGCTTATACCCCCGCAACGCCGAAAAAACAAGGATCGCAAGGAGCGAAATATCAATGATATAAGCCATAGTTGACCTGACCTTTCCTTTGCCGTTAGAATACCTTTAAATATTATGCCGTCAGCACTTCGTCCGATGTCACCATAACGACCGTTCCGTCCGCGATGATGATTATTTTTTTAACTTCCCCGTCCGGCGTAATTAGCCTTTTCAGATTGAAGCCGCTGTCGTAGACGTTGATCCCGCTGCCGGTCAGCACCGCGAGCAGCCCGTTTGCGGCCGAGATTGAGTCCACATCCGAGTCGAGATACTCGCTGGCCGCAACTCTGGCGGAAGAGTCGATGTGCAAAAGCTCATAGCGCGCCGTGATGTCCCCTTTATTCAGCACCGCAAAGACTCCGCCGAGCCCGTCCCTCGAATAACCTGACATTTTCGACGCTCCGAAGTCGGTTTTCTCCGTTATGCTGCCGTCGGAATCCACCGCCGCGGCACAGCCGTCAGCGAGCGCAAGAAAACCAGATTCCGTCTCCCAGATATCCGTCGGAATGACCTCCCCGAGATCGGCTTCCGCCTTTACGCCCTCTTTTGAGATGTCCAGGATTATTATCTTGCACACCAGCGCGCCGTTTTCGGGCTTAACGACCGCCGCGGCGCAGGTTTTGCCGTCGTTCGACACCGCCGAGGCGATCCCGTAGTACTCCGTAGTCTTCCACCTGTAGCGCAGATTCAGTCCGTCGTCATAGACTGACAGGGCGCATTTATACCCCTCCGCCTCCGAAAAAACAGAGATATACCCGTTTTTGTTTATATGCGCGGACAGATTCTCGCCGAATCCGTCTCCGGACGTGTTTTTCCCGGAGGTATTAGTTACGAACAGTGCCTTGCCGCTTTTATCGTAGGCAAGAAGCCATCCCCCCGCCGCCGAAACCGCCGGCGAGTTGAACTCTGCGTCGAGGATAAAGCTGTCCTTCCCGCTCATCGTCGCATACCGGACGCTGTTGGTCGTCACAACCGCGATCCCGTCTGCGTAGCTGACATACTCCGCGGTGTTGCCCGTGATTACGTCGATCGCCCCTCCGATTTTCGCGGTGACTCCCCCTTCGGCGTTGCTGAGCGTGTCCTCGAGGTTCCGCGGGTTAAAAAGATCCCTGTTTTTATAGATAAGCAGGGTCGAGACAACGAGGATGCAGGCAACGGTGGCGACGGCGATGCTTTTCACCGCGGCGGACTTAATTTTGCTTCTCTTTTTCTTTCTGCGGATCTGTTTTGATATCTTCCTCGCGACTTCGCTCTGAATTCCGCCGTCGTTTTTTTCTTTACTCATCGGTATCCACCGCCTTTTCAAGCTCGGCGTTTCCTTTACCTATCCCGTTTATACCCGGCTTCCCGCCGTACCAGACCCGATTCAGGTATAAGCCGTGGGGAGGCAGGGTTATCCCCGCGAGGGTCCTGTCCCCGCTCTCCAGTATGGCCGGCATATCGTCGGCGGAGATCTTTCCGTCCGACACATATAAAAGCGTACCAGATATGATCCTGACCATATTATAGAGGAATCCGTCCGCCGTGACAACGATCTCCACGGACTTCCCCCTCTTTTTTATTTCGCATGAAAACACCGTCCTCACGCAGTCCTTAACGGCGCTGCCCGTCGCCCTGAACGCCGAAAAGTCGTGTCTGCCGGTTATATACGCGGCTGCTTTTTTCATCTTATCTATGTCCAGCGGGTACGGATGAAAATAGGCGCGGCGGTTTAAAAACGGATCCGGCACGTTTTGGTGGTATATTTTGTACACATATTCCTTCTTTAGACATGAAAATCTCGCGTGAAAATCCGGCGGCACCTCCCGCGCCTTAACCACCGAGACGTCCGGAGGGAGCTTCGGAAGGATCGCCAGCGGGAATTTTTCCTCGGGAATCCTCATATCCGTTTTGAAATTGGCGACATATCCCACCGCGTGGACGCCGGCGTCAGTTCTTCCGCAGCCGGTAAGCTCCGGGTACGGCTTTTCGCCCGTTATCTTATATATCGCCTCGGAAATGACATCCTGAAGCGCCACGGCGTTTTTCTGCGACTGCCAGCCGTGGTACGCGCTCCCGTCGAACTTAACGGCTATCGCGATGTTTTTCATATCCCAAACGCTATACCCCTATTTTTCCGAAAATCACGATGCCAGCCTGAATTACCGCGAAAACAAGCAGCGCTATATAGTCGAGCGGTGTGGATTTCATCACCTTGTACTTCGTGCGCCCGTCGCCCCCTTTGTAGCAGCGGCACTCCATCGCCGTGGCTAGCTCGTCCGCGCGCCGGAACGCGCTGACAAACAACGGAACAAGCAGGGGGACGAGGGATTTCGCCCTTTTTATTAGGTTGCCGCTCTCAAAATCGGCGCCCCTCGCCCGCTGGGCGGACATGATTTTATCCGTCTCCTCGATTAGCGTCGGGATAAACCGGAGCGCTATCGTCATCATCATGGCGAGCTCATGCACCGGGAACTTTATCAGCTTCATCGGCCCAAGGAGCCGTTCGATCGCGTCGGTCAGCATAATCGGCGAGGTGGTGTAGGTGAGCATCGAAGTGCCGACGATCAGAAACACGATGCGAAGCACCATGTATAGGGCGAAGATCACGCCCTCCTTTGTGATATCGATAAACTTCCAGCGAAAGATCACCGTTTCCCCGGTGGTAAAAAACACGTTTAAAAGCGCGGTGAAAACGATGAAAACCACCAGCGAGCGGATGCTTTTCAGGATTATCCTGGGAGATATGCGGGACGCGGCGACAACATAGAGCAGCAGCGCAAACACCGCCCCGTATCCCAGCGGTGTTTGCGCGGTGAAAACCATCACGATGAACCATATGGATAAAATCAGCTTGAAACGGGGGTCGAGCCTGTGTATAACGGATTGTCCCGGAAAGAACTGGCCGAGGGTAATGTCTTTAAGCATTGCGGACACCGCCGTTCTTCAGCGCCTGGAGCATCGCCACCGCCGTGTCCATATTGTAGACGGACGGCTCGACGTCCACCCCCATCGCCTTCAGCCGGTACATTACCCGGGAGACAAAGGGGATTTTCAGGCCGGAGTTCTCGATTTCGGCCTTATGGGAAAAAACCTCCGAGGGGGTCCCGTCGATGACGATTCTGCCTTTGTTGATTACGACAATCCTCTCGGCTACGCGGGCTACATCGTCCATGTTGTGGGAGACGATTATGACAGCCCTTTTTCCCCCGGAATGGTATGTCCTGATGTAGCCGAGAACGTCGTCCCTGCCCCTGGGGTCGAGCCCGGCGGTCGGTTCGTCCAGAATAAGCAGATCCGGCTGCATCGCGAGGACGCCGGCTATGGCGACGCGCCTGCGCTGACCGCCCGACAGCTCGAACGGGGACTTCGACAGCACGGAGCCGTCTATGCCGGTAATCTTCGCGGCCTCCTCAACCCGGGCCTCGACCTCAGCCTTTGAAAGCCCCATGTTTGTCGGTCCGAACGCGATGTCCTTCGCCACGGTCTCCTCGAAAAGCTGGTATTCCGGGTACTGGAAAACCAGCCCTACTCTGAACCTGACCTTTCTGATCTGCTTCGGGCTTTCCCATATGTCTTTTCCGGACAGCAGCACTCTTCCGGAGGTGGGCTTTAGAAGTCCGTTGAAATGGCTGATCAGCGTCGATTTGCCCGACCCGGTATGGCCGATCAGGCCGGTAAAGCTTCCCTCTTCGATTATCAGATTGATACTGTCCAACGCCTTGAACTCAAACGGTGTGCCGGGGCTGTAGATATGTGTTAAATTTTCGCAGCGAAGTAACTCAGCCATTCCGATGCTCCCCGTTTTTCAGCCATTCGTATATTCTCTCCGCGCAGGCCTTGTCGTCAAAGGCGTCGAGGGGGATGTCTGCCCCGCAAGCGTTCAGCTTGTCGAGCATCAGAATCGACATCGGCGCGTCAAGGCCCACGGCTTTTAGCTTTTTTACCTCTTTGAACACGGTTTTCGGCGAACCGTCCATATAGACTTTGCCGTTGTTCAGGATAACCACCCTGTCCGCCTTCGCGGCCTCGCTCATATGGTGGGTAATCAGGATAAGCGTCAGCTTGTACTCCGCCTGAAGCGCCATGATCGTGTCCAGCACTTCTTCCCTGCCCCTGGGGTCAAGCATCGCCGTAGGCTCGTCCAGGACGATGCACTCCGGGCGCATCGCCATAACGCCGGCTATCGCAACGCGCTGCTTCTGCCCGCCAGAGAGAAGATGGGGCGCGTGATTTTTAAACTCGTACATGCCGACGGCGCGCAGCGAGTCATCGACCCGTTTGACGATTTCCTCCCGGGGCAGCCCCAGATTTTCCGGGGCGAAAGCCACGTCCTCGTCGACGACGGAGGCGATGATCTGGTTGTCCGGGTTCTGAAACACCATTCCGGCCGTCTGCCTGATCTTATAGAGCAGGCTCTCGTCCCTTGTGTCCATGCCCTTGACATAGCAGCACCCGCCCGTGGGCAGCAATATCGCGTTGAAATGCTTCGCGAGCGTGGATTTGCCCGACCCGTTATGTCCTAAAATTGCCGTAAAGCTTCCCGATTGAAAAGACAGGTTAATCCCGTCCAGCGCGACGCTTGAAAAAGCCGTTTCCGGGTCGGTATATGCGTATGAGAGATTAACCGTCCTGATAATATCTTCCATTGATTTTTCCTTTTGAGCCCCTTTATCCGGCCTGCCAGCGCGTGCTCGCCCCGCAGGGCAGAGCGAGGCCGCTTGATTCGACTCTAAGCCCAAGCTCGGCGCAGTCCGTTTTGCCCCCGTATTTTTTCTCTAACGTGTTCTGTATCAGATATCCCACCGTCCACGGGGAGAGACCGGTGGAGTATGAATTGACAAGCATAAAAAGCGGTTCGTCCGTAAAAAGCGCCGCGGCGGATTTTATCAGCCTTTCGAGCGCCTCTTCGATATGCCATACCTCTCCGGATGGCCCTCTGCCGTAGGAGGGCGGGTCCATGATAATCGCGTCGTAGCGGCTCCCCCGGCGTTTCTCACGCTCGATAAATTTCATGCAGTCGTCAACGATCCAGCGAATCGGCCGGTCCGCGAGGTTCGAGCTCGCCGCGTTCTCCCGCCCCCAGGCGACCATGCCCCGCGCCGCGTCCACATGGCATACCTCGGCGCCCGCACGCGCCGCCGAGAGGGTCGCCGCGCCTGTATAGCCGAATAGGTTTAAAAGCCTGATTTTTCTCCTTGAAGACGAGATCAGCCCCTGCGCCCAGTCCCAGTTCGCGGCCTGTTCCGGAAAGATTCCGGTGTGCTTAAAATTCATCGGTTTAATATTGAAGACAAGCTCGCCGTAGCGGATCTGCCAGCTCTCCGGGATCGAATACTTCTCCCAGTGCCCGCCGCCTTCCTTTGACCTGAAGTACTTGGCGTCCGGCTTTGCCCAGAGACCGCCCGGCGACGTTTTTTCCCAGATCGCCTGGGGATCGGGCCTGACAAGCGTATAGCTCCCCCACCGCTCAAGGCGTTCGCCGCCGCCGCAGTCGAGAAGCGCGTATTCCTTCCAGTTTTCGCTTGTCCACATCCGAAACGCTCGCCTTTCCGGCATATCCGTCGCCCGCGCAGCTTTAAACCCTTTCACCGGGATAAAAAACGCGGGTTTTACGAACATGCCAACCCCATGCTATTTAAATATTTTAACACCGTAAAGACCCTTAGTCAAGTGATAAGGCAAATATTATGATTTCCGATATCCGCGCTTAAAATCCGATAACATAAAAGCGCGGCACCGCGCCGCGCTTAATTATAATATACTCTATAATATACGCTCATTTCGCGCTGATGGTCGCCCTGCCGTCGCCCACGGAGATGCCTGTGATTTTCAGCCCGGTGTTCCCAACAGCGGCGTTTATCGCGCCGTTTAAGGATTTTTTTATAGAGGACGGCAGAAAAGCCACCGGAATCCGGTATCCGGACAGATAGAACTCATTCGGCTCCGCGTTTACGCCCTCTCCCACGACTGACACAGTAAACGAAGCGGAAAACGAGACATTCGACGGCAGAAGCGACTTTATCGCCCCGAGATCGGGGTAGCTCTCCGTGACCGCCGAGGTCAGAATACCGTCCACATCGGCTTTTCCCCCGATAACGATCCGTCCGCTCTGAAATTTTACCTCGAGATCGTTAAGCGGCACGTTTTCCGGCAGGCTGCCGCGCAGCAGCTCGGTCGCCTTATCGTCGGTCAGCGTGAGCGTTATTTCGCCCTCCGTCGTCGATGAAGCCGGCCTGTTTCCCGTGCCGAGCTTTCCGGTGAAGGCCGATACCGCCAGATAGCCGACACCCACGATTATCACAAGGCACAGAAAAACATAAAATAACGAGACTTCCTCTTTTTTCCCCGCCATACACATCACCTACCGTAAAGGTTATGTGTTATCATCGCATATTATTCCGCGGGGAGCAAAATACAGGACAGTCTGTCGCCGTTTACGCCGGTAATTCTCACTTTTCGCATGACTCCCCGGGCGATTTGCGCGCCGCTTCCCGTTTTTGCCTCGGCGTAAAGGTAATTCGATGTATAGCCCCCGATGACGTCGCTTCTCGTCTGCTCCTCGAACAAGACGGTATGCTCCCTGTCGATCTGCGCCTCCAGAAAAGCTCTTCCTGTCTTTTTTGCGAGCTTTGAGATAGCGGCGCAGCGCTGTTCGGCGATGTTTTTACCGACTTTGCCCTCCATTTTTTCCGCCGCTGTGCCGGCTCTGACCGAATAGGGGAAAACGTGGACTTTCCCGAACCCGCACTCGCCTACGAGCCGGTAGGTGTTCGAAAACTCCTCCTCGCTCTCCCCGGGAAAACCGCATATGATGTCGGCGGTGATGTGGACGTTTTCAAAATACCGCCTGATCGTCCCGACGGCGTTTCTGATATCCGCGGAGGTATAATGTCTGTTCATCCTGCGGAGCGTACTGTCGTCGCCGCTCTGCAACGACAGATGTATATGCCGGCAGAGGTTTTCGCACCTTGAAAGCCTTTTGCAAAACTCATCTGTGATTACCGTCGGCTTAAGCGAACCGAGACTTATTCTCGAGCCCTTAGCCGCCGCGCAGATCGCCTCGGTCAGATCGCAGATCGTCCTGCCTTCGTCAAGGTCTTTGCCGTAGGAGGATATTTCGATGCCCGTCAGGACGATCTCCCTGTACCCTTCCTCAGACAGCCGCGCGGCTTCCGCCACGGCTCGCTCAAATGGCAGCGAGCGGACCCTCCCCCTCGCGTAGGGGATGATGCAGTAGGAGCAGTAATTGTCGCAGCCGTCCTCGATTTTCAGTAGCGCTCTCGTTCTCCCCAGCAGCCCCCCCGCTGGCAGCGCGCAGAATTCCCCGCAGCCGAAGCTCCCGCCGCCGTCGACCTCTTTGTTTTTCAGCGAGCGTTCTATCTCCTCGATAAAGGCGATATGGTTTCTGTTCCCGCCGACGATATCCGCGTCGAGCTCTCTTTTAACGGCCTCTGGATTCAGCTGCGCCATGCAGCCGCACACCGCCACCAGCGCGCCCCTGTGTTCTCTTTTGATGCGCCGTATTGCCTGCTTCGTCTTTTTATCGGCAACCGCGGTCACGGTGCATGAATTTATGATATACGCGTCCGCCGCCTCGTCGAAGGGCACGATCTCAAACCCTTTTTCCGACAGGAGCTTCTCCATCGCCTGGCTTTCAAACTGGTTCGTTTTGCAGCCGAGCGTATAGATGGATATTTTCATGCGTCTCTGCCTTCCGTATTTCAATATTTTTCTAATAGCTATTGCAATTATTGCCGATCAATGTTAGAATATATTTAGAAAGGTGGTAATGAGTAAATGAAAAAGAACATCAAACTGCAGTCTATAAACGATGTCAAGAACTTCGTGAACGCCGCCTGCGCCGCCGAGTTTGACATTGACCTGGTCTCAGGCAGATATACGGTGGACGCAAAGTCAATCATGGGTATTTTCAGTCTCGACCTGTCTAAGGCGATAGAACTCCGCATCCATACGGACGATGAGGCAAAAGCCGCGGAGTTTCTCGACTCCATTAAGGACTATATCGTATAAGTCCCAAGATTTTCGTAATTTAAACCAAAGTCCGGAGCGTTTATGCTCCGGCTTTTTCATATTGCCGGTTTTTCCGTCATAAAAATGTATTGGAAATCCGTGCCGTCCGCCGCGGAACGGATGGTTTATCATATAGATTCCGGCGGGGAAACGGTGTTATGATATGAAACGCGCGTTAATGCTCCTATCCTGCCTGTTCCTGCTGATAACGACCTGCCTTGCCGGCGGCGACAGCGCGTCTCCCGGCGGGGATTCCGATCCCTCGGCCGTAATCATCGACGGTCTCGCGGCGAAAAGCGCGGTGCTCGTCGATTTGAATAACGGAAGGGTGCTCTACGAACTGGAGCCCGATGTCCGGCTGCCACCCGCGAGCATAACGAAGATAATGACGATGCTGCTGGTCATTGAAGCGGCGGAGGCGGGCAGCATCTCCTACGACGACATGGTGACCGCCAGCGAGCACGCCTGCAAGATGGGCGGGTCCCAGATTTATCTCGAGCCCGGCGAACAGATGACGGTTCTCGAACTGTACAAAGCGGTCTCGATAGCCTCCGCAAATGACGCAGCGGTAGCCCTCGCCGAGCATGTGGGCGGCAGCGAGAGCGTTTTCGTAGCTATGATGAACGAGCGCGCGAAAGAGCTCGGCATGACGAATACCGAATTTAAAAACGCCTGCGGGCTCGACGAGCCGGGCCACGTGACCACCGCGCGGGACATCTCGATCATGTCTGTCGAACTCGCAAAGCACGAGATGGCGTTCAAATATACCACTACCTGGATGGACAGCGTCCGCAACGGCGAGTTCGGCCTGACGAACACCAACAAGCTGGTAAAGACCTATAACGGCATAACCGGGCTCAAGACCGGCTCGACGGACGAGGCGAGATTCTGCATGTCCGCAACCGCCACAAGAAACGGCATGTCCCTGTGCGCGGTGGTGATGGGCTGCGACACCGGCGCCATCAGATTTGCAAGCGCGGCCGCGCTTTTGGACTACGGCTTCGCCGTCTTCGAGCCCTACGCGATCACCGACGGGGTGGAGCTGCCCGAAATCACCGTCAAATTCGGCGAAAACGAGAGCATAAAGCCGGTTTTCGAGAGCTCTCCGTCGGTTCTGATCAAGAAAAACACCGAGGCGATCGTCGAGAAAACCCTCAACTGCGAAAGCGCCGTCTCCGCGCCCTTGGCCCAGGGTCAGGTCGTCGGCTTTCTTACCGTAAAGCAGGACGGCGCGGAGATCGGCAGGGTCAACATCATCTCTCCCGCGGCGGTGGAAAAACTGACCTTTTTCAAAGCCCTCGGAAGGCTTCTGTCCCGCTTCTGGCTGTTTTAGCACCAAAAGCGAGCTTATTCCCCGCGTAAAGCAAAAAGCTTTACGCGGGGCTTTTACGGCTTTTCGGCGATCACCGCGCGCCAGCCGTTTTCGCTTTTGATTTCCTTTATCCGAAGGCCAGCGTTTTTCAGCGCCTCGCAGACCTCGGGAAGCCTTACATCGATTATCCCGGAGGATATCAGCGTGCCGCCACGCCTTAGAAAACCGTAAACGGCGGTCGAAACTCCGATTATCACGTCGGCCACGATGTTCGCGCAGACGATGTCAAAGCCTGCCTTTGGCGCTTTGACAAGATTTTTATCAGCCAGAATATCGCCGCAGATAAATTCGCATCTGTCCGCGACGCCGTTTCTCGCGGCGTTTTCGCGGGAAACCTCGGCTGCTTTTTCGTCGATATCGACGCCCTTCGCGCTGTTCGCGCCGAGGAGCAGCGCGACTATCGACAGTATCCCGCTCCCGCAGCCCAGGTCCAGCACATTCTCCCCGCCGTCCACGGCCTCCTCCAGCGCGCACATGCAGAGCCGCGTCGTCTCGTGGATGCCGCTGCCGAACGCGAGCCCCGGGTTCGAGATGTATACGATCCGCCCCTCGTCGTTATTAAGCTGCTCCCATTCGGGCTTGACGTAAAGCTTTTTACCGACCTTGAAGGGCTTGTAGTACTGTTTCCACGCGTTTGCCCAGTCGCTGTCGTCCGTAACGGAATAGGAAATATCCAGAGGGCCGAAATCCACGTCGTTTCTTGCGCGCCGGAGATCCGCGAGCTGCTCCGGAAGGCTGTCGAGCACCGCTCTGCCCTCGGCGTTGTCGCCGACAAAGAGCTTTATCCGCGAAACGCCCTTTTTCTCATTCAGAAGGGCTTCGTCCACATAGTCCCAGTACTTTTTGTTGTTTTCGAGAAACGCTAAAAAATCGCTCTCGTCCTCGACTGCAAAATCGTCCGCACCCATGGCGATCAGCCTGTCGGACAGCGGCTCTATGCCTTCGGAGGTGGTGTTGATCAGGATCTGTAAAAACTTCATGGGATCATTCCTTGGTTTATTAAATTGCCCTACTTTCTTTTCGGGAACAGCCCGAGAAAATCAAGCGTCGCGAAATAGTCCTCCGGCGTCTCGGCCCGCCTTATGAGCTCGACGCTTCCGTCCTCTTTCAGCAGCAGCTCAGCGGAGCGCAGCTTTCCGTTGTAGTTGTACCCCATCGAGTGCCCGTGGGCGCCCGTGTCGTGTATATAGATATAGTCGCCGATGTCGATTTCCGGGAGCATGCGGTCCTTGGCGAACTTGTCGTTATTTTCACAGAGGGAGCCCGTGACGTCGTAGAGGTGGTCGCAGGGCTCGTTCTCCTTCCCGATCACCGTAATGTGGTGGTACGCACCGTACATCGCCGGGCGCATCAGGTTGCAGGAGCAGGCGTCGAGGCCAATATAGTTTTTGTAGATGTTCTTTTTATGGATCGCGGTCGCCACAAGCGCTCCGTAGGGTCCGGTCATATACCTTCCGAGCTCGGTGAAGATTCGAACGTCTCCGAGCCCGGCCGGAACGAGGATATCCTCAAAGGCCTTTCTCACGCCCTCGCCGATGCGCCGGATATCGTTTTGCTTCTGGTCCGGGTAATAAGGTATCCCGATGCCGCCAGAGAGATTGATAAAGGAGATCTCCGCGCCCGTCTTCTCCGAGAGCTCGGCCGCGAGGCCGAAAAGCAGGCGAGCAAGCTCCGGATAATAATCCTCGGTCGACGTGTTGCTGGACAAAAACGCGTGCAGCCCGAATTTCTTGACGCCCCGCTCCTTCAGCATCCTAAATCCTTCGAAGATCTGCGGCTTGGTAAAGCCGTATTTGGCGTTCGACGGGTCGTCCATAATCGAGTTGCTGATCTCAAAGCTGCCGGGGTTGTATCTGCAGCATATGGTGTCCGGCAGACCGGTAAGTCTGTCCAGAAAATCTATATGGGTAAAGTCGTCGAGGTTGATATATGCGTTAAGCTTTCGCGCGTAGACATACTCCTCGGGCGGCGTCGCGTTTGACGAGAACATAATATTTTCGCCGGCGGTGCCTATCGCCTTCGCGAGCATCAGTTCGGTAAGGGAGGAGCAGTCCAGCCCGCATCCCAGACCGCACAGCAGCTTTAAGATGACGGGCGACGGCGTCGCTTTTACCGCAAAATACTCTTTAAAGCCTTTATTCCAGGAAAACGCGTCGTAAAGCCGCTTCGCGTTTTCTTTGATTCCCCGCTCATCGTAGATATGAAACGGCGTTTTGTACTTTTTTACGATTTCGTCGAGTTGAGCCTTGTTCAGGAACGGTTTTTTTGTGTTTGCGGCGAGACTGGTCATCGGTTCGTTCTCCGTTTCTTAAAACGAGGTTTTTGAAACCCGCTTGTTTGTATTTTGAATAACTATACCTTTTTCCGCCCGATTTGTCAACGGAAGTTAGACTAAGCAAAGACGCCTCTCGGGCCTTTTTTATCTCCGATAACAGCATAATGCACAAAATTACATTCGGTACCGCGATCAGCGCGGTGGAGATATCGGTCAGTCCGAAGAGGATGTCAAGCTTCGTCCCCGCGCTGCAGATCGGGACCGCCGCGTAAAGAATCCGATAAACCGTTCTCAGCCCTCTGCTCTCCGTGAAAAACGCAACGGCCTGTTCTCCGTAATAGGACCAGGTCACCATCGTCGCCATAACGAGCATCGCCATCGTCGCATTGGCGATATACGCTCCCGCTCCGGGCAGAAACGCCGTAAACGCCTCCGCCGTCATCGTCGAAGTGTCCCCCGCCGCCGAGCCGCCGTACATCAGCACCACGATCGCGGTAAACGTGCAGAAAACCACCGTATCCAGAAACGGTCCCGTCATTGAAATCAGACCCTGGCGGTGAGGGTCCTTTTCGGAGGTGGCCGCGGCGAGAATCGGCTCCGTACCCATCCCGGCCTCGTTGGAGTATATCCCCCGCGCGACGCCGTACCGGACCGCGCCGCCCACCAGACCGCCGAGCCCGGCCTTAAGCGAGAATGCCGACTCGAAAATGCTCTCCACCGCCGAAAGCGCCCTGCCCGGCTCAAGGGCGATTATCGCGCATGCGGCGACGCTATAGAACAGGCACATCGAAGGGACCAGCACGCCGGACAGCTTCGTTATTCTCTCAGCGCCGCCGAAGGCCGCGTAGAGCGCGATAACGGTCAAAACTGCCCCGGTCACGACCGGCGGCAGGCCGTAGGAGGCCTCCAGCGCCGAGCCGAGCGCTCCCGCGGGCAGCGCGTTCGCCATGGCGACCGACATAAAAATAACGGAGCCCGCGAAAAGTGCCGCAGTCTTGCGGTATCCGCGCTCCGCCATCGCGTACATCGGCCCACCGTAGTTTTTTCCGCCCCGGTATTTCCTATACAAAACCGCAACGGAGCTCTCGGCGTATTTCACGCCCATTCCGAGAAAGGCCGATACCCACATCCAAAATACCGCGCCGGCTCCGCCCATTATGACCGCGGAGCTGACGCCTATCAGATTGCCCGGACCCATCACGGCGCCCAGCGACGCCGCCAGCGCGCCGACGCTCGACAGTCCGCCTCCCTTGTCCGGAGCGTGTGTTTTCAAGTCCTTTATAATCGCGCGAAACGCGGCTGGCAGGCTCCCGATCTGGAGCCAGCCCAGTGAAAAAGAAAAAAACACCCCGCTCCCGATGAAAAGGAAAAGCGTCGGCAGCCCCCATATGAGCTTCGCCGCAAAGTCAACCGCTCTCTCAATCATCCGCGCATCCCCCCGTTTTTTGCTCCCCGGCATCCATACATAATATGACTTTGCAGAGGCTTTCATGCCGGTGGGAGGCTAAAACGGGCCTTTCGGCTTTACGGCTGTAAAATACCGGCCTTAACAGCGGCGTATTTGACCGGCCAGAAATTGTTTGTGAGAACGGTGTCTATGCCCGCGTTAAAAAACGAAACCGCCTCCTCCGGGTCGTCGGCCCAGAACATATTGCAGACGATGTTGTTCTTATGCGCCTTTTCCAGCTGCTCGGGGGTAAAGTACTTTTTGCTGAACTGAAGCCTTTCGCACCCGTATTCTATCGCTCTGTCGACGACGGTTCCGGAGCTCCTCCCCGTAAGGCAGCACCTTGAGAGCTCCGGCGCGACCTTCAGCGCGGTCTTTAGCACGTCCTCGGCGCCGGCGATGTAGACATAGCGTTCCGCGCCGAAGCGCTTGATTGTGGAGACGATTTTTTCAAACAGTTCCTCGTCGTAATCGCCGTTGTTCCTTCCATCGGGCACGCTTTTTATATGGATGTTCATCACAGTCCGGCGAGCGAACTTCTCCATAAGCGTATCAAACCGCAAAAACCCGAGCCCGGCGAACTTCTCTGAAAAATGCGAGCCCGCGTCGAACTCGGAGACCTCCCGATAGCTGAGCTCCCATATGTTTCCGTGCCCGTTCGAGGTCCGGTCGACCGACGGGTCGTGGGTGACGATGATCTCCCCGTCCGCCGTCGGCCAGAGGTCGAACTCTATTTCGTCGGCACCGAGGGCTATCGCCATCGCGAACGCCGGGATGGAGTTCTCAGGCGCGGCTGTATTGAAGCCCCTGTGCGCGCAGATTTTGCGATTTATCGTATTCATTGCATTTCCGCTCCTTTAAAGGCCGATCTGCTTCTCATCTTAGCACAAAGTACATATACTGTCAATGAAGCGCGAAATCCCCCGCGTTGGCACAGTTTAGCCGCGAGAATCGGAGATAAACGGATGTTTGCCCCACCTAATCGCTTTTTCATAAGCGTCCGGTTCAAATATCCGGCAATTTGACATTTTCGGGTCCTTGATAAGCGCAATAACATATGATATACTGTAAACGTATGTTGATACATATGTATATCTATTTATTCAGGAGTTGATTTCCCCGATGGCGGACGACAGTATTCCGCGAAGTATTTTACTGGTTGTTCTGATTATCGCCGGAGGATTTTTCGCAGGTTCAGAGACCGCTTTTTCCTACTGCAACAAAATCAGAATTAAGACCCTCGCAGAGGGCGGCAACAAACGCGCAAAACGCACGGTATCGATTTGGGAGGATTTTGATAAGGCACTTATAACTATTTTAATCGGCAACAATATCATCCATATAGCCGCATCGTCGATTGCTACGGTGATGGCTGTATCTCTGATGGGCAATTCAGGCTCCGTCGTTTCGACGGTTGTTTTGACGTTGCTTATTTTTATGTTCAGCGAGATGATTCCGAAGAATTTCGCCAAGGCGAACAGCGACGCTTTCGCCATGGCCGTCTCCGCTCCGCTCAAGGCGCTGATGATCATCCTGACCCCCGTGGCAATCCTTTTTACAGGTCTTTCGAATCTGTTTAAAAAGCTTTTCGGGCATAAGGAAAAAGCGCCGACCATCACCGACGACGAGTTCCAGGAGGCTGTCGATACTATCGAGGAGGAGGGCGTTATCGCTCCCGAGGAGGGCGAGATAATCCGCTCCGCCATCGAATTCTCCGACATCCGCACCCGCGACGTGATGACGCCGCGCGACAAAATCGTCGCGCTTGACGTCAAGTCGTGCCCGGAAAAGGTCAAAGAGGTTCTTCTCAACGAAAAATACTCGAGAATTCCGGTTTTCAGCGGCGGCATCGACAACATCATCGGCGTTATCCGGACAAAGAACTGCCTTCTCAACATGAAAAACGGCAGGCCGGTAAACCTTGAGAAGTCGCTGTCAAAGCCCTACCGCGTCTCTCCGGATACGTGCGTCGACGCGCTCTTTGAGGAAATGTGCAAGCTTAGGAATCACCTCGCGATCGTCACCTCCGACAAGGGCGAAACTCTGGGCATCGTGACGATGGAGGATATCCTCGAGGAAATCGTCGGCGAGATCTACGACGAGGACGAAACCGACGGAAAACCGGACAAGGGCGGCCAAAAGTACCCCAACCCCATGCCCGCGGCCGTCGGAAAAGGAGGCTCGCTATGAGTCTCTACGATATTCTCGTTTGCCTTATGCTCCTTGTGCTGATGACGCTTTCGGCGCTGTTTTCCGGCTCGGAAATAGCCTTCGCGATTTCCAACAAATCCAGGCTCTCAAAAGCGGCGGAATCCGGAAAAAAGAGCGCGCAGATCGCTCTCTATATCGACAAGAACTACACCCGCTCGATTTCGACGATTCTGATCGGAAACGACCTTGTGGATATTGCGATCCCCTCCGTAATCACCGTGCTGTTTATCGGCTATCTCGGAAACGAGAACGGCCCGATCGCCGCCGCCGCGGTTTCCACGGTTGTCGTCCTGATTTTCGGCGAGATTCTGCCGAAAATACTGGCAAACGAGTACGCCGACAAGCTGGTTTATTATGTCTCCTACCCTATCCGCTTTTTCATGTTCCTGTTCGCGCCGGTCGTCTCAGTGGTCACGCTTATCGTCAATAAGCTCGAAAAGCACTGGACGCCTAAGGAGCAGGAGCCCGCGACCACCGACGAGCTTGTCACCATGCTCGAGACGATTGAGGACGAGGGTATGATCACCGAGAAGGAGAGCGAACTGATCAAGTCCGCCATCGAATTCCCCGACGTCACCGCGAAAGACATCCTTACCCCCCGGGTGGACGTCGCTGCTTTCGACATCGGGGAGGGTATTGAGCACATCTTCGACGACGAGGAGCTCCTCTCCTATTCAAGGTTCCCGGTCTACCGGGAAAGTCTCGACAATATCATCGGCATAATGCCGACAAAAATCCTGATAAAGACCGCGATAGCCGACCCGAACGCGGATCTCCTGTCCCTTCTCACCCCGCCGGTATACGTGCATATGACCCGCACTATCTCCTCGATTCTGCTTGAGTTCAGGCACACCCATTCCCATATGGCCGTCGTTGTGGACGAATTCGGCGGCATGATGGGCATTCTCACCCTCGAGGATATACTCGAGGAGCTGTTCGGCGAGATTTACGACGAGAGCGACGAGGTCAAGACCGAGCCTGTTCAGGACGGCGCCGGGAGCTATGAAATCGACGGCGGGATGAATATTTACGACATGTTCGATATCATCGGCTTCGATGTCAGGGATTTCGAGAGCGAGTATACTACGGTGGGCGGCTGGACGACTGAGATGCTTGACCGGTTCCCCGTGGCCGGCGACAGCTTCGATTATGAAAATCTCACCGTAACGGTTCTTGAGGCGAAGGCCATGCGCGTGGTCAGGGTCCGCGTCGACGTCCACGAAAAGGAAGAGGACGGCGACAGGAAAGAAGACTACGAAGAGCCCGAGTGCGACTGAAAAAGGATATAATTAATCTCCCGCCCCGTTTTATAGGGCGGGAGAGATTTTTTTGCTCTACCTTTTCAGTCTAATCTTGCGGTATGCGCCGAAATTCGACTCCACCCAAACCACCGAAAACATGATGATCAGGCCGCCGGCAACCATATTCACCGTCAGTTTTTCATATCCTATAATGACGGAAAACACGGCGCACCACAGCGCTTCGGTGCTCATTACCACGGACGCGGTGCTCGGGCTGACCCTTGTCTGTGCGTAGGTCTCCAGAAGATAACACAGCCCGGTGGAGAATAAGCCGAGGTAGATAATGGCCGGAAGACCTTTCCAGATCTGGGCGTCCGGCACGTATTTCAGGTCGTTTGACAGAAACACCGGTATCGAATAGAAAAACGCGAAAAACATCTGAAGAAAGGTCAGCTTCAGCGTGTCGATCCTGCCGGCAATCGCGCCCAGAAACGAGATATGCGTTGCAAACAGAAACGCGCTGACAAGCGTCAGGATTTCGCCTTTTCCCAGCGCGAAGCCTCCTCCTGTGTAAGTCAGGATGAAAATTCCTGCAAGACATATGAGAGAGGCCCAGAACGCCTTTTGCTTCGGCCGCTTCTTAATCATCGCCCAGGATATGAACGGCACCATTATCACGTTCGTGGAGGTGAGAAAGCCGTTGTTTGAGAGGGAGGAGTATTTCAACCCGATCGCCTGAACGTAGAACCCCGCAAAAAGAATCAAGCCGATTACGGCTCCGCATAATAGCTCTTTGACCGTAAGCGGGAAAAGCTTTCTGTTGAATATTACCATCAGCGCTGCAGATGCGATTGCGAACCTTAAAAGCATGATGAAGCCGACGGTAAAGGAGGCGTCAAGCGCAATCTGTGTGGCGATAAAGCCTGCCCCCCAGATCACGGCGGTCGCTATCAGTGCCGCCATCGCTTTAAACCTTGTTTTACTGTCCGTCGCGTTATTTTGCATATGAATTATCTTCGTCGGGCGCCGCGCCCCTTAGAGGGCGTTTTGCCTTTACGGAGCCTTGCCCCTCTCAACCAAGATTTACAATCTCCCCCTCTTTTGTATCGATTTCAATAAAGCCCGCCTGCGCATATTTCGTGAGCCCGCCCGCAAAGCTTTTGCAGACGATACGGCACTTGCCGCCGTTTTTAGATTTAACGGTTACGCCTGTAAGCGCCCCGTTTTCCCAGCAGAAGTCAAGGGTGAAGCCGCCCTTCGCGCAAAAGCCCCTCGCCTGCCCGTCCTTCCAGACGTCCGGCAGCGCGCAGAGAAGCTCTATCTGATCGCCGCAGCTTTGGATTAGCATATTGGCCACGGCGGCCGTCCCTCCGAAGTTGCCGTCTATCTGGAAAATCCGCGGCGGGTGCAGATCAAGCAGCGTAACCGTGGCAAAATCGCAGATCAGCGCCTTCAAATGCTCATATGCTTTCTCGCAGTTGCGGAACACCGCCCACAGACAGGACACCCACGCCCTGCTCCAGCCCGTATGCCCGCCGCCGTGGGACAGCCTCAGCTCAAGGGAGCGCTTCGCCGCGGCGAACAGCTCCGGTCTGTTCTCCCTCGTAATAGTGTTGCCGGGAAACACGGCGATAAGGTGCGACAGATGTCTGTGTCCGGGTTCGGGGAGCTCGAAATTCTCCGGGAACTCCATCAGCTCACCCTCCGGTCCGATGCCGATCTCCGGCAGCTTTTCAAGATAGCTCTTCCAGATTTTCACCTTGTCGGGATCGACATTCAGCGTTTCCGCAGCTTTGACTGCGAATGCAAACGCCATCTCGCAGAACTCGATATCCGACGTGCAGTTATACAGAATAGAAACGGGCTCGCCGCCGTCTTTAATCCTGTTTTCCGGGGACTGGCTCGGAGCGATCACATATTTTCCGTCTTCCCCGGGGAACAGATAGTCCTCGTAGAACTCGGCGCATTCCCTTAAAAAGGGATATGCGCGGTCTCTGAGAAAGCCGATATCGCCGGTGTACTCGTAATGCTCCATGTAGTGCAGCGCAAGCCATGCCGCCGCGCCTATCCATACTGCCCAGCCCCTCGACTCCGGCGTCGAAATGCTCCAGGCGTCGGTCTGTATCGGATAGCAAACCCCGCGGCAGCCGTAAAGCTCCTTCGCCGCGGTTTTCGCCGATGGTATAAGCCTTTCGACAAACGCAAACAGCGGCTCGGTGGTCTGCGAAAGCCCACAGACCTCCGCGGGCCAGTAATTCATCTGAAGGTTGACGTCAAGGTGGAAATCGCTGTCCCAGGGCGGATTGAGCCGGTCGTTCCATATGCCCTGGAGCTGGGGCGGCAGATCGCCCGCGGACGAAAGCAAAAGATACCTTCCGAAGTTGAAATATAAAATCGGAAGCGTGACATCCCCGCCGGCCTTAAAGTCGCTCAAGCGTTCGTCGGTGTATCTATCCGCGCCCGGCGCTCTGATTTCGATTCCGCAGCAGTTGTAGGCCTCGCTCCAGTTTTTGATATGCTCGCGAAGCAGCGATTCAAAGTCGTCGTTTTCAAAGCCCGTTTCGGCGTCGTAGTCGGTTATATTTGTCCTGATATTTAAAAGGATAACGGCGCGGTGCCCACCTTTGATCTTGATTTTATCTCCGATAACGACCGTCATGCCCTTCGCGATCGCTTTCGCCGCAACCTTAAATTCAACACCGGTGTTGAACACGCCTCGCATCTCGAGTTCGCAGCCGTCCTTGGCCGACGATCTGCCGGAATACTCGATATTGCAGTCCGGGTCCTCAACCCTTGTAAGCCTGACCTCGGCGTCCAGCTCGGCGCCCTCCGAGGTGATCTCCGCGGCGATTATGCCGAGGGGGTAATACGCGAAAATCTGCCTTGTATATCTGCCTTTTTCCGTGCTGTAAACCGTTTTCTGAACGGCGGTTTTCAGATCGAGGCTTCTCTCATATGACAGGATTTTCTGATCCCCGGTAAACTCGCTTATATACAGATCTCCCGCCGGCTGATAGGGGTCGACCCGGTGGCGCAGCGGACCGGAATCACCGCCAGTGGGCGCGAAATAGTCGTTTGCGAGCTTTGTCGCTTCCTTAAATTTGCGCTGTTTTATCAGTTCTCTCACTTCTTTGAGCGCGTTTGCCGGAGGCATGATAATCGCCCTGTCGCGGAACATGCCCTTATACAGCCATTCATGATTAAGCGCGACGCACTCGCACGCCGCGCTGCCGCACACCATTCCGCCGAGCCTGCCGTTTCCTATCGGAAGCCCTTCTTTCCATTCGGCTGCCGGACGGGCATATCTCATCTGATAGTTCAAGGTCAATCCCCCAATACCAAGCAGTATAAAAAGTTTACGGGTTAAATATAATAACGGGCCGTTTTTCCCATATCTATTATATCACAATAAAAATTCGAATACAAGATTTGACTATTTATAAGGCGTGTGTTAGAATCATATTTCGATATCTTAAATAATTTGTAAGGAGCATGGTCATGTCCGATATTTATTTTGAGGAAAACCGCCACCTTTCTTTTATCATCGGATATATCGACAGATTGATTTCATGCATAAATATCGATAAAAAAACCTACGAGGAGAGAATTTACCGCGAGCTGAAATACATGCGCGAAGAGCTCCCCTCATTGATTTTATCTCAGGAAGACGCAAGCGAGCTCGCCCGGCAGAACTCCGTGATCCTCCATATCGAGGACAGCCTGTACGAAAAAATAAAAAGGCGCGAGATACTGACAAGAATGAGGGGCAGCCCCTATTTCGGCAGAATCGATTTCGAGGAAGAAGGCGGAGATAAGCGGGAGATATATATCGGCATAGCAAACCTGACCGACGAAACAGATTTTTCCACGCTTATATGCGACTGGCGCGCCCCCGTCGCCTCCCTGTTCTACGAGCGCGGAACCGGCGAGACAAGCTACGACAGCCCCGACGGAGTCGTCCGCGGCAGGGTCTCGCTGCTGCGCCAGTACAAAATCGAAAACAGCCAGCTTTTATATCTGGTGGACTCGGACATTAAAATCGACGACACGCTGCTGATGTCGGCGCTTTCCAAAAACAGCTCCGACCATATGAGGGCCATCGTCTCCACCATCCAGCGCGAGCAGAACAGCGTAATCCGCGACGGCGTCAACGAGCTGCTGATCGTTCTCGGCCCGGCCGGCAGCGGCAAGACGAACATTGCGCTGCACAGAATAGCCTACCTTTTATACCGGGACAGGAACACTCTTAAAAACCGGAACATCCTGATTTTTTCGCCGAACAAGGTGTTTTCCGAGTATATCTCCGACGTGGTGCCGGAGCTGGGCGAACGCGAAATCCCGGAGGCCACCTTCAGGGACCTGATCGTTAAAAACTGCGGCGTCCAGGTTAGCGACGCCTTTGAGCAGTTCGAATACCTCTGCTCGGAAAAGGGCGCCGATCCCTCCGACAGGCGGAGGTACTGGATCTCGCTGAAATCCAGCGCCGGGTTTCTCGCCTTTGTAAAGGACTACGCTAAAAATTACGTCCCGGATTTTCGCGACGTGGTTTTCAACGGCACCGTTATCGTGTCCGCTGAAGAGCTCTCAGAGTTGTTTGTTCACAGATTCGCCCATATGAGCATAGCGCTCCGGCTCGAGGCTATTCAAAACGAGATCACGCAAAGGCTCGCCCCGCACAAGCAGACCTACCGCGCGGAGATCGCGAAACAGCTCGCCGGCATCTATACGGACGAAGATCAGCTCCGCATCAAAACCCGCCTTGCCTTTGACGATGCCGCTAAAGCCGCGCTCGAGGCGATATCGCACAACGTCAATATCGACTGGGCCGGCGTCTGCAGGCAGATTCTCTGCCTCTACGTCGCCGAAAATGAGCCGGACTCAGAGTTCAGGGACAGACTCCTTGACGACGTCGCCGAATTTTCGCCGGACAAGAAGCTCAGCTACGAGGACGGAATCTTCCTGCTGCTGGTGAAGGTCTGCTTCGGCGCGGTTTCCCCGCTTAAGCAGGTCCGGCACGTGGTGATTGACGAGGTGCAGGACTACAGCCCCCCGCAGCACGAGATCTTCGCCAGGCTATTCCCCCACGCGCACCTGACGCTCCTCGGGGACGCCGCGCAGGTTCTAAACCCGCTGTCCGGTCTTTCAAGCGCGAAGTCCGTCCGCGATTATTATCCGCAATCCCCCGCGGAAATAAAATATCTTTCAAAGAGCTACCGCTGCACCAGCGAAATATTCAACTTCGCGTCGGACATCCTCGGTTCCGCCGACAGGAGCACGTCGTTTGAACGGCATGGAAAGCGGGTCCGGCTGATTACGGAGCCTTCCCCGCGGCTGCTCGCCACAAGAATCTGCGAGCTTATCGCGGAGTCCGATTCAGGGATATCGGAGGACGCGGTTTCAACAGCGATCATAACCAAGACCGCCGCCGAGTGCAGGCAGACCTACCAGCGCCTGAGACCCCTTATGCACTCCCTTACGATGCTCGATTCCGAGGATTGCTCATATATCAAGGGCAATATCATATTACCCCTCGCCCTCGCGAAGGGGCTGGAATTTGACCGCGTTTTCGTCTCAAACTCCGCCCTCTACACCTCGGAAAGCGACCGGATGCTGTTGTACATCGCCTGTACCCGCGCGATGCACGAGCTTACGGTGTGCTCGGTGGGAAAGCCCTCACCCTTTATCGGAGAAAGCCCGCCAAAACAATAAAGACAGGTTGGTGGATTGACAATGGAAAGCAAAGATAACTTTATGCCCGTTTCACAAGCGCTGCTTCTCGGCCCGGGGGAGCTCGCCTTCGTCGGCGACGCTGCCTTCGAGCTGCTCGTCCGCGAGGAGCTTGTAACCGCCTCCCCCGGCAGAATATCCGCCCTCCACGCGAAAGCCGTGGAGATCGTGCGCGCCTCCGGCCAGGCGCGGATGGCCCCTCTTCTGTACGAGCTGCTGGATGAAACGGAAAAGGGCGTTTTTACCCGCGGGAGAAACATGAAGCACTCCAAAATCCCAAACGGCAGTACCCCCTCCGAGTACTCCCTCGCCACCGCTCTCGAGTGTGTCTTCGGGTTTCTGAGCCTCACCGGCAACACAAAGCGGCTTAAGAGCCTATACGGTGAGATACGAAACGCGAAATAAAACCGGCGGGCCCGTCGTTATGCCGCAAGCGGCTGCCGCCCCGCTTCCTAATTTTTAGAAATATATTTTTTTGCCTATTGACATTTGGGGAAAACCAGTGTATTATTGTACCATGCTCTTAATACATTGATACAGTGAGGTGATTGCTTTGCCATGGAGCTTTAACTCGGAACGCCCCATTTTCCTGCAGATAATGGAGCATATCCGATCCGACATAATCTGCGGCAGGTACGGCGCGGGCGAGAAAATCCCCAGCGTCCGGGAGCTCGCGGCAGAGGCTGCCGTAAACCCCAACACAATGCAGCGCGCGCTCAGCGCGCTTGAAGAGGCAGGTCTCTTGAGCGCGCAGCGCACCTCCGGCCGGTTTGTCACAGATAACAGAGAGGTGATAGAGGCGGCGCGCTCGGCGCTGGCAAACGAGCTGACAAGGGAATACCTGCAAAAGCTGAAGAAAATCGGTCTCGGCCTTCCCGACGCTCTGTCGCTTATCAACTCTTTTGAAAAAGGAGAAGGGGAAAATGGAAGCAATTCTTGAATGCAGAAATCTATGGAAAAACTACAACGGCGCTCCTGCCCTTCAGGGCATAGACATCGCGCTGCCCAAGGGAAAGATAATCGGACTGCTGGGCCCGAACGGCAGCGGGAAGACGACGCTGATCAAGCTCGCGGCAGGCCTGCTCCGGCCTTCAGCAGGTCAGATTCTCGTGGATTCGGCCTTGCCTGGAACCCATACGAAATCCGTCGTCTCGTACCTTCCCGAGAGGACATATCTGTCGTCCTGGATGCTAATCAGCGACGCGCTGGATTTTTTCGCCGATTTCTACGCCGATTTTGACCGCCCGCGGGCCGAGGATATGCTCAAAAGGCTCGGCATCAGCGTTGACGCCAAATATTCGACGCTTTCCAAGGGCACAAAGGAAAAGGTGCAGCTGGTACTGGTGATGTCGCGGCGGGCAAAGCTCTACCTGCTGGACGAGCCGATCGGCGGGGTCGACCCGGCCACAAGGGATTATATCCTGAGCACCATCATCTCGAACTACAGCGAGGACGCCACGGTCATTATCTCCACGCACCTGATCTACGACATCGAAAAGGTGCTTGACGAGTTCATGTTTATCAATCTCGGAAGGATTTACATGTACGGAGAGACCGATAAAATCCGCGCCCACTACGGAAAATCGCTGGACGAGATATTCAGGGAGGTATTCAGATGCTGAAAAAGCTTTTAAAGTACGAGTTCAAGGCGGTTTCGAAATCACTCGTCCCGATGCTTCTGGCGATATTCGGGCTTTCCGTCCTGTCCTCTTTCATCATTGTGCTCAATAACGCGATCTCCAGGTCAAGCGCCGCCTCGTCGGTTTTCGCTACGATTTTTCAGATAATCGCGTCGATTATCCTCGTGTTCTCGGTAATAGCGCTCTTCGCCTCCATTCTGATCGTCATCTTCCTGCTTTTGCAGCGGTATTACAAAAACTTCTTTACGGACGAGGGCTATCTGACCTTTACGCTGCCCGTCGAGGTTAAGCAGCTGCTGGCGACAAAGTTAATCTCCGGCTTTGTTTGGACAATCGTCGGAACCATCGTGATTTTTGTCTCCATCATGTTCTTCCTGCTGTTCGCCACCGCGGAGGACGGGCATCTGATTTCCTTTGACGTTCTGACGTCGTTTATCGACGGCATATCCTCCTTTTACAGATATGTGGGTACGCTCAACTCCGTCCTGTTCACGGTCGAGTTCATTCTGCTTGGCGTTATCGGGGTTATCTCTCAGCTTCTGCTCTACTATCTCGCGATCACCATCGGCAGCATCATCGCGAAAAAGCATAAAATTCTGGCCTCGATCGGCATGTATTTCGCGATCAACTCGGTCACGGGCATTGTCGCCGGGATCATCATGTTCCTGATAATGCTTATCAGCCCGCAGACGGCTCAAAACCTCGACAGCCTCTATGGTGTTTCCCATACCTTCCTGATCATGTATATCCTGATCTACGCGCTGATGGGAACAGTTTCCTATCTGATCTGTAAATCGATGTTGAAAAATAAGCTTAACCTTGAGTGATAACGCTCTGGAACTACCCCAAAAGTATACGCAAAGCGTTCGTCAAACCGGCGCCGGAAGCCCGATTATCCGGCGCCGGTTTGTTTTGCCATTTTCCGATTTGTCTATTTTGCCTATGACATTTTTAACAAAAACATGCTATAATTATCATAATGGTCTAAGTGCGCATATTGGGCGCGGCATCGGGCCGTCAATTACGCAGGAAAGGATGATAATTATGTTCAAGGTCGACGACGTTGTACTATACGGTTCCGAAGGCGTCTGCAGGATTACTGAAATAACGGATAAGAATTTTGGCCGGGGCCCGGAAAAGTATTACGTGTTGAAACCCGTATATAAGGCGTTGTCAACCGTTTTCGTTCCGGCCGGCAACGAAGCGCTGGTTTCCAGGATGCACAGCGTTTTATCAAGGGACGAGGTCAACCGCTTTATCGACGGTCTGCCAAACGAAAAGCTTCCATGGATCGAGGACGAAAACGAACGCAAGGCGAAATACAAGGAAATTCTTGACTCCGGCGACCGCTGCGGGCTCGCCTGTGTTATCGGGACGATTTTTCACCGCCGCAAGGCGCTGCAGGCCTCCGGAAAGAAGCTCCACCTCTGCGATGAGCGCGCGTTTAAAGACGCCGAAAAAATGCTCTACGACGAATTCGCCTATGTTCTGAATATCTCCCCGGACGACGTGCCGGCCTATATCCGCTCCCGCATCGGAGACGCTTAAATAAAGCCCCGTATCTTTGCATTCGACAAAATCCGCGCAAAGAAATTTCGCCTTAAGCGAAAATTTCCTGTTGACAGCGCTCCGTATTTATGGTATAGTATTTCCAAGGAAAAATTTAACAGTTTAAACGGCAAAGGCGCCAAATCCATTCGGATTTGCGCCTTTTTTGTTTTTAAACGATCGTACCTCGACCGTTTTACAAACTGCGCCAATTTTTTCCTGCGTGCTCCATAAATAAAGTATAGGCCGCGTAGAAGCGGCGGAAAGGAAGGAAGTAATTTGAACACACAAGTCATACTTGACACCGTATGGGTCATCTTCGCGGCAGTACTGGTCTTCTTCATGAACCTCGGCTTCGCCGCGGTCGAAAGCGGGTTCGCCCGTCAGAAAAACTCGGTCAACATCCTCTCGAAAAACTTCATTGTCTTCGCGGTCTCATCGCTGGGCTTCCTCGTCCTCGGCTGGGGGCTGATGTTCGGCGACGGAAACGGCTTTATGGGTCTTAAAGGGCTTTTTATGGCCTCCGGCGCCGATAACTCCCCCACCACCGGCAGCGACTACTCCGGAGTCTACAGCGCGATATCCTGGGCGGGCATCCCGTTCTGGGCGAAATTCTTCTTCCAGCTCGTCTTCTGCGGGACCGCCGCGACGATTGTCTCCGGCGCTGTCGCCGAGCGCATCAAATATATCTCGTTCATCGTGTTCTCTCTTTTACTGACGATGTTTGTCTACCCGATCGTCGGACACTGGATCTGGGGCGGCGGCTTCCTCTCTAAGCTGGGCATGCTCGACTTCGCGGGCGGCTCCGTAGTCCACTCCGTCGGCGGCTGGGCGGCTCTCTCCGGCGTGCTGCTGCTTGGGCCGAGGCTCGGCAAATACACCTCCGACGGCAAGATACACCCGATTCCGGGCCACAGCATGAGCCTCGCCACGATAGGCGCGTTCGTTTTATGGCTAGGCTGGTTCGGGTTCAACCCCGGTTCGACGATGGCGGCCGACCCGTCCTCAATCTCCCACATTCTGGTTACCACCAACACCGCCGGCATAATCGCCATCCTGACCGCCACGGCGACGGCGTGGATCGTGATCGGCAAGCCCGATCTCGGCATGTCGATCAACGGCCTGCTGGCCGGCCTGGTCGCGATAACGCCCTGCTGCGCGTATGTCAGCGTGACGAGCTCGCTGATTATCGGCTTTATCTCCGGCATCACCGTCGTCTTATCCGTAATTTTCTTTGACAGGAGAAAGATCGACGACCCGGTCGGCGCGATTTCGGTCCACCTCGTCCACGGCGTTATGGGCACGCTGTTCGTCGGCCTGTTCGCGCAGGACGGTGTAGGCGGGATCTCCACCCCCAACGGTCTTTTCTTCGGCGGCGGTCTGGAGCTTCTCGGCAAGCAGGCCCTCGGCGTTCTCTGCGTCGGCGCGTTCGTCTTCCCGGTCACGGTTTTGATCTGGCTGCTTATTAAAAAGACGCTCGGTCTCCGCGTCACAGCTAAGGAGGAGATCGAAGGTCTCGACATCGGCGAGCACGGCAACAAGGGCTATCCCGACTTTGTCACGTTCGACAATACGCTGGATATTGAAAAGCCCGCCTCCGCCCCGGTTCCGGCCCCGAAGCCCGGCGCGGTGCCCGTCGAGCAGGCGATCCCGGTCGTCTCCACCGCCATCCCCGGCGTAAAGTTCACAAAGGTTGAAATTATTACAAAGCAGGGCAAATTCGAGGCGCTTAAAAACGCCCTTGACAAAATCGGCATTACCGGCATGACCGTCTCCAACGTACTCGGCTACGGCATCCAGGGCGGCCACACCGAGTTCTACCGCGGCGCCGAGCTCGAGACCCACCTGCTCCCGAAAATTAAGGTAGAAATCGTCGTCAGCAAGGTCCCGGTCCGCTCCGTAATAGAGACCGCCAAAAAGGTGCTCTACACCGGCAACATAGGCGACGGCAAGATTTTCGTCTCCAACGTAGAAAACGTTGTAAAAGTCCGCACCGGCGAAGAAGGCTACGACGCCCTGCAGGATGTGGAGTAAAGCAAACCGATAAACTTAGAGCCCGCTGCGCATTGATGCGCGGCGGGCTGTTTCAATTAACGGGTTTCTTATAGGTATTCCGGAGCCGCCTGGCACGGTAACGCCTGATATGTTTCCGAGTTGAAGCACTACCCTTCTTTTACTTTTTCCAGTGTCTTTTCAACCTCAACAAAAACTGTTCTGACTTCATCCATTATTCTCTCTGCATCTTTCTCCCGGTCCTCCAAACCGATTTCACAAAACCTTACATCGAGAAGATCGGATTTATTAAAGTTGTCGTTGTTATCATATAATGCGGAAATCAAGGCCTTATTCGTCTTGTTTACGCCAAGCGATATTCTTACTGAGTAGGGATTTGCGATATCCGATACTACTTTGACATCTTTGACAGTCACATAAAGCCGTTGCAAATCCCCGGTTTTTCCGTTATACTGATATCAATATTATTTTCCCCGGAGGCGTACGATGAATCTCTCTCCAATACCCGAAAAATACCGCTCCCACGGGGCTTTTTCGCCTGTTTCTTTCAGGAATATCTCCTTTCCCGGAAGGCTTGTCCGCTCGGCTACGGAGTATTTCCGCTCGGAAAACGGGCATGTCGCCGCGGTGGAGTATGAAAGGACCGCGGAGCTCTCGCGTTGGCCCTTCGGCGCGATCATCATCGGACACACCTGCGTTTCCCCCGAGGGGCGCTCTAATCACGGTCAGAACGCGCTGTGGGACGACGAGTTCATTCCGGAGCAGGCCCGCCTCGCAGAGACAATTAAAAAAGGCGGAATAAAGGCGGTTTTGCAGCTCGGCCACGGCGGGATGAAGGCGGCGGGCTCCAACGGGGACCGGCCGGTCTACACACCGGACACAATGACGCTCTCGGAGATCAGAAACACGGTCCGAGCGTTCGGCGCGGCCGCGGTCCGGGCGAAATCCGCCGGGTTCGACGCGATCCAGCTCCACGCCGCGCATATATATCTTCTGTCCGAGTTTTTCTACCCGCAGTACAACCACCGGACGGACGCCTACGGCGGGTCCGGAGAAAGGCGGTTCCGCATTATCCGGGAGATCGCGGAGGAGGTCAAGACCCTCTGCGGCGAGAAATTCCCCGTCTTTATTAAAATCAATTCCGACAACATCGAAAACAACGACGAGTATTTTAAAGACCTCTGCGGCGCCGCGGAGACCTGCGCCGAAATCGGCATCGAGGGCATGGAGTTGAGCGGTTATGCTTCCTCCCCTCCGGGGACACCCTCCGGCCCGTATTTCTTCTGTACCGCAAGAAAGCTTCTCGATAAGACCTCACTGCCGCTGATGCTGGTGGGCGGCATCAGAACCCTTAGCGAGGTGGAGCAAATCCTCGCCTCCGGGATTGTGACCGTCTCCTTCTGCCGCCCGATGATCGAAGACACCGGCTTCCTCGGAAAGCTGTTCAAACACTGAGAAATCCGGGCCGAGTGGAAAGCCTGTTTACAACATCAGGACCGGGGACAAAGGGTATAAAAATCCCGTCCGAGCGGATATTAATCTCGGATTGCCTTTAATCGAGGTCGCTCCCTGCGGCATTATCGGCCAAAAACTTTTTTTAGAAAGGATAGGCGGTAAACGTTGAAAGTATACATCATGACCGATCTTGAAGGCGTCGCCGGCGTTCTGGATGCGGATGACTGGATCTTCCCCGCCTCCCGGTACTATGAGGAGGCGAAGCGGCTTTTGACCGCCGAGGTCAACGCCGCGGTCAAGGGCTTTTTCGACGCCGGCGCGACGCAGATCATCGTGCAGGACGGACACGGCCACGGCGGAATCAACCAGTCGCTGCTTGACAGCCGCGTCGAATACCAGCGCGGCTGGAACGGGCCGTACCCGTTCGGCCTCGAGGTGGGCTACGACGTCTGCGCATGGGTCGGCCAGCACGCGATGTCCCGCACAGAGTTCGCGCACCTGCCCCACACCGGCAGCTTTGACGTGTTCGAGACAAAAATCAATGATATCCCCGTAGGCGAGTTTACAAAGGTCGCCTGGTGCGCGCTGGAGTACGACTGCGTCCCGATTCTCGCCTGCGGCGACAAAGCCTTCGCCGCAGAGGCAAAACGCTTTTTCCCGGCGATCGAGACCGTGGCCGTAAAGCGCGGAGTGATTCCCGGCGCGGGCGACAAATGCGACCCGTCCGCCTATAAGACGCGAAACGCCGCCGCGGTCCACCTCCACCCCGCGCGGGCCTGCGCGCTGATTGTGGCGGGAGCCAGGAACGCCCTTTCGCGCTATATCGAAAATCCGAAGAATTTCGCCGCTCTCCCGCCCCCTCCGCCGTACAGGCTGGAGCGGTACAAAAGGACCGGCGCCGGCCCGGAAAAGAAGTTTGAAGCCTCTCACCCCGACAGCATCACCGCCCTTTTAAACATAAAGTAGCTCTTTTATATTGTAAAAGAACAGTTTTCGTGCTATACTGTAAAAAAGGCAAAGACGGAGACAAAGCGGAACGCGAAAGCCTCAGAGAGCCGGGGACGGTGCGAGCCCGGCGCTAACGATACCTGTATCGCCGCTTTCCGCGAACTCACTCCCGAGCCGCACACCGAAAGCCCGCGGGCGATTAGGCTGTGACGGAGCCTCACCGTTATCGGAGGACGCATATGTTGGTATCGCGTACTAAAAGGGTGGTAATAAGAGCCCGGCGGCGGTGATAAAACCGCGCCGCGCTTTTTTAGGGGATTTTCCCTAAAGCGAAAGCTTAAAACAAGCCTTCGTCCCTGATGCGTAAATCAAACGCAATCGGGGACGGGGGCTTTATTAATAATAAAGGGGGTAATCAGGCGTGTTCTCCGCCGCGGTGCTTTGCGTTATGCCCGTTTTCACATTATAAAATAATGAAAAGGAGCATAAGCGATGTGTGAGATGGCTTATTCAAAGGAAACCGACGAAAAATGGCAGAAAAAATGGGATGAGACCGAGCTCTACCGCTTCGACGATTCAGGCCCGGGAAAAAAGCTCTATCTTCTCGAGATGTTCTCCTACCCTTCCGGAAAGAACCTGCATATCGGCCACTGGTGGAACTACGGCCTTGCCGACAGCTACGGAAGGCTCAAGCGCATGCAGGGCTTCCGCCTGTTCCACCCGCCGGGCTTTGACGCGTTCGGCCTGCCCGCGGAAAATTACGCGATCAAAACCGGCGTCCACCCCTGGGACTCTACCAGGGAGAGCATCGCCGCGATGGAAAGGCAGTTCCGTACGATGGGCACGACCTGCGACTGGGACCGGGAGATCGTCACCTGCCTGCCCGAATACTACCGCTGGACGCAGTGGCTGTTTCTGCAGCTCTACCGCCGCGGCCTTGCCTATCGGAAAAAAGCGCCGGTCAACTGGTGCCCCTCCTGCGACACGGTGCTCGCAAACGAGCAGGCCGCCGGAGGAGTGTGCGAGCGCTGCGGCGCGGAGGTCACCCGCAGGGAGATGACGCAGTGGTTTTTCAAAATCACCGACTACGCCGAGGAGCTGCTATCCGGTCTTAAAGACCTCGATTGGCCTGAAAAGACAAAAAAGATCCAGGAAAACTGGATCGGCAAAAGCGCCGGCGCCGAGATAGTCTTCCAAACCTCCGCCGGCCCCGTCACGGTATTCACGACTCGGGCCGACACCCTTATGGGCGCAACCTATATCGTCCTTGCCCCGGAGCACCCCCTTGCCGAAGCGCTGTGCGCGCCCGGGTATAGGCAGGCCGTCCGGGATTACCGGGAATACGCGGCGAAGCGCTCGGAGATTGAGCGGATGTCTACGGCGGGCGAGAAAGCCGGCGTGTTCACCGGCGCTTACGCGCGCCACCCGGTCTCGGGTGAAAAGCTGCCCGTCTGGATTTCCGATTATGTGCTCTCCGGCTACGGCACCGGTGCGGTGATGGCCGTACCCGCCCACGACGATCGGGATTTTGAGTTCGCGAAAAAATACGGCCTGCCGGTGAAAGCGGTCATAGCCCCCTGTTCGGCTCTCCCTTACTCCGGCGACGGCGTTCTGACCGACAGCGGCGCGTATACTGGCCTTTCCTCTAAGGCCGCGCGGGACAAAATCATCGCCGATCTTGAAACGGTCAACCTCGGCCGCGCGTCCGTCAAATACCGGCTCCGGGACTGGCTCGTCTCGCGCCAGCGCTATTGGGGCGCGCCCATCCCGATCGTCTACTGCGAAACCTGCGGCGAGGTCCCCGTGCCGGAAAAGGACCTTCCGGTCAGACTGCCCTACGAGGTGAGCTTTCAGCCAAACGGCGTCTCCCCGCTCGCCGCATGCCCGGAATTTACGGATACGCTCTGCCCGGTCTGCGGCGGAGCCGCCAAAAGGGAGACCGACACCCTCGACACCTTCGTCTGCTCGTCCTGGTATTTCCTCCGCTTCTGCGACAACCGCAACAGCGGCGAGGCCTTTTCAAAGGATAAGGTCAACCGCCTGATGCCCGTCGACAAATATATCGGCGGCGTCGAGCACGCGGCGATGCACCTTTTGTACGCCCGCTTTATCACAAAAGCGCTGCGCGACATGGGCTATCTCGATTTCGACGAGCCCTTTGCTTCTCTTGTCCACCAGGGGACGATCCTCGATGAAAACGGCAAAAAGATGAGCAAGCGCAGCGGCGCGGTCTCGCCGGACGCCTATACCGAACGGTACGGCTCTGATGTGCTCCGCCTCTGCCTCGCCTTCGGCTTTTCCTACCGGGACGGCGGCCCCTGGTCTGACGACGGCGTCAAGACGGCGGCGCGCTTTGTCTCCAAAACAGCGCGCGTGGTCTGGCGCTTCCTCGATTTCAAGGCGGCGGAACGATACGACGCCCGCGCCAGCGATCCCGAGCTTGAATATGTTCTTAACCGCACAATCCGCGAGGTCACGCGGGATATCGACGATTTTTCGTTCAACACCGCGCTTGCTCGGATGATGGAGCTTTTGAACGCGCTGACCTCTTACCAGTCCCGCAGATCCCGCTCGGTTTCGTTCGAGGAGAGAGTGGTTTCGGACTTTGTACTGCTCCTCGCTCCGCTCGCGCCCCATTTCACCGAGGAGCTCTGGGAAAAGCTCGGCCACCCCTATTCCGTACACTCCCAGCGTTTTCCCGTCTGCGACGAAGCAAAGCTGAAACGGGCCTTCGTCGAGATCGCCGTCCAGGTCAACGGCACGCTTCGGGATGTGATTTCGGCAGACCCCTCTACGGATGAATCCGGGCTTGAATCGCTTGCACTCTCGAGTCCCAAGGTGCGCGCAGCGCTTTCAGGCCGCGAGGTCCGCCGGGTGATCATCGTCAAGGGCAGGCTTGTAAACCTCGTCTGCTGATAAAAACTCCGTATAAAAAAAACGAAGGGTTGTAGAATGAGTAAAATCATTTTATAACCCTTTCGCCCTATCTTTTCAAAGCTCCGGTTCCGCGGTTTAAAGCCGGGAACCGTCACCTGTACAGCCCGTAGGCCTTGTTTACGTCCTGAATAAAGATAATACCGTTCCCGGGTTCGTCTATCTCCAGGCTCTGCCGTATAGCGTCCACGATCCCGTCGGTCATATCGTCTTCCGACAGAATCATGACGATCTCCTTTTCCGGCTCGATTTCCATCGAGAAAACCTTGCTTATCTCGTGTATCCCGCAGCCCCGGCCGTTGATGATCGTCCCGCCCTTTGAGCCCGCTTTCGCCGCGGCTTCCGTCACAAGCTCGGACTTTCCTTTATCCACAATAACCGTGATAACCTGATACATGGTTTTTTCAGCTCCTTTGTCGTTTCGCTCCGCAGTTTTAATTGTCCTCGTTCCCACAATGCCGCGTACATCTGTCGTAAATATTATCCCGTGGTTTGGTTTTTCAAATTTAAAGGTCTCGTCGAGTTTTTCAATAACGTCCGAAGCCGTTTTCGCGTCGGAAAGCATCAGCACGATTTCCTTTCTGACCTCTGAGAGCCCCAAAAATTCCAGTATCCTGCTGTTGGCGGTACCGCTTCCGATGAATATCGTGCCGCCCATGATGCCGAGCTGCTTCGCGGCATGGAGAAGCTTTCCGCCGCTGCCGAAGTTGACGACTGCGCAGATAAGTTCGATTCCGCTATCATGATTGCTATTTGGCATTTTTTTCAACCCCTTTCTTGCCCGATCTCAGTCGGTAGATGGCGCCCAGCACCTGAAGAGTTATCAGCGGCGTCATCGCGACGAGGGCTATGACACCGAACCCGTCTACCAGCACGTTCGCACCCTCCACCGCGTCGGCGGCTCCCTGCGCGAACGCCAGAATAAACGTGGCCGTCATCGGCCCGGACGCTACTCCGCCCGAATCATACGCGATGCCTACGAACAGCTCGGGAACAAAAAACATCATACCGGTCGATATCAGATAGCCCGGCAGGAGACACTGCCAGAGCTTCAGCTCCGGGATCAGTATCCTGAGCATGGAAAGCGCGACCGCTACGCTCACTCCGATCGCAAGCGTAAATTTTACCAGTTTTCTGTTGACGTAGCCGCTGGTCACATTTTCTACCTGATAGGTCAGCACGTGGACCGCGGGTTCCGCGAATATTGTGACAAACCCCAGCAGGAAACCGACGGCTACAAGAAATACTCCTCCGCGCTCCGCCACCGCCGCGCCGATCACCCTGCCCATATCCATGAATCCGGCGTTTACGCCCACTAGGAACAGCACCAGCCCCGCGTATGTATAGAGCAAACCGAACGCATTCCTGCGGGCCGATTTTTTCATCACTCCGCGCTGCCCCAGCTCAAGCACGAAAAACAGCACGACAATCGGGAGCAGAGCAAGAAACGAATCCCAGGCAACCGATGGGAGCGCCTTTATGAAAGGGGCGAGAATTGAGCGGGAAACGTCTTCATTCTGTTCTATTCCGGAGACCGCTTTGTCAGAACCCGACAGAATGCTCATCACCATTACCGCCAATATCGCTCCCGTGGAAGCGATGGCCACCAGCCCGAAGTTATCCTCGTCCGTGCTTTTGCTGTGTTTTTTAAGCGATGCGATACCTGTCGCCAGCGCGAGAATGAACGGCACCGTCATCGAGCCGGTAGTCGCCCCCGACGCGTCGAAGGATATCGCAAGAAATTCGGAAGATGTAAAAAATGAAAGGATGAGAATTATAAGGTATGCCGCGGCCAGAAACCACCTCAGCGGAACGCCGTATATTATCCGGACCAGGCCGAGGGTCAGCAGCGCGGCGATTCCCGCCGATACGACCGCGACGATGATTACCTTCGGGATCGCCCCCGACGTTACGAACGCGACCTGCTCAGCGAGAATATGCAGGTCCGGTTCCGCCGCGGATATGAAAAAGCCAACAATCAGCCCTGCGGCGACGACGATCAACAGCCTGTTGGACTTAACGATACGCGAGCCCAAACGGTTTCCTATCGGGGTGACGCCTAAGTCGACGCCGAATAAAAAAAGCGACAGCCCGACAATGATCAGCGCGGAACCCGTCAGAAACCTCGCGACAAGGGTCCCGTCATGGGTTTTCAACACCAGATTTAATATCAGGACAATCGCAGTAATCGGTAAAACCGCCGTTAGAACTTCTTTGAGTTTCGTCGTCAATGCGTTCAATAAAAAACATCCTTTCCGTCCCACGCGCAAACTGCGCGTTTTTTCATCTCCTCAATCCGTCTATAAGGCCAACACACCTTTCATAGTATTATACAACATTTGTGATGTTTTGTCTATTTATCTTTATCGGCGAGTTTTTTTCGCGGCAGCGCTTTTTCCCGCAGCAGGAAAGCCGTACCTCCTCCCGCGGCAAAGCATAGGGCGCACAAGGCTGCCGCGAGCCACGGGTTAACGCCCTTACCCGCGCCGCGCTTCACACCCGGCGAAGCCGCGTCCGTCTCCGCGGAGGCGGTTCGAGCCGTTTCTGCGGTCGTCTCCGCAGTTGTTTCGGCGCTCGTCTCCGCTCCGAACGGGGCCGCTCGCTTGACCACCACCGCATAGACCTCGGTCGCGCCGCTTTCCGCCGTGCAGGTCAGCGTGACTGTGTTGTCCTGCCCGGCAAACAGTTTGTCGCCGCCCACCACGGTCACGCCCCTTGCCTTCGGGTCGCTGGCGGTCCCCGTCACAACGACACTTTCAACCTCGTAGGGCAGCCAGACCACATAGGTTTTCCGCTCCGGACTGAATATCGGCGACAGCAGAAAGCCGTCTACGCTGATCCCTGAAAGGGTCGCGTCATCGGAAGCTTTGTAATCCGGATCCTGCTTTCTGGTGACGCTAATCACATATACCTTCTGCGCGCCGTTCTCCGCAGTCACGGTTACCTTAACCGCGTTGTCACCCACCGCAAGGGAGTTTCCCGAGATCGTCACCTTCGCCCTCGCGTCCTCAGCCTCCGCCGCTATGCCGAGGCCGGTCACGGAGAATTCGACCGTCCCGGCGCTGTAGCTCAAGATGTTCGCGCCGAAATACGGCGAGAGTGCGGCGTTATTGATTTCCAGCGACTTCAGGTTCGCGTTCCCGGATTTCGGCTGTGAGATAACCGCGTTGTAGGCTGCCGCCGGCAGCGCCGTATCCCCGCTGGTGTCGCCTGTCCTCGCGTCGACCACCGATATGCTAAGCGCCGTGCCGGCGGGCAGATTTGAATTGACCTTAAAGACCGCCGTAAACACATCCGCGGAGCCGTTTATCGGGTTTTCCTGATTATTGTCGTAGAAGATGAAGTTGTTCCCGTGAAATTCCAGCTCCCAGAACGCGTTCAGCTTTTTTGCAATGCTCTGAAGCGTCACCTGCGCGGCGTCATAGGAAATGGTGCCGGAACCGCCGCCGATGCCCGAGCCGCTGACAGAAAAGGTAAGCGTGATCGTATCCCCCGCCCTGACGGTCCCCGGCCCTGTAAGGCCGGCCCCTGCCGCGAGCGACGGGAAAGCGAACAGCGCCGCCAAGGCAATGGCGCAGAGAAACAGATATAAGCCGGCTTTTCTCATATTTTTCCTCCGTTTTTAGCGCGGAGTGATCGCGCTTTTTCCCAGAATATGGGCTTTGCTCTGAATAAAGTCCGTGATGCTGATTCCGCCGTCGCCGCTCGCGTCCGCCGCCTCCGCCCAGACTCCGGAGAGCTTTGACTTACCCAAGATATGCGCCTTGACCGCCAGCATGTCGCTGATTGAAACGCTGCCGTCGCCGTTTACGTCGCCCGTGACGACTATAGTCAGTGTCTGCACGGTGTTCCCGCCGCTTGCCAGTACGGCCAGCATCCCCGTGCCCACCGCCGCGCTGTCCGGCACCTCGTTTCCGTACCGGTCGAGAATCTTTATTTTATTCCGGGGACTTAAATTAGCTTTCAACCCAGAGACCCGCGTCCCCGGCGCTATTTTCGAAAGCTTCCCGTCGGATACCTTAAACACTCCGGAGGTAATTGCCGCCGGCAAAACGGTCATCTGGCAGTCGCCGTAAACCCCGCTCCCGTCCGCGGCCGCCGCGCGGACCGTAACCGTCCCGGCGCTAATTCCGGTCAGAAGTCCGTTTTCCGTGATCGCCGCCTGCCCAGTGCCGTTGATTACTGACCAATGGACGCTTTTATCCTGCGCGTTCTCCGGCAGCACGGCGGCGCTCATCTGAACGGAGGCGTTTTCAAAAACGCTGTCGTACCCGCAGGTAACCGTGACTTGGCTCACATAGACCGGTATAACGGTGAACATTTTTTCCGCAACGATCCCGCTCCCGTCGCACGTCACCGCGAAGACTTTCACCGTGCCTTGAGAAAGCCCGCTGACCCACCCGTTCTCGTCTATTTCGGCTCTGCCCGTGCCGTCGGACACGCGCCATACCACCGACGTGTCCTCCGCGTCCGCGGGCGAGACTTCCGCGCTTATACGGGTTTTCTGTCCGACCGTCAGAGTGCCGCTCCCCGTCAGGCTGAGGTTTGACGCGAATTTTCCCGTTAAGGCCACGGCTCTGAGCTCCGGATATCCGTAGGAACCGTTGCCCTCCATCGTCCACACCGAGTCGAAGTCAAACCCGGTAAAGCTCGCCGGGTTTCCCAACGCCGCCGTCCCCAGCGGTGCGCCCCCGGTATCATTCAGTTCGGCGGCGCAGGAGGAAAAATAAAAGCAGCCTTCCACCGTCGCCCCATCCGTCTCTCCGGTCACGCCGCCGATATGGCCTTCACCGGCGATCACTCCGGTGTTGTAGCAGTTTTCGATTTTACCCCCGGCGCATTTTCCCGCTATGCCGCCGGCGTATCCGCCGTATGATTTTACTTTTCCGAGATTGAAGCAGTTTTTTATCGACGCGCCCTCGCAATATCCGATAATCCCGCCGGTATAGAGCCCGCGCCCGTCCACCGCCGCCCTGCTGTAGCAGACCTCTATCCTGCCCCCGGCGCAGCGCCCGGCGATCGCGCCGGTACAGTCTCCGCCGGACAGGTATGATGAGACGACGCAGACTCGCTTAACCTCCGCCGCTGCGCCGATATTTTCAAACAGGCCCGCGCAGCTCTCCGCTCTGAGGTAGAGCCCGCTCACCGCGTGTCCGCCACCGTCAAAGCTCCCGTTAAACGGAAGCTCAGCCCTGCCTATCGCGGTCCAGAGGTTTTGCGGCTCAATCACTCCTCCTTTAGCGTCGGCTCTGCCCCAGTTCTGCCAGCCGGAGGTGCCGTTTAGATAGATATCCGCGCCGAGCCGGAAATGCGCCGTCCTTACGTCCTCGGTCAAATACAAAGCCGAGCCCGTGTCGTACACCCCGCCTGAGGAGTCTAGGATTTTCGCGAGCAGCGAAAGCTCCTCGCCGTTCATTATCACATACGGGTCCTCCGCCGTCCCTGAGCCGGAATCAAAGGCAGCAGCGTTAGTCCCGTCCCAAATCTCCGCGACGTAGACCGTCTTTTCCGCGCAAGCCTTCGCGCCGTCCGCCGCCGTTGCCCGCACGGTCACCCTGCCCTTGCTCAGCGCGGTCAGCCGTCCGTTTTGGCCGATTTCCGCCTCGCCGGTATCGTTTGTGACGGACCAGACGATCGCGACGTCCGCGCCCTCCGGGGATACGGCGGCACCGAGCTCAATGGCGCTCCCGGCTAAAACGGTGTCTCCGCCGGTGATATTGATTTCGCTCACAAAGCTCCCATTCAGGCCATTATTAATAAGCTCTGGGTAAGGATACGATGCGTTCCCCTCCATCGTCCACACTGAATCGAAATCAAAGCCCGCAAAGCTCGCGCCAGTCCTCATCTGCGGGGGGCTTAGCGCCGTACCGTTTGCGTCCGTCGGGTCAGCCACCGAGGCTTCGAGATAATAGCAGTCCCCGATTGTCCCGCCGCTCTGGATGCCGACAATGCCGCCTCTGGTCAAGCCGGAGACGGCGCCGGTACTGTAGCAGCGCGTGATGCTCTGGTTATTGCCCCCCGCGATGCCGCCCGCGTTGTTCTTCGCGCCGACATCGCCGATATTGAAGCAGTTGACGACCGCGTCGTGGTTGAAACCGGTAATGCCTCCCGCCGCGGTTTCGGCTTTGACACCGCCTTTATTGTAGCAGCCGCTGATGGCGGAATCGACGTTTTCGCCCGCGATCCCGCCGATATAGCTGTTGCCGGCCACCTCTCCCGTATTTCTGCAGTCCGTCACATCGCCGCCGACGTCGTATCCGACAATTCCGCCGACGTGGTTTTGTCCCTTCACATCCCCGGCGTTTTCGCAGTTCCGAATGCTCCCCCTGTCGCTGTTCCCGGCGATTCCGCCCACATAGTTTTGTCCGGCGACATATGACTCAACCAGGCTCAGATCGGATATCGCCGCGGAGGGACCGATGTTCCCGAACAGTCCGGCGCAGTTCCCTTCTATACTTACGTACAGACCGCTGATGCTGTGCCCGTTTCCTTCGAATTTGCCGTTAAAAACGGTCTCCGCAAAAACGTTGCCCTCTATTCCGATCGGCGTCCAGCCGTTTGCCGGCGCGGCTGTCCCCGCCGCCCAGCTTTTCCAGCAGGTGGTGTCGTTTAAACAGATATCCTCGTCAAGGCGGTACCAGGCCGTGCGGCAGGCGGCGACCGGAAAGCCCTTGTACACCGTGCCGCTGGCGTTAACGATCGCCGCCAGCAGCGAAAGCTGTGCGCCGTTGACAATCACGTAAGGGTCCGTCTCGGTTCCCGCACCGGAGGCAAAGCCGGCCGCCGTCGATCCGTCCCAGATGTCTTCCAGCTCAGGTTCATCCGCGGCTGCCCGGGGCGAAAGCGATAGCAGGAGTGCCAGAGCAAGGATAAGATTGACCGCCCGCTTTTTCACGACATTTCTCTCCTTTTCGACAGGATATCCGATAATTCGATATTATTTTATAATAATAATTATAATTTTTGATTTCCGGCTTGTCAATAAATATTTTTATTCAATGCGCTTTCTCCGAGATAATTCTAATCTTTTCCATCATTCACCGGAAAGCGCCGGCAATAAAAAAACGGCTTCGGCGCTTCTAAGCAGGCCGAAACCGTTTAGTGCTCTATTGTATTTCTACAGTTCTATCCTTCCCGAAGCTAAAGCTTGCGCCTCGGAGCGAAGCTCTATCTCGTGCCCGCCTTTTACCCTGACGGCGTTCTTATTGACGCGGGTTTTGACCGTCAGCTCGCCGAGCGCGCCCCGGCGTCTGGCCTCCTCACAGGCCTGTTCCGACGCGGCCTTTTCCGCGGCGGCGAATGCCTCCTCCCGGGTCTCAAAGCGAAGCTGCCCGTCCCGGGTATGAACCACATAGCCGGGCTCGCCCTCAAGCCCGGTCGCCGCGGTAATTCCCACGGTCGCCATGGCAGATATGTCCGCCAGCACCGCGCCGACCGCATTTGCCACCTCTGCGTTCTCTGGGATCACGCACTCCGCGCCCAGCACCGCCGCGACCTCCGGGAGAAACACATGGGTCGGCGCGCCAATGCCGACAAGCGCCGCGCCGGTGGCAAAGCCGAAACCGAAAAACGGATTTCCTCCGCGATTGTCCCTCTCGTCCCAGCTCTTTTCGATTAAAAACTCCGCGTCCCCGTCGAGCCCTTTTTCGGCGAGCGGCGGAAATTTGTCATATAAAAGCACGCGCACAAGGTTTTGATACAGCTTTTTCCGCACAAGGCCGTAAACGGCCTCCGCAAGCGCCGGAACGTCCGTCTCCTCAATATTTTCCGCGATGCAGGACGCCAGATACCGCGCCGCAAGCTCGGAGGCTTCCCTGTCGAAGCGGGAAAAATCCCCCAGAATGTGCATCGCGTCCGTCGGCGTAAACCCGCAGCGCATCACGATGCCCTCGGCCTCAAGCCGTTCGCTCTTCAACCGGTATGGGTTGAGCCCGGCCTCTGCCGCGTACCCGAGGGGCAGCGGGCCTTTTCTCAGAACCTCCAGCAGCGCGTTCTCCTCGGCGTCGTAGCGGGACGGGTTTGACGGCTCTTTTACCAGGAACAAGAACTCGTGCGGCTCCCGCGAGTACGGCTTTTTGTCCTCAATCAGCCGCGAAAGCGACTCTTTGACCGCCTCCGGCATACGCGCCGCCGCAGCGCAGAGCGGTATCACCCGCCTGGCGCAGAGCGCAAGCCTGCCGTTTATTATTCTGACAGCGCTGTCTCCGCCCAGGGCGAATGTGTCCGTAAACACCCCGCCGACCTGGGTGCGCCAGCCTCCGATTCTTATCCCGCTTTTTGCCATCACGGGCGCGCCGTTTTTCACGACGCAGACGTCCGTCGTCGTCCCGCCCATGTCTACTATCAGGCAGTTGTCCCGCGAGGCGAGCCCGCGCCCGCCCAGCAGACTTGCCGCCGGGCCGCTCAGTATTGTCTCCACCGGCCTTTTACGCGCAAGCGCATCCGTCATCAGGCTGCCGTCGCTCCTCGCGATAAACACCGGGGCCGCAACCCCGCGCTTAATAAGCGTCTTTTCCACCGCTTCTATGAATTCCCGTATCACCGGTAAAAGCCGGGCGTTTAAAAGCGCGGTCGCACCCCGCTCGAGCACGTTCGGCCTGTTTGAGAGCTCCCCCGCCGCGACCACAGGCACGGCGCAGAGCGCCGAAAGCCGGGCCTTCAGGCTGTTTTCGCCCAGCGTCCCTTTGTCGGGAGAGTCGTATTCCGCCACCGCCAGCGCGTCCGCGCCGTTAAGCCACTCCAGCTGCGCGGTCAGAAACTCCTCGACCCCGGTTCCGGGCTCCACGCAGACTGTCTCTTCCGGCTTCAGGCCGTACCTCTTATCGGCGCCGACCCAAGCGAGCACCTTTTCGGATATCCCGAGCAGTACGAGCCGAGCCCGCCCGCCCTTGTCCTCTACGCAGGCGTTCGTCGCGAGGGTGGTCGAGAGCGCGACGATCTTCGCTTTTTTTAACAGCACCTCCGGCAGGCAGTCGAGGGCGTCCCCGATGCCGATGGTCAGGTTCTCCCGGGTGGTCAGCGCCTTGCCCTTCGCGATTACAGTTTTCGTCTCAAAATCGTACGCCGCGGCGTCCGTATAAGTGCCGCCTGTGTCTATCCCTATTCCGATCGCCATTAAAAATCCCCGTTCGAAGAAAATATATTTACGCTTGAAATTTACACGTCGATGGCAGAAAGCGCCGTGCCTACGGGCGCTCGCCCCGGAATTTCCGCGCGGCCTCCACCATAGCAAGGTAGCCCTCCACCGGCACATAGTCCGGAATCGAGTTGCCGGAGCCCAGCGCTATTCCGCACCGCGGTGCGGAATAGCGCATCACGCAGAGCACTCTCTCCCTGATCTCCCGCTCGCTTTTCACGCAAAGATCGCCCATGTCGACGCCGCCGAATAAGCCGATTCGATCGCCGTACCGGTCGACCCATTCGCTAAAGGGCGCGATCTGGTCCTCGTTTGAGTGCTTGGCGTCGATGCCCGCGGTTCGGATGAGGTCTTCCATCACGTCGAAAATATTCCCGCAGCAGTGCAGCAAAAACGGCTTGCCGCAGGCGTGGACGCGCCTGACGACCTCGGTGTACCAGGGGATGATGTGCTCTCGTATGTCGCGGGGCGGGAGCAGCGTCTGCGTCCGGAACCCGAGATCGTCGCCGAACCGGCACACGCAGAAAATATCCCCGTAGCGCTTCAAAAACTCCTCCCATATTTTTACGATAACTCCGCCGATCTCCCTGAACAGGCCCCCGTAGAGCTCCGGGTCGTCCGCCGAGATATAGCAGAGGTCCACATATCCGACGATATCCTCCGCGCACTCAAAAACTCCGTTGCCGACGCCGCCGACCGCCTTCATCCCTGGGGGCATCGCCTCCCGGAGAAGCTCGAAGTCCTCCGCAAAGCGTTTAAAATAATACTTTGGTATCTCGGCCCAGGGGTATTTCGCGAAATCCTCCGAGCTCCTGATCACCCCCGGCTTGCGGGCGCCGAGGGCTCCGCTGCCCGGGAACACCGACGAAGCGCAGCACTCAAACGAGACCGTGTCGTAGCCGAGCCGTCTGAAAAACTCGCAGTAGCTTCTGAAAAACTCCAGCCGCTCCGCCCGGTCTCCGCCGTAGAGGGAGACAAACTCCCTCCCGAGGATTTTTTCCATAATTTTGCCCGAGATCAGGTGCTCGTAAATCGGCGTTCTTTCCGGACGGATGTTTCTCGCGGCGCGGACGATGTTTCGGTAATCCGGCGTAAAATCTCTCATAAAATCCCCTCCCGCCGCTCAGCGGCGGTGCCTGGCTGGCGTTTTACCCTTCGATGATTCTGTCGACGACCAGCTGGCGGAACTCCTCGGAGAGCGTGTTGAAATATGCCGAGAAGCCAGTTACCCTGACTATCAGGTCCGGATGGCTTTCGGGGTGCTTGTGGGCGTCGAGTATTTTCTCCTTATCCAGAATGTTAATGTTCACAAGCGAGCCCTTTAAATCGACGCAGTAGGTCATAAGGAAGTTCGTTATCCGCTCGACGCCATCTTCATTGCTCCCGAGGGCCGGGTCGATCTCAAGCTGTATCGGCGCGGTGTTGCCCCACATCGGCTGCACGCCGGCCACGGCGATTCCCATCGCGGTAAGAGCGCCGGATTCCCTGAAGCCCGGCTCGGGGTTTGCGCCGTGGGTAATCGGCTTGCCCGCGTAGCGGCCGTTAGGCGTAGCTCCGACGGCCTTGCCCATGCCGATCGTGTTCGCCCAGGAAAACAGACCGGGAATGCAGTTGCGCCCCTCCGGGGTCGGGCATTTCTTTACATGCTTTACCAGACTGTCAAACACGATTTTTTTCGCGTAGTAGTCGCCCCGGGTGCCGCCCGCACCGTAATGCGGCACGTTTCTCATCAGATTCCGGATATCCTCCCGGCCCTCCCAGTTGTTTTTCAGGCAGTCCGCCAGCTCGTCCCATGTGAGCAGACCGTCCCGCTCAACCGCCTGCTCGCAGGCGGCGAAGCTGTCCGCGACGGTGCCGAGCCCGGCGCCGTCTATGCACATGTTGTAGTTGTCTACGCCGTGGTTCACGATGTCGGTCCCGCGCTCGATCGGGCCGTGGCAGGCGAAGTCCAGCGCCAGCTCCGGGAATATTATGTGCCAGTTGTCAAGGTGCCAGTCAAAGCAGTCCTTGAGGCATTTGATCGCGATATCCATGTGCTTGTCGAAAAGCTCCCAGAGGCGGGAGACAGAACGCTCGCCGCTCCCGAGCATCTCCCAAAACGCGATTTCAAATATCCTCGCCATGTTTATCTTAACGGTGTCGTTGGCGGTGTACTCGGTCCCGGGCAGCGCGCACCAGTTGCAGCCTGTCTTGGAACGGAGGCGTGCGATCTCGGCCGTATACCCGTTTCTCATGAAGCCCTCCACCATGCAGGCGTCTCCCAGGTACGCCGGATTCCCGGTCCTGTCCTCGAACAGGTATTCGACGGACTTTCTTACGAAATCCCGGTCAATGCCCTCGTGAATCCGCAGGCAGAGGGCGGTGGGCACCTTGAGCCAGTGGGCCGCTTCAATCGCCGCGTAGCTTATCTCGTTTGTGCGGTCCCTCCCGTCAGGATATACACCGCCTATCTCGTAGTACATTGTCTCCCGCACGAAAAGGCAGGCGAGGTGGTAAACTGCCTCATCGTAGGTCAGTATACCGTCGGCCACGTCCTTATAATAGTAGGGCGAGAGCAATGTCTCAAGTATTCCGCCCGCGCCCGAGCCGTTGTAAACCGCGGTGGCCATCGTAAACCAGAGCAGGAACTGGCAGACCTCGACGAAGTGCTCGGGTTTGTCATTCACAAGCTTTCTGTTCATCGCCGCCATGCGGATAAGGTTTTCCCGCTTTTCCGGATCCGTCTCGGTCTTCGAAAGCTCCTCCGCCCCGTCCGCGTGGCGGGATATCCACCGCTGAATAGCTTTGACGACGGTTATCTCCGCCTCAAGGAATTCAACCTTTTCGGGGTCCTCCGAATACAGGTCCCTGTAGTGCTCTATCTTTTTCAGGAGCCCGCCGAAGCCCAGCGGAAGGCCGATGTTTTCTATGTCGTGGTTGAAATGGTGCGTGCTGCCGAGGCCGTTTTTAAGGCCGTATTTCGCGCTTGTTTCGCGCAGCTCCTTAAGCTCCTCGTCCCAGCAGTGGGGAAAGCCGTTTTTCGCCCACTCCATCTTGTAGTAGTACGCGCCGGCAAGGGAGCTGTTCGGGTCTATGTAGGTCGGGAAGCTGTCCAGCAGGCTCGCGAAATTCTCCGCGCAGAGCTTGTTTCCCCAGTAGCAGTTCGCACCTTCCCTGTACTTCGGCTCCCAATGCCAGTCGTCCGGAGGCACGATGTAGCCCTTGTCGTCGGTGTCCATGAAGCCGTTGCGCTTGTACTTCTCAACCTTTTCAAGCGTCTGTCTCTCTTTTTCTTTTCTCAGAAGCTCGGTTTTTTCTCTGTAAGTCATAAACTCTCCGTTCCGCCGCCAAAGCGGCATTACATATTTTTTACAATAAATTTTAACAGCCCCCGCGTTTTGGCCCGCGGAGAAAAATCCGGCCTTAGGATACTTTGACTTTGATTCCGGCGGCGCGGAAAGGCTCGGCGAGCTCCGCCATCTCCGCCTTTGTTTTCGGCTCAAGGTTCTTTGCGGCGTAAACCCTGCCGACGGACTCGTATTTCCCCCCCCC
>JAPXRI010000014.1:0-58013 GCA_033813635.1 Bacillota bacterium
CGACGGACACCCTTGCTGTTCGGCTATGCGCTTCCCGCCACCGGGTGCGCTCGGGTCTTTCACCCGTTAGAACCTGCCCATGCCGGGCACACTAGTAAAGAGCTGATGCAAAGCGTTTGTGCATTTGCATCAGCTCTTTTTATGCCTAATACCGCTTAATACAGCGCGTCGAGCTCTGTATCCTCGGAGAAATAGGGCCTTAGCCTGAACGCGAAGCTGAAGTGTTTCTCGCAGAAGCGGTAGCGCTCGGACATATAGGGCCCGCATGATGCGGTACCGATGCCGTGCTGGCGGTAGTCGATGTTGACAACCGTCTCCGGCCTGGCGACAAGCTCGTGGTCATGAGTGGCGTTCTGAAAATCCTGCGTCGTGTAGTGGTGCGCGGAGAACGAGAATTCCGGCTTGCCGAGTATTGCGAGTCCCAGCCCGCGCCTGTCGGTGATGCCGGCGAAACGGGTGTTCGCGTGGCTGCCGTTTTCCTGGGGCATGATGTAGCGCTCGGTGAGCTCGGAGACGTTCGCCTTGAACCTTCCGAAGCGCGCGGCGTTGAACTTGTCGATATAACTCTCGCCGGGTCCCCTGCCGAACCACTCCACCTTTTCGCTGCCTTTGACGAGCATGAACTCGAACCCGAATCTCGGTAGGACCGGCATCTCGTCTCTGAGAGCGTCCGCCGACAGCGCGCACTCCAGCTCGCCTGAGCCCCTGACCGTCCAGATGCATTTGACCCTGTAGAGCGGGCGCACGGTGAACGCGCTCAGAACATACACGCCCTCGAAGACGGCGGACGCGTCCGACTGCTCCGTGAGCGCAAAGCGCTCAAGCCTCGAGCCGACATGCTCGAGCCTCTCGCCGCGCCAGAGGTTGTAATCCGGCCGGTCATTGTCGATCCAGGCTCTGTTGAGGTTGAACCTAAACGGCGAGGCTAAAAGCTCCGTCCCGTTGAAAACCACGGAGCTTAAAAGCCCGGTGTCCTTTGAAAAGCTGTACGAGAAATCTTCGCCGGCAACCCGCACCGCCGCGCCGTTGTCGTCGATCCGGAGCGGAACGGTTGCCGCGTGCTTTTTCTCCGGGAGATTTTCCCCGCGGCCGGCAAGGGTAAACTGCGTAAACGAAATCTCGTAGCCCTTTCTCTCATACCATGTGTCGCGGTTTAAAACAAACGAGACCGTCAGGTGGTATTCCGAACCGTCCGGCTCCTCCGGATAGGTGTAGGGCACGTCGAAATAGCGGGTCTTCCCCGGCTCTATGCCGGCAAGCGTGCCGAGCTCGCCCTGTTCGACGAGCTTTCCGTTTTTCGTTACGCGCCAGTAGGCGTCGATGTCGTCCAGATTCGCGAAAAATCTGAGATTCTTAATCGCTATCCTGCCCTTTTGAAGCCTCACCGCGTTCGCCTTAACCGGTTCGTACGCCTTTTTGACCTCCATCAAACCCGAACGGGCCTTTCTGTCCGGCGAGACGAGCCCGTCGACGCAGAAATTGCCGTCGTTCGGGACATCGCCGAAGTCGCCGCCGTAGAAGAATTTCTCCATCCCGTCCTCGCCGCGTACGCGGATGGCGTGGTCCGCCCACTCCCATATGCAGCCGCCCATCGAGCTCTCCTCGCTGTAGAACGCGTTCATATAGTCCGCCATGTCGCCGTTCGAGTTGCCCATCGAGTGCGAATACTCGCAGAGGAAGAACGGCCTGCCCTTATGGGTCTCGCACATCTCATGTATCTGCTCGTGGTGCGTATACATCCGACTGACAATGTCAAGGCACAGCGCGTCGTATCCGCCCTCGTAATGCACGGGTCTTGTGTCGACCGAGTGCAGGTAGTCCGCCATCGCGACGTGGTTCGCGCCGAATTGCGACTCGTTGCCCAGCGACCAGACAATCACGCTGGCGTGGTTTTTGTCCCGCTCGTACATGCGCGCGCAGCGGTCCAGATACGCCATTTTGTAATCCGGGCGGTTCGAGGTGAACTTATCCTCATCCTCCCTTAACACGTGGCAGCCGTGGCTCTCTATGTCGCACTCGTCGATTACGAAAAAGCCGTATTCGTCGCAGAGGTCGAGAAAACGCGGGTCGTTGATATAGTGCGAGGTACGTATCGCCGTGATATTGTGGCGGCGCATCTCGATCAGGTCTTTTTTCATATCGCCCAGACTGACGGTGTGGCCGCTGTCCGGGTTGGTGTCGTGGCGGTTAACGCCCCTTATTTTGACCGGAACGCCGTTGACGCAGAAAATTCCGTCCTTAATCTCGACTTTTCTGAAGCCCACCTTAAAGGCAAGCGCCTCAAGGGTTATCCCCTCCCTTTTCAGCTCGCAGACGAGGGTGTAAAGCCTCGGAAGCTCGTTCGACCAGGGTAATACGCCGGGCACGCTGAAAACGGTGTTTTTATCCGCCGCCGACTCCTTTTCCCCGACGGCGCTGCCTGCGGGATCGTAGAGCGTCATTTTCAGGACAACACCCGAAAGGTCCTTGCCCTCGACGGCCGGCGTCACCGTCAGCTCGCCGTCGGCGTAGTTGTTTACCAGGTCCGCCGTCAGCTTGACGTCGCGGAGCATGATCCGGGGCCTCGCGAGCAGGCAGCAGTCCCTCCAGAGACCCGACATACGCCACATGTCCTGGTCCTCGAGGTATGTCCCGTCGGAGTGCTTAATCACCATCAGCGCGATTCTGTTCTGCCCTTTTCTCAGATACGGCGTGATGTCGAATTCGCTCGGCAGGTGCGCGCCCTTGGAATAGCCGACGCGCTCGCCGTTAATAAATACAAAGAAAGCAGAGTCGACGCCCTCGAACCGCAGGTTGACAAGCATTCCGCCGAAGGACTCCGGCAGAACGAAATCGCGGACATAGAGCCCGGTGGGGTTGCTGTCCGGCACGAAGGGAGGGTCGGTCGGGATCGGGTAGTTTACGTTGGTATATACCGGTACGTCGTATTTTCCGGTCATCTGCCAGCAGGACGGAACGTCCGCGCTGTCCCAGCCGCTAAAATCGAAATCGTTCCCGGCAAAGTCTTCGGGCGCGTGTTCAGGCCTGTCGACCCACAGGAAATGCCATCTGCCGTTGAGGTTTTTATAGCGTTTCGAGCAGCCGCGTTTTCCGCACAGCGCGCTTGCGGCGTCCTGATAAGGGATGTAATACGAGCGCATCGGCAGCCTGTTGATTGCCAAAAGCTCAGGATTCTGCCATTCCTTTTCACGCGTATATTCCTTCATCACAAATTCTCCTTATTAAAGAGATGCGTCGATCCGTCTCAGGAAATCCATCGCCTCGGTGCAATCGGCGATCGGATTGTCCCCGACCTCCCGCTCGATTGTCAGGAAACCGTGATAGCCGTTGTCCTTCAGCGCTTTCATCCACTTCGGGAAATCGACTTTGCCCTGGCCCAGCGGGACTTCCAGCCCGCCGGCCCCGGCTCTGGGAATACCGTCCTTTGCGTGGGTGTGCACGATATATTTTGCCACGGCTTCGACGCTGTCCGCGCCGTCCTTCGAGAACCCCGCCATCACGAGGTTGGCCGGGTCGTAATTGACTCCGACGCCGCCCTCCAGCTCGTCGAGAAAACGTCTGAGCAGCGCGGTGCTCTCGGGGCCGGTCTCGACTGCGAATGTAAGGCCGCGTTCCCTCGCCATTTTTCCGACTTTCAGCATAGTATCGCGCAGCGTCAGATATACCGGATGATTTTCGTCCTCCGGAATTTCTCCTATATGGCCTGTGACCACTTTAACGCCGAGCGCCGCGGCGAAGTCGAATATATTCTCGGTCTGCTTTAGCTTTCTCTCGTTGTCTTCGGCCTTTGCATAGCCGCCGATCTCGCCGCAGACCGCCGAAACCTCGAGCCCGCTCGCCGCTATCATCTCGCGCAATTCGGCGGTACGCGCGGCCGGCATCGGCTCCTCTCCTCCGAATCCCATCTGAAAACCGTCCGCCCCGATTTCGGCGGCCTTCACCAGCGCCTTGTCTAACGGGAGGCGCAGGCTGTCTATCATGATACCGATTTTAAAATTGCCCAATTCAAAATACCTCCGGAGCTATACTCCTATGCTTCTCAGATATTTTATGCTCTTCTCCGCGGCACCCCAGGGGTCTCCGTTGCAGTCGTCCTGCTCGACGATGAAGGCCTTCGTCCCGGAGGCGATGCCAGCGCGGATAATCGCGGGTATATCCTGCACGCCGCTGCCGACCGGGCGGAACGCGAAGGTCTTGACTTCCTCCGCTTTCTTTTCGCCGACGGCCTTGCCGTCTTTATCAATCAGCGCGTAGGCAGGCTCTTCGCTCTTTTTGCCTACAAAGTCCTTTAAGTGGATGACCGGCGTTCTGCCGCGGTATTTTTCGATGTATTTGACCGGGTCATACTCCGCGTATTTCACCCAGCAGACGTCAAATTCGGGGCAGAGGCCCGGGATCTCTTCAAAGAGCCTGTCGTAGGCAAGCGTCCCGTCCGGCAGCTTATAGAACTCAAAATCGTGATTGTGGTACAACATCGTGATGTCTTTTTCGGAGAGCGCCTTCTGGGCTGCCGTAAACAGCTTTTTCGTCTCCTCAAATTTTTCTCCGCCCGGGCACCTCTCAACGGGCATCCACGGGATTGCCAGGTATTTGACACCCAGCTCAACGTGGTATTTGACCGCGCCCTCAAGGTCGTTTTCGAAGTTTTCGAGGCCGTAATGCGTGCTGAGTGTTTCAAGGCCGCTCTCCGCGCACATCTTTTTGATTTCCGCCGCGCTGTAGCCGTAATAGCCCGCGAATTCGACGCCGTCGTAGCCGAGCTTTTTGACCTTCTCAAGCGTTCCGGCTAAATCGTTGCCGACAACATCCCTGACCGTATAGAGCTGAAGTCCAACAGGTACTTTTTCTGACATGGTTCTCACCTTGAAGCCGCTCACGTTTTCCCGCGTGAACGGGCCTTTCCTTTCATAAGATTAAAATATTTCGAAACCGGAGGGAGCCGGCCGCGCCGGTCCCCCGCGGGTGCAAAAATGACTGTTACAGATTGATTCTGAAGGTTTTGATCTCGTAGGGCGTGAATTCAAAGGTAAAGGTATCGCCCGACGGAGTCACCTTTCCGATGCTCTTTTCGAGCAGATCCGTCTCGGCCACGGCGGACGGCGCGAAGGCGAGCTTTACGGATGCGCTGCCGCGGTTTCCGTTGCACTCGTAGAAGCGCATCACTAAGCCGTTTCCGTCCTCTGCGGGCTTGAGCGTATCGAGGATGACGTTCTCATTGTCGACGGTGGCAAAGCTCTTTCCGGACCCGGAAGCCGCTTCGGCCTCCGACACGCCGAAGACAAACGCCTTATTGTTGAGCTCGTGGCCCTTCCTCGCGGTCCCGGCTGCGCGCCAGTCGCCCGTGTGTGGGTAGAGCGAGTAGTTGATCTCGTGCTCGCCGAGGTCCGCCAGCGGATCCGGGCTCGTCGTGCCGCGGAGCAGCGTAATGCCGATCGTGTTGTCGACGCAGTTGTGGCCGTATTTGCAGTCGTTCAGTACGGACACGCCGTAGTCGCCCTCGGACAGGTCGGCGAATTTATGGGCGCAGACCTCGAACTTCGATTGTTCGTAGGGGTTGTTCGCGATCGACGGGCGCAGGAACGTGCCGAAGCCGACCTCGTAGGCCGCGTACTGGCTCTTCACGTTCGCCGGGAAGTAGACGCGCATCACCTTATGCCGCTCCGCCCAGTCAATCTTGGTCTTAAAGTCTATCACTGATGAATCCTTGTAGATTACGATATCCTGGTGAATCGCGCATTTTTCCTCGGTTTTTTCTACACCGATCACCACGCGCATCGGGCTGTTCTCCTTAACGCAGAGCTTGACGTTCCAGTCGACGTCCACGGGGCGGTCCATATAGATATCGTAGATGTTCCACGCGTCCTCGCTCTGGGGACCGTCTCTGAAAAGCCGGATATCGTTCGCGGGAGCCGCCAGCGCCTCGCGGGAGGCCGCCTTGTCATAAACGCTCGTTACGCGCCCTTTGTCGTCGATCTTGACGATAAAGCCCTTTGTCTCTACAACGTAGGAGCCGTTTTCCTCTTTTATCTCTGCGGCTTTGCCGGAAACAGCGGCCGCTTTCTTTAGCTGATAGGCCTTGAAGCCGAGGGCCGGGAGCTTATCGGCCTGGAAGACGACCTTGGCCCTGTCGCCCGAAACCGTTATCTGGCACGGGACCGGAGCACCGTTCTCGTCGCAGACCGTCTCGCCGTTCTTAACGAGCGCGGCGTCGCACTCGTACTCGCAGACCGCGCTGCGCTCCCAGGAGAGGAAATTGAAGACCGCGATGAGCTTTCCGCCGAGCTTTTCGGTGATCGAATCGAAAAACTCCTTGGAGTACCGGAAAATGTCCGCGTAATTCTCTGCACAGTCCTCCGAGTAGACGGCGTTGATCGAGCTTCCCGGAAGGATATCGTGGAACTGCATCAGGAGGATCTTCTTCCAGCCCTCGCGGATGCCGTTCCAGTCCGGCTTAATGCCGTGGGTCGAGGCTATCACGCCCAGCTTTTCGGCGTTCTGGTAGGTGATTTCCGCCACGCGGTTGTTGCGCTTGTTGTGCCCCTGGGTCGTCAGCGTGCCGCGGTGGGTCTCGATATAGAGCTCGCCGAACCAGGTGGGCAGCTCGCCGCGGATTTTCTCAAGGCGCTGGAAGTATTCGTCCGCCCTCTCCATACGCGTTCTCGGAAGTCCCGGGAAATCCTTAAGCCGACGGGCGTATTCGATCATCTCGCGGGTCGGGCCGCCGCCGCCGTCGCCGTGGCCGTACGGGAAGATAACGTTGTCGGACTTGCCGTTCTGCAGGTTGTTGTTTTTTGCTTGCCTGAGCTGCGCCGGCGTCGGGTCGCCGTTGTAGGCGCCCGGGTTATAGGCGACCGAGGAGAGAATCTCGCTGCCGTCTAAGCCCTGCCATTTGAACATCCCGTAGGGGAAGCGGTTCTGATGCTGCCAGTGGAGCTTGTAGCTGTAGAAATACCTGGTACCGCTCTTTTTCAAAATCTGCGGCATGTTCGGCTGGAAGCCGAACGTGTCGGGCAGCCAGGCGACCTCGCTGCGGGTTCCGAGCTCCTTCTCGGCAAAATTGATCCCGTAGATCATCTGGCGCACAAGGGACTCGCCCGAGGTCACGTTGCAGTCGGATTCGACCCACATCGGGCCGACGGCCTCCCAGCGGCCTTCCTTCACGCGCTTTTTAATCTGCTCGAACACCTCGGGGTAGTATTTTTTCGTGTAGTCCATCAGCTGGAGCTGGCTGCAGGAGAACGTGAACTCGGGGAATTCGTCCATCAGGCGCAGCATGTTTGTAAACGAGTGCCCGCATTTGCGCACCGTGTCCTTAAGCTGCCAGAGCCAGGCGACGTCAATGTGCGTGTGTCCGATCAGGCTGATTATGCCGCGGACGTCGCCGTCGTCGATTTTGGCAAGGCCGTCGAGCAGAACCTTCTCTGCATTTCTGACACTTTTCCGAAGCGCCTCGCCTGTCAGGTCCAGATCCAGGTCCTTTATAGCGTTTTCGATCGCGTTGTTGACCTCAACCCGGATATGCACATTGTCGTTTTCGGGGGCCCGCTGCTCGAGCGCTAAAAACTCGTTGGCTATTTTATAGGTATAGTAGCAGCTCTCAATAACCTTGTCCACCCGCTCGAAGCCGATCTCCGAGACGAAGGTGCGCTGGTGCCCGAAGGCCACTATCTCGAAGTCCACGGTCTTGCCGGCCCACTCCCTGCGCAGCGGCATACGCGAGCGGTTCCTGTCTATGCCGTGGTAGTGCTCGCCGTCTATCAGCAGAAATCCCTCGAAGTTCGGGATGACAACGCACAAATAGTCCTCGTAGTCGTCTCCTTTTTCGATTTTTTCGGGCATCTTCACGCTGCCCTTAATAAATGCCGTCCCCGGGGGCAGAATAGAATCCCGCCCGAGAGGTTTGAAATCACTGGTATAGTTGTACTTTTCCGGCGCGAGATAATCCGCCGTACGGTAACTCAGGTTTTCAATCGGCGTATACTTCACCCTGATCAGCCTGCTGAGGGTTTCGGATATCGCCTCAACCATCTGTCTGTCCATCTTCATTCCTCCAGAACGTCTATTAGCCATATTTGGCATTATCCTGATTATACCTTTACTATCGGCATTTTGCAATAACGGACATGTATTTTTTTGCTAAATATTTAACCCGCGCGTATGGCAAATTACCATCCCTTATGATATAATTCTATCCGGTGATTAGTTTGAAACAGAACGATTGCGTGCTCGCGCTGGATATCGGCGGCTCGAAAATCATGTGCGGAGCTGTGACCGCGGACGGTGAAATCCGCCGCGCGGTTAAAACCGCCCTGCCCTCCAAATACGGCGTCGGCGAGCTCTCGGCGGCTATTTTCTCCCTCACGGAGGACATCGCTTCCGAGTTTCGCTGCGCGGCCTGCGGAGTCGCCATCCCGGGCCTGGCCGACGCCGGCAGCGGGACCTGGGTTTACGCGCCCTACTCCGGCATATCGGACTTTAAAATCGCCCGGGTTTTGTCGGGCAGGCTTTCGATGCCCGTTTTCATCGAGAACGACGTAAACGCCTGCGCGGTCGGCGAGCGGCGCTTCGGCGCCTGCAGGGGCGTCGACGATTTTCTGTGGATCACCGTCAGCAACGGGATTGGCGGAAGCGTGTTCTGCCGCGGCGAGCTCTATACCGGTTGCTGCGGAAACGCGGGCGAAATCGGCCATTTCAAGGTCGTCCCGGGCGGCAGGCTCTGCGGCTGCGGTGCCAGGGGCTGCCTCGAGGCCGAGGCGGCCGGTCCGGCGATCTCGGATAAATTCTATGAGCTCACCGGCATCCGGGCGAGCGCGAAGGACATCGCGGAGCGGGCGAAAAACGGCGACGGGAACGCAAAGTCGGTCTACGAAAAAGCCGGCTATCTGATCGGCCTCGCGGCCGGAAACGCGGCAAACCTTATAAACCCGGCAAAGGTCATATTCGGCGGGGGCGTGTCGACGGATTTCGAGCTTCTGCGCCCCGGGCTTGAAAAAGGCGTCGCGGAGACGCTGTTCGCCGCGGCGAACAAAGCCGTCGCCTTCGAAAAAACCGCGCTCGGCTATAACGCCGCGCTGGTCGGCGCCGCGGCGCTCGCGCTTTAACCGCCGATTATCACTGTTTCCATTTAAATACCAATAGAAAACAAAGGAGAATTTCTACATGGGCTTATCCACTGGGCTTTCGGGCGGCATTCGGGAATATTTTGACGAGGTCTCCGGAATTCTATCGAAAACAAACGAGGCCGCGCTTTCGGATATCGCGGGTATTCTGACCGACGCGTATTCCCGCGGGGCGACGGTCTTCACCGCGGGAAACGGCGGCTCTTCGGCCACCGCTTCGCACATGGTCAACGACCTGGTCAAGGGCTGCTCGGTGCTCGGCCGTCCGGGCTTCAAAGCCGCGTGCCTTTCCGATTCGTCGACTCTTGTCACCTGCCTGGCGAACGATTTTTCATACGAGGAGGTATTCGAGCGTCAGCTGATGACCCTCGCCAACAGGGGCGACGTGCTCTGCGTTTTCACCGGCAGCGGCAACTCCGGAAACATCGTCCGCGCCGCGAATTACGCCCGTAAAAACGGGATCACCGTGATCGGCTTTCTCGGGAGGGACGGCGGAAAAACCCTCCCGCTCTGCGATAAATACGTTCTTGCGTCGACTGACTGCATGGAGCAGATAGAGGACATTCACCTGGTCTGCGTCCACGCGCTTTCGACCGTGGTCCGCGAACAGCTCAAGGACCTCTGGGGACTCGAGGTGATTTTCCCGCCGGTTATCGGGAGAAAATTCAAATTCGCGCTGTTTGATTTCGACGGCACCCTGAGCCTTATCCGCGAGGGCTGGCAGCAGATCATGATCCCTTATTTCTGCGAGGAAGTCGCGGCGACGCCCGGCGGAGCGAACTCCGACCCCGAGGAAATCAGGCGCACCGTGACGGACTTCGTCGACATCCTCACCGGCAAGCAGACGATTTACCAGTGCATCCGCCTCGCCGAAGAGGTGGAAAAGCGCGGCGGTCAGCCGAAGGAGCCGATGGCCTATAAAAAGGAATACCTGCGCCGGCTGATGGAAAAGATAAAGGACCGCCGCGAGGGGCTCGCGAACGGCACGATCAAGCCGGAGGAGCTGCTTGTCCGCGGAACCGTACCGCTGCTCAAAGCGCTCCTGGCCGAGGGCATCACGCTCTATCTCGCCTCGGGTACGGATCAGCCCCAGGTCAGGGAAGAGGCTCACCTGCTCGGCCTTGACGAGTATTTCGGCGAAAATATCTACGGCGCCCTCGACGAGCACGTGACCGACGACACCAAGCAGATCGTTATCAAGCGCCTGCTGTCCGAAAACGGCGTCGACGGGACGGAGCTTCTAAGCTTTGGCGACGGTTTCGTCGAGATCGAGCTTGTGTCCAACATCGGCGGCTACCCGATCGCCGTCGCCACCGATGAAAAGCGCAAAAAGGGTATAGATCTCTGGAAGCGCGACAGGCTTGTCAGGGCCGGCGCCGGCGCGGTGATTCCGGACTTTGAAAAGGCCGACAAAATCGTCAGCTTTATTCTGGGTAAATAATATAAGATTATAAGATATAGAAGTTAAGAATTTTCAGCTTTGTGCCGCCGCTTCGCGGCAGATGGAGGTTATATGCCTTTTGAGAAATTTGACAGGAGCAGGCTGAACATCCTGCCGCTCGACGAGCGGGTAAGCGATATCGACATCACTGTGGTGATGGACCCGGAGACCACCGACACGCCCTTTGACAACCCGAAGCTTGACGAGCTGGCGAACGCCGTCGTAAGGGCCCGCGAAAAGAACGCGGCGGTTATTTTGATGTACGGGGCGCACGTTATCCGCTCCGGCTGCGCGCTGTATATGATCAAGCTGATGGAAAAGGGCCTTGTGACGCATTTCGCGACAAACGGGGCCGGCAGCATACACGATTTCGAGTTCGCGCTCAAGGGCTACACCTGCGAAAGCGTCGCGAAGTATATCAGCGAGGGGCAGTTCGGGCTCTGGAAGGAATCCGGCATATTAAACGATATTCTCCGGGAGGGCGCGCGCGACGGGCTCGGCGCCGGCGAGGCGATCGGCCGGTATATCTGGGAAGAAAACCTCCCCTACCGCGACAAGAGCGTGCTCGCCGCGGCGTACAAAAACCATGTCCCGGCAACTGTGCATATAGGCATAGGGAACGACATCATCCACGAGCACCCGAACGCGGACGGCGCGGCCCTCGGCGAGACGAGCTACACGGATTTTCTGATCTACTCCCGCACGATAGAGAACCTTGAAAACGGCGTGTTCCTGAATTTCGGCTCGGCGGTCGCCGGACCCGAGGTCTACCTTAAATGCCTGGCGATGGCCCGGAACGTGGCAAAGCAGGAGGGCCGCAGCATCAGCCATATCACGACGGCCGTATTCGACCTGCTGCCCATCGAGGGGGAGGACTATTCGGTCACCCCGCCGAAGTCCGACCCGCGCTACTATTTCAGGCCGTGGAAAACCATCCTCGCCCGCACGACGGCCGACGGCGGCAAGAGCTATTATATCCAGGGAAGCCACAGCCAGACGCTCCCCGCGCTCGCAAACAAAATATTCAAAGCGGCGAAAGGCCGATAACAGAAAGGAAAGAAGATATGAACCTGAAGCAACTGACTGAACTGACGGCGCTCGCGCCAGACTGCGAGATAACCGTCGCCGGCGATTTCTGCCTTGACAAATATCTTTATATCGACTCCGACCTCGACGAGCCCTCCCTTGAAACCGGACTGACCGCCTATCAGGTGATCGGCAAGGGCATTTATCCGGGCGGCGCCGGAACCGTGACAAACAACCTGCGCGGGCTGACCGCAAAGGTCCACTGCGTCGGCATCGTCGGCGACGACGGCGAGGGCTTTGAGCTTCTCCGGGCGCTCTCCGACATCGGCGCCGACATAAGCGGTATGGTCACCGACAAAAACCGCTGCACCTCGACTTATACCAAGCCGATGCGCGGCAAACCCGGCGACTATAAGGAGTTAAACCGGCTTGATTTCAAGAACTTCGAGCCGATGAAGCCCGACGTCGAGGCGAAGATCATTGAGAACATCAAGAAGTACGCCGCGATGTCCAAAGCGCTGTTGGTGCTGGACCAGTTTGTCGAGGAGGACTGCGGCGTCATCAACTCCCGGGTTCGTGAGGCGATAATGCAGATCTCCCGCGAAAACCCGGACCTCGTGGTCTACGCGGACTCCCGGGCGTTTATTCACCTGTTCTCCGACGTAATCGTGAAGTGCAACAATTTCGAGGTCGTCAAGTCCGTCCGCCCCGGCTTCGAAGGCGAGCCGGACGAGAAAACTGTGCTCGAGTGCGGCATGGAGCTCTTTAAGAAAAACAACCGCCCCGTCTTCGTCACCCGCGGCAAACACGGCATCACCGTGTTCGACAAGGACGGCATCCACAACTCCCCGGCGATCGACGTCCCCGGCCCGTTCGATATCTGCGGCGCGGGCGACTCCGCCTCGTCCGGTATCGTCCTGGCCCTGTCCCTCGGCGCTTCGCCCGAGGACGCAGCACTTATGGGCAACATCGTCGCGTCGATCACGATTCAGCAGATCGGCGTGACCGGCTTCGCCACCCCGGCACAGGTCATTCAGCGGTTCAAGGATTACTGCATGTAAGTTAATATGAAACCCCGGCGGGCGCTTTCGTGCCCGCCGGGGTTTTTTGTTTATGCCGAGGTTTTCGCAATGCTTACCGAATCGTAAAACGGCGTAAAAAACCCCCGCCCGCCGTGCTAAAAAACGGCGGGCGGATTTTTCAGTTTTAGTTTTGCTTTTTTGTCTCCGCGCCGTTTCCTGAGGCCGCGGACCCGTTATGCTTTGACAGCTGTTTTACCATCTGGTTTGCGTAGACGCTTGCCGCCGCGCAGAGGACGCCCTGGGTGATCGCGGTAAAAATTGATATCAGAACGCCGCGCCAGCCGCAGTTCAGGTCGCAGGTCGGCAGTACGTAGCACAGCGCCAGCGCGCTGCCTGCGCCGCCGAGAATCAGAGGAATGAATTTATTGTCGATTTTTGAGGCCTTTATCCATTCGCCGAGCGCGTATAGCACCGGAATCAGAATCAGCAGCTCGGCCTTGATATAATCCGTGAACGCGATTTCCATTTTTATCCCTCCCGTTTATGGGCTATACCATTATATGCCAAACGGTGGGAAAAAGAACCCGGGGAAATCACGCAGTAGGCGCGGACCTGCTCTTTCGCTCGCGGAGCATCGTCAGGCCAACCATCGCGAACGCCAGTACGAACATGACCGCGCCGTATGCGAAAAGACCGCCGTATTTTTGCTGCGCGCCCACCGATTTCTCGGCGATGTCGGCGATAAAGCCGAACAGGATCGGCGATACGATGTTGGCCGCGAACGAGAACGCGTAATAAAAGCCAGTGTACTTGCCCGTCTCGCCCTTCGGCGCCATCGCGGCTATCGTCGGGTACGAGTTGATGTTGATCAGCGCCCAGCCGACGCCGGCTACGATCAGCGCGATTTTTAGGTTCGACGGGCTTCCGAACGCCAGAATGAACGCGAACGCCGCGACCATCACCGCGATGCCCGCTAGGATCGTCTTTTTGCGGCCGAATTTATTCCCGACAAAGCCGGCCGGTATCGCCAAAATCAGAAAGGTCATCGCCATATAGGTCAGCATCATGCTCGCGTCGCCTTCGGGCATCCCGAAGGTCTTCGTGCAGTAGAGCGTAAAGAAGGTCTCGACGCCGTTGTAACCGCAGAACCAGAAGAATATCGCCAGCAGGATAAAGATCAGGCTCCTGTTCGTAAGAATCAGCGGGGCCTTTCCGTTTTTGGGGAACAGCAGATTCGCGCCCTTTTCTCCGATCTCCTCGTCCTTAACCTCGTCGTCGTCCGACGAATACGGTACCTCCGGTTCCCTGTAGAAGGCCAGCAGCGCCAAAAGCGCGAGCACCATCAGCACCCCGGCGAACAGGAACGGGTAATACTCCCCTAGGTTGAAAAGCTTTCCGCCGATCAGGTAGGCCATCACGGTGCCGAGCCCGCCCATGAAGTTGATCACGCCGTTTGCTTTCGAACGCTGCTTCTGCGGCGTCGCGTCCGGCATCAGCGCAATCGACGGCGCGCGGTAATAGGACATAAAGAAGTTCATGCCGATTACGGCGAAGATCAGCAGCAGGATTTTTACCGCGTCCGTCCCGCCCACGCGGTACCACGGAATCGCGCATAAAAACAGCGCGGCCATCGGCACGCCCAGCACCATATAGGGTATGCGCCGCCCGAATCTCGATTTTTTCCTGTCGCTCTGCCTGCCGAAATAGGGCTGGAAAATCACGCCGAAGATATTGTCGAAGGTCATCACTATCCCTATCACCGTCGACGATTTTATCAGCCTTTCGAGAAAAATCGGGACGAACGAGTTTTAAATCGACCACGCGATCGACACGGTAAAAAACGCAAGGCCTATGACGAACAGCTTTTTCCACTCAACCTTCATATTTATGCCCCTCCCCTGTCCGGTTGCATTACAGCTGGTGCGGATCGTGAAGCTCGAAAATAATCGCGTCGGAATCCATCGTGCGGATCGTCTCGTCCCGGGTGCGCGTCGTCCAGACGACGTTTGCCGCGCCCAGCAGACGGCAGAGCTTGACCGGCAGCCTCGCCTTAATTCTCTGGTCGCAGGCGATGAACTGCGGTCTCGATGCAAAATTGGTCAGAAGATTGCTGACCGCAAACCGCTTCAGCGGGTTGCTTACTTCCTTTTTCGTCAGGTGGGAGACCAGCTGGCCCCGGACGACGTTTCTCGCGTGGATGCGGAACCAGGCGACTATACGCGGGTCGAAGCTCTCGACCACATATATGCCGTTGTACTCCGACAGGAGCTTTCGCGTCTTTTCGCAGAGCTCCCGGTACCTGGCCGTGGTTTTCAGTTCGACAATCAGCGGTATCCCGGCGCAGACCTCCAGGACCTCCGATAAAAGCGGTATTTTGTGGTCCGAGCCCAGCAGGGTAAGCTTTGAGAGCTCCTCCGCGGAAGTCTCGTTGACGCCCTTGTCAAGGCCGGTCATGCGCTTTAAATTTTCGTCGTGGAACACGACTACGTTTCCGTCCGCGTCGAGATTTACGTCCAGCTCGGCGCCATATCCCTCCGCCGCCGCTCTGCGGAACGCCTCGAGGCTGTTCTCGGGCACGCAGGCGTCGCCGGTGTGGAGACCCCGGTGCGCGAAATATTTAACCGCGAATTTCTTTCTCCGGTCCTTTTTAAGCCTCGCCGGCGCAACCATGTAGAACCATACCGCGCCGACGGCAGCCGCGGCCGCAAACGGCCATTTCTTCGCCATAATCAATTATCTCCCCAAAACCGGTAATAACTTTGTTAGTGCATTCTGAAATCCAGCGAGCGCGGGGGCGTAAAGTGCGATCGGACATACTCGCCGAGCTCTTTGCCCCCCGGCATGCCCGGCTTTCCTTCCAGCTCCTTTTCCCTTATACGGTACCAGAGCTCGGTGGTCGTCACCTCACCCTCCCGGATATCCGGAACGACCAGCCCGGAGGTAAGGATTGCCTCACCCTCGGCGAGCCTGCCGAGCTCTATCAGGCAGGCGGCCTTAATCAGCGCCACGCGCGGGTGCTCCCTGACCTCCTGCGGGCATTTTTCTATGGCTTCAATGTATTCGGCAAACCTTCCCGCCGCTTTGCACAGGTTCCCGTACTCAACCGCCAGCGCCTTCACGCCCGGCGCGGCCGCGCAGGCGTCGGAGTAGAGCGAAAACGCCTTCTCCCTGTCGCCGTGGCGGTGCTCCCAGAGGGCGAGCGCCCGTTTTGTCCAGGCGGAGGGGCACAGGGATTCGGACTCCTCCCAGGCCCTCTTTGCGCCCTCCGCATCCCTATCGTTGTAGCGCGCGACGCCGAGCTGAAAAAACGCGGAGGAGTCGCGGTGGGTCTCGCAGTATTTTTCGAGCATGTCGCGCCACGGCTTATCGACCTGGTAGCCCGAGGGCGCTTTTTCCGGCCAGCCCGGCGTTGAAAACGCGCCGTTTTCGATCAGCGCAAGCCAGGGTGCCTGGACCTCCCCGAGGGTATTCCTGTCGAAGCGGAGCGCGGCCGGCAGCGGCGCTTCGCCGTTCTTTTTTCTCCGCAGGTTCTCAAGCGCGCCCCAGCCGCTGCCGTCACAAACGCGCTCGCCCCCTATTTCCGACAGCCCGCCCGCGCATCGGAAGAAATCGTCAAGCCTTTCCGCCGGCAGCGTCTGGTCGAGCCGTCTGCCCACCTCCGCGCGGGCTTTTTCCCACGCGCCGGAGACCGCCTCCGGGTCCGCCTTTATCGGGCCGTAGGCCTCCGCCCAGGCGTATTTCCCGCGGGCGGGCATTTTCAGATACTCCATCTGGCTGTAGCCGAGCCCGGCCTGAATCTCTATGTACGCGCTGCCCTTGCGCGACAGGTACTCCTGCCATCGCTCCCCGCCGCTGCCCATGCCCCACACAAAGAGCTTTCTGCCCTTTAGAAGCTCCGTCGAGGTCTGGACAAAGCCCAGTCCGTCGCCGCCGACGGCGGAGATAAACCGCCTCTCCCCCGGCTGGATGTAAAAGAAAAAGTCCATTGCGCGGCTGAGGTTCGTCGCGTAGCTCGCGTCGGTATCCGAAACGTGGGGGAACGGCCTAAGGGACAGGCCCTTCTCGTAGTCCAGGTGCAGCGCCCTGTCCGCCGGCACCACCACGCGGACGTCCTTTCTCTGATCGACGGCAATATTGGTCCACCAGTACATCGGGATCTCCGCGTTTTGCATGTTTTTGATTTCAAATCTCGCCAGCAGAAAATCCGACCCCTCCGGCAGGCAGAAATCCATGCGGTAAACCGCGCCCCGGACACGCTCGTACTCGTACATGCGCAGGACCGGACCGAGCGCTCCCCCGTCGAGCCGGTCTACGAACAGCGGCGAGCAGGTCAGCGGCGTGTGCCCGATGATCGAGATGTTGAACTCTATCCCGCCGGAAAACCACGCGTTGCGGAGCGCGAGGTTCGCGGGCTGAAAAACCGGGTTTGAATGTAGAAGCTCTCGTCCCTCCTTTTTGTCGAAAAGCGACCAGAGCCTTCCGCCGAGCGCCGGGATAAATGTGGCGCGCAGCCTTTCGTTTTCAAGCACCGCGGCCTTGAACGCGCGGAGCTTTTTCTCCCTCCCGTAATCGTCCTGCAGCGTGTAGGGCAGAATCGAGAATGGCTGCCCGTACTCCGGGTTGACCACGACGTCGTCCGGCATGTCCGGCGAGCGCTTGAACTCATTGTGCGCGTCCCGGACGGCGCCGAAGTCGAACAGCGGGTTTTCCCCGGGCATGTCCGCGGCCGGCATGAAATAATCCTCAAAAGAAAGGCTCATGGCTCGTTTACCTCCCGTTTACAGGGTTTTATTTTTTGATCAGTTCGTCCGCCGCCTTTTTATACAAATCCAGCTTTGCGCCGATCTCTTCGCGGCTGCCGCCCCGTGCGAGGATGTAGATTTTTACCTTCGGCTCGGTGCCGGAGGGGCGGATCACGAAGCTGTTCTTGTCCTCCATTTCAAAGTATAACACGTTCGACGGGCCAAGGGGGAGCTGGGTTTCATTTCCGTCCGCTGTCCTTCTCACCCCGGTCTTATAGTCCCTGACCGCTTCCACCCGGACGCCGCCGATGCTCTCCGGCGGGTTTGCCCGCAGCGAGGCCATCATCTCACCCATGCGCGCAATGCCGTCGAGCCCGGGCATTTTTATGTTCAGCGTGTATTCGCCGAAGTACCCGTATTTCTCATACAGGCTCTCCAGCGCGTCGTAGAGGGTCATGCCCTTTTTCTCATAGTATGCGGCCATCTCGGCTATCATGACCGACGCCGTCACGGCGTCCTTGTCCCGGCAGTGGCTGCCGATCAGGTAGCCGTATGACTCCTCGAAGCCCAGAAGGCAGGTATACCCCCGCTCTTCAAGCGCCCTGATCACCTCGGCGATAAAGCGAAAGCCCGTGAAGGCCTCGCCGTAGTAAACGCCGTTGCCGCTGCAGACCTGTTCCGCCATCAGCGAGGTGACGACGGTGGACACAACGGCGGGTTTCGCCGGGAGCGTACCTGTACGGCGTTTGGCGTTGATAATATAATCCGCAAGCAATATCCCCGTCTGATTTCCGGTAATCGTGACGTATTCGCCCTTTCGGTTCCTGACGATCAGCCCCACTCGGTCGGCGTCCGGGTCGGTGCCGATGATCAGGTCCGACCCTACCTTTTTAGCCAGCTCAATCGCCGGCCCGAAGCCCTCTATCTCCTCCGGGTTCGGGCTCTTCACCGTCGGGAACGTGCCGTCCGGGATCATCTGTTCTTTTACGCAGAACACCTCCGTGATACCCATGTCCCTTAAAACCTCCGGGACAAAGCGGTACCCGGTACCGTGGAACGGCGTATACACGATCTTCAGCCCGCTGCCGGCCGCGGCGTCTTGGTCTATCCGATTTTTCATCACCGCGTCGATATACACCCGGTCCGTCTCCTCACCGAGCATGACGATTTTGCCCGCCGCCGCCAGCGCGTCGAAATCGCCCGTTTTTACGCCGGCAAAGATGTCGACCTTTGAGATATTTTTGGAAATCAGCGCGGCCATATTGTCGTCGATCTGCGCGCCGTCCTCCCAGTAGACCTTATAGCCGTTATACTCCTTCGGATTATGGCTTGCGGTTATGTTAATGCCCGAAATACAGCGGTACTTCAGCACCGCAAACGAGAGCTCCGGCGTCGGGCGCATGGCGTCGAACAGATATGTCTTTACGCCGTTGGCGGCCAGTATCGCCGCCGCGCTTTTCGCAAAGAACTCGCTGTTGAGCCTGCAGTCGTAGCAGACGACCGCGCCGCGGCCCGCCGCTTCCCTTCCGAAGCCGTTTATCGTGTCGGCAAGCCCCTGCGTCGCGCGGCTGACCGTATATATGTTCATCCTGCCTGTTCCGGCGCCCATTATCCCGCGCAGGCCGGCGGTCCCGAAGGAGAGCTCGGTCGAGAAGCTCTCCCGCCTGTCGTTCTCGCTCATCGCGTCAAGCTCCTCCCGCAGCTCGGGCCGCATGCCGGGAAAGAGCTTCCACCTGTTATATTCGTCGTTGTAATTCAACCGGTTCGCACCGTCCTTTTTATGTGCAGCTTAGTCCCATATAAGTATACCATAATTTATGGCAAATTCTACATCCTTTTGATTCATCCCGCATTTTTTTAACCTTTTTCGGCTGCCGCGGCGCAAAATGCCGGGTTCTTTTTTCGTTCCGTTAACAAAATACTATATATTAATCCGGTGGGATATGATATAATAGCATGAAACCATAGAAAAGAGGATGGGCATGAATATTATCAAGGCTCTGTTCGGCACGACGAGCGAAAAAGAAATCAACCGGGTCCTCCCGTATGTCAATAAAACACTTGCGCTTGAAAACGAGTACGCCGCGCTCTCCGACAAGGAGCTCGCCGGGAAAACCGCGATCTTCAAGGAAAGGCTCGCAAACGGCGAGACCTTCGAGGATATCCTCCCCGAGGCTTTCGCGACGGTGCGCGAGGCCGCGTGGCGCATTCTCGGGCTGAAGGCGTTCAAGGTCCAGCTGATCGGCGGCGTCATCCTCCACCAGGGGCGCATCGCCGAGATGAAGACGGGCGAAGGAAAAACCATCACCGCGCTCTTCCCCGCCTATCTGAACGCGCTGACCGGCAAAAACGTCCACATCGTGACCGTCAACGAGTACCTCGCCAAATTTCAGGGCGAACAGATGGGGCTTGTACACAAATTCCTCGGGCTGTCCGTCGGCGTAATCCTGCACGACATGAGCAACGAGGAGCGCAAGGCCGCCTACAACTGCGACATCACCTACGGCACCAACAACGAGTTCGGGTTCGACTACCTGCGCGACAACATGGTAATCTATAAAAACCAGATGGTGCAGCGCGGGCACTACTTCGCCATCGTGGACGAGGTCGACTCGATTCTGATCGACGAGGCGAGGACGCCTCTGATCATTGCCGGCAGCGGAGAAGAATCGACCGATCTCTACGAGAAGGCCGACAGGTTCGCCGCTACCCTCCGTTGCATGAAGGTCAAGGAGCTGGACGCGAAGGAAAACCAGGACGACTACGACGCGGACTACCTCGTAGACGAAAAGGCTAAGACCGCGACGCTCACCCCCTCCGGCGTCAAAAAGGCTGAGGCTGCGTTTAATGTGGAAAACCTGGCCGACGCCGAAAACGCCACGCTGCTCCACCATATCAACCAGGCGATCAAGGCCCGGGGCGTGATGACCCGCGACGTGGACTACGTCGTGCGCGACGGCGAGGTTATCATCGTCGACGAGTTCACCGGCCGCCTGATGTTCGGCCGCCGGTTTAACGAGGGCCTGCACCAGGCGATCGAGGCGAAGGAAGGAGTGAAGGTCGCGCGGGAAAACAAGACGCTGGCGACAATCACGTTCCAGAACTACTTCCGCATGTACGACAAGCTGTCCGGCATGACCGGCACGGCGAAGACGGAGGAAGACGAGTTCCGCGGCATATACAAGCTCGACGTCATCGAAATCCCCACCAATCTGCCGATGATCCGCATCGACCACCCGGACTCCGTCTACAAGACCGAACAGGGAAAATACAACGCCGTCATCAACCAGATCGTGGCGTGCCATGAAAAAGGCCAGCCGGTACTTGTCGGCACGGTCTCGATCGAGAAAAACGAAAAGCTCTCCGCGATGCTGAAAAAGCGCGGCATCAAGCACGAGGTATTGAACGCCAAGCACCACGAAAAAGAGGCGCAGATCATCGCGCAGGCCGGCAAAAAGGGCGCGGTCACGATCGCGACCAACATGGCCGGCCGCGGCACCGACATTATGCTGGGCGGCAACCCGGATTACCTCGCGAAAAACGACCTCGCCAGGTATTACGCCAAGAACCCGCCCCCCGAGGGTGTCTCGGTGGACGATCTGATCTACGAGTCGACGAGCCTGACCGAAACCGACGATCTGAACGTTCTCGAAGCCAGAAGGATGTACAAGGAGTTCTATACCAAGTACAAGGAGCAGACCAGCGCCGAGGCGGTCGACGTCGTCAAGGCGGGAGGACTGTTCATCATCGGTACGGAGCGCCACGAGAGCCGCCGTATCGACAACCAGCTGCGCGGGCGCTCCGGCCGCCAGGGCGACCCCGGCGAGAGCAAGTTCTTCATCTCACTCGAGGACGATCTGATGCGCCTCTTCGGAAGCGAACGCATACTCAACATGATGGAGTCTCTCGGCATCGATGAGAACACCCCGATCGACTCCAGGATGCTCTCAAACGCGATCGAGTCGGCCCAGAAACGCCTTGAAAGCAAAAACTTCCAGACCAGAAAGACCGTCCTCGAATTCGACGACGTGATGAATCTCCAGCGCGAGACGATATACAAACAGCGCCAGATGGTGCTCAACGGCGAGGACATCCGCGATTATATCCAAAAGATGGTCAAAGACGTGGTGACGGACACGGTAAACTCCGCCTTCACGGACAGCGAGACGGCGGACGCCTCCGCTCTGCTCCGTATGAAGGCATCGCTCGCCCCAGTCTTTGTCCCGGCAGAGTTCTTCGATGAGAATAAAAGCTCTCTCGAAGGGCTCTCCGCCCCCGAGATTACCGAGAGAGTTATCGAGAAAACCCTCGAAAAATACGCCCAGCGCGAGGCTGAGTTCGGCAGCGACATCATGCGCGAGCTGGAGCGCATTGTGCTTTTGCGCTCGGTCGACGAGCACTGGATGGACCATATAGACGCGATGGATGAGCTGCGCCGGGGTATAGGTCTGCGCGCCTACGGCCAGGTGGATCCGATCGTCGCCTATAAAAAGGAAGGCTACGAGATGTTCGAGGCGATGGTCCGGGCGATCTGCGAGGACACTGCCCGCAAGGTGATGACCGTCAGAATCCGCTCGAAAATTGAGCGCAAAGCCGTCGCCACCCCCACCTCCACAAACCTCGGCGGAGACGACTCCGTCAAGCGCAGGCCCGTTGTCAGGAAGGCGGCCAAGGTCGGCAGGAACGACCCCTGCCCCTGCGGAAGCGGGAAAAAATACAAGAAATGCTGCGGATTCAATAAAAACGATTAGCCGTCAGCAAAAAAAGCAAAAATAAACCAGGCGCTATTGACTTTTTGGCAAAAATTCTATATCATATACTTAAAATCAGGAATTTTGCAAATACTAAAAAAACAGGAGGTCAAACCATGAAAAAGTTTTTAACGATACTCGGCGGCGTAGTCGTCGCCGCTGCCGCCATAGCCGGAACGGTTTACGCCGTACTCTACTTCCTTAAGAAAAAGGAAGAGTGCGACGACAGCTGCTGCATCATCGACGATGACGACTGCTGCTGCGGAAGCGAGGCCGACGAGGTAAGCGTCCCCGTCGAAGCCGAAGGCGAAAAAGCGGAGAACGAGGCCAACGCGTAAACCCAGAGCAGGACAGATGAAATTGCCGCCTTTAAATGGCGGCAATTTTAAAATGCTGCAAAAATCCCGCTTAAAGCGGGCATCACGTTTTTTACGGGAGGAAACATGGGTAAAAAACCAAGGCTCATCATCGGCGTTTTAATGCACGACGCCGGCAGGCAGTTTGGCTGCTACGGCGCGCCGAATGCGACTCCGCATATCGACGCGCTGGCTTCCGGCGGCGTTTTATTTGAAAATCACTTTTCCACAGGAACGGTCTGCATTCCCTCTCGCGCATCGGTGCTGACCGGAAAGTACCTTCACAACGCGGAAACCTGCTTTTACAACCACAACGTGGCGACGCTTCCGCGGCTCTTGTCGAAAGCGGGCTATCAAACGCACCGCTGCGGCTTCGCCGAGGAAAAGGAGTACCACTCGATCGCTGGCGGTCCGTACCCGTACGGAGACAGGGACGTCTCCGGGACCCGGCTGCTCGGGTACGACTTCAGCCATACAGAGACTGCGGCGGCCTCCGGCGTCGTCGACACTGTGATAAAAGTGATTTCCGAAAATCCCGGAAAACCGCTCTACGTCGCGGCGGCGTTCTCCGAGGCCCACTCACCCTACAACCTCCCGGTGAGCGACGAGGATATCGACAACGCGGCCTTCCCGGCCCGCCTCCCCCAGCTGCCGGACGTCCGGGCAGCCCACGAGATGCTGGCGCGCTTTAATAAGGCCGTCTCTAACGCCGACGAGGCGATCGGGAGGCTAACGGACTACATAACGGAGAGCGGATTATTCGACGACACGCTTTTATATTTCAGCGCGGACCACGGCATCGATTTCCCCCGCGCCAAGCAGAGCTGCTACGACTCCGGAACCGGCGTACCCCTGATCTTCTGGGGCGGCGCACTGCCGGGCTCGCGGGGTATACGCGTATCCGGTCTCTCCTCCCACACCGACATTATGCCGACCCTCTGCGAACTCGCGGGTGCGCCCTGCCCGGACGACATATCCGGCGTAAGCCAGCTTCCGCAGCTTGAGGGCCGCGAAGGCCCGCGGCGTTACTGCTTTTCCGAGGTCTCCCTCGACAACACCTCGGCGCCCGTCAGAGCCGTCAGGACCGACAGATACCGCTATATCATCAATTTCATCCCCGGCATCCCCGTCGCAACCGGCAACAGCTTCACCCGCCTGGTGGGCCCGGAAATCCTGACCCCGATCTACAACACGCCGCGCCCCCGGGAGGAGCTCTACGACATCGAAAACGATCCCGCCGAGCTTTGCAATCTCGCGGACAAACCCGAGTACCGGAGGCTCAAGGCGGAATTAAAGACGGTTTTGTTCCGGGAGCTTGCCTCGACCGGAGACGAGCTGCTCTGCGTGAACGAGAAGTACAAAACCGCCTACGCTGACGGCGCGATCTCGATGTGGCATAAAAAAGAGGACGGAAGCTTCGAGCTCATAGTTTAAAACAGTAGAAAAACGACCGGTTCGTTTGCGAACCGGTCGTTTTTCTATGTATTACTTGATTAATCTGAATTTTCCGATCACCGGGAGTTCTTTTGCCCTGCCGTTTATGGCGTTGAGCAGGCCGATGATGAAGAGCGCGATCCCCGGCACCCAGAAGATGAGGCTGATCAGACTCTCGAGCCAGTAGAGATACCACGGGATGAGCGCGCCGATGATGCCGGTCACGATGCCTGTCGCGATCTCCAGCAGTAACAGCATCAGGCCCTGATTCGCGTGGAAGCGGGCGTACCTGGACTGCGGAGCGGCGACCAGCGGAATAAAGAACAGAATTCCGAAATACGAGAGGATCGCGTAAATCTTATTGTCCGCGATATCCTGCGGGTGGAATTGGCCTGTGTAGTCCGCCGTTTTTGTGACATTGGCAAACGGCGGAGGCTGCTGCTGATAGTTCTGCTGATTCTGCTGATACTGGTATTGAGGTTGTTGGGGTTGCTGGGGCTGCTGATACTGCTGTTCCGGCTGCTGAGTCTGCTGGTTATTCTGTTCAGACATGTAACTCCTCCTCAATCTGTTTTTTCTATATATATTCTAATATATATTAGAATATAGACGCGTTTTTACGCCTACCGGCGCGGCAATAGGTACTATTGGCGTGTCAGCATCTCTATCAACCTGTCGTATTCGCTGGATATGCTGGATTTGAAATCCTCTTTCTTCTGCGCGGGCTTGCTGAACGGAAAATCGACATTCAGATCCTTGTCCTTCGCGCTCTGCGCATTAGCGTCTTTTTTCTGTTTTTCCTTATCGACAGCTTCCGCGTCGTCCGGCAGGTTCAGCATATTCGGGGAGTCGCTCTCGAAGCCCGTCGCGATGATGGTAATGCGCATTTCGTCCTCGAGACTGTCGTCGATCGCCGCGCCGAAAATGATCTGCGCCTCCGGGTCGGCGTTCTCCCTGACCAGGTCCGCGGCCGTGTCCACCTCGACCAGCTCCATCTCCGGCGAGCCGACGATGTTTATCAGAACGCCTTTTGCCCCCTTGATCGAGGTCTCGAGCAGCGGGCTCTGTATCGCCATGCGCGCCGCCTCCATCGCCTTGTCCTTGCCGGCCGCCCGGCCGACACCCATATGGGCGTAGCCGCCGCCGCGCATAATCGTCTGAACGTCGGCAAAGTCGAGACTGATTAGGCCCTGCATTGTTATAAGCTCGTATATGCTCGCGATCGCCTGCTTTAATATGTCGTCCGCAAAGGCAAAGGCGTTTATAAACGTGATCTTCTCGTCGGTGACGTATTTCAGGCGCTCGTTCGGGATAACCACGAGCGAGTCAACGTACTGGTAGAGCTCGGCGATGCCCTGCTCCGCCTGCTTTGCCCTGCGCGCGCCCTCGAACTTGAACGGCCTCGTCACGACGCCGACCGTCAGAATCCCCATCTCCCTGGCGATTTCGGCGACAACGGGAGCGCCGCCCGTGCCGGTGCCGCCGCCCATGCCGGCCGTAACGAACAGCATGTCGGTGCCCTTGAGCATTTCCGCGAGGTCGGCCTTGCTCTCTTCCGCGGCCTTCCTCCCTTTTGACGGATCGGAACCGCAGCCCTTGCCGCCGCTCACCTTGTTGCCGATCTGTATCCGCCAGGGCGACTTAGATCTGGCGAGCTGCTGCATATCCGTGTTGACGGCTATAAATTCGGCTCCCTGCAATTTGCTCTCGATCATACGGTCGATCGTGTTGTTGCCGCCGCCGCCGATTCCGACAACCTTGATTTTCGTCACAGGCTCGGCACCGGAATCATACTGCAATGCCATTTGGCTCTCCTCCCGCTTTTAAATTCTCAAGGCTTTTTTATGTCTATTTTTTATTGAATATCGCCATAATGTCCGCAAACGGGTCGTCTTCCGCCGGCTTTGACTGCTCCTTCGGCTTTGCCGTGTAGGATGTCGACGTCTGCGGGTAGGGCTCAAGATCGTCCGCCGCGAAGCTCTCGCTCTGCTCGGCCGGCTTCTCGGCCTCCTTCTTCACGTCGCCGATAAGGTTCGGGCCCTCGGTATCGAAGCCGGTGGCAATGATCGTAACCTTGATCTCGTCGTCGATGTTTTCGTCGATCGCCGCGCCGAAGATGATGTTCGCTTCGGGGTGAGCCGCCTCCTCGACAATGGACGCCGCGGACTCGATCTCGTCGAGGCCCACGTCCACCGAGCCGATGAAGTTGATCAACACGCGCTTCGCGCCGTTGATGGAGGTCTCGAGCAGCGGGCTCTGGATTGCCATGCGCGCCGCCTCGTTCGCCTTGTCCTTGCCCGAGGCCCTGCCGACGCCCATGTGGGCAAAGCCGGCGTCGCGCATAATCGCGCTGACGTCCGCGAAGTCGAGGTTGACAAGCCCGGGCATCTTAATCAGGTCCGATATGCTCTGGACGGCCTGGCGCAGCACGTCGTCGGCGTAGTCGAAGGCGTTTAAGAACGTGATTTTCTGATCGGTGACATATTTCAAACGCTCGTTCGGAATCACCACCAGCGAGTCAACCCTGCTGCGAAGGGCCTCGATGCCCTCCTCCGCCTGCTTCATTCTCCGGGCACCCTCGAATTTAAACGGCTTCGTCACGACGCCGACCGTCAGTATACCCAGTTCCTTCGCTATCTCCGCGACTACGGGCGCGCCGCCCGTGCCTGTGCCGCCGCCCATGCCGGCGGTGATGAATACCATATCCGTATCCTGAAGCAGCTTTATGATGTCGTCCCTGTTCTCCTCAACGGCTTTTTTGCCCTTTTCCGGGTTCGCGCCGCAGCCCTGCCCCTTTGTGACCCTTTCGCCGACCTGGAGCGGAATGCCCGACACCTTCATAAGCTGCTGTTTATCCGTATTTACAGCAATAAACTCGACGCCCTGCAGGTTGCTCTCGACCATCCTGTTTATTGCGTTATTTCCGCCTCCGCCGATTCCGATAACCTTGATTGACACAACGGTATCCATGTTTTGCTCAATCTGTAAAGGCATATTCTTTCCTCCAGTAAAATGTTAAATTGTCTGTAAAGCGGGCAACTGTATTCGCAATATATTGTACACTATATCAACGCAAAATACAATAATTTATTTAAATAATTTTGTCCATGATTCGTGTTTCGGCAATCCGAAACCGCCCTGTTTTAAGTCCCGTCCGCGATAAAATGGATCTCCCCGTCGCTCATATCGATTTTCCCGCCGGCGTTCCCCTGGGCTTCGAGCTGCGGGATCAGCGCGCGGAGCTTTGCGCAGCGTTCGTCAAGCTCTCCCGATTTTCCGAATACCACGTCGTACCTGTCCAAATAGTTAATCTGTATATCGTAAATCCTTGTGATATCTATCGAGCGGACGGAGCCGAACAGCGAGTTGTTTTTTAGCGCCGCGAAGAGCTCCTCAAGGGGCTGCTGCTTCGTATCGTCCTTCGCCGCGAAGAGCTCTCCCGGCTCCGGCTCGTCAAGCTCCGCGCCCGTTACTACGGCGGCGCCCTCCGGCGGCGTCTGCGATAGCTCTAAAAGCATCCCGCCGTCGTCGCAGAGCCAGTAGGCGCTGTCCGCGCGAAACGCCGCGGCCACGGCGATTTCCTTGACGGTGATCACGATGGTGTCCGGGAACGAACGCCTGATTACGACGTCGCCCACATAAATAAGATTTTCTTTAATACGCTCGACCGATTTGAACTTATTCATTAAGAGGAGGTTGTCCCCGATCGAAATGCCGGAGTTTTCTATAATCTGCTCCGACGAATACCTGGAGTTCCCGCGGACCTCTATCGTCTCCACGTTGAAGAACACCGTCAGCGCCAGCACGACCGCGGCCGCGACCGCGCAGATTGCGACAAAAAGGTAGATCTTCGCCGCTCTGCTCTTATTCTGCGCTTTCCGCCTTACGCCGGGCGACGCGGTCTCACCGTAGCGGTTCTGCCGCGGCACGGGCCTGTCCGCTTCCGCCGGCCTCCTCGCGGTGCCGGCAGAGGTTCGCCGCTGGGAAGGTGCGCGCCTGTCCTGCGGGTAGCGCCCGGCGTCCCCCGCAGCGGCGGGATAGCGGCCCGACGGCGCTCTCCCCGTCTGAACGCTCCGATTTCCGTTGTAATTTGACCGGTTCCCAGCCTGCCCGCGGGCTCCGGCAGCGGAAAAGGACGGGGGCCTGTAATTCGCACCCGTCGGTCTCCTCGCGTCGTCGTTTTTCCCTCTGTTAGGCATTTCTTATCCTCTGTATATTTCAACCTATTCGCTTTCGCGCCTGATGTCCGCGCCGAGCGCCGAAAGCGTCTCTTCAATTTTATGGTAGCCCCTGTCGATATGCTGCGGATTCCTTATGATTGTCTCTCCAGCGGCGCAGAGCCCTGCGATGGTCAGCGCCGCGCCGCCCCTTAAATCGCAGGCGGTGACCGCCGTCCCGCTTAAAGACTCAACCCCGGTGCATATCGCGTATTTTCCCGACACCGTAATCTTCGCGCCCATTTTGTTGAGCTCGGCCGCGTGCCTGAAGCGTCCGTCGAAGATGTTTTCCTCGAAAATCGTGCTGCCGTCGGCAATCGCCATCGGAACGCAGAGCAGCGGCTGGACGTCCGTCGGAAAGCAGGGATACGGGCCGGTTCTGACCATTCTGCCGAGGGCTCTCGGCCTCGCCGGCATCGCCGCTTTAATATAGTCCCCGCCGATCTCCAGGAGGCACCCGGCCTCCCTCAGACAGTCCGTAACCGAGGCCAGATGCGCGGGTTCGGCGTTTTTTATCTCCAGCTCTCCGCCGGCGGCAGCCACTGCGCACAACCATGTGGCGGCGGCGATTCTGTCGGGGATCACCGTATAGGTGATGTAGGGACTGCGCCTTAACGTGGGCTCTCCCTCGATTCTGACCACCGGGCTCCCCGCCCCGCTGACCTTAAAGCCGGCGGCGTTCAGGTAATCCTGCAGCCCGGCAATCTCCGGCTCCCGCGCGGCGTTGATGATGACCGTTTCACCCCGGCACGCCGTCGCGTACAGCATCAGGTTTTCGGTCGCTCCGACGCTCGGAATGGACAGTATGATCTCTTTACCTTTTTTGTTCTGCGCCTCGCATACGAGGGTTCCGTCCCTGTCGGTTATCCTCGCGCCGAGGCTGCGGAGGCCCCATATGTGCAGGTCGATGGGCCGCGGGCCGAGCTCGCAGCCGCCCGGGCTGCAGATCTCCGCTTTTCCGCACCGCGCCAGCAGCGCGCCCATAAAGATTATCGACGACCTGAGCTTTTGCATCATCTCGCAGGGAATCGTATGTTTTTCAAGGGTATAGCTGTCCACGATCAGCGTCTCGTTTTCGCGCCTGACGCCGCAGCCGAGATATTTTAGTATCTCAACCGTCGCTGCGACGTCCTCAAGATCCGGACAATTATGTATTACGCTGATTCCCTCTGTGAGCACAGCGGCGGCAAGCACGGGCAATACGCCGTTTTTAGAACCCTGGAGCCTTACCGATCCAAAAAGCCTCCTGCCGCCGATTATCCTTATTTGTTCCATAACCAAGCATCACGCCTTTCTTCTCTGATGAAAACCGTCGCTTCATCATATGGCGATCCGCTTGAAGGTGTGAATGAGGCGTTCTACTTTCCGGGCTTTCCCCGGACCGCCTCGGTGATTACGTCGTATATCCTCTCTTTCGCGTCGAACACGGCCATCGCCAGCGCGGCCTGGCTCATCGCCTTCCGCCGTTCTTTGTCCGCCAGCAGCGTTTTGATCAGGTCGAAGAGCATTTCGGCGTTGATTTCATCCTCCTCCAGGAGTACGGCCGCACCGCGGTCGCTCAGGGCCTTCGCGTTTTTATACTGGTGGTTGTCTGCCACGTTCGGGGACGGGATAATGATCGCGGGCGCGCCCGTCGCGCAGATCTCGCTGACCGTCATCGCCCCTGCCCTGCACAAAACCAGGTCGGCGGCCGCCAGCACGGTCGGCGCGTTGTACACATATTCCCGCATGTCAATGTTTTTGTTTGCCGAAAGGTCCGCGCCGAGGCTCTTTACCAGTTCGGGCATCCACTTCCAGGAGGAGGCCCCGGTGGAGTGGATATGGCGGAACGCGCTGCCGGTTTTCGTCTCCAGCGCGATAATCTCGGCCGTGATTTTATTCATGTCCCGCGCGCCGAGGGAGCCCCACACCGAGTACACAAGGTCCCCCTCTACGCCGAGTGACTTCTTAGCCTCGTCCTTTTTAAGGAAGGCGACACCCTCTCTCAGCGGGTTGCCGGTGAAAACAAGCTTTTCCTTATCCTTGAAATATTTCGCCGCGTCCTCAAAGCCCAGCAGCACCCTGTCCGCGTACCGGGACAGCAGCCTGTTCGTCCGCCCGGGCAGCACGTTCGACTCGTGGATAATAGTCGGTATCTTGCGCTTCGAGCCCCTGTATACCGGCGGGTAGGATGCAAAGCCCCCGGTCGCGAAGATGACGTCGGGTTTGAAATCGTCGAGAATTTTGTCGATCGCCCTGATGGCCGCCTGAAGACGCCTTACCGTCCCGAGGTTGAAAACAATCGCCTTCGGGCTGAAGCTCCGCAGAAATCCGCGCATCGGAAAGGTTATCAGCTTAAAGCCGGCGTCGGCGACAAGCTTCTCCTCCATGCCGCCCGCCGCGCCTATGAAGATGATTTCTGACGGCGGCTGCCTTTTTTTAATATATTCGGCGATCGCAATAGCCGGATTGATGTGTCCGGCGGTCCCGCCGCCCGCAATCAGAACGCGCATCCCTAAAACTACCTCTTTCCTGCCGCTTTAAAAGCTATTCTTTCCCCGTTCGCATCTGTCTCGACACACTCAGCACAAGCCCCATCTCCGCCAGCTGCAGCGCCAGCGACGTGCCGCCGTAGCTGAAAAACGGCAGCGACACGCCGGTGACCGGCATCGTATTGGTCACCACCGCGATGTTCATAAACGTCTGCAGCGCCAGAAGCGTCGTGATCCCGCAGGCCAGCAGCCCGCCGAACTTATCCGCCGCGTGGGCCGAAATCCAATAGCCCCGGGCGATCAGCGCGACGAACAGGCATATAAGCAGAACCGCGCCCACAAGCCCGAGCTCCTCGCAGACAATCGAGAACACATAGTCGTTCTGGGACTCAGGAAGGTAGAGCTGCTTTTGCCTGCTCTGCCCCAGGCCGAGCCCGAAGATGCCGCCGGACGCGATCGCGTAGAGCGACTGAATCGTCTGGTAGCCGAGATTCGACGGGTCCGAAAACGGGTCGCGCCACACCGAAATCCGCGCCCGGACATAGTCGAACGCGCTGATTTTCGACACGGCCAACGCGACGATCCCTGCGCCTGAGAGCCCGATCCCGCCCAGCCAGACGACATTCGCGCCCGCGATAAACGCGATAACAGCGGCCGTCAGCGTCACGAGAATCGTCGCCGACAGGTGCTTTTGCAGCAGCAAAAACGGGAGAATCATGCCGAGCACGCCGATAAGAGGCCCTATTCCCCAGGAAAACTTCTTGATTCTCTGGCCGGCGACGGAGTAAATCCACGCCAGCATCATAATAACGGCGAGCTTGGCTACCTCAGAGGGCTGGAAGTTCAGCCCTCCGATTATAATCCAGCGCTTCGCGCCGTTAGACTCCCTGCCCATCACCAAAACCAGCACGAGCAGCGCTATCGCGACCGCGAAAAAAAGCGGGATCCACTTTTTCAGTCTGTTATAATCGAAATATGTCAGAAAGACCATCGCGCCGAAGCCGAGACCGGCCGCGAGAAGCTGCCGGTTGATCAGCTTATAAGGCGTGCCGTAGTCATTTATCGACCACGCGTAGCTCGCGGAGAACATCATCACCAGCCCGAAGCATAAAAGCCCGAACACCAGCATGAAAAACGGCGCGTCGGCGGGGAAAAACTTCACCTTTCTCTTCGCCACCGCCTCGTTTTTGGAACGCAGCAGCTCGTCGATTTTGGCCTCTCCCACCGTTCCGTCCTTCGGCAGCGAGTCAACCCCCGCGGACGCGAAGGCCTCGTTCGCGGCGCGCCGGTAGGCCCTGTCGGGCTCGGACCGGACTGGGAGCTCAGCGGTTTTGGAATGCCTCGCCTGCCCCGGCCTGATATTCGATTTCAGTCTGTCGTATTCCGCGTGCGCCGTGGTGCGCTTTCCTCTGTCCATCGCAAAGCCATCCTCTAAAAACAACTAAATTCTAAAATGCCCAATAAACGGAAACAAGACAAAGTACCGCGGTTATCCCCGTAAAAACTGCGAATATTTTCTTTTCCGACCAGCCGCTGAGCTCGAAGTGGTGGTGAATCGGCGACATCTTGAACAGCCGCTTGCCCTTTGTTATCTTGAACCAGCCCACCTGCAGCACAACCGATACCGCCTCGGCGAAATAGACAAAGCCCACGACGATTAATATAAGCGGCTTGTTCAGCGCGTAGGCGAGCCCCGCCACCGTTCCGCCCAGAAACAGCGAGCCGGTGTCGCCCATGAACACCTTGGCCGGGTTGAAATTGAAAATCAGAAAGCCCAGCAGCGCGCCCAGCAGCGCCGCCGCATAGACCGACAGCCCGGCAAACGCACTGCCGAGGGCCGCCGACGCGATCAGAAAATAGACCATCACCGGAATCGTGACGCCGGTCGCCAGCCCGTCGATTCCGTCGGTCAGATTGACGGCATTCACGGTGAAGATGATGAACAGCGAGGAGAAAACGTAGGAGACGATCGGCGAGGGCGTAAAGCTAACCCCCAAAAACGGTATGATGTACTCCCCTACAAATATGCCCATCTTCCTCATAATATATAAAAACACAACGGTCACCGCGGTCTGCAGCACCAGCTTTTGAATCACCGTAAGCCCGAGGTTCCGTTTTTTCGCTATCTTCTCATAATCATCAAGAAATCCGATCAGCCCGCAGGAAACCGCCATAAAAAGCACCGACAGCGGCGCGGCCGCGCCGGAATTTCTTTTCAGGATCAGGAAAACGAAGAGCACAACCGCCAGCGCGGCGATGAAGATCAGCCCGCCCATCACCGGCGTGCCCTCCTTGGTCTTGTGCCAGTTCGGGCCGACCTCTCTGATATGCTGTCCGAGCTTCGCCTTTCTCAGTATCGGAATTATAATCAGCCCGGCTACGATCGCGAGTATAAATGCGGATACCGCCGCGGCAATCAAAACATAATCCATTCTATCAAGCACTACCCTTCCCTGTCCTCGCATTCAAATCCGCCAAGCGACATCGCGGCGTATCTCTTTATCAGCTCTTCCATGCGCATCCCGCGGCTGCCTTTGACCAGCAGTACGTCCCCGTCCCGCAGCAGCCCCTTTAAAAGCTCCGGCGCCGCTTCCCTTTCGGGCGTATATATTTTATCGGGCGCCATACCGGCCTCTTTTGCGCCGAAAGCCACCTCGCGTGAAAAGCTCCCTACCGCGACGACGATATCCGCGGCCTCCGCCGCTTCCCCGCCCAGCTCCCGGTGGGCCTTCGCCGAGTAGTCGCCCAGCTCGAGCATATCGCCCAGCAGCGCGACCTTTCTCCTTGGAAAGCTGTTTAAAACCGCGAGAGCCGCCCGCATCGAGTCGGGATTGGCGTTATAGCAGTCCTCGATTACGGTGACCTCGCCGAGCGTGTAAATTCTCTGCCGCATCCCCTCGGGGCCGACTGTTTTCAGCGCCTCCGCCGCGGCCTCCGCGTTGACTCCCGCGCAGAGCCCCACCGCGAACGCCGCGAGGGCGTTGTAGATGTTGTGCTTACCCGCGAGGATCGTCTCCGCTTTGACCTTTCCGCCGGGGTAGACAATCACAAAGCGCGAGCCCTCGCTGCCGCTCTCGATGTTTACGGCGCGCACCTCCGCCGACGGGTTTTCCACCCCGTAGTACACCCGGTGAAAGCCCTCGCTCTCCGGGCAGAATTTTAAGTACTCGTCGTCCCCGTTTAAAACGATGTCCCCGCCCGGTCGCAGACCGTCGAGCAGCTCGAGCTTTGCCTTTCTGATGTTTTCCCTCGAGCCGAGAAACTCGATATGCGAGGTGCCGATGTTGGTAATCAGCCCGATGTCCGGGCGCGCGAGCAGGGAAAGCCGGGATATCTCCCCCGCGTGGGACATGCCCATCTCCACTACGGCCGCGCCGTAGCTCTCGTCAAGCTCCAGCAGCGTCAGCGGAACTCCGATCTCGTTGTTCAGATTGCCCGCCGTCTTCAGCGTTTTGCAGCGCGCCGACAGCACCGCCGCGGTCATTTCCTTCGTGGTCGTCTTGCCGACGCTTCCGGTCAGCGCCACCGTGACGGGTGAAAAAAGCCTCCGGTATCCCCCGGCAAGCCGGGTAAGCGCCTGCCTTGTGTCCTTCACCACAATAACCGGCTTCTCCCCCGCATACTCCTTGTGTGAAATTGCCGCCGCCGCGCCGGACGCGAGGGCCGAGTCGATAAAGTCGTGCCCGTCGTACCTCTCGCCCTTGAGAGCGATATAGAGACAGCCCTTTGCGATCGCCCGCGAGTCCCGGGAGACCCCTTTTACCGTGAAATCCGGGCCGTTTACCCTAATGACAAAATCGCCGCCGTCATCGTTTAGAAGCGAGAGGAGCTCGCTTCGCGAAAGTTTTCTCATACTCCATTGCCGCGAACCGCCGAAATTTCGCCCGGTTTGCCCTTTCAAATCAGATTTACACGCTAAAACAGATGCTCGCACACGATCTCGCGCTCGTCGAAATGGTGCTTCACGCCGCCGATATCCTGATAGGTCTCGTGGCCCTTTCCGGCGAGCAGCACCAAATCCCCCGGGCGGGCGATGTCCAGGGCGTGCCCGATCGCCTCTTTTCTGTTTACGATCACCGTGTGGTTTTTCCCGGTCATGCCGGCGAGTATATCGTTGATGATGGCCTCGGGGTCCTCCGTCCTCGGGTTATCCGAGGTCACGACGCAGACGTCCGACAACGTCTCCGCGATTTTCCCCATAAGCGGCCGCTTTGATTTATCCCTGTCCCCGCCGCAGCCGAACAGCGTGATTATCCTGCCCGGCGTGAATGCGCGCACGGTTTTCAGGATGTTTTCAAGCGAGTCCGGCGTATGTGCGTAGTCTATCATAACCGTGTAGTCCTTGTCAATTCGGAGGACCTCCGCCCTGCCGCACACGCCCTGCGCCTTCTCGAGCCCCTTCGCGATCTCCTCGAAGCCGAGGCCGAGGACGGAGCACAGGCCTATCGCCGCCAGCGCGTTGTACACCGAGAACATGCCCGGAATACCCAGCTTCATCCTGCGGATCCGCGCGGTTGAGAGGGCCTCAAACTCCACCGAGCCCGGATTCAGGCGGATGTTCTTCGCCACAAGATCCGCCTCGTTTTTGCGTGCGGAATAGGTGAGAACGCCGCCAGCGGCCGATTTTTTCATCAGCTCCGCGTAATCGGCGTCTATGTTGATAACGGAATTTTTCGCCATGCCGAAAAGCTTCGACTTGGCGGCGGCATAAGAGTCCATATCTTTGTGGTAGTTCAGATGGTCCAGCGTTAGGTTGGTAAACGCGGCCGCTTCGAATTCGAGTCCGTCCACCCTTCCCAGCGCCAGCGCGTGGGACGAGACCTCCATTACGCAGTACTCGCAGCCGGCCTTCACCATATCGGAGAAACAGCCGTTAAGCTCCGGCGGCTCCGGCGTCGTCGCGCTGCTCTCCCGCCTTTCCGACCCGATCAGAATCTTGTTTGTGCCGATCAGTCCGCAGCGCAGGCCGTTTTCCTCAAGGATGGTGCGGACAAGGTGCGTAACCGTGGTTTTGCCCTTGGTACCCGTGACGCCGATCAGCTTCAGCTTCCGCGCCGGGTGACCCGCCAAATTCTCCGCGATCAGCGCGTAGGCGTGCTCGGCGTTCTCGACGCGGACATATGGCAGGCTTTCGTCGCAGTCTGCGTCCGTGACGACGCATACCGCCCCCGCGTCCACCGCGGAAGGAGCGTATTTTATACCGTGCACACCCGAATCCGCCCCCATCATCGCGGCGAAAATACCGTCCCTGGAGACTTTTCTGCTGTTGTTTGAAACCGAGACAACCTCTATGTCCATATCGCAGTTGCGCGCGACGATGTCAATACCCTTAAGCGCCTCAGATAATTTCATTCAACCGACCCCCGGTTCTTGTGTAATGTTTTTATATTAATAAAATGTATAGCTGTTTGCATGCTGCAAGGTTTCCGCCCAGCCCGTCCCCAGGTTACAACCCGATCAGAAAAACCGTGATTCGGCCCCTGAAAGGGGCCGATGTCTACCCGTCGAATTTGGGCAGACAAACGGTTTTTCCAATGGCACGCGTTTCACGGCGCAGCCGGGAAATGCGTTGCCTAACGGACAAGCGGTTTTTCCATGGAAATTCGGCAAAGCCGAATTTCCTATTCTCCGGTATCGCTTACGGAGTAGAACTCCACCGAGATCACCGAGCCGTAGGTGACCGTTGTGCCAAAGGCCGGATCCTGTCTTCTGACCTTGATTTCGCTGTTGCTGGCAAAGCCGTGGGCGCCGGAGGCGTCGAGATAGAGGTGGTACGACGCAAGAATCCGGAGTGCCTCCTCATAGGACTGGCCCATCAGGTTGGGCACCTTGATCTCGCTGGTGTCGGGCTCGACCCCGCAGTAGAGGATCACTGTCGACGAGCCGGGTATCTTGGAGCCGGCCGCCGGGTACTGCGCGGTGACCTTGTCGCCGCCGCCCTTGATCTCGACCTTGAAATTCCTGTTTTCGATATCCGCCTTCGCGTAGGAGACGTCCGCGCCCACCACGTTCGGGACTTCGATCGACATGTCGGCGATCTCATCCTCGGTATACTGTGCCTTGACCCCGAGATAGGGCAAAATCTCGCTCATGATCCTGCCGACCACCGGGGCCGCGATCTGGCCGCCCTGGTGAAGATAGCCGCCGGGCTCGTCGAGCAGAACCAGCACCGCTACCTGCGGGTCGTCGCAGGGCGCGACGCCGAGGAACGAGGCGATATAATAATCCCGGCCCATCTGGATCGACTTATCTCTTTTTTCACTGGTGCCCGTCTTCCCCCCGACACGGTAGCCGGCAACATACGCGTTTTTGCCCGTGCCCTCCGAGACCACCTTTTCGATCATCGTGCACATCGTCTTAGAGGTCTCCTCAGAAATCACCTGGCGGACCACCGTCGGCTGAAAGCTCTGGACAATGTTCCCGTTGGAATCCGCCAGCCCCGAGACCACGTACGGCTTCATCAGATAGCCGCCGTTCACGACGCTGGACACCGCGGTGATAAGCTGTATCGGGGTAATCTTGAACGTCTGGCCGAAGCCGTAGGTGCCCAGCGAGACGTTACCGCCGAGATCCGGGTTGGTGAATACGTCGTATGTATGGTAATGCACCCCCGCGACCGTGCCCACCTCGCCCATCATGTCGACGCCGGTTTTCGAGGTGAACCCGAACGCGTTGAAGTAGTTATAGTACGTCTGCGCGCCGATATCGAGGGCGATTTTAACGAACGCGCTGTTGCAGGAGTTTTCGATCGCCTTCGTCAGATCCTGCTGGCCGTGGCCGGCGGTCTTCCAGCAGTTGCCGGTGGTGGAGCCGATCTTCCAGGTGCCGCTGCAGTAGAACTGGGAGTTCAGCGTCTCCACGTTTTCCTCAAGCGCGGTGGCAGCGGTGATGATCTTGAAAACCGAGCCCGGCTCGTAGGGCTGCTGGATCGCCTTGTTCTGCCACTGCTCGAACAGCGCGTTCAGGATAAGGCTCTCCCGCTGGTTCTCGGGCTGACGGTTTATCTCTTCCATGACCTCGTCGGGCAGCTTGTCGGGATCGTTCAGGTCGTAATTGTTCGTCTGCGCCATCCCGAGGATCGCGCCGGTCTTTACGTTCATCACGATGCCGACGGCGCCCTCGGCGCAGTTGTTTTCCTCCTGCGCGATGGCGAGCTGCTTTTCAAGTATCTGCTGCACGCCGTGATCGATGGTGGTGACCAGGCTCAGGCCGTCCTGGGCCTCGTTGTACTGCTCGAAATAGAAGGACAGCGCGCTCCCCTTGTTGTTTTTCGCGGTGATGACGCGGCCGACCATGCCTTTGAGCACATCCTCGTACTTCAGCTCTATGCCGTACTGGCCCTCGTTGTCGTAGTTTGTAAAGCCGATCACGTTCGAGAGCAGCGTGGAGTAGGGGTAATACCTTTTAGTGTCCTCAAACAGCTTGATGCCCGCCAGCGTGAACTCCTTTGTAGCCTTGTTTGTCTTGAATTCGCGCACGGCGTCGGACACGGTCTTGTCGACCTTTCGCGCGACAATCTCGTAATAGCTCTTTTTGTTTTGTGTCCTTTTGAGGATCTTATCGTAATCCATGTCGAGAATTTCCGACAGACCCTGCGCGATATACTCCGCCTCGGCGTCGCTGCCGATCTCGGCGGGCGAGATTACGATTGTGTAGACGGTGGCGCTCATCGCCAGCGGAACCATGTTCCTGTCGTAGATCGTACCCCGGACCGGCGAGACCAGCATATCCCTGGTCTGTTGCTCGATGGCCATCTCCTGGTACTCCGCGGCGTCCCTTATCTGGATTTTGTAGAGGCTGTATAAAAGCGTCGGCACCGCAAGCAGCGCAACGACGGCGAACAGAAACAGCATTCTCCGGGTCGATGTTTTATTCATAGTATTGCTGATCAAATCCGCATCATTCCTTTATCCGTTCGCTTATCACTATTAATCTATGGTTTGGCGCTTTTTGATATGTTAATAAATTGTCTTTATTTAAAACGTAAAGCGGCGGACGGCAGTTTGATTTTTTATACTAAATCATTCCGCTCTTCCGCCGTTTGAAGCACTTCTGCGCCGTTTTTTAATTGATAAAACTCCACACCGTCTCCGCGCAGCTCTCGAGCTTTTCCAGAATATAGCCGACCACGCCGCCCACCGCGCTCCTATCAGCCACCTCGAAGCTCTCGGTATTATCGTTTTCAATGTAGATGATGTCCGACTCCTCGGCCTTCACCATGCCGAGCTGGTTAACCGCGTACTCGTCTATGTCAAGCAGCGGCATTTTCTGGTTTATCTGGTACTGCAGCGCGGACTGCTGCTTTGAAAGGCTCGTAATCTCGTTTTTAAGCTTGGACGAAGCGATGGATATCTCGGTCAGCTGGCTGTACATCGAAATGATGCTGCCCAGGAAAAGTGCGCCGGCCAGCACGACCGCCATGTATAAAACGCTTACCCGTCTCCTCGCCGCGTGCCGCGGCTTCGGCCGGGCGCTTGGAACCTCCGCCGGCCTGCGTGACGGACGTACGACGACCTGGGGCTCCTCCTTCGGAGCGGGCTTTCTTACGGCGTTTCTGTCATAGCTGTAATCGGCTTCGGGAACCGCGTACTTTTTATATCTTATGCTTTCCATGTCAGTCTCCGTCCTGCCGCGAAACGGCACAAAGGTTTTGGCACTAATTATCCTGCTTCTGTTCTATAGTTTCTCCGCCGCCCTGAGCTTTGCGCTCCTTGAACGGGTGTTTTTTCCCAATTCGTCTTCGCCGGCCGTGACCGGCTTTTTTGTCAAAATCCTTAGCTCGGGCTTTTTTCCGCACACGCAGACCGGAAAATCCCTCGGGCATGTGCAGCCCTGCGCGAGCGCCGCGAAGCTCTGCTTCACCAGCCTGTCCTCCAGCGAGTGGAACGTAATCACGCATATCCTGCCGCCGGGCTTCAGAAGCCTCACCGCCGCCTCGACGCCGGTCTTCACCGCCTCAAGCTCGCCGTTAACCTCTATTCTGATTGCCTGAAAGCTGCGCTTCGCCGGATGCTGCTTCTCCGCTCTGGCCGCGCGGACCGGTATCGCCGACGTGACAATGTCGGAGAGCTCCTTCGTCGTCCTTATCGCGCGCTCGCTTCTCTCCCTGACTATCGCCGCCGCGATTGAGCGGGCGAAGCGCTCCTCGCCGTAATCCCTTAAAATCCGCTCCAGATCGGCCTCGGAGTAGCCGTTGACTACGTCCGCCGCGGTCATTCCCGACGAGGCGTCCATCCGCATGTCCAGCGGCGCGTCCGCCGAATAGGAAAAGCCCCTGTCCGGGTTGTCCAGCTGGTAGGAGGAGACGCCGAGGTCGAACAAAACCCCGTCGGCCCTCTCGATCCCGACGCTCTTCGCAGCGCTTTCAATGTCGGCAAAGTTTGACTTTACGCTAATAAACCGCTCTCCGAAGCGGGAAAGCCGTTCCGCGGCCGCCGCGATAGCCTCCGCGTCCCGGTCTATCCCCAGCAGTCTCCCGGAGGAGAGCCGCGATAGAATCGCCTCGGAATGGCCTCCGCCGCCCAGCGTCCCGTCGATGTAAACCCCGTCCGGCTTCACGTCGAGATAGGCGAGACATTCTTCTTTAAGCACCGGGATATGGGAAAACTCAAAACCGTTCATGGATTAAAACCCGATCTTGTCCATCAGCGCCTTGACGTCTTCGTTCGTCAGCGCGTCCTGTGCCCTGTTCCACTCGTCAAGATCCCAGATCTCCGCCCTGTTCTGGGTGCCTACCACCCATACGTCCTTCTTCAGCCCGGCGTAGTCCCGCAGCGGCTGGGGCAGTAAAAGCCTCCCCTGGGAGTCCACGCTGCACTGCGCCGCGGTCGAGAAGAAATAGCGCTGCAGCTGGGAGGACACGGAGAACGGCTGGCTCTTTATCCTGTCGGAAAACAGCTTCCACTCCTCCGGCGAAAAGAGCATAAGGCATTTTTCAACGCCGCGGCAGATGGTGATGTCTTCCCACAAATCCTCTTTGAAGCGCGCCGGAAAAAACATGCGGCCCTTGGCGTCGATATTGTGTTTTGAACCGCCGATCAGCATCTCCGTCCGCGCCCCCTTCGTCTAAGGTAAATCTTCTCCACTTATCTGCCACTTTGCTACCATCGCACTGTTATTATAAAGGAGTCGCCTGAAAAATGCAATAGCAAAACAAAAATAAAATTGGAAAATACTGCAAATAATACCTTTGGCGAACGAATTCCCGGGAATAAAACGAACAATAGTTCTGTTTTTCCTGCTCTGTTGAAAAAACGGCGAACGCCGTCAAAGCGAATGTTATTTTGTCAAGAAACCGCGAAAAGCCGCGCCGGATATTCTGTACAAACAAACAAAATTTACCGAGGCGCCAGGTTTATTGTTGACTTTTTATCAGAAAAAAGGTATTCTTATTATAAATAATTAACATCGGGTCTTTTTACCCCGGCATTATTGAGCGCCGCGGCACACGGCTGAATTAAACGAGGAGATGTTGTCCCATGCTGACGAAGGAGATTACGGTTAACAATCAGGTCGGACTGCACGCGCGTCCCGCAACTTTTTTTATTCAGAAAGCGAACGAGTTTCGCTCGGGTATATGGATTGAGCGAGACGATAGGCGCGTAAACGCCAAAAGCCTCTTAGGTGTCCTGTCGCTCGGAGTCACAAAGGGTTCATCGATACGCATCATAGCCGACGGCAGCGACGAGCAGCTTGCGATAGACGCGCTGTGCGAGCTGATTGATTCGGATTTCACCAAGCAGTAAGCTCTATAAAATTTCAAAGCGGTTCGGGCGGGGTTACTTTGGTTACTCCGCCTGTCTGTTTAAAATACCGGAAAAGGTATAAATACCCATATGGACGATTCCATTTCAAAACTCAGACAAAAAGCGCTCTCGCTGCCCGCGCTGCCCGGCGTCTATCTGTTTTCCGACAAGGACGGGACGGTCATCTACGTCGGCAAGGCCAAGGCGCTTAAAAACAGGGTCACCCAGTATTTTCACGAGAACAACCCCTCGCTTAAGGCGCGGGTGATGGTGGAAAACGCGAGAAGCCTCGACTATATCGTGACCTCCGACGAGTTCGAGGCGCTGATCCTCGAGTGCTCGCTGATCAAGCGCCACAAGCCGAAATACAACATACTTTTAAAGGACGACAAGGGCTACCCGTTTATCCGGCTCGACCCCCGGGAGGAGTACCCGACGTTTCAGATCGTGCCGAAAAAAGCCGACGACGGGGCGCTGTATTTCGGTCCCTACGGCGGCCGGAACGTGGCCCACGACGTGATCGACTGCATCTGCTCCGCGCTGGCGCTGCCGGTCTGCTCACGGGTTTTTCCCCGGGATATCGGCAAGGAAAGGCCCTGCCTCCACTACCAGACGAAAAAGTGCTACGGCCCCTGCCGCCAGGAGGAGGACCCCGCGAAGTATAAGGAGCTGATCTCCCAGGCAATTCTATACCTGGAGGGTAAATACGACGACCTGGTATCGGAGCTCACGCGGAAAATGGAAGAGGCCGCCGAGGCCCTTGAGTTCGAACGGGCGGCGTTCCTGCGGGATCGGATATCCAACGTCTCCCGCCTCCGGGAAAGGCAGAAGATCATAACCGGCAGCAAGGGGCTGGTGGACGCCGTCGGATACTTCGTCGGCGAGACCAAGATCGCCATCGCTGTGCTGAGCATCCAAAACGGCACTGTCGCCGGGAGCGACGTGCGCACCCTGAAGCTCTCGTCAAAAGCCGAGGCCCCGGAGATCATAGAGGCGTTTTTAAAGCAGTATTACCCAGGCTCCGGCCGCATACCGGACAGGATTCTGACCGCGCACCGGTTCGGTGACGCCGAACTGCTGCAAAAGCTCCTCTGCGACGAGAGCGGCAAAAAGGTCGAGCTGATCTGCCCCAGGCGCGGAGTAAACTACAGCCTTCTGCGCATGGCGGAGGAAAACGCCCGGCAGGAGGTGCTCCGCACCACCAGCAGCGAGGAGCTCTCAAGCTTCGCCGTATCGGAGCTTACGCGCCTCACCGGCAGTTCCTCCCCGCTTTTGCGCATCGAGGCCTTCGACATCTCGAACACCGGCGGCTCGGACATCGTCGCCGCGATGGCCGTATTCGAAAACGGACGGCCTGACAAGGCCTCCTACCGGAAATACGCGATACGGGGCAAGACCTCCCAGGACGATTATTTCGCGATGGCCGAGGTCCTGACCCGGCGCTACGGCAAGGCGGCGGAAAAAGCCGAAAAGCTGCCCGACCTTATACTGATCGACGGCGGCGCCGGGCATGTGGACACCGCAAAGCGCGTGTTTTCCGAACTCGGGGTAGAGCCGTTCTTCCTCGGCATGGTCAAGGACGACCGCCACCGCACCCGGGCGCTGGTCACGCCGGACGGCCAGGAAATCGGCCTGAACGCCTCCCCCGCCGCGTTTTCCCTCGTCGCCGCCGTGCAGGAGGAGGCGCACCGCTTCGCGGTCACCTACCACCGCCAGAAGCGCAGCAAAAGCGCCGTCGGCTCCGAGCTTGACTCCATCCCCGGCATCGGGAAGGCCCGCCGCGCCGCGCTGATTAAGCGCTTCAAATCCCTCAAGGCCGTCAGGGCCGCGTCCGTCGCGGAGCTGGCGGAGGTTATCCCGTCGAACGCCGCGGCAGCGGTGCACGCCTATTTCCACGGCGGCGAGGCAGACGGACAAAATCCATCCAACGGAGAGAAACCATGCGAATAACCACAGGCTCGGCAAAGGGCAGAAACTTAAAAAGCGTCCCGGGTCTTGACACCCGGCCCACGGCCGACCGCGTCAAGCAGGCGCTTTTCAACACAGTTCAGTTTGAAATCGAGGGGCGGAACGTGCTCGACCTGTTCGCCGGAACCGGGCAGCTCGGACTTGAGGCGCTGAGCCGCGGGGCTGGGCACGCGGTGTTTGTCGACAACTCCCCCGCGGCCCTCCGCGTCATCAGGGACAACGTCAAAGCCACGGGCTTTTCCGAGCGCGCGGAGGTGGTTTTGTCGGACTACAAGGCGTTTTTGCAGAGCGCGCCGAAGCGGAGCTTCCACGTCGTTTTTCTCGACCCGCCCTACCGGAGCGGATTTCTAAATCGCGTGATGTCGTTCATACAAACATTTGACATTGTTAAAGAGAATGGTATAATAATATGCGAGAGCGCCTCGTCGGAGGCGCTCCCGGAAAAGCTCGGAGAGTTTACGCTTTACAGGGCGGCGAAATACGGCGGCACCGCGCTCAGCTTCTATAGAAGGGCGGGCCCCGCCGCTTAAAAAGGACAGTTGACTTAACATGAGAATTGCGGTATGCCCAGGCAGCTACGACCCGATCACCCTCGGGCATGTGAATATCATAAGCCGCGCGGCGAAGGTCTTCGACCGCGTCGTCGTTCTCGTGATGCAAAACCACCAGAAGCCATGCGTCTTCCCCCTCGGGGAGCGCGCGAGGATTGCGCGAGTCGCGCTTTCCGGGCTCGACAACGTGGCGGTGGACGAGAGCGGCGGGCTGTTCGCGGATTACGCCAAGCGCATCGGGGCGGCCGCTGTGGTCAAGGGCGTGCGCACCGGGGGCGACTTCGACTACGAGCGGACAATCGCGGCGGTGAACGCCTCCCTCGGCGCGCCGGAAACCGTTTTAATCCCCTGCGCCCCCGAGTATTTCCACGTGAGCACCAGCACGGCGCTCCACCTCTACAAAATGGGCGCGGACGTATCGGCGTATCTGCCGGAGGAATCTATAAAGGCGCTCAAAGCGATCAACTACTGATATCGTTAATTTTAAAGAAATGAGCCGCTTGCCGGCCGTTCAAAGCAGGGACATTTCAGCTTCGCGGCACGACACACTGTTTGTATCGCCCGCAAAGCGGCGGGATGGAGGTAAATATGGACGAAAGACATACCTTGGACGAACTGATTTCCATACTCGGCGATATGGTTACGGAAGCGTGGGCAATGCCGCTCAGCGGGGGCAAGGTCGTAATAGATAAGGACCGCTTCCTCGAGCTGATCAACGAGATTAAGTCCGTACTGCCGGGCGATCTTCAGCAGGCCCGGGCCATCGTCGAATCCCGGAACGAGCTGGCCGCCGCCGCCCGGCGCGACGCTGACGCGATTATCCGCGCCGCCGAGGACAAGGCCAGGGTGCTTGTAAACGACTCCGCGATACTGAACGAGGCCAAGCGCGCCGCGAAGGAGCTTCTGGCCTCCGCCGCGGCCAACGCCAAGCAGCAGGTTGCCGACGCCGAAAACCAGGCGAGGCAGATCACCTCCAGCGCCGAGGCGCACGCAAACGAGGTAATAAAAAACGCCGAGACCCGCGCAAGAGAGCTGAAAAGCGCCACCTCGAAATTCGTCGAGGACGCCCTCACCCACTCGGAGGAGGCCCTCTCCACCGCGCTGACCGAGCTGCACCGTGTCAAACAGCAGTTCAAGCAGGTTCCCCCCGCGCCGTCCCAGCCCCAGAACAGGTAAATAAGGCATATGAAAAAGGCCACGGATGTTTTCGTTTCCGTGGCCTTCGATTTTATCCCGCGCCGCGCCAGAGGCGCATGCGGGTTAATCGAACCTGAACGCGTAGAGGTCCGCGTCGCGCATCCCGGCCTCCAGAACCACGGGCTTTCCCTTAAACCGCGACGCCTCGCCGTTTTCGAAGCCCACCTCCCGGTCGGCCCTGTCGCCGAAAAGCTCGCAGGTCTCAAGGCTCTCGTCCCCGCAGCGGAGCGTGAGCTTTAAATACCCCCGCGCCGAGGTTGAAAAGTTGATAAAGAGCCTGTCCCCGCGATAGACAAACGGCTTTGTGACCAGCGCTTTTTTCCGATAGGGCGCGTGGTAGGACATAAAGCCGTCCAGCCGCACCGTATAGCGCCTCAGCACGGCCGGAATGCCCATCCAGTGGTTGTCAAAGGCGTACATCGAGATCTCGTTGTCCGCGCCGGGTATGTCGCTTTTCGTCTCGATCATCCCGGTGGCCGGGTAGCAGCTGCCGTAGACCCAGTTTGCCGGGTGCTCCGGGCCCGGGCGCATAAACGCCTCGTCGCAGCGGTTCCAGCGTTTTCCGTCCCGGGAGCACATGAAAACGCAGTCCGTCGTGGTCAGGCCGTAGCGCGGGTGGCGCTTCATCCGCTCAAGGCGCTCCTCCCTTCCGCAGAGCTTTTCGAAGTTGTCGCTCCAGCCCGCTCGCTCGACGTAGCGGGACGGAAACCCGGTAAAAATATGGGGCGCGCGGTAATACTTAGTAATCACGTTGGTGTAGAGCGGGTAGTCCTCCCCCTCGCCGAAATCCAGCGGCTTGGGCTCGCTCCAACGTATGAAATCCTCAGACTCGAGGACGCGGATGTCCCGTATGCCTTTGTTGAGCTCGCCGCTTTCCGGGACATTGTGGAAGTCGCGGATAAAGCAGAAATATTTCCCCCGGGTTCCGTCCCACAGCGCCGTGTTCAGCGTGTCGAAGGCGCCCTTGTCGGTAATCATTCTGTTCGGGGTAAAGTGTATGCCGTCGGGGCTCGTATAGCACCAGAGCCTGCAGCGCGGCGGCTTGTTGTACGCTGCGACGCCCTTGAACCTCTCTTCGGGCGGGCAGGCCGGGTTGTCGTCCTTGAAGACGAAGAAGTTGTCGTAGCGGTCCGTCGTCTCGTCGAGGATGATGTTGTTTTTCCTCGAGCCCGCGTATTCGCAGATTCCCAGCTCGGGCTTGGTCCAGGCAAGACCGTCGGCGCTCTCGGCCACACAGACCACTATTTTTTCCGGGTGCAGCATGTTCCACCCAAGGTAGTACATCCTGTAGATATCCCCGTCGCGCACGATGTTGTGGTAATCGCACCCGTCGCCCTCCCAGGGCGCGTCGTGCACAAGCACAATCTCGCGCCTGACCGGCTCGTGCAGCTTAAGCTCCGCGGTGGTTTTCGCGGTGTCGATCAGATAACCGTCCCAGAAAACCTCTCTGCGCGTCCCTATATCGATCGCCATATAACCTCTCCTTTTTTATTCCTGATCCCGATTTATTATAACAGCATCCGCCCGGAATGCAAGCCCTGCGTCGGCCGGCGATCTGCCGCGGGACGCGGGAATAAATATTGACATACCGGATCTAAACATCTATAATCGGATAAAAGCCCCAAAGCTGGCAAAGTCCGTATTTTTATATTCGGATATTTTTTTGAAAGGTGAATATATATGATAAGACAGCAGGCGTTCGTTTCGGCGAAAAAAATGCTTAAGGGAGGGCTTCACTGCCATACCACAAGGTCGGACGGTGCCGGTACGCCGGAGGATGTGATACGCTACCACTACGGCCACGGGTATGACTTCCTGGCTCTGACGGATCACCGGTTCTACAACTTTAAAAGCCACGCCCCCGACGTCCCCCTCACGGTTATCCCCGGTATGGAGTTCGACAACGAAATCTCCCACGGCAACGGCTTTCGCACCTTCCACACGGTCTGCATCGGCCCGTCGAAAGAGGACGGCAACGGCTTTGAGCAGGACGAGCGCTTCGAATCGGGAAAGGCAAAAAATCAGGACGAGTTCCAGGCCTATCTTGACGAGTTCCACAACAAGAACAACCTCACATTCTACTGCCATCCCCAGTGGAGCAGCACGCCTGCAAGGTATTTCGACAGGCAAAAGGGCCATTTCGCGATGGAGGTATGGAACTCAGGCTGCGCGCTGAGCTGCGATATGGACAGGGACGCCGCGTACTGGGACGAGCTGCTGGGCCAGGGAGTTAAAATATACGGCGTGGCGACCGACGACGGTCACGCGATGCGGCACCACTGCAACGGCTGGGTGATGGTGAACGCCGAAAACGACATAAACTCGATTCTCTCGGCGCTGAAGGAGGGCAAATTCTACGCCTCCTGCGGCCCGGTGATAAAGGATTTTTATGTGGATAAGGGTGTCGCCGTGGTGGAGTGCGAAAAAGCCGCGAAGGTCAGATTCCATTCGGACCGCCACCCGACGCGAATAATCGCCAAGCCCGAGGGGATAACCCGCGCCGAGTACAACCTCGAGAGCAGCTGGGAGGGCGGCTACAAATACGTCCGAGCGGTGGTCTGCGACTTCGAGGGCAGGCTGGCCTGGACAAACCCGATCTGGCTGGATTGATTCACGCTTTAAAACAGCAAAACAAATGATAAACCACTGATTTAGAGGAAAAAAATGCAGATTGTTCGGTATGAAGCCCCCTGCAGGAGTACGGAGATTCAGCGTCTGCTTGCCGATGTGTTTGACGAATCGGAGGGCCGGGAGGAAGGTCAACACCTCGGCGGCAGAGATGCGGCATATCAGTTGGATATTGCCTATGCAGCGGAAGAAAACGGTATCGCTTACGGATCGGTCCACATGACGATACCAAGGAATTTTCCCGCGATCTGCGCTCTGTCCGGCATGTGTACCCGCCGGGAGGTCCGGGGACAGGGACTGGGCAAAAAGCTTTTCGGATACATTGTCGATGAAATTCGCTCCAACGGCATCGAGGCCGCTTACCTCGGTACGAGCAACCCCGTTGCGGCGAAGATGTACCACTCCTTCGGATTTTCCTTTTTGCCGGGCTCCAACGTAATGGCATGGTTCGCCGACGGGGATCAGGTGGATTTTGAACAGAGATATTTTTCAGGGAAATCCGAGCCTGATTTAACGCATCTGAAAATTCAGCCGGGATCCGTTGCCGACCGTATTCCCATCATTCCGCTATCGCTCCGGCGTGGACCGTTTTATTTAATGGATGTCAACGCCGGAATGCTAAATTGCTCTTTCATAACCCAGAAATCCTGCATGGGCATTCACGCGAAATACGGAAGACTTCTTCAAAACGGCGGCGATTATTCATGCGTTTACGGACAATCCGGAGCAATGGTTTTTATCGCCAGCCGTTTGGTTGAAGATACGGGCTGCTGCGTGGACTTCTTCGGCTGCGAAGCGGTCAGAAGGATGGTATCTTTTTCAAAATCGGGGATACAGACTATGAAAAAATAAAAATCGTCGAGAAACTGGGATTTAAGCCCCGTGAAAAGCGTCATTTCGTCGGAGACCGATTTATTGTACCGGTTACTTATTACCGTTTATAATCATTTTTTAGGGTGTATTCCCGACCGCGGCAGCTCAAAAAGCTCTCAGGATCAAACGATTTCCGAAAGACAAGCTTAAAAGCGCCGTTGAACAGCCGCTTTCCGAAACCGAGTTGATTCAGCCACCGTTTTGTTCACTTTCCCGCGGTTGACTTTTACCCAAATCGGGCTATACTAAGCTTGCGGACAATATATCTTTGGCCGAATATTAAAAGGGAGGAAAATCCTATGGACGTCACGCTGAAAAAGCTGCTGCTCGCCGGGATCGGAAGCCTGGCGGCCGGCTACGAAAAGGCCGAGGAAATCGTCGACGAACTCGTCAAAAAGGGCGAGCTCGCGGTCAACGACGGCAAGGAGTTAAACGAGGAGCTCAAGAAGAAGATCCGCAGCAAGGGCGAGGAGGCCGACAAACATCTCAAGGAGGTCATCTCCGGCATGGGGCTCGCGACGAAGGCCGAGCTCGAGGAGCTCAAAAAGCGCGTCGAAGCGCTTGAAAACCGCTAGAAAACCGGCATGAAGAAGAAGCTGAAAGGAAGAAGGCTCCGCGAAATTACCGCGGTCTTCATCCGCCACGGCGTCGCCAAGGGGGTAAAGGGCTCGATCGCGCCTGCGAACATCCGGGCGGCGTTCGAGGAGCTGGGGCCGACCTTCGTAAAAATCGGCCAGCTGCTGTCCACCCGGCCGGACCTTATGCCCCCGGAGTACATCGAGGAGTTTAAAAAGCTGCAGGACGACGTGAGGCCCGAAAAGCCTGAGGACATCAAAGCCGTTGTCGAGGAAAGCCTTAAAAGCCCTATCGAACGGCTTTTTTCCTCATTTGAAGAAAAAGCGGCTGCCAGCGCCTCGGTGGCGGAGGTCCACAGGGCTGTTCTGCCCGGCGGCGAGGACGTCGTCGTCAAGGTGCGCAGGCCCGGCGTCAGGGATACGATCCTGGAGGACATCGGCATCCTGCGCTTTCTGTTCCGGTCGAAGCGGCTTTCGTCTCTATTCAGCTTCGTCAACGTCCGCGGCATACTTGACGAGCTGGAAAGAAACGCCCGGCTCGAGCTGGACTTCTCAAACGAGGCCGCAAACATAAAAAAATTCCGCGAAAACAACGCGGATGTGAAATGCGTAACCGCGCCCCGCGTGTTCGACGACTACACCACCGAGCAGACCATCGTGATGGAGTATATCGACGGCATCAAGATAAACGACGCCGCGGCGCTGGACGCGGAGGGCTTCGACCGGGACGACATCGGCCGCAAGCTCGCCAACAACTATGTAAAGCAGATTTTCGGCGACGGCTTTTTCCACGCCGACCCGCACCCCGGCAACCTGATGGTGTCGGGGAATAAAATCGTCTATCTCGATTTCGGGCTGATGGGAACCCTCGACCCCGTCACGCTTAAAAAGCTGAACGGCGTGATCTCGGGCTGCGCCTCGGGCGACGCGGACGAGCTGACCCGCTCCGTCTTAAGCCTAGTCACGCCCAGCGGCCCGGTGGACAGGGCCAAGCTTTACAGCGACATCGCCGCGATCTACGGCAGGTATGCGTCCGCGCGGTTCGAGGACATTGAGATCTCCGAGCTGGTCAACGCGATTTTCGGAGCCTGCGCCCGGAACAACATCGTAATCCCCCGGGAGCTGACGATGCTCGGCAAGGGGCTGATCGGCATTGAGAGCGTGCTCGCCGAGCTCTCGCCCGGGATAAACACGATGAGCATCGTGGTGGGCTACGCTGCGAGGCGCTTCGCGAGCCCCGAGGAGCTCCGCGGCAGGGCGGCCGAGTTCCTCAAGGACGCGTACCGCTTCCCTGCCCTCGTGCTTGAAAACTCAAAAAAGCTCTCCCGGCTGCTGGACGCCGCCGAGGCCGGAAGGCTGACGGTCAATATCGATAACCCCAAGCAGGAAAAGCTGACCGAGACGGTGAACCGCATGGTCAACCGCATCGTGTTCGGCCTGGTTATCGCGGCGCTGATCATCGGCTCGTCGGTGATCCTGAGCTCCGGCGCAACTCCCGCGGTAACCGCGCTGGGCGTCGCCGGCTATATCGGCGCTGCCCTGCTCGGCTTCTGGCTGCTGATTTCGATAATACGGTCGAACAGGCTGTAGAACATAAAAGAAACGCAAAAACACATAGGGGGAAGGAGATGTTGAATTTTACCGGTACGGCATTGCCGGATAAGACCGGACGCAACAGCTCTGTCCCCTCGGCTTTTTTATGATTGCTTTAGGATTTTCAGCTTTTTACTCATAGCGTCACCCCCCCTCCTATATCAACCGTAAAACCGATTTTGAAAACTCTTAATGTTAATTAAATACTCCGATTTATTGTTTCCCGAGCCATTTTGGTATATAATGGTGAAAAATATATTGCTACTCGGGGAGGTAACATTATGAGTTGGCGGAATAAGCTTTCAAAGCGTTTTTCAGAGCTGTGGAGCAATAATTTTTCGCGTTTTCTCGGGATCACCATTGTTTTATTGTTGGTTCTCGGGCCTTTGTTGACCTTCGCGTTTTTCCTAATCAGCGGTCCCTTTAAGATATCAGAAATTGATAAATCCGATTGGTTAACGTTCTGGGGCGGATACTTGGGTTTTGTCGGCACGGTAATTCTCGGTCTGGTATCATACAAGCAAAACGATACACTTAATAAGGTAAACATGAAAATCATGGAGCAGGACCTGATAAAGGATGTATATCCCTTTATTGACTGGAATAGCTTTAATATCGAAGGAAATATAATTCATTTAATATTTAATGGAAACAATCAATTTATAAAGTCAATTAGGTTTATAAAGTTTGATATTACATATGGGTGCCAAATAGTACACGCTGATTGCTTTTTGAATTCTGAATTTCCTCTCACAATGCGAGACTCAAAAGAATTAGAAATCGATTCTCCATATAGTTTAGATTATCCAATTAAAGACCCCACTTTATTCAAGGCTGGTGATGCAATCACACTTGATGTCCATTATATACTAAACAGTTCATTTGGAATCACTTCAGAAATACAAGGTAATGTTATCTTTTGGAAAGAAAGACCTGAATCTAACATATCAAAATCATGTGAAGCATTCCTAAGAATTATCAGCATTGGTTCTACCGCAAAATAAAAATCTATGGAGGACAAAAAAATGAAAAACGTACTTATTATTTCCGCGAGCCTTCGGGGGGACAGCAATTCCGAGCTGCTCGCCGGGGAATTTGAGCGCGGAGCGAGGGACGCCGGGAACCGCGTCGAAAAGCCTTAAGGGCAAAACCATCGGCTTTTGCCGGGGCTGCGTGGCCTGCCAGAAAACCCGGCGCTGCGTGATTCCGGACGACGCAATCGAAATCGCCGAGAAGGTGAAAAACGCGGACGTCCCTTTGTTCGCGACGCCGATATACTACTACGGGATGTACGGCACCTGGGCCCCGTCCGCGCCCACCGTGGTCAAAAATGCGCTGCTGGCGATGTACTCGGAGCTTTTAAAGGTCGCGAAAGCGAAATAGGCGGACTTTCCGCGTTGGCGGCTCCCCCGCCCCGCGCTGTATCGCCGAATTAAACAAGGGACGGAGGCTGTTTTCAAGCTCCTTCGTCCCTTGTTTTGCGTATTTTAGATTTTCGCGCCCGTCTCCTATGGTTTAAAATGCTTTGCAAACAGGTTTTCCACGGAATCCCGGTCCACGCCGTCCGCGTAGTAGATAAAATCGCCGTATCTTATCCACTCCGGATGCTTCTGGGGTTCCTGATACAAGAAGGACACCGTGCTTTTCAGCGTCAACACAAGGGAATTCGTCTCCGCGCTGTAATCGGCGCGGGTCAAAGGCATCGTCTGACCGCCCTCCCCGGGTGAGGAGCCGGGGGCTGACGTATCTATCAAATAAAAAACGCGGACGGAAAGAGAGTTTGGAGGCTCTTTCCGTTCGCGCATGTTTGCATTATTGACTTTGCAGCGAATCGACAAACCCGCTCAGCCCGCGAGGGCGTCTGCCGGGGCGTCCTCGGGGAGATATCCGCTGAAGCCCAGGGGCTTGAAGTTTAAGAGCTTTTGCATATCCCCGTCGCTGATGACAAAATCGAACACATCCGCGTTTGCGGCCATTCTCTCCGGAGATGTGGACTTCGGCAGCGGCAGAACTCCGCACTGCAGCGCGAATCTGACGCAGAGCTGCGCGGCGGATTTGTTGTACTTCGCGGCTATCGCGGCGAGATCGGGGTCGTTCAAAACCGCGCCGGAGCCCAGCGGGCTCCAGGCCTCCACCAGCATCCCGTTTTTCTGTGAATAGAGCACGTTGTCGTACTGGACATAGCCCGGGTGGAATTCGATCTGGTTGACCATCGGCTTCACGGAGGCGCGCCTGCAGAGCGCGTCGATGTGCTTTTTTTCGTAGTTGCTTACGCCTATGGCTCTGAGCTTGCCCGCCTTATAGGCTGCCTCGAAGCCCCGCCATGTCTCGGCGTTGACAAGCTCCCAGTCCGCGGAGACCTTTTCGACGCAGGGCCAATGCACCAGATACAGGTCGATATAATCCACGCCCAGGTTCTTGAGGGAGGCGTCGACGGCGGCGAGCGTCTTCTCGTAGCCGCGCTCTGTGACCCAGTGCTTGGTGGTCAGGAAAATATCCTCCCTCATAACGCCGGACGCTTTTATCCCCGCGCCGACCTCGGCCTCGTTGCCGTAGGCAAAGGCGGTGTCGATGTGCCTGTAGCCCTTTTCGATGGCCGCCTTCACGCATTTCTCCGTAACTCCGCCGTTGGGCGTCTGCCACGTGCCGTAGCCTATGCAGGGAATCTTTACGCCGTTTGAAAGGGTAAAGCAGTCGGTCATCGATGTTTTTGTGTTCAGATTCATCTTATTATCTCCTCTTGTTTGACGGTAATCGTCGTCATACCCCTGTCTTGTTGTATATCGCGCCGTTTTCCGCGGCCAGTGCCTCCATCTCCTCGTCAGTCGGAGGGACAATCGCGAGCTTTTGCTCCGAGCGTGAAAGTGCGTCGTATTTGCCCCTGCCCGTGGTGTGGTATTTCATCAGCTCGAGGGGGAAATCGCCGGCGAACGCCTTGACCGCGGCGACCTCGCGCATATTGTGTTCCGGTACCACCGGCATACGGAAACGGATGTTTTTTTCCGCCGCCATCAGCTTTTTCGCGTTTTCAAGGATGAGCTCGTTGGAAACGCCGGTGTTTTTTATATGGTTTTCCCTGTCTATGCCCTTGATGTCGTAGAGGAACAGGTCGACACAGTCTATAACCTTTAGAAAACGCTCCCATTTGACAAAGCCCGCGGTTTCGACGGCGGTGTGGATGCCGTTCTCCCTGCATTTTTTAAGGATATCCGCGGCAAAGTCGATCTGCATCAGGGGCTCTCCCCCGGACAGCGTCACGCCGCCGCCCGACGTCCTGTAAAACTCCCGATCCTTAAGCACCGTTTTTACAACCTCGTCGGAGGATATCTCCTTTCCCGAAATCCTCCGGGCGTCGTGCCTGCACCTCTCTACACACCTTCCGCAGCCGACGCAGTCCCCTGTGAACGCGTTGGCGCAGAGCCTCGCGCATTCGCCGCAGCCGGCGCATTTGTCGCGGTAGAACATCAGCTGATTTTCGGACTTCTGGGACTCCGGGTTGTGGCACCAGACGCAGCGGAGAGGACAGCCCTTGAAAAACACGTTTGTCCGTATCCCCGGCCCGTCATAGATGCAAAAGCGCTGTATATCGAATATTTTTCCCACCATATGTATCCTTTATCGGCCCGGCTCACATTACCTGCTCGCTGCGCCTGATTACATTCTGCTGCAGCCCCTTATCCAGCCTGACGAAGTACTCCGAGAAGCCGCCGACCCTGACAATCAGATCCCTGTGCTTTTCCGGATGCTCGTAGGCGTCGAGCAGCTCCTCCTTTGAGAGGACGTTCACCTGCAGCGTCTGCCCGCCCATGCGGAAATAGGTCTTCGCCAGGTTGATAAACGCGTCGATGCCCGCCTCCGCGGCGAACTGGCTCTTTGCGAACTTCATCTGCAAAACGTTTCCGCTGGTGGCGAGGTACTGGTTGCACTTTAAAACGGAGTTCAGCACCGCCGTCGGGCCCATCGTGTCGCAGCCGGGAACCGGGCCGATCGACTCGGCGAAGTTCGTGTCCTCCTTCTTTTTGCCGTTTGGAAGCGCCCCGCAGGCGGACCCGTACCTCGCCGCCCGGTCAAAGGTGCTGCAGCCCACGCCGAACTTTCCGCCGCGGAAGGTCTCCTTTGTCTGGAAATACCTGTAGACATGGTCCGTTATCGCGGCGTATATCGCGTCGACCTCGTCGATGTCGTTGCCGAATTTGCTGTACTCCGAAAAGTCCCTGTGCATCTCCTCAAAGCACTCGTAGTTGGCTTTAAGCGCCCGGATGACCTCGGCCATCGTGTATTTCTTCTCGTCAAAGACGAAGTGCTTCAGCGCCGCCAGCGAGTCGGCGGTGTCGGGCAGGCCCTCGGTCAGGAATTGGCCGTGGCCGTAGATCGGCCCGCGGTTTTTATAGTCCATACCCTTCTGAATGCAGCCCTCGATTAAAAGCGAGTGCCACGGGCTCGGCGCCTCCGCCGCGAGGATCCTCTGGGCCTTGTTTGAGATATCGACTGCGTTGTCGGCAAGGTATTCGGTCTGTCTGTAATAGGCGTTCATAAGCTCGTCAAAGCTGTTGAAATCCGCCGCGTCCCCGGTTTCGAGCCCGAGCCTTTCCTCGCAGTTCGAAACGTGTCCGTTGAACAGCGCCAGCTCCAGGGCCTTCGCGAGGCAGATCTCGCCGTCCTCCAGCCCCATATGGGACTTTCCGAAGATGTCGATCTGGTTGCAGCCGTTCATGCAGTAGAGGCGGGAGTCGGAGGCCGGTATGCCCAGCGCCTCAAGCGCCGGACAGACGCATTCGTCGTTGTAGATCGCGGGCATGCCTATGCCGGTGGCAATGGTCTCGGCGGCGGCCCTCCAGGACTCCTCGGGCGAGTTTTTGTGGAAGCGCATCGTGATGTTCGGCGTATTGTAGCGGAGCTCCCTCGCCACTCTGAGGGTGTCATAGGTCAGAGCGCAGGTGTAGTCCCGCCCGAACTCGTCGCTGCGCCCGATGCAGAGGTTCCAGGCTCTGGTGCGCCTGAACAGCTGCCAGAGCTTTTTAAGGCACTCGTATCTGTCCTCCGGATCCGCGTTTTCGTAATATCTCCCGAGGGCGTAGTCAAAAAGGCCGGGTGAATCGTTTTCGACGCAGCTGTAAGCCAGCCAGTAGAACTGGCACGCCTCAAAGAAGTCGCGGGGCTGATTTTGCGGGATATTTTCAAGGGCGGAGATTATGCGAGATAGCGCCGCCGCGTCCTTTTCCGGCGCGGACGGGAGCATCTCCTCCGCGATCTTTTTGTACCTCGCGCCGAGAATCTCAATCACCGACAACGCGATCTCGAGGGCGTCGTAGAACCCGTCGCGGTCGTTGTGAATCTTTCTGAAAAGGGCGATCTTTTCGCGGATGCCGTTTGTGCCGACCCGCAGCAGCATCTCGTAGTCGGGGTTGGCGTGCCCTCCGCCGGTGCCCCAGCAGCACATTGTCTCCGTGAGCTTTTGCTGAACAGGCGTCAGCGAGGCGCGCAGCAAATTCAGCGGCTGCAGCTTTTCGAATTCGTCAAACAGGGCGTCAATCTCGTCGGACATATCCGGGTATTTCCTCTTGTCCTCCTCGGCGCCCTTTCGGGAAACCATCACTCCCGCGCCCCGGGAATAGTAGATGTTGACCCCGTCGTAGCTGCAGCAGGGTCCCGCGAACCAGTCGTCGGGGTTTATTTTCAACGGCGCGTTCAGCGCAATGCCTCGAAAGCCGCAGGCGATGCGGTATTCCCTCTCGTATTCCGGCGCGATGCCGCTTACATCGGCGTTTTTATATGCGTATGCAAAGGGTTCAAGCTCGGGGTATTTCATAATTGTTTCCTTTCGATGAAGCCGGATTTGTCCGCGGCGCGGCTATTGCATCTATATGATACTACATCCTGCTCATTTCTGTCAACGCGCGGGCATAGCCCGACGCGGAAAAAAAGCGCCGCTAAAGAAGCGTTCACTTAGGGATTGAAGAAAAACTTAAATGAACAGCTTCAAGCGGGGCAAAAGTAAAAGACCAGTCACATTTAAACTTAATGGCTTGATGTGGCTGGTCTCTTTATTATTTTGTATTATTTCCCACTGAAAGTATAAATTCAGCCATAGTCATTGCAGAATTTACAAGAAGTCTAGCATGATGCTCAGATATACTAATTCTTTGACTTCCAACACCATGCGCATCACTATTATTGTTTCTCATCTCAGCAATAGATGAAACGATTTTTTCCAAACCTGAAAGTAGTGTATTGATTCGTCTATCAAGGTTTTTATCTGTGTGCATATTGTATAACCCTTTTACTTGCTTATAAAGCCTACCTATGTCTCCACTGTCTGTTGGCGTTTCATTCTTGTTTTCGATAACATAACAAAATACTTCTTCTAATAATGTTCTAGATTTAGTGATTGCACTGTCATAACTTCCATTTACCACATCAAGCATTGCCCTCTCAGAAATATCTTTAATGTATTCTCGATCAATGTTTTTTACTTGAGGAGTAGTTACTTTAATCGTAGAATTTATTGGAATAATATGAAATCTTTGATTGATGATAGTAAGTTTATTGCCACCAAAATAAAGTATTCCATTAATCTGTTCTATTACTGTCTTAACGATATAATTATAGATCTCTTCAATCTGATCTGGTGTTTTCCTTTTAAGTTTATCTGTAAATTGCTGTTTTGAAAATAGATAGGAAAGAATATCATTAATTCGGTTAGTCTCAATTCCATGCTTAAGAAGGTTATCTAAGTAATTCCATCTACTTAATGCTCCTCCATTCCATCCGTATGTTTCAGACAGTCCAAATAATTGGGAAATTTCTACTATAGTCGGGCCACTTAAATAAGGCATTGAAATCTCTACATCATCTATTTCTCCAAATTGAGAATCACCGTCTAAAATAGCTAGAATAGCCTTATTTCTTAATAGCTCAAATGGAGATTTTTGCTTTTTATGCAATCATTTCACCTCACAATATTTATTCTATAGTAACCTATCAATTTATTTAATCTGCTGTATTGATTATTTGCTACACCAACCCTAAATACTTCTCAAAGAAATACATCAGTTTTTCAATAATTCCTTGCTTTTTCGCAGCCCTGCCTCCGCCAAAGCGAGATACAGGTGGCATGATTTTATCAATGGCTGTACCGGTTGTTTTAAGCGTTCCGTCTCGGAAAGCATTGTCGATGAAACGGCGGGTTTCTTCAGGCTTTAATCTTTCTTCTTCTATAATTGCTGAAATATCCGCTTCCTTACGCTCATGGAGGAATTTACGCCAATCTTCATCTACTTTGGTCGATACATTGACTTGCTCAA
>JAPXRI010000015.1:0-52026 GCA_033813635.1 Bacillota bacterium
CACTGTTCATGCGGGAATGGACACTTCCTTTCGGCTGATTGTTGTGTGGTAACTCAATCTTAACCGATGTGTCCCATTCTCGCACTATTTTTTTATCCACTGTCCAATATGTATTGTAGCGCTACAATACGGGAGAAGCTTCATTAATGATGCTCTTGTTGACATAAGACAATATAAAAGTTATAATTTATGAAAATCAATCGAGCTGCATAATAAAAATATGAGAAGGTCACAGCGGGGGCGAAGGTCTCCGGGACGGACATTCTTTTTTTATCCTGGGGGAATAGAATTTGAACGCTTATTTCGACGATATCGGCGCCGTGCTGTCGGCGCTGGGAACCGACGCCGCGTCCGGACTCACCGAGGCGGAGGCGAAAAAACGCCTTGCGCGGTACGGGGCGAATAAAATTGCTGAGAAAAAGAAGAAAACGCTTATCCGCCGGTTTTTGGAGCAGTTCGCGGACGTGATGATCATCATCCTGATCGCGGCCGCGGCAATCTCCTTTGCCGTAACGCTCTACGAGGGGGAGAGCTTTTTCGAACCCCTGCTGATCCTCGCGATCGTGCTCTTGAACGCGGTCCTCGGCGTCGCCCAGGAGAGCAAAGCCGAGAAAGCGCTGGACGCGCTGAAAAGCCTCTCCACGCCCCACGCCCGGGTTGTCAGGGACGGACGGGAGAGTGTCGTCGACGCGGCGGAGCTGGTTCCGGGCGATATAATCAGAGTCGAGGCCGGGGATTTTGTCCCCGCGGACGCGCGGCTGATCTCATCGGCGGCGCTGAAGTCGGAGGAGTCCGCGCTGACGGGCGAATCGGTGCCGGCGGAGAAAAACGCGGCCGCGGAGGTCGCGGCGGTTGCGCCGCTGGGCGACCGGCTGAACATGGTCTATTCCGGCTGCGGCGTCGCCTACGGCAGGGCGACCGCCGTGGTGACGGCCACCGGCATGGACACCGAGATGGGAAAAATCGCGAAGCTTCTAAACAACGAGATCGACGAACAGACACCGCTTCAGAAAAAGCTCGCTTCTCTGGGGAAATACCTCGGCGCCGCCGCGCTGGCCGCGTGCGCGGTGATCTTTGTCATCGGTCTTCTGGACGGCATGGAACTGATTGAGATTTTCATGACGTCGGTCTCCCTGGCGGTCTCGGCGATACCGGAGGGGCTGCCCGCGATCGTCACGATTGTCCTCGCTATCGGCGTACAGCGCATGGTGAAGCGGAACGCGATCATCCGGCGCCTCCCGGCGGTGGAGACGCTTGGCAGCGCCTCGGTGATCTGTTCCGACAAGACCGGAACGCTGACGCAGAATAAAATGACGCTGACGGCTGCGTACACCGCCGGGAGCGCCCGCGCGGAGGAACTCGGCGGAGATGTTTCGGAAGAGATTAAAAGGCTTCTAATGTACGCCGCCCTCTGCTGCGACGGCACGGTCGAGCTGAGGGACGGCAGGGAAATCCACATCGGCGATCCGACGGAGACCGCGATCGTCCTCGCGGCGATGAAACACGGGCTGCCGAAGGCCGAGCTCAACGAAAAATACCCGCGTATAGCCGAGCTCCCGTTCGACTCGGACAGAAAGCTGATGACCACCGTCAATAAAATCGGCGGGAAATACACGGTTATCACGAAGGGGTCGTTCGACTCGCTTGCCAGGTGCTGTTCCTCAGGCGACCTCGAGGCGGGAAGGTCGGTAATGGATTCGCTCAGTGAAAGCGCGCTGCGCGTGCTCGCCGTCGGCATCAAAGAGATTGAAGAGCTCCCGGAACCCATTGCGCCGGAGACGCTGGAGAGCGGGCTCTCGTTTATCGGCCTTGTGGGGATGATCGACCCGCCGAGACCGGAGGCGCGGGAAGCGGTCAGTATCTGCCGCGAGGCGGGGATCAAACCGGTGATGATCACCGGCGACCATGTGGTCACCGCCTGCGCGATAGCGAGGGACCTGGGGATTCTGACGGAGAACGACGGCGCGATAACCGGCAGCGAGCTGGAGAAGCTTACGGAGGAGGAGCTTGACGCCCGCGTGGCGCACACCGCGGTCTACGCCCGCGTCTCGCCGACGGATAAAATCAGGATTGTGCACGCGTGGCAGCGCCGGGGCGAGATCGTCGCGATGACCGGGGACGGCGTCAACGACGCGCCGGCGCTGAAGGCCGCGGACATCGGCTGCGCGATGGGTATTACCGGTACGGACGTCGCGAAGGGCGCGGCGGATATGACGCTGACGGACGACAATTTCGCCACGATCGTCGAGGCGGTGCGCGAGGGCCGGGGGATATACGACAATATTAAGAAAGTGGTCGGCTTCCTGCTCGGGACGAATATCGGCGAGATTTTCACCGTGTTTTTCGCGATGCTGCTCTGGAGGGAGTCGCCGCTATTGTCGATGCAGCTTTTATGGATTAATCTGGTCACAGACAGCCTGCCGGCGATTGCGCTCGGCATGGAAAGCGTCGAGCCTGGGGTGATGAAGAGAAAGCCGCTGCGAAAGGGCGAGGGTATTTTCGCAGGCGGGTACGGACTGAGGATTTTTTTGCAGGGCGCGATGTTTGCGGCGCTGACGCTTATCGGTTTTTGGACGGGCTGGAGGGCGACCGGGGATATCGCCGCAGGGCGGACGATGGCGTTTTCCGTTTTATCCGCCGAGCAGGTTTTCCATTCGTTCAACATGCGCTCGGAGCGCTCGCTCTTCCTTATCGGGTTCTTTACAAACAGATATTTAAACGGCGCCGCGGCGATCTCGCTTTTTATGATCGCGGCGATCCTGTCAATCCCGCCGCTGACCGGAATTTTCGGCCTCGCGGCGCTCGGCGCGGAGCTGTATCTCGCGGCGCTCGGGCTGGCGCTGACGCCGCTCGTTGTGGTGGAGCTCTGGAAACTGGCCGTTAAAACCAGAAAAAAGCGGAGAAATTAGGCTGCCTCCCACAAAGAGCTCTCGGTTGCTTTCTTTAAAGGCGAAAGGCCGGCATTGAAAAAGGCCCGATTCTATGCTATGATTCGGGCAGATAAATATAGGAGAAAGATGGAGGCAGAATTATGCGGACAGCGAACGATTTTACCGGAGCGACCGACAGCGAACGGATCGAAAACGCCATAAGGAACAGGGAGAACGGCTTTGTGGTCATCCCGCGGAGGGCGGTTGAGACGGAGCCGGAGCGGGATTACTGGCTGATTGACCGGGCGATTCTGATACCGGAAAACACCACCGTCGTGCTTCAGAACTGCAAAATCAAGCTCTCGGATAAGTGCCGCGACAACTTTTTCCGCAGCGCCAACTGCGGTATGGGAATAGAGGAAACGGCTCCCATTCGGAACATCCACATTAGGGGCGAGGGTCTCTGCGTTCTGGAGGGGGCGGATCATCCCCGCTCAACCGGCGACGGCAGCAAGCTGCTGGCAAATCCCTGCCCGAAAAAGAAAGAGGATATCCTGCGCATGGCCGGCTGGATCAGCGAGGAAAAACGGGCTTCTGGAAACCTCGGTTTCTGGGACGAGCACGACCACACCTACGGAACTGACGCCGAAAAGCCCGGCGAATCCCAGTACGGCGACTGGAGAGACATAGGCATTCTGTTTGCCAACGCGGAGTACTTCTCCATTGAAAACCTCAGAATGGTCGATTATCACGGCTGGGGAGTTTCCCTTGAGGCCTGCTCCTTCGGACGGGTGGAGAAAATGGACTTCGACGCCTGCATGGCAAAAGAGATCGACGGGATGCTGCACAATATGGAGAACCAGGACGGGATCGACCTGCGAAACGGCTGCCACGACATCGTTATCTCGGACATCACCGGGGGAACAGGGGACGACCTCGTTGCCCTTACCGCTATAGCGTCCCCGGACCTGCACCCGGGCGGAAGCCTCCGCACGACCCATGTCATGCATTCGGACTGGTCCCGGCGCGAGCGGGATATTTACAACATTGTGATACGCAATATAGTCGGATATTCAAAGGGCGGCATATGCTGGCTGATACGCCTCCTCCCAGTCATGTCCCGCATATGGAACGTTGTGATTGACGGCGTAATCGACACGTCTCCGGACAGCGCCCGCTCGGGCGGCGTTCTGCTGCTGGGCGAGGGCGACAGCGCTTACGGAAAAAACGAAAGGGACTGCATGTCCGCCATCACTATATCCAATATTATATGCAACAGCAACAGCGCGATAAACCTCGAGTCCTACCTCAGCGACTCAGTTATTTCCGGCGTTGTCAACAGAAATCCGAACTGTCCTGTGATACGCGTGGCGCGCAAGGACGGAATGAGAAACGTCACAATCCAGGGTCTGACAAGCGCCGGAAAAACGCTGATCGAACAGATGGAGTGATCCGAAAATAGCGCCGGACACTAAGTAAAAACTTCGGCGGCATATTAAATAACAAAACCGGGCTGACGCTGTGCGGCAGCCCGGTACAATTATGCTCTATTTTCCGCGGAAATACTCTGCGATTGTTAAAACGACTCCGCCGTCGTTGTTCGAGGGGATGACGCGCGAGGCGCGCTTTTTCATCTCGGACTCGCCGTTGGCCGGGGCGAAGCTCATATCCGCGACGCGGTACATGTCAGCGTCGTTGAAATTGTCCCCGAATACATACAGCCGCTCCGCGCCGCAGAGCGCCATCGCGGCCCGGGCGCCGGCGCCCTTTCCGCCGGAGGCAGAATAGAATTCGAGAAAGCTCATGTTTTCCCTGTAGGTGCTTTTGTAAAATACGGCTCTGATGCCGTCGATTGCCGAGAGCGCGCTGTACAATGGAAAGAGCAGATCGGTCCTGTCAAAATACGAGCAGGAGATAATCCTTGCGTCCGGCAGCGAACCGGAAAACGGGATAACGGGAGTCCGGGGCGAGGCGAGCTTCAGCTGGGTCGCCGTCGAAACCGGGTCCGCCGGACAGTCGTCCCTGTAATAGGTGGTGAGAAGGGCCCGGCTGCCTGAGGCGCCCGCGCCGGTTTCATCGCAGGAAAAAAGCCGGCAGGAGAGCGGGGTTTTTACCATCTCGGCCCAGGCCTTTTCCATCGCTTCCCTTTTTATCGGGAAGCTCCTGACCGGGATGTCCTTTTTCATATCCCATAAAACGGCGCCGTTGAGGCATACGGCGGGAGCGGTGAGATAAATTCCGGAGCCGTCGAGTACCTGCGCCACGGAGCGGGGCGAGCGCGCGGACGAGACTGTAAACAAAAGCCCTTCGCCGCACATCCGATTGAGCCCCGCGGCGTGAACGGGGTCTACGACCGCGCTGTCGTTCAAAAGCGTTCCGTCGAGGTCGGTCGCGAAAAGAATTTTTCCTTTATTCATACGGCCCCCGAAGACGGCTGCTTTTCGCCGCGGCCGGCCGAGGCGTCCCCGCTGAGCGTTCCGGCCATCGCATCCACCTTTTCTATAATCGTGATAAGGGACTGCCACAGGCCCGGATACCTCCCCGAGATTTCCTCGTATTCAAGCCTGACCGGCGTCTGCTTTTTGTCGGAGCAGAGCGATACAAAACGGTATTCGTTTAATTTGAACAGCGCGTCCGTCAGCGGGCGGACGGAGTCGAACGGGACCGAAAAAAAATCGTCGGGATTCTCGCAGTAGAGGCAGAGAATCCTGAAAAGCTTATAGAGGGTGAACTGCAGGTACTCAATCGATGCGTTCATCAGCGCCTTGTTACCCGAGCTCTTGATGATTTCGATAAGGAGGGTGACGGCGTTAAACAGCAGTTTTTTTGTGACGGAGACATATTTTGAGTCGGGGTCCAGTCTGTTGCCGGAGAGATCGTCGGACATGCCCAGAGGAAACGAAATCCCGCTCCGGTCCATTGTCCGGCCGAGCAAAAAATCCACCGAGCAGCCGTAGTATTCGGCCGCCTTCACAAGAAAATCGATGCCCGGCTCCCTCACCCCGTTTTCGTAATGGGAGAGCAGGGCCTGGGAGACGCCGAGCGTTTTAGCCACGGCCTTCTGGCTCACTTTTTTCTCCCTGCGGAGCTTGGCGAGATTTTCAGAGAAGTTCGCACCCATTTTACCGACCTCCGTTAAAAAATACAATACGGCATATAGCGCTGTTTATTATATGATAACTAATACATTTTGTAAAGTGTCTTTACGGGTAAATCGCGGGGGGATTTTTTTGCTTGCATTGGGGTAATGTTTGTGATATCCTAACATAGGGTATGCTTTGGATGCGGTTAAAGCGGCGCTTTTTTAAAGTTGCGCGCCCGGCTGTGCCCTTTTACCGCTCCGGATTTGAAAATTTGCGTTATATTTCAAGGAGGATCCGTATGAGCAAGTATTTGATTATCAATGCGGACGATTTCGGAATGTGCCACGCAGCGAACATCGCAGTATTCGACCTTTTCGAAAAGGGCGGGATAACGTCTTCAACGGTGATGACACCCTGCGGATGGGCTCCCGAAGCGCTGATGTTTGCGAAAGAACACCCGGAATACGCGATCGGCGTCCATCTGACGTTTACCAGCGAGTGGAAAAAGTACAAATGGCGTCCGGTGTCGACGGGGCCGAACAGCAGCCTGCGGGACGAGACGGGGTACATGCATTTCCACTGCGACGGTTTCGAGAAAAACGCCGTTCCCTCCGAGGTGGAAGCCGAGATTCGCGCTCAGGTCGCGTTCGCAAAGCAGTACGGCCTCAATCCGTCCCATCTCGACAACCATATGGGCTCGCTTTACGGGCTCGAAGGGATACAGAATTTTCTGCCGCTTGTGTTCAGGCTCTGCGCCGAGATGGATTACCCGTTCCGGATGCCGTTAAAACAGGAGGAGCCGAAGGAGGTTCCGGACAATCTCCTCTCCAGCATGGCAGACTTGGTTCATAAGTACAACATCGCGACGCCGGATTATCTCTGGGAACACAATTTCAACGGCCCGCAGAAGGAGAGCTACGAAAACTTCCGCAGCTATATGCTTGAACGCTTTAGGCACTGCCCGGACGGGTTCGTGGAGACCTACATCCATCCGGCGGTGGAGTGCGACGAGCTTAAGAACACCACGAGTGTTTGGCAGCGCAGAGTCTGGGAATACCGGTTTTTCGCCGACCCCGACACGCGGAAATACATAGAGGCGCAGGGAATCAAGCTTATCGACTACCGCGAATTGAAAAAGCTGAGAAATCAGTGAGATAGAAAACACAGAGAAAGAGCGGTGCTCCGCATGGAAAAACCAAGGCTATCCTTCAGGGCCGACGGTTCGTTTAAAATACTGCAGCTGACCGACACCCATGTCAGCGGGTACGACGGAAAAGACACCGCTTCGTTTGCACTTATCCGCTGCCTTATCGAAAGGGAGAACCCCGATCTTGTCGCGTTTACCGGCGACATCGTCGGGAGCTCCGTCAACTGCGTCCGGTATATGGACAGGGTGAACGGCATCCTTGAGGAGCTGAACAAGCCGTACACGTTTGTATTTGGGAACCATGAGAGCGACGGCCGCGCCGGGAAAGCGCTTTCCGAAGCCCTTGAAAAATATCCCTTAAGCCTTTTTGAGACAGGGCCGGAGGAACTGTCGGGTTACGGGAATTACGCCGTCCCGGTTTTCGGCCCGGACGGAAGCCCTGTGTGGATGCTCTACCATTTTGACTGCAATAACAACATTAATTATAAGATTTCCCCCGGCAAAACCGTCAAAGCCGACGGCTATGTGACCAGGGACCAGATCAATTGGTTTTTGTCGGAGCACAGTAAGCGCAGGGCGGACGGGAGTAAAAAGCTTCCGTCGCTGGTCTTTTGCCATGTGCCCCTCCCAGAGTTCAACGATGTGTGGATGTTTGACGGCGTTTTCGGGACCAGGCACGAGAAGGTCTACACTCCGCCGGTCAACTCCGGCCTCTTCACCGCCATGTGGGAGACTGGGGATGTAAAGGGTGTTTTCGCCGGGCACGATCACGTGAACAGCTTTTACGGCAGAATGTTCGGAATTATGCTCGCCTATGGAAGAAACTCCGGCTACCACTGCAACTGCGAGGAGAACTTCAAGCGCGGCGGCAGGGTCATTACGCTCTCCCTCTCGAAGGGCGACATCGAGGATACCTACATAACCTACCACAACGGCGAGACGGAGCACGAGGATTTTTCGCCGCCGCTGTATGACCGGTTCGATTATTATTTTAAATAAGGGAAGACCGACGATTTATGCTTAACCTTGACCGAAACAGGATTTCCCGCGTCGTCGTGAAGGTGGGATCCTCCACGCTGACTCACTCCACGGGGAAGTTCAATCTTAAGAAAATAAACGCCCTTGTCACCGCTCTCGCGGACCTTAAAAACTCCGGCCGGGACGTTATTCTGGTGACCTCCGGCGCCGTCGCCGCGGGCATGGCGAAGCTCGGCATGTCCGAACGGCCCCACGAGGTCCGGGCAAAGCAGGCCGTCGCCGCCGTCGGGCAGTGCTCGCTTTTGCACATTTATGACAAGATGTTCAGCGAATACGGTCATATCGTCGGACAGGTGCTGATGACGAAGGATGTGTTGGAGCACGAGTCCAGCCGGACGAACGCGAAAAACACTTTCGAAACGCTGCTTGAGCTGGGCGTGATCCCCGTCGTCAACGAGAACGACACCATCTCGACCTATGAGATAGAGAGACTTGCGGGCTTCGGGGACAACGACCGGCTCTCGGCCTATGTCGCCGTGCTCTGCGGCGCCGACCTTCTGATTATCCTTTCGGACATCGACGGGCTTTTTGACTGCGACCCGAGGGAAAACGACGAGGCAAAGCTGATTCCTGTGGTCAGAAAAATCGACGACAAAATCCGCGCGCTCGCCGGCGGGGCCGGAAGGATGGGGACCGGGGGCATGGCGGCGAAGCTGACCGCGGCTGAGATCACGATGGCCGCGGGCATCGACATGGTCATCACTAACGGCGCGTCGCCCGAGAGCGTGCTCGACATATGCGAGGGCAGGCTCAGGGGGACGCTGTTCGCGGCGACGAGAGGAAAGGACGGTGCCGCAAATGATTGAGGAAATCGGGGCGAGAGCCAAATCGGCGGCAAAGGCGCTCGCGCTCGCGGGTGAAAATGAAAAAAACAGGGCGCTTCGAGGTATTGCCGAGGCGCTTGTTGCGAAAACCGACGAGATTATCGCGGCAAACACGGAGGATGTACTCTCCGCGGAGGAAAACGGGATAAAGCCCGTGATGGTGGACCGGCTGAGGCTGACGCCGGAGCGGATCGAAAAGATCGCCGCAGGCGTCGAGGAGCTCTGCGCGCTCCCGGACCCGGTCGGGCAGATAATATCCGGCACAAAGCGCCCCAACGGGCTGGTTATTGAAAAAAGGCGCGTCCCCCTCGGCGTGGTGGGGATAATCTACGAGGCGCGTCCGAACGTGACCGCCGACGCGGCGGCGCTCTGCCTGAAATCCGGAAACGCCTGCATCCTGCGCGGCGGGAGAGAGGCGCTGAAATCAAACCTGACGATCTGCGGGATCATGCGTGCGGCTGTTGCGCGCGCGGGTCTGCCGGAGGACGCGATCAACCTGTTGAACGATACGACGCGGGCCGGGGCGGAGGAAATGATGCGGGCCCGGGGCGTTCTCGACGTGCTGATCCCCCGGGGAGGGGCCGGCCTGATCCGCTCGGTTGTAGAAAACTCATCCGTGCCGGTGATTGAGACCGGGGTCGGCAACTGCCATGTATATGTGGAAAAGAGCGCGGAGCCCGACATGGCCGTAAAAATCGTGTACAACGCGAAGACTTCCAGACCGTCGGTCTGCAACGCGGCCGAAAGCCTTCTGATAGACGAGGCCGCGGCGCCGTCGCTGCTGCCAAAGATCGCCGCGGAGCTTGCGAAGAAAAACGTAGAGATACGGGGCTGCGAAAAGACGCGCGCCATCCTCGGCGAGGCCGTAAAGCCGGTGACGGAGGAGGATTACGCGGCCGAGTTTTTGGATTATATATTGTCGGTCAGGGTTGTAAAGGACATCGGCGAGGCGATTTCGCATATCGCGAAATACGGTTCGGGGCACAGCGAGGCGATCGTGACCCGCGATTACGCCGCCGCGGAGAGATTTTTAAACGAGGTCGACGCCGCTGCGGTCTATGTCAACGCCTCCACACGGTTTACCGACGGCAACGAATTCGGGCTCGGCGCGGAGATCGGCATTTCCACTCAGAAGCTCCACGCGAGGGGGCCGATGGGACTCGAGGTTCTCACGAGCACAAAATATGCCATTTACGGGAACGGACAGATAAGATAAATAAAGCGGGGATAAAAGGTGACCGGTTTTGACAATGAAAAATATGTAAGGCTGCAGACTCGGAATATCATGGAGAGGATATCCGCGCTGGGCGACAAGCTCTATCTCGAATTCGGGGGGAAGCTGTTCGACGATCTCCACGCGGCGCGCGTGCTCCCGGGTTATGACCCGAACTGTAAGATAAAGCTGATTCTCGCGATGAAAGACATCACCGAGATAATCATGTGCGTGAGCGCGGCGGCGATTGAGAAAAATAAAATGAGGGCGGATTTCGGCATAACCTACGATGCCGATACGATGCGGCTCATATGGAAGCTCAAGCAGCTGGACATAAAGGTCAATTCAATCGTAATAACGCAGTACAGGGAGCAGCCTGCGGCGGATATTTTCAAAAGAAAGCTTGAAAACATGGGATATACCGTATACCTCCACAGGCCGACCAAGGGCTACCCCACCGAGGTCGATACAATTATAAGCAGCAAGGGGTACGGCGCGAACCTGTATATTGAAACCACAAGGCCCCTTGTTCTGGTCTGCGCTCCGGGCCCGGGGAGCGGCAAGCTGGCGACGGCGCTGTCCCAGCTTTACTATGAGAGCCTCCAGGGCAAAAAAACCGGTTACGCTAAATTCGAGACCTTTCCGATATGGAATCTCCCGCTGAAGCACCCGATTAATCTCGCCTATGAGGCCGCGACCGCCGACTTAAAGGACGTAAACATGATAGACCCCTACCACCTTGAGGCCTACGGGAAGACGACGGTCAATTACAACAGGGATATCGAGGTATTTCCGATAGTAAAGGCGATACTTGAAAAAATTACCGGAAAAAGCATGTATAAATCGCCCACGGATATGGGCGTCAACATGGCCGGCTTTGCGATATCGGACGACGAGGTATGCCGCGAGGCGGCGAAACAGGAGATTATCAGGAGGTTTTTCAAAGCCGGCTGCGATTACAAGCAGGGTCTCACGGAGTCGGATATCCCCGACCGGATAGAAGTGATAATGAACCAGATCGGGCTCGAACCGGAGAACAGAGCGGTGGTGGTCCCCGCAAGGGAATATGCTGAGAAATGCAAAGCTCCGGTGATGGCGATAGCCCTTCCCGACGGAAAAATCATAACGGGCAAGCAGTCCGAACTGATGACGGCGACCTGCGCGGCGATTCTGAACGCGGTCAAAACTCTTGCCTCGGTGGACGACGATATCAAGCTGCTGTCTCCAGACGTGCTGACGCCCATTATGGGGATGAAAAGGGATATACTGAAATCCAGACTGCAAAGATTATGCGCCGAGGAGATGCTTATCGCAATGAGCATCTGCGCAAAATCGGACCCATGCGTCGAGCGGGCATACCGTATGCTGCCCGCGCTTGCCGGCTGCCAGGCGCATTCGACGGTAATGCTTCGGTCCGGCGACGAGTGCGTGCTCAGAAAGATGGGCATCAACCTCACCTGCGACCCCGAATATACGGATAATGAGCTATACGCTCAATAAATACAGTTTAAAAGAGGAAGAATACTATGAAAACCATTCAAAAAGGCGCCTATCCCGCGATGCTCACTCCGTTTACACCCGAGGGAGAAATCGACTACCCGGCGGTCGGCAGACTTCTCAGGTGGTATGAAAGGCTTAACTGTCCGGGCGTATTCGCGCTCTGCGCGTCAAGCGAGATAAACACGCTCTCGCTTGAGGAAAAGGTCTCGCTGGCCAAATATATCGTAGCCAATAAGGGAAAGCTGACGATTATAGCCTCCGGCCACACAAGCGACAGCATTGAAGACCAGATAAACGAGCTGAACGCGGTCGTCGCGACCGGCGTCGACTGTCTCTGTCTGATCGTCGGCAGGCTCAATCAGCACGGCGAAACAGAGGACCAGTTCATCGAAAACATCAAGACGATAATAGACGGGCTGGAAAACAAGGAGATTCCGCTCGGCTTTTACGAGAGACCGGAAAAATTCAACAGGATGCTCTCGGAAAAAATCCTGAAATTCTGCGCCTCCACAGGGCGGTTCGCGTTCATGAAGGAGACCTCCTGCACGATCGAAGGCATCACGGCGAAAATCAACGCCGTAAAGGGCTCTGATTTCGGCATTTACAACGCGAACTCGACGCTGCTGCTCGAATCGCTGAAAGCGGGCGCGGCCGGATTCTGCGGGATTATGGGAAACTTCCACCCGGATCTGTACCAGTGGCTCTGCGAAAACTACGATAAGCACCCGGCCGAAGCGGAAAGGGTTTCGGACTACCTCGGAGTGCTTTCGCAGATTGCGAACCAGTACCCCGGAATCGCCAAATACCATATCAACCGCTACGGCACCGAGATGAGCACATACTGCCGCAAAGAGCAAAAGGAGCCGTTTAAGGAAGAAAACACCTACAGGATCGACCAGGCGGAGAGGATCGTCAACGAGCTCCGCGCGTGGCTCAAGACGGTAAAATAAATAAAAGAATAAAAGGAGAGTATATGAAAGTTACTTTTATGGGTGCGGGCAGCACCGTATTCTCAAAGAATGTTCTCGGAGACATCATGTGCACGCCGGATATCCGCAATTGTGATATCGCGCTCTACGATATCGATAAGGACAGGCTTGAAGAGAGTTACCTGATGCTCTCCAACATCAATAAAAACGTCAACGAGAACAGAGCGAGCATTAAAAAGTACCTGGGCGTATCCGAGCGGCGCGAAGCGCTCGCCGGCGCGGACTGCGTCGTAAACGCGATCCAGGTGGGCGGGTACGACCCCTGCACGATTACGGATTTTGAGATTCCGAAAAAATACGGCCTTCGCCAGACAATAGCCGACACCCTCGGTATCGGCGGCATCATGCGCGCGCTGCGCACGTTCCCCGTGCTGGACGGATTCCTTGCGGATATGGAGGCGGTGTGCCCGAATACGCTGTTCATCAACTACACAAACCCGCTGGCTATGCTCACCGGCTATGTGCAGCGCACCTCGCCGATAAAGTCCGTCGGGCTCTGCCACAGTGTACAGGGCTGCGCAAGTGGGCTTCTGACCGAGCTGGGAATTGATTACAACGACAGGTACCAGTGGAAGATCGCCGGGATAAACCACCAGTCATGGCTTCTGGAGATCCGTGACGACAAAGGAAACGACCTCTATCCGGAGATTAAGCGCCGCTCCCTCGAGATGGGCACGTCGGACGGACCGGACAGGGTCCGCCGCGAGCTGATGCACCGGCTCGGCTATTATGTCACAGAGTCGAGCGAGCACAGCGCGGAGTACACTCCGTGGTTTATCAAGAGCAAATACCCCGAGCTGATTGACCGCTACGACATCCCGCTCGACGAGTACCCGCGCCGCTGCATCCACCAGATTGAGGACTGGAAGAGCAGGCGCGACAGCCTTGTGCACAACGCGCAGCTGACGCATAAGCGCTCCCACGAGTACGCGAGCATGATTATGGAGGCCATGGTGACGAACAAGCCGATCAAGATCGGCGGGAACGTTTTAAACCACGGCAGCATTACAAACCTGCCGGATAACGCCTGCGTGGAGGTCCCCTGCCTGATCGACGCCTCCGGCGTGCAGCCGACGTATGTCGGCGCGCTGCCCGTTCAGTGCGCGGCGGTGAACATGACGAACATCAATGTCCAGCTGCTGACGATAGAGGCCGGGATCACCCGCAAAAAGGAGTACATTTATCAGGCGGCGATGCTCGACCCGCATACGGCGTCGGAGCTCTCTATAGACGATATCTGCGCCCTTGTGGACGATCTGATAGCTGCCCACGGCGACTGGCTGCCGAAGTTCGAATAACGGTTGTCTGCCGGGAGCCTCCGGAGGGGGGCTCCCGGTTTTGCTTTAGACCTGCAATCAAATGCCGCCGCTTTGCGCGGCGGGGAGAGCGACATGAAAAAAATCTACTGGATAGTTCCGGCCGCGGTATTCGTTGCCTCGCTCGCGATGGTCGTCATCCTGAACAGACGGGATATCAAGCCGGAGGATATGGTCTATAAAAAAGAGGCGGCGGAACTTGTCTCCGTAACCGAGACCCGGGCGGTGTCGATGCTTGAAAACAACCTCGACGCCTTCAGCCTCTGCGCGGCCGACGCCGCCGCCGATGCGCCGGACGGGGTCTCTTCCGTTGAACGGGACGAGGGTCTGGTAAAATTTATTCTTGACGAGCAGTTTGGTTCCTTTACGCAGTATCTCGCGTACGGCGGCGCGGGCGAGGGCTACGACACAAAAGCCGGCGAGGGCTATAATGTCGCCGCCTACCGGAGGGAGCTTGCCGACGGCTGGACCTACTGCGTCGACTTCATCAAGCCGCTTACCTTTACTGATTACTACGAAAAGGACATCGCCGAGGCGCTGGGGAGCGAAAAGGCGGAGAGCTACGAGTTTATTCTGATGTCAAAGGAAAACTGTCCGTCCCCGGCGGAAAAATCCCGGAGCGCCTATGTGGTCAGGGCAAGGGTTATGCTGGAAAGCGGGGAGATAAAAACCTGCTTTGTTGACCCGAAGACAAAACTCTTTATCGGCTTTGAGGAGTAGAACGGAGGACTAAAAAATGGGGAGAAAAACGGAAGTTCCCGTTGTCACCGCGCCCTGGGGAGATCCCGACTGCGTTGACAAGATGCGGCAGATGAAGGACGCCGGTGTGACGTCGATTCAAATTTACACCTTCTGGCGGGAGTTCGAACCGGAGAAGGGAAGATTCGACTGGAGCGGCTACGACGAGAAGGTAAATCTGATTAAAGAGGCCGGGCTGAAATATGTCCCGTTTGTCCTGATGGGGCCAAAGTACGCCGCGCCGGACTGGTGGCTCGAGGATAAAAACCATGTGGGGCTCAAATGCCTCGAGCACGGCCGCGAGTCGCCGATCGACTCGATATGGAACCCTAAGTTTTTTGAGGAGATCGACCGCGTTTTAAAGGCGTTCGCGGAACACTACATGCCGATGGACGTTCTCGAAAGCGTCCAGCCCGGCATCTGCGGGGACTACGGCGAGGCGATCATGCCGGTCACAGGCAACTGGCCGGGAGACTACCACTCCCACCGCGGTTTCTGGGCTGGCGACGCGCTCGCGGCGGAGGATTTCCGCCGATGGCTCAGGAAAAAATACGGGACGTTTGAAAATCTGAAAAACGCCTGGTTTAAACGCTTCGGGACAGATCTTACCACGTTTGACGAAATCACGCCCTTTGCCCGGAAGGATATGCCTTCCCGGACGGCGTTTTTCGATCTTGTGGGCTGGTATCGCGCCTCGATGACGGCGTACGCCGATTTTTGGATGAGGACCTGCAGAAAGTATTTCGGCGACCTTCCGGTCTATCTGTGCACGGGCGGACAGGAGGAGCCGGAGCACGCGTCGCTTTTCTCCGACCAGGCGAAAACGGCCGCGAAATACGGCGGCGGCATCCGCCTGACCAACGAGTGCAACAAATATTTTGAAAACTTCTATCTGACGGCCTATACCTGGAGCGCCTGCAAATTTTACGGCGCGTATCTAGGGCTGGAACCCGTGGGGCCGATGACGCCAGAAGGTGTGGGCGCCCGCATGTTCGGCTCGGCCTATTACAAAAACAGGCAGATCTTCCATTACGCCGGGAATCTCTTCGACTTTGGAAGAGCCGAGATCAAAACCGCCGCTTCGGAAAAGCTGACGGAGTACCTGCCGCTCATCGAGGAGGGTGCATTTTCATGCGAAACGGCGTTTTTCTGGCCGGGGTACCTCTGTGCCTGGGAAAACGGAGTCATGCCGAACGGTGTCCGCGCGATGCTCACCTATCTGCGCGGAAGGACCGATATCATGCCGGTCAACGAGCAAATGATCGCCGACGGCGCGCTTGACCGCTTTAAGCTGCTGTTTATACCCTCTGGGGGCTTCACAAAGCGCGAAACTCTTGCGGCGATCGCACGCTGGGTCGAAAACGGCGGAAAGCTTTTCTCCGTCGGCGAGCTGAAGGACCTGGAGCTTGAGCCGGTACCCGAGTACAACGCGCTTTTCGGCATCCTGCCGACGACCGACACCGGGACCGGGCACTGCATGGTGTTCACCGAAGAAACGGAATTCACAGAGTTTTCAAAGGTCGGCAAGTACCACGGCGGCACGATAAAATTCGGGCTTTCAAAGGATGTCAGGGTGCTTTCAGGCACCCGCGACAGTCCGGGGTACGGCAACACGACGATTAAAACCGGGGCCAACGCTTTTCTGCGGGAAAACGCGAACGGCGGAGCGGCAATCATGTACCTCGGCCCGACGGAGTTTGCCCGCGACCCGCAGGCGCTTTTCAACGACGGCGGCGCTTTTCCGGCGATTCTCTCCGATATCCTCGCGCTTTACACGGATTCCCGGGAGATGGAGACAAAAGAGGGAGAAATCGTCAGGGGGAATATCGGCGGAAAGCTGTACGCGCTGTACCCGGACGGCTCAATCAGGGAGGTATAGATTGCTTTAGGCTGTACGTTTGCGTAAAAGCGATGCCCGCGGTTTTACGTTTATAGAGCGTAACCGCGAGCTTTTAAAACGTTATACCCCGGCGTTAAAGGGTTCTGCCGGGCAATGCATATTTTTACAACCCGCAAAATAAATCTTGACAAAGATGCGGAAATGTTATATCATATTTAGGCGCGGTGTTTCATTGCCGCTTTATATCGGGGTGTGGCTCAGCTTGGTAGAGTGCTTGGTTCGGGACCAAGAGGCCGCGGGTTCAAGTCCCGCCACTCCGACCAAAACCGGACACCGGTCTTGATACATTAGGTATCGTGACTGGTGTCCGGTACTTTTTTACAAGAGTCACGGCTGTTTATAACCCTCCTTGCGGATCGGAGGACATTTTTCTCAGAACTCGATAACTTCGGGCGCCGCTGTAAAGGAGCTGAAGGTCGCTTTTACGTTCTTGAAATAGAGCACCTGGGTATTGCCGTCGTTTTCATCGTACATTGCGCGGAGATCGGGATAGGTGTCCAGCATGGATTTTCTGGCCTCCGTGCGGTCGTCCTCCACAAGCTCTCCCGCGACGCGGAGCCATACGCCGTCCTTGAGCGCGCAGATCTCCGCTTTGGGGTTGGCTTTGAGCTGCTTTGAAACAGCCTTTTTCTTGCCGGTCTGAATGTAGAGCTTACCCTCAAAGATGTTGACAGTGCCGAAGGGACGGACTCTCGGCTGATCGCCCTCCGCGGTGGCGAGATAATAGGTGCCGGCTTCCTTTAAAAATTTATACACTTTTTCCATTTGCAAACACCTCCGTTTTGACCTTCCGGCTATAATAATACAGCGGCAGGCAGTTTTTGTAAAGTGGGCGCGGTATCCTGCCGCGGGGAGCGGCGGTCTTAAAAAAGCCGGGGATGTTTAAAAACGCGCCGGAAAAGAGTATAATAGATGCGAAAAGAGGTGCTTTGCATATGAATCCGATATGTGCGATATCAGTTCCGCACCCGCCGCTGATTATCCCGCAGGTGGGGCGCGGACAGGAAAGGGAAATTTCGAATACGACAAAAGGCTTCGCGGAGGCCGCGCGGTTTCTCGCGAGCTTTGAGCCGGAGACGGTGGTCGTGATTTCGCCGCACAGCGTCGTTTACGCGGATTACTTCCACATTTCGCCGGGCAAGGGCGCGAAGGGCAGCTTTTCACGCTTCGGCGCGGGAGAGGTCCGCTTCGACGTCGCCTACGACGCCGGGTTTGCAGCCGGTCTTTGCCGCGCGGCCGAAAAGGCCGGTCTGCCCGCCGGTACGCTCGGCGAACGGGATAAGGAGCTTGACCACGGCACGATGGTTCCGCTGTACTTCATACGGGAGGCGTACGGCGGGGTTCTTAGTGTCCCGATTGTGAGGATCGGGCTCTCCGGTCTGCCCTATGCCGACCATTTCCGGCTCGGCATGCTGATTACTGAGACCGCGGAAGCCCTCGGGAGAAAAATAGCCGTCGTCGCCAGCGGGGATCTCTCGCACCGTCTAAAGGAGGACGGGCCTTACGGCTTCAACGCGGCCGGTCCGGCATACGACGAGCGGGTGATGGGTGCGCTCGGGAGCGGGGCCTTCGGCGAGCTTCTGGAGTTCAGCGAGAGCTTCTGCGACGAGGCTGGAGAGTGCGGGCACCGCTCGTTTACGATAATGGCTGGATGCTTCGACGGCGTCGGCGTCAGAGCCGAAAGGCTCTCCTACGAGGGGCCGTTCGGCGTGGGCTACGGGGTCTGCACCTTTGCGCCGACTGAGCCGGATGAGAGCAGGCGTTTTCTGGACCGCTACAGGCAAAAAATGCACTCGGAGCTGGACGCCCGGAGGAAAAACGAGGACGCGTACGTCCGCCTGGCCCGACAGACTGTTGAGCGCTATGTCACCTACAAAGAGATTATCCCCGTCCCCGACTGCCTTCCGGGGGAAATGCTGAAAAAGCGCGCCGGGACCTTTGTGTCGCTGCACAAGGACGGGCAGCTTCGGGGCTGTATAGGAACAATCTCGGCGACCGCTGAAAGCGTCGCCCGGGAGATAATACAAAACGCGGTCAGCGCCTGCTCCCGGGACCCGCGCTTCGACCCAGTCCGCCCGGAGGAGCTCGATGACCTGGAGTACAGCGTCGACGTGCTGGGGGACGCCGAGAAAATTTCGTCGCCGGACGAGCTGGACGTGAAGCGCTACGGAGTAATCGTCACCAGCGGCGGAAAACGCGGACTGCTGCTCCCCGATCTGGACGGGGTGGATACCGTGGAAAAGCAGATCGAGATCGCAAAGCGCAAAGCCGGAATCCGGAGCGGGGAAAAGGTCAGCCTTCAGAGATTCGAGGTGGTGCGCCATTTCTGAGATTTTCTGCCCGGTGTGCATGCACCGTTGTCGTTTAAAGGAGGGGCAGACAGGGCGCTGCCGCGCCAGGAAAAATGAAAACGGTAAAAGCGTGCCGGTCAATTACGGGAAAGTCACGTCGGTGGCGCTGGACCCGATCGAGAAAAAGCCGCTGGCCCGGTTTTATCCGGGCAGCATGGTGCTCTCGGTAGGGAGCTTCGGCTGCAATCTCTCCTGCCCGTTCTGCCAGAACTGCGGCATTTCAACGGTGGGCGACGGCGGTATCCCGACGGAATTCATCTCGCCGGAGGAGCTCGCAGCCCTTGCGAAAAAGCTTGAAGCCAGGGGCAATATCGGCGCGGCGTACACCTACAACGAGCCGATGGTCGGCTACGAATATGTGCGCGACGCGTCGATCGAGATAAAACAACTCGGAATGAAAAACGTGGTCGTCACAAACGGCTCAGTCTCGACGGAGGCGCTCGGCGAGGTTTTGCCCTATGTAGACGCGTACAACATCGATCTAAAGTGCTTCACGGAGGCGGGGTATCGGGCGCTCGGCGGAGACCTGGAAACGGTCAAGGCCTTTATCCGCGCCGCAGCGGACCGGGCCCACGTCGAGCTGACGACGCTTATTGTCCCCGGCTTTAACGACGATAAGAACGAGATGGCCGCGCTCAGCGCGTGGGTAGCCTCGGTGGACAGAAAAATCCCCCTCCATATCACAAGATTTTTCCCGAGGTACAAAATGGCCGACAAATCCCCGACCAACGTCGCGGTCTTACACGGTCTTGCGGATGTCGCGAAAAAACAGCTCGACACGGTGCTGCTGGGGAACGTATAAAATTCGCCTAATTTGACATGCAAATCCGCGGCGGGAACTGTTTATTCGCAGCAGTGCTTTTCGCGAAACACGGTGTTTCTGATGCCCATCATCCCGACTATTATCGGCGCATGGATCGGTACGCGCCATATCAGCATGGAGCCCATCCGCATGTATTTTTATAAGTGGCCCCGCGACGCCGCTATTTCATTTTTCGTTGAAGCCTGAATCGTGTAGCCTGCCGCCCGTTTCGTGATGCTAAAGCTCCACCGGAAAACAGATTCGAAAGCGCAGCAGGCATAAATTCGGCGCTTTTTATCTCCGTATTGCCCTTACCGCGTCTGTGCAAACCAGACTGCATATGCATAAAAATCTGCATAGGAGCAAAAAAGCAGCGCGCCCGAGCCGGGCACGCTATTTTGGTATTTACTCTCCATAAAATTCCTTGGCTGCGGCGAAGAACGCGTCGATGTTTTCCCAGGGCGCGCCCGGCGGGATATCGCAGCCGGAAGAGATAATGAAATTTCTGTGTTTCGCGCAGGTCTCCAGCAGGGACAGCGTCGCGGTTCTGACGGACTCGGGCGTGCCGTTTTTAAGCTGCCTCGCCGGATCCACATTCCCCAGTACGATCGTATCCTCCGGGACATTGGCCAAAACGTCTTCCATCGAGACGGCGTTGCCGAAATGATAGGCGAAAGCTCCCTGGGACAGTATTTCCTTAAGCATTAAAACGGTGTTGTTTCCGCAGTTGTGGTAGATAACGGCAAAGCCGTCGTCCTGGACAGCGTCGATGATTTTCTTTACATAGGGCGCGGAAAACTCCTCCGCGAGCGCCGGTGACATCAGCCCGGTCAGCGGCTCGGCCATAAGAACTCCGTTTGCGCCCAGCGCCTTGTAGGTCCTGGCGTATTCGGTCAGGAACGCCGTGGTCTTTTCCATCACCTTGCGGACCATCTCCGGCTCGGTATAGCAGTTGATCATCGCCTCCGATACGCCCATCAGCCTTCAGGCGAGAGAAAACGGCCCTATCATGCCGGAAAACACGGGGCGGTCGGTGATCAGCTCCAGCGCTTTTTTGACGGAGTCGAGGTAGTTTCCGGTCCTGCCGGAGCCGACAGGCGGAACCGCGAGGGCTTCCGCGTCCGCCTCGCTCTTGACTATGCTCCCGATGACAGTCGGCACCTCGTTGTCGCTTACGCGGATTTCGGAGCCGAAGCATTCAGCCTCGACGGACAGGTCCATATAGCTGACTGAGGCGGCGGAGTCCGTCTTGTCGCAGACGAGCTTCATCCCCCGGGACTGGAGCGCGCTGTCCGATATCAGCTCGCGGACGGTGACGCCCATCAGCGAGACTGCCGGGAAAGCGAGAATCGGCAGCGGTTTTTTCACAGTCGAAGCGGCCATGTCGTCAAACCATTTCTTCATGTTGCGGTACATAAAAAAGCCTCCGTTTGTGCGGATTATTTCTTAATAAGAGAATACACCGCGGACAGGCGGTTTTATATCATTTTCTTTCCGTTTATTTCAAAATATTACGAAGCCTCCCGCCCGGGCCCGGCGGCTTTTTTAAAATCTGCCGTAGAAAAAACGGTGTTTTCGCGGCTGTTTATGATATAATAACAACGACGAATGCAAAAGACGAAAGAGAGAAATGAAAATAATGCAGCGTTACAATCTGATTATGGTTTACAGCCCGGATAAAAACAGGCTGCTTTTATGCAAAAGGACGAAGGACCCATATAAAGGTCTTTTGAACCTGCCGGGCGGAAAGGTCGAAAATGGAGAGGACGGCCTCGCTGCCGCCTACCGGGAGCTTTTTGAGGAGACGGGCATCACCCGGGAGGACATCGCGATAAAGCGTGTGATGGATTTTGTCTATTACAACCAGGACTGCGCCGTCGAGGTCTACGCCGGAAGGCTAAAAGCCGACGTCACCATTCGCGAGGAGGCAAACCCGCTGCTGTGGTCCGGCCTTGACGAGGACTTTTTCGACTGCGGAAAATACGCGGGCGAGGGCAATATCGGGCACATGGTACTGCAGCTTAAGGTTTACGGCGGCGGCTATCTGGAATAATACTAAGATAAAAAATAAGGGGGAAAACGTCATGGCGCGGGTTCTTCAGGTGATGAGCAAAAGGGTGTTTCTGGAGGAGAACCGGATTTTGTACGGCGCACCGTTTACAGCAGAGAGTTTTTCCGCGGATTTCGAGCCGGCTAGCGGCGACTGGCACGTGGAAAACGGGTGGATTACCGGGTATATTTCAAAAAACGCCGGCGGGCTGCTCTACTCGCGCGCGAGTTTTCCGGGGGACATCGTCCTCTCGTTCGACGCTAAAACGGTCCCGCCCTGCGATAACGACATCAATTTCACGTGGAAGACGGAGGGCTGGGATAAGAACTCGGACGACGTCGGTAAGGGTTATATAGGCGGGCTAGGCGGATGGTGGGTCAATAAGGCGGGCATCGAAAAATATCCCGGCTGCGTCCCCTACGCCGCAACCGCGCTCTCGCCCGTCCGCGCCGGGGAGACCTACCATATCGAGGCCGGATCTGTCGGTGACGCGTGCTTTATCTTCGTCGACGGAAAGCTCGCGGTCGAAATGCTGGACCCGGACTATAAAACCCTCGACGCCTGCGGCAAATTCGGGTTCGGGACCTATGCCTCGCGGGTTAGTTTTACAAACCTTAAGGTGTATTCGCCCCGTTCGGAGCCGCTGCATATGGCGTACCCGGAGAGGCAATGAAACGGCGCCTGTATCTGTTTACGCTTAACACGTCGGTTTTGATATGACGATTTCCACAGCCGGACAGCGGGGACGCAAATCCCCCGCCGTCCGGCTTTTTATTTGATTAGCTGCGTTTGATACGGGCGGAGGCTCCGCACCTCTCCGGATATGCGAAGTCATCAGTTATACTGCTTGTAAAGAATAATTATTAGGACAAATGTATAAAAATGCATATACACCTGAAATTTGCTTGACAAACACAAAAATCAACGTATAATAATGTATAACAAATTATCTGGGGGCATATCTGATGGATAGGATCAAAAAAATCGTTCTCGCCTATTCGGGCGGGCTTGACACGTCGATAATTATTCCGTGGCTAAAGGAAAATTACCCCGGCTGCGAGGTCATCGCGGTTTCCGGCGACGTCGGACAGGGGACGGAGCTCGACGGGCTTGAGGATAAGGCTCTGAAGACCGGCGCGTCGAAGCTCTACATCGAGGACCTTAAAAAGGAATTTGTGGAGAACTACATTTTCCCGACGCTCAAGGCCGGCGCGGTGTACGAGGGCGAATACCTGCTGGGCACGTCGTTTGCCCGTCCGGTAATCGCGAAACGGATTGTGGAGATCGCGCTCGCCGAGGGCGCCGACGCGATTTGCCACGGCTGTACGGGCAAGGGGAACGACCAGGTGAGGTTCGAGCTCACGATCAAGGCGTTCGCGCCGGGTATGAAAATCATCGCGCCCTGGCGCATCTGGAACATCAAGTCCCGCAGCGAGGAGATCGACTACGCGGAGGCGCACAATATTCCGCTGAAGATCAGCCGCGAGACAAACTACTCAAAGGATAAAAACCTCTGGCACCTCTCCCACGAAGGGCTGGACCTGGAGGACCCGGCAAACGAGCCGCAATACAATAAGGAGGGCTTCCTCGAGCTCGGCGTCTCGCCGGAAAAGGCGCCGGACAAGGCGACATACCTGACGCTCTCGTTTGAAAAGGGCGTGCCGGTGGCGCTGAACGGAGAGACGCTCGACGGCGTTTCGCTGATCGAAAAGCTAAATAAAATCGGCGGGGAGAACGGCATCGGCCTTGTTGACCTGGTGGAAAACAGGCTCGTGGGCATGAAGTCGAGGGGCGTGTACGAGACGCCGGGCGGCGCGATTCTTTACCGGGCGCATTCGGTGCTCGAAACGCTCTGTCTGGACAGGGACACCGCGCACTACAAGGCGCTCGTGGCTAACCGCTTTGCCGAGCTGGTGTATTTCGGACAATGGTTTACGCCGCTCAGAGAGGCGCTGTCCGCGTTCGTCGACGAGACGCAGAAGACCGTCACGGGCGACGTCAGGCTCAAGCTCTACAAGGGAAACATCATCAACGCCGGCGTCACGTCCCCCTATTCGCTCTACAGCGAGCAGATCGCCACGTTTGACGAGGACGAGGTCTACAACCAGAGCGACTCCGAGGGCTTCATCAACCTGTTCGGCCTCCCGATCAAGGTCAAGGCGATGCTCGGACAACAAAACGAAAAATAAGGTGATTGGAATTGGTCAGGGTATTTGTGGACGGCAATCAGGGCACCACGGGCTTGAATATCAGCGAAAGGCTTGAAAAGCGGGATGACGTTTCGCTTTTGTCAATCGATCCCGATCTCCGGAAGGATGTGTCCGAGAGAAAAAGACTTATGAACGCGGCCGACATAGTGTTTCTCTGCCTGCCGGACGACGCCGCGCGGGAGGCGGTGGCGCTTATCGAAAACGAGCGCACCCGGGTGATTGACGCCTCCACCGCCCACAGGACCCTGCCGGGCTGGAGCTACGGTTTCCCGGAGCTGTCGGAAAAACACTGCGCCGCGGTGAGAAGCGGAAAACGGGTAGCGGTGCCCGGCTGCCACGCCAGCGGGTTCATCGCGCTGGTCTACCCCCTCGTCGCCTCCGGAATGCTGCGCAGGGACTGCCCCGTCGTTTGCTATTCGGTCACCGGCTACACCGGCGGCGGGAAAAAGATGATCGCCGAGTATGAAAATAGTGACAGAGCCCCGGCGCTCTCGTCGCCGAGAGCTTACGGCCTCTCGCAGCGGCATAAGCACCTTCCGGAGATGAAAGCCGTCTGCGGGCTGGAAAAAGAGCCGTTTTTCACGCCGATCGTTGCGGATTTTCCCCGGGGAATGGTGGTTTCGGTACCCCTTTTTGCCGGAATGCTTGAGAGACATATCTCAAAAGAAGAAATGCGGGAATTTTTTGCGGCGTATTACGCCGGGAAAAGCCTGATTTCCGTGTCGGACGAGGAAAAGGAAAACGCGGAGAGCGGCTATCTCGCCGCCAACGCCCTTGCCGGAGCGGACAATATGGAGATTTTCGTAACGGGAAACGACGAGCGGATTCTCCTCTGCGCCAGATTCGACAATCTCGGAAAAGGCGCGTCCGGCGCGGCGATGCAGTGCATGAACATCATGATAGGCGCGGAAGAGACAAAGGGCCTCGCGATAGTCTGAAAGTTTGGCTGGAGTATTTTGAGTGAACGGATTTTTAAGGAGAGACTGACATGCAGATCATCAACGGCGGTGTGACCGCGCCGCAGGGATTTCTGGCAAACGGCATCCACTGCGGAATCAGAAAAAACAAATCGAAAAAAGACCTGTCGCTTATTATGAGCGACTGCCGCGCCAGCGCGGCCTGTGTATACACGCAAAATCTCGTCAAGGGCGCCCCGATCGCGGTGACGAAGCGCCATGTCGCCGACGGGTACGCCCAGGCGATCATCTGCAACAGCGGCAACGCCAACACCTGCAACGCAAACGGCGTCGAAATCGCCGAAAAGATGTGCGCGCTGGTGGCAGAGCACACCGGGATAAGCGCGGACGATGTGGTTGTCGCGTCCACGGGGGTTATCGGGCAGCCGCTCTCTATAGAGCCGATTGCGGCCGGCATGGCCGAGCTGGTCTCGGGTCTCGGCAGCGACGAGGCGCACTGCAACTCAGCAGCCGAGGCGATTATGACAACTGATACAAGGCTTAAGGAGATCGCCGTCAGCTTTACCGCGGGCGGCAGGACCTGCAGGCTCGGAGGCATAGCCAAGGGTTCGGGCATGATCCACCCGAACATGGCGACGATGCTGGTGTTTATCACGACAGACGCCGCCATTTCCCCCGCAATGCTACAAAAAGCGCTGTCCGAGGACGTCAAATACACGTTCAACATGATCAGCATCGACGGCGACACCTCGACGAACGATATGGTGAGCGTGCTCGCGAACGGGAAAGCCGGAAACGAGGCGATCGAAAGCGAGGGACCGGACTTCGACGCCTTCGCGGCTGCGCTGCGGACGGTGACGACGCACCTGTGCCGGGCGATCGCGAAGGACGGCGAGGGCGCGACAAAGCTTCTTGAGTGCGCGGTCAGGCACGCGAAAACAGCGTCGGCCGCGCGCGCAGCCGCGAAGGCCGTGATCTCCTCGAGCCTGTTCAAGGCCGCGATGTTCGGCTCGGACGCCAACTGGGGCAGGGTGCTCTGCGCGATAGGCTACTGCGGCGAGGATATCGACGTGTCGAAGATAGACATGTCGTTTCTGTCCTCTGCCGGATCGGTCAACGTCTGCAGGGGCGGAGCCGGCGTCCCCTTCTCTGAGGAGGCCGCCAAAAAGATTCTCTCCCGGGACGAGATCATCGTCGACATCGATTTCAACGACGGCGACGCCGGGGCGGTCGCCTGGGGCTGCGACCTGACCTACGACTACGTGAAAATAAACGGGGATTACAGGACCTGATATAAGGAGAAATAGCAATGATGCTATCGAATTCTCAGCGCGCGGAGGTATTGATACACGCGCTTCCGTATATCCAGCGGTATAACAACAAGATAATCGTCGTCAAGTACGGCGGCAACGCGATGATTAACGAGGACCTGAAGAGCGCGGTGATGGGCGACATCGTGCTTTTGTCGCTGATTGGAATTAAGGTGGTGCTCGTGCACGGCGGCGGGCCGGAGATATCCGAGGCCCTGGAAAAAATGGGAAAAAAGACGGAGTTTGTCAACGGCCTGCGGGTGACCGACGGGGAGACCGCGGAGGTCGTCCAGATGGTGCTCGCAGGTAAAATCAACAAGAGCCTGGTCAACCTGATCGGCCATACCGGTGGCCGGGCAATCGGCCTGTGCGGGCTGGACGGGCAGATGATCAAGGCAAAAACGCTCGACGAAAAGCTCGGCTTTGTCGGGGATATCACCGAAATCAACGCCGCGCCGATTCTCGACGTGCTCGACAAGGGCTACATCCCGGTCGTATCCACGATCGGCTGCGACGACGGCGGAAACGTCTACAACATCAACGCCGACACCGCCGCGGCGCGCATCGCGGCCGAGCTAAAGGCCGAGAGCCTGATTAACATGACCGACATCGTCGGCATACTGCGGGATAAAAACGACCCCAGCTCGCTGATTACCCAGATCAACGTCTCGGAGGCCCCGCAGCTGATGCGGGAGGGCGTTATATCCGGCGGCATGATCCCGAAGGTCTCCTGCTGCATCGAGGCGATCAGAAGGGGCGTTAAAAAGGTGTTCATCATCGACGGGCGGATTCCCCACGCGATTCTGATCGAGGTTCTAACCGACGAGGGCATCGGGACGATGTTCTTTTAAAACCGCCGCGGGCTTTTCTGAGCCCGGATAAGGAGAAATGATATGGATATTAGGGAAATAGATAAAAAATATGTGGCGAATACATACTCTCGCTTTGACATAGAGATTACGGGCGGCTCTGGTTCGCTCCTGACGGGCTCGGACGGAAAAACCTATATCGACATGGGCAGCGGAATCGCGGTAAACAGCTTCGGCGTCAACGACTCCGTCTGGAAAAACGCCGTTGTAGCCCAGCTGAACGAGGTCCAGCACACTTCGAACTACTATTACACCGCGCCGTGCGCGCTGCTGGCGCGAAAGCTCTGCGAGCTCACGGGATTTTCAAAGGTGTTTTTCTCGAACTCGGGCGCGGAGGCGAACGAGTGCGCGATCAAAGCCGCGCGCAAATACTCGCACGACAAATACGGCGGCGGACGGTATACCATCGTCACGCTTGAGAACAGCTTCCACGGCAGGACAATCACGACGCTTTCGGCGACCGGGCAGGACAGTTTCCACACCCATTTCATGCCGTTTACCGAGGGCTTCGCCTATGCCAAGCAAAACGACATCGAAAGCGTCTCGGCGCTTATCTCGGCCGGCGGGGTCTGCGCGGTTATGCTCGAGACGATACAGGGCGAGGGCGGCGTCGTAAACATGGAAAAAGACTTCCTCGAGGCGGTCGCGAAGCTCTGCGGGGAAAAGGACGTTTTGCTGATTATAGACGAGGTCCAGACCGGAAACGGGAGGACGGGAAAGCTCTACTCCTATATGCACTATGACCTGAAGCCCGATATCGTAACCACGGCCAAGGGTCTCGGCGGCGGACTGCCGATCGGAGCGACGCTGTTTTCGGAGAAGACCGCCGGCGTTTTAACCGCCGGCCAGCACGGCTCAACCTTCGGGGGCAATCCCGTCGCCGCGGCCGGGGCGCTGAGCATCGTCTCCCGGCTTGACAAGGCGCTGCTCGCCGAGGTGGCAAAAAAGGGCGGATACATCCGCTCGGAGCTTGAGGGGGCGCCCGGAGTTAAAAGCGTCTCCGGCCTCGGGCTGATAGTCGGGGTCGAGACCGAAAAGCCCGCGAAGGACGTGGTGCTCGCGCTCCAGAAAAGGGGCGTGTTGGCGCTGACCGCGAAAAACAATGTGAGGCTGCTGCCGGCGCTGAACATCCCCTGGGAGCTTCTGAAAAAAGCGCTGAGCGAGCTTAAAGCGGCGGCAAAGCCGGAATAAGGAGAAAGGAAGCGAGCAGATGAAGCATCTATTAAAGCTCTCCGACCTGACATGGGAGGAAATCACCGATATTTTGAACCTCGCCGACCAGCTGAAGTACGAAAAGAAAAACAACATCGAAAACAAGCCGCTCCGGGGGAAGACCCTCGGCATGATCTTCCGGAAATCGTCGACGCGGACACGGGTATCGTTCGAGGTCGGCATGTACGAGCTCGGCGGCTACGCGCTGTTTTTAAGCGCTCAGGACCTTCAGATCGGCCGGGGGGAGGACGTGAGGGACACCGCGAGAGTGCTTTCGCGCTATCTCGACGGCATCATGATCCGTACGTTTGAGCAGAGCGAGGTGGAGCAGCTGGCAAAATACGGGACGATCCCGGTAATCAATGGCCTGACCGATTACGCCCACCCCTGCCAGGTGCTCGCCGACCTGATGACGATAAGGGAGTACAAAGGGAGCTTCAAAGGCCTGAAGCTCTGCTTTATCGGCGACGGTAACAACATGGCGAACTCGCTGACCGTCGGTGGCATCAAAGCCGGAATGAAGGTGTCGATCGCCTGCCCGAAGGCCTACGCGCCCGACGTGGAGATCGTCAAATGGGCGCACGGTACCGGCATGTTCGAGCTTACGGAGTCCGTGGCGGACGCCGCGAAGGACGCCGACGTGCTGTACACCGATGTCTGGGCGTCGATGGGCCAGGAGGGCGAGGCGGAGCAGAGAAAAAAGGCGTTCGCGGGCTACCAGATCAACTCAGGCGTGATGGCTGCGGCGAAAAAAGACGCGATCGTCCTCCACTGCCTGCCGGCGCACAAGGGCGAGGAGATCACCGAAGAGGTTTTCGAGGCGCACGCCGGAGAAATTTTCGATCAGGCGGAGAACAGGCTCCACGCCCAGAAGGCGGTGCTTGTAAAGCTGCTCGGCTGAAATCCGCCCGTGTATATAAAGGATAACCTATGAAAGCATATATTGTTTTGGAAAACGGAGACATATTCGAGGGCGAGCGCTTCGGCGCGCCCGGTGATGCGACCGGCGAGCTTGTGTTTACTACGGGCATGGGCGGCTATATCGAGACTCTGACCGATCCCAGCTACTACGGCCATATAATCATGCAGACCTTCCCCGAGATCGGCAACTACGGCGTCATCGGGGAGGACTTCGAGTCCGGCGGCTGCGCGGCGAAGGCCTACGTTGTGTCCGAAATATGCGGCCATCCGTTGAACTTCCGCGCGGAGACGACGGTGGACGAGTTTTTAAAGTCCGAGGGTGTCCCCGGCGTTTTCGGAGTGGACACCCGCGGCCTGACCCGGATTATCCGGGAAAACGGAGTGATGAACGCGAAAATCACGTCGGACCCGGATAAGGTCGATCTTTCGGAGATCAGAGCCTATAGGATCATGGGTGCGGTCGCAGCGGTCAGCGCGAAGGCAGAGACTGTGCTCCCGGCCGCTGCGGAAAAAAAGTACGCCGTCGCCCTGCTGGACTACGGCGCGAAACGCAACATCGTCCGGGAGCTGCAAAAGCGCGGCTGCGAGGTTACGGTTCTGCCCTGCGGCACGCCGGCCGGGCGGATTCTCTCGGGGGGCTTCGACGGCTTGATGCTCTCGAACGGCCCCGGGGATCCGGCGGACAACGTGCGCTGCGTCAAAGAGCTCAAGTACCTTCTCGGAAAGCTGCCGATCTTCGGGATATGCCTGGGGCATCAGCTTCTCGCTCTGGCCGCGGGCGGAAGGACCGAAAAGCTCAAATACGGGCACAGGGGCGTCAACCAGCCGGTCAGAGAGCTGGAGACCGGCAGGGTCTACATTACGAGCCAGAACCACGGCTACACGGTGGTGCCCGACGGGCTCGAGGCCGCGGGGGGGCGCGTAAGCTATGTCAACGCCAACGACGGCACCGTCGAGGGCGTTGATTATCCCGGCAGCAACGCGTTTTCGGTGCAGTTCCACCCGGAGGGCTGCTCCGGGCCGAAGGACAGCGAACACCTGTTTGATAAATTCATCGGACGGATGCGTGCAAAATAAGGAAGGACGAGACATGCCTCTGAACACTGAGATTAAAAAGGTCATGGTCATCGGCTCCGGGCCGATCGTGATCGGCCAGGCGGCCGAGTTCGACTACGCCGGCGCGCAGGCCTGCCGGGTTCTGAAAAAGGCGGGGCTGGACGTGGTGCTGGTGAACTCCAACCCGGCGACGATTATGACGGATAAGGCGCTGGCGGACGAGATCTACCTTGAGCCGCTGACCGAGGAGACTGTAAAAAGAATAATAGAAAAGGAGCGGCCGGACAGCCTGCTCGCCTCCCTCGGCGGCCAGACCGGGCTTACGCTGGCGATGCAGCTCTCGCGCGAAGGTTTTCTTGAAAAAGCGGGCGTCAGGCTTTTGGGCACGGACGCGTCGGCGATAGACAAGGCCGAGGACAGGGAGCTTTTCCGCGAGACGATGATTAAAATCGGACAGCCGGTGATTCCGTCGGCGGTAACCTCCGACGTCGAGGGCGCGCTGAAGATCGCCGACGAGATAGGCTACCCGGTGATCATCCGCCCGGCGTTCACGCTCGGCGGAGCGGGCGGGGGCGTCGCCGAGAATCCGGAGAAGCTCAGGCTCATCGCGAAAAACGGGCTGATGCTGTCGCCGATTACCCAAGTCCTCGTGGAGAGGTATATATACGGCTGGAAAGAGATCGAGTTCGAGGTAATGCGGGACCATGCCGGCAACGTGATTGCGGTCTGCAGCATGGAGAACTTCGACCCGGTGGGCGTGCATACCGGCGACTCGATCGTCGTCGCCCCGGCGATGACGCTTTCAAACAGAGAATTCCAGATGCTCCGCACCGCGGCGCTGGATATCATCACCGAGCTCGGCATCGAGGGCGGCTGCAACGTGCAGTTCGCGCTGAACCCGGATAGCTTCGAGTACGCCGTGATTGAGGTCAACCCCCGCGTCTCGCGCTCGTCGGCGCTGGCCAGCAAGGCGACGGGCTACCCGATCGCCAAGGTCACTACGAAAATCGCGCTCGGCTACACGCTGGACGAGATCGTAAACGAGGTGACCGGCAAGACCTGCGCCTGCTTCGAGCCGGCGCTGGACTATGTGGTCGTCAAGCTGCCGAAATGGCCGTTCGACAAGTTCCAGAACGCGAGCCACACCCTCGGCACGCAGATGAAGGCTACCGGAGAGGTGATGGCGATCGCGCCCTGCTTCGAGGCGGCGCTGATGAAAGCCGTCAGAGGGGCCGAGCTGTCGCTCGATACACTCGGGGGCAAAAAGCACGAAGACGGGGAGGATGTCGTCGCGCGCCTTTCAAACGTCGACGACGCGCGCCTTTTCACGGTTTTCGAGGCGATCAGAAGCGGCGTTCCGATCGATGAGATTTACAATATCACAAAAATCGACCGCTGGTTTTTATTCAAGCTCGCAAATCTTGTGGATTACGAAAACGAGCTTTCCGCAAGCGGAGTGACCGACGAGCTCTATAAAAAAGGAAAGCGCCTCGGCTACACCGACTCCGCGATCTCGAGGATCGGCCGCGGTCCGGTCAGCTCTCCAGCAGACGCGGTCTACCGGATGGTCGACACCTGCGGAGCGGAGTTTGCCGCCGAGACACCCTATTTTTACTCCGCGTTTTCGGGCGAGTGCGAGGCGGCCCCACTTGCGCGAAACGGGAACAAAAAAATCGTCGTCCTCGGCTCGGGGCCGATACGGATCGGCCAGGGCATCGAGTTTGACTACTCGTCGGTCCACTGCGTGTGGGCGCTTAAGAAGCTGGGCTACGAGGTTGTAATCATCAACAACAACCCGGAGACCGTCTCCACGGACTTCGACACCGCCGACAGGCTCTACTTTGAACCGCTGACCGAGGAAGACGTCTACAACGTGATCAAAGTCGAAAAGCCGCTGGGCGTCGTCGTTGCCTTCGGCGGACAGACGGCGATCAAGCTGACAAAGTTTCTGGATAGGATGGGCGTCACAATCCTCGGCACCTCCGCCGAGAGCATCGATATCGCGGAGGACCGGGGCAGGTTTGACGCGCTTTTGGAAAAGTTTTCGATCAAGCGTCCAAAGGGCATGACGGCAATGACAAGGGACGATGCGCTCGCGGCCGCGGAGACGCTCGGCTACCCGGTGCTCCTGCGCCCGTCCTACGTGATCGGCGGACAGAACATGACGATTGCGTACACGGAAAGCGACGTTTCGCGCTATATGGACATTATCCTCTCCGGAAAAATCGAAAACCCTGTTCTGATAGACAAATACCTGATGGGCACGGAGCTTGAGGTGGACGCGATCTCCGACGGGGAGGACGTGCTTATCCCCGGGGTGATGGAGCATATCGAGCGCACCGGAGTCCACAGCGGCGACTCCATCGCGGTCTACCCCCAATTCAACATCAGCGACAAGCTGCTGGCCGACGTCACCGACTGCTCGGTCAAGCTGGCCCTCTCCCTGAACACCCGGGGAATCATCAACATACAGTACCTGATTTACCAAAACGAGCTCTACGTAATCGAGGTCAACCCCCGCGCCTCCCGCACGGTTCCGTACATAAGCAAGGTAACCGGCGTGCCAATGGTGGACATCGCGGCGCGGGTAATGGTTGGCGAAAAGCTGAAAGACCAGGGCTACGGTACTGGACTCTACCGGCAGCCGCCCTACGTCGCGGTCAAAGTGCCGGTCTTCTCTTTTGAAAAGCTCAGCGATGTCAACTCCGCGCTGAGCCCGGAGATGAAGTCCACCGGGGAGGTGCTCGGCATCGGAAAAACGCTGGAGGAGGCGCTCTATAAGGGCCTCGTCTCGGCGGGCTTCAGGATTCAAAACGCCGCGCCGGACAGGCAGAGCGGCGTTCTGATCAGTGTAAGCCGGGTGGATAAATTCGAAATCGTCGGCCTCGCTAAAAAATTCGACGACCTTGGGTTCAAAATATACGCCACCGCCGGCACCGCCAAAGAGATCTCCAGCATCGGCATCGAGGTGGAGATTGTCGAAAAGCTGCGGAACGGCGGCGCGCTGGCGGACCTGCTGGAGAGCGGGAAGATCAGCTACATCGTCTACACCGCGGAAAACGAAAAGGTCTGCGTAGACGACTTTATCGCGCTCCACAGGCGGGCGCTGCGGCTCGGAATCGCGTGCCTGACCTCCCTCGACACCGCGAACGCGCTGGCGGACATCATCGCGAGCCGCTACAACCTGCAAAACACAGAGCTTGTGGATTTAAACCATATGCGCAGGGAACGGCTGAAGCTGAATTTCTCAAAGATGGAGGGTTCGGCCAACGACTATATCTATTTCGAGAACTTCGACGGCAAAATCACCTGCCCGGAATCGCTCTCGATTGCGTTCTGTGACAGGCACCGCGGGATCGGCGGGGACGGGCTCGTGCTGATCGAGAGCTCGAAGGTCGCCGACGCGAAAATGCGTATTTTCAACAAGGATGGCAGCGAGGGCAAAATGGCCGGCAACAGCATACGCTGCGTCGGCAAATACCTCTACGACAAGGGAATCGTCAAAAAGGAAAACATGAGCATCGAGACGGCGAGCGGGGTAAAGGAGCTGACACTTTACACCTTCAACGGCAAGGCTGGTTCGGTCCGCGTCAATATGGGCCGGGCGGAGCTTGACCCGAAGAAAATTCCGGTGCGGATCGATAAGGACAGGGTCGTGGGGGAGACGGTGGTCATCGGCGGGCGCGCCTATGACATCACCTGCGTCTGCGTCGGCAACCCCCACTGCGTCGTGTTCTGCCCAAAGGTGGACGACGTCGATATCGAGCGCGTCGGCCCGCTGTTTGAAAACGACAGGCTTTTCCCGGACAGGGTGAACACCGAGTTTGTCCGGGTCGTCAACCGCAAGATGCTTAAAATGCGGGTCTGGGAGCGCGGAAATGGCGAGACGCTGGCCTGCGGCACCGGCGCCTGCGCCGCGGCGGTCGCGGCGGTGGAGAACGGCTTCTGCGACAAAAACGCCGATATCACCGTTAAGGTCCGCGGCGGCGACCTGGTGGTCAATTATACGGACGACGCGGTGTTCCTGACCGGCAGCGCCAGGTTGATCTGCGAGGGCGTTGTCGAATACTAAAAAAACGGCGCGGAAAACGAACAAGGCGTTTTTCCGCGCCGATCTTATCTGCCTTGGATAATCTCCTCACCGCTCCGAGTCGACGGTCTGCTGCGCCCGCTCCCAGTCGGATATCAGCGTATCAAGGCGGGCTGTCTCACAGTGGCAGGTCAGAAGCAGGTTAAACCGGCCGTCGGCGGTTTTCGAGGCCCTGAGCACGCGCTCGAAGTACGCAATATTCTCCTCGCCCGGAAGGCGGTTGACCGCGCCGTAGTAAATTTTATCTTCGGAGGCGCAGCGGGAGAGCACCGCGCCCATATCGTGCTTTTCGTTGTTGCCGAAATTGATGCCGCGGACGAGGGGTTCATTCATCACCGCCTCGAAAAGGTGGTCGTTTTTGCCGCAGTAGTGGATGTAGCCGCCGCCGTAGTACGAGAGGAGCTCGCGCATATAGGGCACGACGAATTCGGCGAGCTGTTCCCTTGAGAGAAGCGTCGAGGTGTCCTCACTCAGCTTGACGCCGCCCTGCTGGCGCGGTATTGCGAGGGAGTTGTAGTGGGTGACGATTTTGTCCGAAAACGGGATCACGCGGAGGCACTCGTCCAGCCCGTATTTCACCGCTGCGACGGAGAGCCTCAGGAGGTGGTGCACGAATTCCGGGTCGTCGTACAGGTCGTAGAATATGTCGTCACCGTAGACGATGTGCGCGGTGTCGAACGCGCCCTGGATGTCCAGCGGAAACACGTACCCTTCGCCGTTTTTCAAAAGCTCAGCGGCCGCCTGCATATGGGATATCGCCGCCTTAAACTCCTCGCCGGGATTTAAATCCTCGGGCGTCATCTCCGAGAGGGTCTTTTTGTCGAGGTGTTTGACGACCCAGGGCATTTTATCGTCGAAAAGCTCCTGCTTTACGCCGAAAAGCGTCGGGATGATGCCGCAACCCATGTTGGCCCGGAGGGACGGTACGGCATCCCTCTGCCCGGCAATCGCCGAGAGCATCTCTTTAAACCCGGACAGGAGCATCTTTTCCGTGTCGAAATGTATCTCCTTTGCGCTGTAGCTCGGAAAATCCTCCGTTTGCGCGGGCGTCGCGCTTAAAAGGATGGGCTGCGAGTCCGGCTTCCGGCCCTGCCAGACGTCCTTTTGCCTTTTTATCGCCCGAAGAGTGTTGGGCAATGCCTCCAAGAGACAGCTGAGCGCGCCGCAGATCAATGGGTTCATATTTAACGGCCTCCGTATATAAATGGTTCCTCGTTGACATCTATTTTCGCGTATGCTATACTTTCGAACAGAACTTTAGTTCTGTAAGATTTGAGTAATATTTTATCATACCCGGCTCTTAAATGGCAAAGCTTTTATTTGTTTTAAAGGGGCGCCGGAAATGGAAAGACCCGTTTTGATGTTCACCGGGCACAGGAGCATATCACGCGAAGAAAGGCCGTTTATAGAAAAGGTGCTCGACGAGATCATATCCGAATACCGCGGCGCCCGGCTGTTCATATGCGGCGGCGCGCTGGGTTTCGATACGCTCGCGGCGAAGGCCGTGCTCAGGGCGAAGCTGAAATACGACGGGATCAAGCTTTTGCTCGCGCTGCCCTGCTACGACCAGCCCAGCCGCTGGCCGGCGGGCGCCCGGGCGGACTACGAAATCATACTCGCCTGCGCCGATTTCGTAGTCTACACGACGGAGGGAGCGTACTCCGAGGCCTGCATGCATATCCGCAACCGGTTTATGGTGGATCTGTCGGACGTGTGCGTAACCTATTTCACCGGCCGGGCCGGGGGGACATCGTCCACGGTCAGCTACGCGAGGGCGAAGAATAAAAAAATCATCCGCATATGCGGATTGCGCGGGCGAGACGCAGGTATCAATGGGGTGGCGCGATGAAAAATATGAAAATCATGACCTATAATATCCGGAACGCGTACGGAGACCTGGGCGAAAACGCCTGGGACAACAGAAAAGAGAGCCTTGCCGGACTGATTGCCGGCAGAGACCCGGATATTTTCTGCGTGCAGGAGGCCTTCGACAGCCAGGTCCGGTATCTGCTCGAAGCTCTTCCGGCTTACGGCTTTGCCGGCGTCGGCCGGGACGACGGGAAGAAGGAGGGCGAGTACTCAGCGGTGTTCTATAAAAAAGACCGGTTTTCTCTCGTTTCCCAGCGGACCCGGTGGCTCTCGGAGACGCCGGACATACCCTCAAAGGGGTGGGACGCCCACCACTGCCGGATCTGCACCTCCGCGCTGCTCCGGGAAAGCGGCGGAGCGACGCTCTGCGCGGCGTCGACACACCTAGACCACGCCGGGATTCTCGCGAGGAAAAACGGCGCGGAGCTTTTGAGAAGCTTTTTCGAGGACGAAGAAGAGCAGTGCTTTATCGCGGGCGACTACAACGCGTTTACGGGCAGCGAGCCGTACAGTATTATGAACGCGCCGCCGTTTTACGATGCGAGGCTTTTGTCGGAGGAGTACTCCGATTTCGGGACCTTTCACGGATACGGCCGGCAGAAAAGCTTGTTTGAGCAGAGCCCGATCGACCATATCTTCTTTACGAAGGGGGCATATTTTCCGGTCCGGGCCGAAATCATCGCGGTCAGGCGAAACGGCCGGTATCCATCGGACCATTTCCCTCTGCTAATCGAATTTAAATCGAAATAACGCTTCGGGGACGGCGGAAAGCCGTCCCCGAATTTTATACCGTCATCTCGTCAAAGGGCTCTATCGCCGCGATGTCGACGGGCTTGATCTTAAAGCCGAAGGAAAGGTGCTTGTCGGTCAGCAGCCGCTCCGGGTGCTCCAGGGCGATCGTACCGTTCTCACTTATGCCGGTAAAACGGTAATCGAGACAGACGATCGTCTCTTTTCTCGGGCAGAGCTCGAAGTCATGGGCTGCGGCCTCGATGTCCGCGGAGGTGAAGTGGGAGGCGTTGAAGCAGAGCTCGCTCTTCTCGCCGTACGGAGTAAAGCAGAGGCCGGATCCGGAGTCGTCCGAAACCGTCGCCCAGAGCGTTTCATAGTGGGAGGAATTTTCCTGCGGGCGGATGTAGTGCTCGAAATTATCCGTCGCCGTCGTCTCCCAGCGCGCGACGCGGGCGGAGAGGTATCTGTCCACATACGCCTCGTGGGGTCCGCGGCCGTAGTAGCAGACGTTTTCATTCCCGGCCTTCAGTGCGAGCTCAAGCCCTATTTTCGGCAAAAGCCGGAAAACGTCCCTGACGTCGCCGTCAAAGGAGAAGAGTACGGAGCCGTCCGGCAGAAACGCGTATTCCGCGGTCCCGCGGATTGTGGGCGGGGAGGACATCGGGCCAAGTGCGATTTCAGACCTGACTATGGCCTTTTCCCCGTCGAAGGGGATAAGGACCGTGCGATAGGTTTTCTGGAAGGTCCGGTTAAAGCGGACGAGCTTCCAGTACCCCGCGCTCCCGCCGTTGTAGGTCGGCGCGTGCCAGAACGAAAATTTTACGGGCGATGCGAGAAATTCCTTCCCGTCTGCGATAATCGAGCAGAGCGCACCGTGAATCTTGTCAAAACAGTATTCCGTATCCCCCGCCCTGAGGGTTATCGTACGCCCGTCCTCGCGGGTGAGAACCTCGCCCCTTTGGACGGCGCGCGCGCGCGGCGCGGATGGGAGCCGGAACTGCTCGAAGCCGGTCTCGTAGCCGTAAGGTATAAGCTCGTCGGCGTGGTTTCTGACAAAGGACAGTGTCAGATACAGCGCGCCTGTAAAGTCGGCGTTTTCAAACAGCCGGTAGGTTCTTACGCTCCTCGGCGGAATGTCAAGGGACGGGATCTTCCCGGAAAATACGGGCTTGCCGTCGCGCTCGAGGGTCCAGACAAGGTCGTGGTCGGAGAGAGACGTGTAATACCTGCGGTTTTTCACGGTTATCTCGCCGTCCTTGAACGTCACCTTGAACGGTTGGTAGACGCGCTTCATGTCGAAGTAACCCGGACGGGGCCTCCTGTCGGGGTAAACAAGGCCGTCGAGACAGCTTATGCCGTTGTTCGGCTGGTCGTTGAAGTCGCCGCCGTACAGGTACTTCCCGTCCCCGGCGTCCACGGCGTGGTCGCAGAATTCCCATATGCAGGCGCCCCAGAACCCGTCGTGCTTTTCGACGCAGTCCCAATAGGCGTAGAGGTCGCCCGTCGACATCGAGTCGACGTACTCGCAGAGGAAAAACGGCTTTTCGGAGAGCTTTTCACTGAAATACCGCTCGATGTATGAAATGTCGGCGTACATTCTGCTCTCGACGTCCGAAACGTCGGCGAAGTTTTCGCCCTCGGGGATGTCCTTATACTCAAGGTGCGAGTTTTCGTAGTGCACAATCGCGCCGGGCCGCCGGGCGCGGATGAAATTCGCCATCGCGCGGTGGTTTTTGCCGACGCCGGACTCGTTCCCGAGGGACCACATCACAACGCAGCCGTGGTTTTTATCGCGCTCGAAAAGCCGCTCGGCTCTGTCGAGATAAGCCGCCCTCCACTCCGGCGATTCGGAGAGGGAGGACCAGCGGGGATAGCTCCACGCGCCCTTTCTGGAATCGCCCCGGAACTCAAAGCCCATGCCGTGGGTCTCGAGGTCGGCCTCGTCAATCACCATAAAGCCGTAAATGTCGCAGTATTCGAGAAAGCGCGGGTCGTTGGGGTAATGGGAGGTGCGTATCGCATTGCAGTTGGCCTTTTTCAAAAGCTCAAGGTCGCGCAGCATGTGTTCCGGCGGCGTCGCGTAGCCAAGCTGCGGGTGGGAGTCGTGCCGGTTGACGCCCCTCAGCTTGACGGGGACGTTGTTCAATAGGGCGATGCCGTTTTCAATTACGAGCCGCCTTACCCCGACCAGAAAGCGCAGCACCTCGCTGTTTGCCTCGAGGAAAAGCGTGTACAGAGCGGGCGCCTCGTCGTTCCAGAGAACGGGGTTATGCACGCCGATTTTCACATCGCCCTTCGTTTTCCCGGAGGAGAGCAGTTCGCCGGAGGGTGAGATGAGCTTATACTCCGTCTCGAAATCGCCTTTGTTGGCGATTTCCGCCGTGATTTCCGCAAAGTCGAGACCCGGCGTCACGTCGGTTTTAATATCGACGTCGCGGATATGCCCGGCCGGACGGGACAGCAGGTAGACCTCGCGGAAAATGCCCGAGAGCCTGAAGAAATCCTGGTCCTCGAGATAGCTCCCGTCGCACCACTTAAGCACGAGCACCGCGATCCTGTTTTTGCCCGGGCGGGAATAGCTGGTGACGTTGAACTCGCTTGTGCAGTGGCTGACCTGGCTGTAGCCGGCGAAGCTGCCGTTGACAAACACGTAAAACGCGGAGGAGACGCCCTCGAAGTTCAGATAGAGCTCCCGGGAGGCGAAATCGTTCTCAAGGTAATAGTCCCGGATGTACGCGCCGCAGGGGTTGTCCTCGGGCACGTTCGGCGGGTCAAGGATGAAGGGGTATTCCTGGTCGATGTAGTTCGGCTTATCGTAATCCCTGTCGAGATACATCTGCCAGCACTTGGGCACGGTGATGTCTTCAAGCCCGGATGTGTCGTAATCCGGAGCATAAAAATCGTCCCCCACGTCCTCGAACGACCGATAGTATCTAAATTTCCAGGTTCCGCAGAGGCTTTTGAAATACGCCGATTCCCCGCGGGGCTTGGCTGCCGCCGCCTCCGACTCAAAGGGGATAAAATAGGCGCGGGGCTTTTCGCAGCCTATGTGCAATTCCGCGAGGGACTTATGGTATGGGGTTATGTTCATTGCTGTCGTCTCCTTTTATTTCAGGCAGAGCGTGCCGTTATTATCTTCGAGCTCGATGAGCGCGGGGCGCTCGTCCGGGTTCCTGTTGGGCGTGTGAAAGATCAGGTATAGTTTTCCGTCGAAGCCATTGAAAATCATGCCGTGCCCGCCGTCTTTTTTGAACAAAAGCGGGTGGACATGCGTCCACGGGCCGTCAATACCTCCGCTTTCCGACACGGCGACAGCCTCGACATAGCCGCTGGCGGCGAAGCTTGACCATAGCATCAGAAGCGCGCCGTTTTTCGCGCGGTACATAAAGGGGCCGTCGGTCACGTATCTCTCGGCTCCCGGGATTGCCCAGCCGGGCTCGGATGCGCGGAAGAGGATTTCAGCCTCCCCGGAGGCGCGGCTCAAATCCTCCGAAAGCGGAAGCTTGCAGATCTGCCCGTCTAAAACCTGCGTGTGCTCGTGGGAAAAAACCATATAGGGCTTGCCGTTCGGAGCGATATAGAGCGTGCCGTCAAGACATTCCCAGTCCGGCGGCGTCACAGGCCCGTTGCTGTGCGGGAGAAACGGACCGGCCGGACTGTCCGAGACGAGTATCTGCGTTCCGCGCAGCCTTTCCGGGCTTCTAAAGCTTGCGAGCATATAGAATCTTCCCCGATAAAAATGGACCTCGGGCGCCCAGAAATCCCTGTCCGCCCAGAAGCGTTCCGGCGCGCTAAACGCGGCAAACGGTCCCTCCCACTCCGAAAGATTCCTGCTCCGGTAGACATCGAACCCATTGGCGCGCGCCCGGCTGGTGCTTCCGCGTGTGCCGTACAGGTAATATACCCCGCCGTAGGGCAGGATAAACGGGTCTCTGATATGTATATCGGATAATCTCATATTCCGCCTCCGCTGTTTTTCAATGTTGATTTTACCAGAACGGACCAAAATAAACAAGCCATTTTACACAAAGTGGCTTGACAATTCGGAGACAGATGAATATAATAATATATGAACAAGTATTCATATATTGAAGGAGATGAGCGGCATGTCCGATACAGCGCCGACCTGCGGATATATCCACGCGCACGAGGATACGATCCGGGCGGTCAACGAGCGGATGCCGGACGAGGATACGCTATGCGACCTCGCGGAGCTATATAAGGTTTTCGGCGACACGACGCGCATTAAAATTCTGTACGCGCTTTTTGAGTCAGAGATGTGTGTCTGCGATATCGCAAGCATTATCAACATGACCCAGTCCGCCGTGTCCCACCAGCTGAGGATATTGAAAGCGAACAGGCTTGTGAGATACCGCAGGGAGGGGAAAACTGTCTTTTACGCCCTTGCGGACGACCATGTCAAATCGATTCTCGGCCAGGGGCTTGAGCACATAGTGGAATAAAAACGGAAAGGAGGGGCCGCAAAAAATGAAAATGGTGTTTTTACTTAAGAATCTTGACTGTGCGAACTGCGCGGCGAAAATAGAGCGTGACGTTTCAAAAATAGACGGCGTCAAAAGCGCGGCGGTCAATTTCATCACCTCGAAGCTGGTAATGGAGGTCGACGACGGCATGGAGGCCGAAATCGTAGATAAGGCCGTCAAGGCGGCGAAAAAAACGGATAGCCGGCTTATCGTGGCGAGAGGGTGACGCGATCGGATGGAAAAAAGAAGGATATACAGAATTGCCGCCGGCTCCGCGCTTTTTATAATCGCGCTGATAATGAACCCGTCGGGAAAGATAGCCGCGGCCGCTACGTTTAGCGTTTCGTATCTTGTCGTCGGTTGCGATGTGCTGCTCTACGCTGGCCGCAATATTGCGCGCGGACAGGTTTTCGATGAAAACTTCCTGATGAGCATTGCGACGCTGGGGGCCTTTGCCATAGGCCAATACCCGGAGGCGGTGGGCGTTATGCTGTTTTATCAGGTGGGCGAATACCTCCAGGAAAGGGCGGTCGACAGCTCGAGAAAATCGATCGCGGCGCTGATGGATATCCGGCCCGAGGTCGCATATGTGGAGAGAGAAGGCGGCATTGAAAAGCTGTCCCCGGAAGAGGTGGGGGTCGGCGAAATCATTGTCGTCTCCCCGGGGGATAAGATCCCCCTCGACGGGGTCGTGACGGAGGGGAGCTCCTCGGTCGACACCTCCGCGCTAACGGGCGAGCCCGTGCCGCGCGACGTGTCGGCGGGTGCGGAGGTGCTGTCGGGCTGCGTCAACAGGACCGGTCTTTTGAAAATCAGGGTTAATAAAGAGTACGGCGAATCGACGGTTTCAAAAATTCTTGAGCTTGTGGAGAACTCCGCGGCGAGAAAAGCCGGGAGGGAGAAGTTCATCACGAAATTCGCGCGAGTCTACACGCCCGCGGTGGTCGCGCTGGCGGCGCTGCTGGCGTTCCTGCCCCCGCTTGTCACGGGAGAAAGGCTCGGGACATGGGTCTACCGGGCGCTGGTGTTTCTCGTAATCTCCTGCCCCTGCGCCCTTGTCATCTCCGTCCCGCTGGCGTTTTTCGGCGGGATAGGCGGCGCGTCCAAGCTCGGCATTCTGCTGAAGGGCGGCAACTGCATCGAGGCGCTTGCGAAGACCAAAACGGTGGTTTTTGACAAGACCGGGACGCTGACGAGCGGCAAATTCTCGGTTTCCGAAATCAGGCCGGCGAACGGCGTCACTGAGGAGCAGCTGCTGTATTACGCGTCCCACGCCGAGGCCTTCTCGACGCATCCGATATCGGAATCGATCAGGGCCGCCTACGGCGGGCCTCTCGACACGGGCGTTGTCTACGATGTGGGGGAAAAACCGGGGTACGGAGTGTCCGCCACCGTGGATAAAGACGCGGTGCTGGCCGGAAATTTGAAGCTGATGGCGGAAAACGGCGTTGAAACCGGCGGCGCGCCCGGGTATTTCGGGGGGTCCGCGGTTCATGTGGCAGTCAACGGGAAATACGCGGGGGTTATCGCGGTGTCGGATACAATCAAACCGGACGCCGCCGAGGCGGTGAAAGAGCTGAGATCCGCCGGTGTCGCGAAAACCGTAATGCTGACCGGCGACAAAAGGGAGAGCGCCGAAAAGGTTGCTGGCCCGCTGGGCATCGACGCGGTGTATTCCGAGCTTCTGCCGGCCGACAAGGTGGGCATAACTGAGAAGCTTTTAAGCGAAAAGCACGGGGGATCGGTTCTGGTCTACGCAGGGGACGGGATAAACGACGCGCCGGTGCTGGCGAGAGCGGATGTGGGCATCGCGATGGGCGGCTTCGGCTCGGACGCTGCGGTCGAGGCTGCTGACGCCGTGATTATGACCGACGAGCCGTCGAAAATCCCGCTGGCGATCAGGCTCTCCCGGCGCACGCTGGGCATCGCGAAGCAGAATATCGCGCTGGCGCTCGCGGTGAAGGGGGCCGTCCTTCTCCTCGGTGCCCTCGGTGTGGCGACAATGTGGGAGGCTGTGTTTGCCGACGTCGGGGTGACGCTGCTGGCGGTGTTGAACTCGACCCGCGCCCAGCGCGTAGGAGAGTATAAAAGAGCATAAATATACATAAATATAAAAAGGAGAAAACGCTTGCGGGCCTGCCGTGTCGGCCCTGTACAGCGTTTCTTTTTTGCCTGGGCAAGCGGCGCGCGGCGATCTCGCTTAAAAAAACCGTCCGGCTCCGACCGGCGGCGTTCCCCAAAAACGGCGCAGAGCAAAAATTTTGCGAATCGATAAAAACATGTTGACAAAACCGACAAGGGCAACTATAATATATATTGTGCCGTCCGAACGAATATAAGACTATATATTGTGTATTGAAGGTTGGGTATAAAAATATTGATTCGTGAGGCGAAAAAAGAGGAGGTTTTCGGGAAAAATGCTGACAGAGATTATCAAAAGAGACCGGTCGCGGGTACCGTTTAAGAGAGAGAAGATCGTGCTTGCGATCTTCAAGGCGGCGAACGCCGTCGGCGGAAACGATTTTGAGACGGCCGAAAAGCTTGCGGACGAAGTCGTTCAGATAGCGGAGCGCCGCTATCCCGACGGGGTCGCGGAAGTCGAAGGCATTCAGGATATTGTCGAAAAAGTATTGATTGAAAACGGCCACGCGAGAACGGCGAAGGCGTTTATTCTGTACCGTGAGAAGAGGCGCTCCGCGCGCGAGTCGAACGCGCTGATCGGGGCCACCATCAGCATGTTCTCGGAGTATCTTAACGACCGCGACTGGCAGATCAACGAAAACGCCAATACGCAGAAGTCGATTAACGGCCTCAACAACTATGTCCGCGAGGCGTTCACGAAAAATTACTGGCTCCATGAGATTTACCCGGAGGATATCCGCAACGCCCATCTGTCAGGCGACATCCATATTCACGACCTGGGATTTTTCGGCGCCTACTGCGCCGGCTGGGATCTCCGTCAGATTCTGATGAACGGCTTCGGCGGCGTCCCGGGCAAGGTGGAGTCGAAGCCGCCCAAGCACCTTCGCTCCTTCCTCGGCCAGATTGTAAACTCGACCTTTACGACCCAGGGCGAGAGCGCCGGCGCCCAGGCCTGGTCCTCCTTTGACACCTACTGCGCGCCGTTTATCCGGTACGACAACCTTGACTACAAAACGGTCAAGCAGGCGCTGCAGGAATTCATATTCAATCTGAACGTCCCGACGAGGGTCGGCTTCCAGTGTCCCTTTTCCAACCTGACGTTCGACATCGTGCCGCCGAACACGCTGAAGGACCAGTATGTAATCTACGACGGCCATACCACGGAAGACAAATACGGCGATTTCCAAAAAGAAATGGACATGCTGAACATGGCATTCTGCGACGTGATGATGGAGGGCGATAAAAAGGGTAGGGTATTCACCTTCCCGATTCCGACGATCAACATCACGAAGAACTTCGACTGGAACAGCCCGGTGGTCGACAAATTCATGGAAATCACCTGCAAGTACGGCATACCGTATTTCTCGAACTACCTGAATTCCGACCTTTCGCCGGAGGACGCGCTCTCGATGTGCTGCCGGCTGAGGCTAAACACCGCGGAGCTCCGCAAAAGAGGCGGCGGACTTTTCGGGTCGAATCCGCTCACCGGTTCGATCGGTGTCGTGACGATCAATCTGCCGCGCATCGCGTACCTCTCAAAGACGGAGTCGGAGTTCTTCATCAGGCTCTGGCAGCAGATCAATATCGCCAAAAACAGCCTTGAAATCAAGAGAAAAGTCATCGAAGAGCAGACTGAGAAGGGGCTTTACCCCTATTCGGCGAACTATCTGGGCGACGTAAAGAAGCGCACGGGCTTCTACTGGTACAACCATTTCAACACTATCGGCATCATCGGCATGAACGAGGCCTGCCTCAATCTGCTCGGCCCGGACACCAACCTGACGACGGAGGAGGGGCAGGCGTTCGCGATCAAGACCCTCAACTACATGCGCGACGTGATCAAGGAGCTCCAGAACGAGACCGGGCACTACTACAACCTCGAGGCCACCCCGGCCGAGGGCGCGAGCTACAGCCTCGCGAGGCTGGACAAGAAGCGCTATCCGGACATCATCACCGCGGGGGAGGAAGTGCCGTACTATACCAACTCGACCCAGCTCCCGGTGGGCTATACCGACGATATTTTCGAAACCCTCGAGCTCCAGGACGAGCTCCAGTCCCTCTATACCGGCGGCACCGTCCTCCATTTCTACCTCGGCGAGGAGATAAAGGACAAGGAGATTGCGAAGAACCTGATTAAGAAGGTGTTCACAAACTACAAGCTGCCCTATATATCCCTGACCCCGACGTTCTCGATCTGCAACGACCACGGCTATCTGCCGGGAGAGCAGTTCACCTGCCCCGAGTGCGGCCGGGAGACCGAGGTATGGAGCCGCGTGGTCGGCTATCTTAGGCCGATAAAAAACTACAACACCGGCAAAAAAGAGGAATACAGGCTCCGCAAAAAGTACGTGATAAAAGAATCGTGACCGGGGCGGATCCCGGAGCGGGAGGCGCTGCTGATAAATGACGATTTCGGGCATCGTAAAGACGTCGTTCCTGGATTTTCCGGGCAAAATGGCGTGCGTTCTGTTCGTTCCGGGCTGCAATTTCAACTGCTTTTACTGCCATAACCGCCAGCTGATCGACGGGTCCGGCGAAAAACTGGATCCGGAGGAGATCAGGAGCTTTCTCGAAAAGCGGGCGGGCATGCTCGAGGGCGTGGTGATCTCCGGCGGCGAGCCCACGCTCCAGCCGGACCTTGGGCCGTATATCCGATCGGTCAGAGCCCTCGGCTATAAGATAAAGCTCGATTCAAACGGCTCCAACCCGGAGGTAATCGAAAAGCTGCTCGAGGAAAACCTTTGCGACTATTACGCGATCGACTACAAAGCCCCGGCGGCGAGATACCGTGAGATCTGCGGTGAACAGGTGGACGCCTCTGCCGTACAGAAGACGATTTCCGTTCTGCTAGCTGCGAAGGTCCCCTTTGAGGTGAGGACGACGGTCATACCGCAGCTCTCGGAGGAAGACCTGACGGCGATGGCGAAAGAGATCCCGGTTTTGCCCAGATATGTGCTGAACCGATACCGTGTGCCCGAAAAATACGAGCCGCGGGACCGCGAAAGGATTGAGTCAAAACCCTATACCAGGGAGCAGATAGAGCGTTTTGCCGAGCATCTCAGAACCCTTCAGCCAAACACCGTGGCATAAACCCCGGCTCCGGACAAAAGAAGTCTGGAGCCGGGGTTCTTTAGCATAAAAACGGGCGGAGGCGCCGGGCATTGCGGTGCGCGTTAAAGGCGACGGAACAGCCCCGAAAAATAGTTGCGGAAAGCCTGAAAACCCGGATAAAAAATTTACATATTAATGGTCAGATTTGGTCATTTTATACTTGACAAATCCTATGTTTAGTGTTAAATTATTGTTAGCACTCGGGCGAGAAGAGTGCTAACCGGAAACGAACCGAATCGGGTGGTGGATATGCTTACCTCGCGGCAGAGGCAGATTTTGAAATCGATCATCGATATTTATATCAGAACAGCAGAACCGGTCGGCTCAAAAATGCTCTCCGAATGCTGTGATTTCGGTTTGTCGTCAGCAACGCTGAGAAACGAGATGGCGGAACTGCTCACGCAGGGGTATCTCGAACAGCCGCACACCTCAGCCGGCCGCGTGCCGACGCATCAGGGATACCGGCTGTACGTCAATGAGCTGATGAACGAGTACTCGCTCACCAACGACGAGACCGCGGAGCTGAAAAAAGCGCTGCGCACGCGGATAGCCCGTTACGACCGCATGACGGACGAGATCGGAAAAGTGCTTTCCGAGCTCACGAATTACGCCGCGATCACCGTGGCGCCGAGAATGAATGCGGATTCGGCGATCCGCAGGGTCGACATAGTGCGGTGCGAGAACTTCATATATGTGATTCTTGTTGTCATCGGTTCCGGGATTGTGAAAAATAAAATGGTCAGATTGCCGGTTGAACCCTATGAGACGGGGCTTGCCGAGTTTATAAGGGTGCTCAACGAGACGCTCTGCGGCCTGAACCCGTCCGGAGTGACAATAGGGCATATAAAAAAGCTTGAAAACGCCGCGCGCGCCAGCAACTGCATCGAGCTTCTCGCCAAGCTGGTTGAGTTCATAAAGGAGATATCCGAGGAGCGCGACGAGGTCGAGATCAACCTCGAGGGCGAGGGGAACCTTCTTGAGTACCCCGAATACAGGGATATCGAAAAAGCGAGGGAGCTTTTCGGATTTTTAAAGGGAGCTCACTCGATCGAATGGTTCCCGATGTCGGACGATTCGCCGATCGTCGTGCGCATCGGCGAGGAAAACCTCGCGGTGCCGCTGAAGGACACGAGCCTGATGGTGGCGAGCTGCAGCCTCGGCGGCGGCTATACCGGGTATATAGGCGTGATTGGGCCGATGCGGATGCATTATTCCCGCCTGGCTGCAAGGCTTTCGTTTTTCGCGAGAGGGCTTAGCGCCGTGGTGAAGGACATCATCAACGAAGACGATGCCGGGGACGGGATAAATTTTGACACGGATGATTTTGGCGATACGGATGAAAATAATCAAAAATAACAGTTACGGTCGGAGGCTATTAAATGGTGGAAAACGAAAAGAAACAGGCTTGTGACGGCGCGAAAGAGGAAGCGGCGGCGCCTCGGGAGCAAAACGAGGCTAAGGCGGTAAAGAGCGCGGAGCCTGAGGAAAAGAAAGAAAAGAAAACCCGGGAGCCTAAGCCGGAAGACGAGGCGCAAAAGGCGGAGATCGATAAGCTGAAGGCCGAGAATAAGCGCCTCGGGGAAGAGGCGGAAAGGCTGAAAGCCGAGCTCGCCGAAAAAAAGGATGTCTGCCTGCGGCTGGCGGCGGAGTACGACAACTTCAGGAAGCGCACAAGCAAGGAAAAAGACCAGATTTTCGGAGACGCCTATTCCTGCGCGGTAAACGCGTTTTTGCCGGTGTTCGACAATATCGAGCGGGCGATTCTCGCGCCGGAGGGAGAAGGCATGAAAAAAGGCCTTGAACTGGTGATAAGGCAGCTCTCCGAAATTATGGAAAAGCAGAACATAAAACCGATCAACCCTGTCGGGGAACCCTTTAACCCCGAGCTTCACAACGCGGTTATGCACGTGAAGGACGAAACCCTCGGCGAGAACGTGGTGGCCGAGGTTTTGCAAAAGGGCTACATGATCGGGGATAAGGTGATACGCCACGCAATGGTTAAGGTAGCAAACTGATAAACAGGTTAACATAAATAATAACGGAGGAACACAATATGGGAAAAATTATAGGGATAGACCTTGGCACAACAAACTCCTGCGTAGCGGTTATGGAAGGCGGGGAACCTACCGTCATTCCTAACGCCGAAGGCGGCAGAACCACCTCGTCGGTTGTCGCGTTCGGGAAAACGGGGGAGAGGATCGTAGGAAATACTGCGAAACGTCAGGCGATTACAAACCCGGACAGAACGGTTATTTCTATAAAGAGAGACATGGGTACGTCCCGCAAGATCAATATCGACGGGAAAAACTATACGCCTCAGGAAATATCCGCGATGATACTGCAAAAGCTGAAGGCGGACGCCGAGAGCTACCTCGGCTCGCCGGTTACGCAGGCGGTCATCACCGTTCCCGCGTATTTCAGCGACAGCCAGCGCCAGGCCACGAAGGACGCGGGCAAAATCGCCGGCCTTGAGGTGCTGCGCATCATCAACGAGCCGACGGCAGCCGCGCTCGCCTACGGCGTCGACAAGGAAGCCGAGCAGAAGATCATGGTTTACGACCTGGGCGGCGGCACCTTCGACGTATCGATACTCGATATCGGCGAAGGCGTCCTCGAGGTTCTCGCCACAAACGGCAACACGCGCCTCGGCGGCGACGATTTCGACGAGAGAATTATACGCTGGATGGTGGATTCCTTCCGCAAGGAGAACGGCATTGACCTGTCGACCGATAAAATGGCGATGCAGCGCCTAAAGGAAGCCGCCGAAAAGGCCAAGATCGAGCTCTCCGGCGTGATGACCACGAACATCAATCTGCCGTTTATCACGGCGGACGCCACCGGCCCGAAGCACCTCGACATGACGCTGACCCGCGCGAAGTTCAACGAACTGACCGCCGACCTCGTCAACTCCACAATGGGCCCGGTGCAGCAGGCGATGAAGGACGCCGGACTGAAGCCCTCGGATCTGTCGAAGGTCCTGCTTGTCGGCGGCTCGACAAGGATTCCTGCGGTCTACGAGCTGGTAAAGAACTACACAGGCAAGGAGCCCTTCAAGGGCATCAACCCGGACGAATGCGTCGCGGTGGGCGCCGCGATACAGGCCGGTGTGCTCGCCGGCGAGGTCAAGGACCTTTTGCTGCTGGACGTCACGCCGCTTTCGCTGGGCGTTGAGACCCTCGGCGGCGTATGCACGAAGCTGATCGAGCGCAACACGACGATTCCGACAAAGAAGAGCCAGATATTCTCCACCGCGGCCGACGGTCAGACCTCGGTCGAGGTCCACGTGCTCCAGGGCGAACGCGAGATGGCGCGCGATAACAAGACGCTCGGGAGATTCCACCTCGACGGGATACCGCCGGCGCCGAGAGGCGTTCCGCAGATCGAAGTCACCTTCGATATCGACGCGAACGGCATTGTCAACGTATCGGCAAAGGACCTCGGCACCGGCAAGGAGCAGAAGATCACAATAACCTCCTCCACCACAATGAGCAAGGAGGAAGTGGAAAAAGCCGTCAAGGAAGCCGAGCAGTACGCCGCGGAGGACAAGAAAAAGCGCGAGGAGATCGAGGAGAGAAACCGCGCCGAGCAGCTCGTATACCAGAGCGAAAAGACGCTTAACGAGGTGGGCGACAAGCTGCCCGACAGCGACAAGCAGCCCGTAAGGGAGCAGATCGACAAGCTCAAGGAAGCCCTCAAGGGGACGGACATCGAGGCGCTGAAGGGGGAGACCGAGGAGCTGACCAAGCGCTTCTACGCCCTCTCCGAGAAGCTCTACAAGGCCACCGGCAAGGCGCCCGACGGGACGACGGTCGAGCCGCCGGAGGGCGGCCAGCCGGGCAACGATGCGGGCAACAACGGCTATTACGACGCCAGCTACGAGGTTAAGGACGACGGCGACAAGAAGTAGCGAAAAAATACCCCATTATAGCATATAGGCGTTCCGGGGGAAATCCTGTTGGGAGCGGGGCACATTCATGGCCGAAAAAAGAGACTATTACGAAGTCCTCGGCGTCGGAAAAAACGCCGGGGAGGATGAGATAAAAAAAGCTTACAGAAAGCTCGCGAAGCAGTACCACCCGGATATGAATCCGGGCAACAAGGAAGCCGAAGCCCGCTTCAAGGAGATAAACGAAGCCTACGAGGTTTTGTCCAACCCCGAGAAAAAGAGTAAATACGACCAGTTCGGATTCGCGGGTGTAGACCCGACATACGGCGCCGGCCAGCCCGGCGCGGGAGTTTACGGGAGCGGCTTCGGCGGTTTTGGCGGCTTCGATGTGGGAGATTTCGGGGATATCTTCAGTTCGATCTTCGGAGGCGGTTTCGGCGGCGGAGCAGCCGCGCGGAACGCGCCCCGCCGGGGAGAAGACATTGAGCGCACCCTTGTGATCACCTTCGAGGAGGCGGCGTTCGGCTGCACGAAGGACATCACCGTCAACCGTATAGAGAGCTGCGAGGCGTGCGGCGGCAGCGGTGCCGAGAAAGGGACGACCGCCGAGACCTGCCCGATCTGCCACGGCACCGGCCAGGTCAGAACGACGCGGAGGACCGCGCTTGGCACGATCAGTACCACGGGCGTCTGCCACAACTGCGAGGGCAGGGGCAAGGTAATCAGCAAACCCTGCAAAACCTGCGGCGGAACCGGCTTCGCGAGAAGGACCAGGACGATCTCGGTCAAGATTCCGGCCGGAATCGACAACGACCAGACCGTCATTCTCCGGGGACAGGGCGGACAGGGCTCGAACAACGGCGCTCCGGGGGACCTCCATATTACGATCAGGCTAAAAAAGCATGAGGTGTTCGAGAGGGACGGATACGATCTCCTCTGTACCGTTCCGATCACATTTTCCCAGGCGGCGCTCGGCGACGAGATCGAGATCCCGACGCTGGAGGGTCCCTATAAATACCAGATTCCCGAGGGGACGCAAAGCGGCACCGTATTCCGCATTAGGAATAAGGGCATCGTCCAGGTGAACTCTCGAAACCGGGGCGATTACCTTCTGAAGGTGGTCGTCGAGACCCCGAGGAACCTCAGCGTGAGACAGAAGGAGCTTTTGCGGGAGCTCGGACAGATTTCGAGCGACCGTAACAATGCTGAGCGCAAGAACTTCTTCGACCGCGTAAAAAACATGTTCAAAAACTAAACAGAGGGATTGCCGAAAAACGCGTTTAACACGTTTTTCGGCAATCTTTTTTTATGTAGGATTGTCAAACATATTGGACAGTGAAGGAAGCGATAGCTTCATTGGGAGAGCGCCAGTGAAGAGGACGCATCGGGAGATTGT
>JAPXRI010000016.1:0-48850 GCA_033813635.1 Bacillota bacterium
ACACTGTTCATGCGGGAATGGACACTTCCTTTCGGCTGATTGTTGTGTGGTAACTCAATCTTAACCGATGTGTCCCATTCTCGCACTATTTTTTTATCCACTGTCCAATATGTATTGTAGCGCTACACGGGTTTTGTATTTTCCATATGTTCGGGGGTTGACAAACGATTCGAAGTAGTGTATTATATTAATGTTCACGATATCGCGGAGTGGAGCAGTCCGGTAGCTCGTCGGGCTCATAACCCGAAGGTCATAGGTTCAAATCCTATCTCCGCAACCATAAATAAGTGCCGATTTTGCATGAAATCGGCACTTTTGTTATATACAACTTTGGTAAAATTGGTTTTTTCGATTTAACGCACATTTGGCGCACAGCCCTGAAATTTTAACTTTTACAGCACATATCAGCCCGCACAGGCATGCCTTAATTTTGCTTCGGCTCTGAGCATTTCATCAGTCAGGCATTCGCTAGCCTGCTCGCCCGCTTTTATGATGATATGGCTGTAAATGTCGTTATTTACAAAGATATCTGAGGTAGTGTTGAGAGGTCAAGCAACTCCGGATTGATATCGAAAGCTTGATGGATTATTTGTTCAGTGCAGCTTCGTACCGCAGCTGCCGCAAAACCGTGCGCTGGGAACAACGGGCGCACCGCATTTGGGGCAGAACTTCATATTCGGGAGAGCTTGGTATGTCATTGGTAGTCTTTCGTTCAGCACAGCGTCAGATAGAAACAGCCATTCGATGTCCTCACCGTCCTCGCATAAGCCTATGGCTCCGGCGGGCGATACCACATAAAAGTTGTCCTCGTCGATCGGGTCTTCACTGTCGCTTGTCTCGGCAAGCAGCAGCAAGCCATTTACGTCGTATCTTTCATTTGATGTGGCAAAGCCCCAGATCTTGCAGCGTGTGGCGGCAAACTCTGCCGCTTCCAGCATGGTATCGAATCTCTCCATTACGAAAATCCTCCTTATTTGAACAACAGATTATTACACCGCTTGCAGCGGTCATTTTGTATGGGGTTCATCATGGAGCAGACGTTGCAGTAGATGATGCGGTCTTTGGATTTATCGTACTTCTCGTATGTACCGAATCTTGGATGAAACCGCACCCTGTCGCCAACGGACAGATAATCGTACATATCTCGCCTGCTGTCCTTTTCCACGATAGTCTTTTTCTTGCCCGCGTCAGTGTTGATGATTGTGGTATATTCCGTATAGGTTCTGTAATTATCATCCTCGCCGCCCCTATGCTCGCTTTTCTCCTTGCTATACTTATTGACGACCACACCCTCCCACATTGGTTGCTTGGTTCTTCTCAACGCCAGCAGATTAAAGACCAGCATGACAAGAGCAATGCCCATGCCGATGATAATAGATTCTCCAAAGGGGAAATCGTCCATCAGCAGACCAGCGACGGGAAAGCCAATGAGCGGCACGAACACCAATATCCACATACATCCAATGGAGAATTTTTTGTTTTTCTGTGCGGCTGCCAGTATCTCAGGTGAATTACACCTATCTGAAAAACCGACCAGCCCCGTGCCGCTCTGTGGAGGCGCGGGAGTTGCTACATGGTGTGATTCCGTCGGCTCCGACGTTGCCGAATTCACCGCCTTGCCGCACCCGATGCAAAATTCAGCTCCCTCCGGCAACTCTGCGCCGCAGGCCTTACACACGCTGGGGGTGTTTGTTTGTTTTTTTGCACCGCAACTCGAACAGAAAGCCGCGCCCTCCGGCAGTTTGTTTCCACAGTTGGGACAAAACATATCCGTATCACTCCTTACTTCAATTATTTGAGGCGTGGCGGGCTTCCTCGCCGCTGTTTTCTTCTTTTTTCCGCGTCTTGCTGTGCGTATGACAAGCAACAGCAAAAGCAGACAACCGATGGGGGCGAGGATATGGTGAATGATCGCCGCTTCTCCCATCTCGTCAAATTCGCACAGCATGGAGGGCTTGTTTATGTAAGGGAATATGTCAAGGTACCGGATGCGCTCGGAGCGCGTTTCGCCCTCGTCCAAGGATGGCCACGCCTCGTCGCTGCTATATATTACATACCCCCGATACTCCTTACCGTTAGCCAGAAACCAATAGCCCTTGGAAACGGTGCGGGAGCGGTTTGGTTCCGCATCCGTGTTATCCAGCCGGTTGCCATAGCTGTCCACCGTACCCATGACGGAATCGCCCCAAAGCCCAAGCGCCAGCGTAGAAAGGCTGTTGTATGCGGCAAAGAGCAAAACGGCGCAAATCAGGATGCGTATAACTATTGGGATTTTATCGTTTTTTTTAGCCAATGTAAAACACATCCTTCGTTATTTTTTCTCCAGAATATATACGCTGAGATTTCTTTGACCACCCTCTGTTTCACTCAGGAATGTGTATTTGGCTCTGTGTCCCACTGATATGATTTCAACGGTGTGAGTAACAGTCGTAGTGCCGTTTTGGTAAGTGATTTCATAGCGTGTATCACTGAATTTTTCCAGAACATATTCAGTCAGATAAGGGTCGCTGTAACTTTTCAGAGTCAAGCTTGGTCCGTTGTAATGTAACCATACCTCGGCAGAGGGCTTTTCCCAAGGTTCGTAGTCCTCTTTTTTATCTATTTGCATCATGCCTTCTCCCGGAATAAACAATTCAGCTCGGATCATATAAGAGGAATAATCCCCGGAAATGCTGTTAAGTATATCGTCCTTATTTCCTTTTGGCTTAGCTTTAACAAGGATAGTATATAACGGTTCGCCGGAATATTCACCCGAATAGGACCCTGAGAGGGAAAAGCTGGCTATCACATCTGGCTTCTTTTTGCTCAGCAAGTCCTCTTTATATTGATAAAGCCAGATTTTTGACGGTGATTCCAACGCCTCATAATCAGATTTTTGAAAGCGGAGTATGCATTTGCCTGTGTTATCGAACATCGCAAGCATATCTTCCAGTTCAACATGCATATCCTTCGGATATTCGAGTACAGCATACCAGCCGGCAAAAGCCTTTGGATTGGTGTTATCTAATGATACTATGGTGGCATCGTACCATGGATTTGCCTCCTTAACCGGTTCCTTTGTAACGGGAGGAACGCTTGTCGGGGTGCTGCTATCGGTGTCTTCACTTGAGGCTGGTTCAGTTTCTTCGGTTTGGTTCACTTTCCGAGGTTCCAATACTACTGTCTGAGTGTTTTCGGAGAAAGACTTTAAGGTTACAGATTTCAGCTTTTTGCCGCTTTTTATATCGGCAGATGTCCGATACAGCTCCAGTGTCATCGGAAAACCTGCTTTAAGGTGCGCCAGCAGGGTGAAGGTTATTGTGCCGCCGCCGTCGCTGTTTAATTTGCCCGTCCACGATGATGGATCGGCCGTAGAGGAAAGGGGTGCTAAACGCGCGTAACAGCCCGCCCAGGTGGATTTCTCACCTTTGTCCTTATCTTCCTGAATTATAATTGAAAACTTCGTATTATAAAAATCAGCTAATTTGTTGTATTCCTTTTCTCGTTCAATTAAGCTGTCCAAATACATATTTCGGCACATTGTGCGGAATACCGAGTTTAAATATTCATAAAGCTGTGATTTATGAATCGCCGAAATATTTTCTCTGTCTTCTTTCACGGGCCACGGGTATTTTGACAATTTCCCGTTTTTTTCATAGGCATCAATCCAGGATTCCCAATCTGTCCCCGCAACAGTCCAATATTCATTTACATAACGGTCGATTTCCGCTCTCATCATGTCCAGTACCAGCTGCGGATTATCCTTGTTCTTTTTATAATATGATTCAAAAAGCGTTCGCCAATCGTTCAGAGCCCGGCTATTTTCTTTGCGTTTATAGTAAGCGTCATACATGTTTTTCGTGCTTTTGTATTTATTGGCTACCGCAAAAGTTTGAACATCGGATAAAGCAAGATCAATCATCCCGACACTTAAATATGCCAGCTTGATAGAAGGTGTTGCAAAATTAATCGCAATGTCCAGACTGGATTTTACGGCGGTGAAAGTCGTTTCGGCAGATCGAAAACCGTTGTTGTAAGCATTGCAGGCCAGTTGTGCGCAGGCGGTGCTGACACCAAGGCCCGACATGAAATTTTGAAAGGGTTTGGTTACCCAAGCATCATACGCTTCTCCCAGTGAAAAAAAGGTATGTGCGTTAGCGGCAGCAAAATATCTGAGCGTATCGGTGGTTTCCAAAAAAGCGGCGGCAGCATTCTCCTGCCATGAATCGCTTTGCTCGGCAAAGGCCTGTACTATTGCCCTTGCCCGAGAATCAGTCATGTATGCGGCATAGACGTTGACTTCAGAGATGTATTCGCTGCGTTTGCCGGGATTGGTAATCTTGAATACGCCGTAGGTGGAAAGGTGATTTGTTATAATATGTACCTTATTGGCTTCTGTGTCCACCGTGTAGAAAACATCCTCCCACTCATTCGTCTCTTGGTTTAAATACTTGCCGCAGACCGAAAGTAGCTCTTCCTCTTCCTTCAGTCCTTTATCACTATAAGGAATAATGATTTCAATGGCACCGTCGGGCTGCCCGGAGGAAAGGCGGAAGTCAAAAGCATAAATTTTCACATCCTTATCTACCGGAGCGGGTGTTACCTTTTCAACCGTCACTTCATCCCCCTCCTCCAGCAAGCATCCGAAATCAACGTAGGCAGTGTCCGAAGAAGATAATTTGTCCCTTTGAAATAGTAAGAAACTAATGGTCAAGGTAATGGCTGTAGCCGCCACAAGTATAATGGCGACAACACGAACCGCAGCCTTTTTAAAAATGTTCATATCGGCCTCCTTATGATTTATGCCACTCGTATTCATAGGCAGTCTCTACGGAATTGTTTCCGCCGCCCATACCGATAACAATATAGACTTTATCTCCATTGGCGGAGCCGCTCGGCATTTCTCCGCCTACCGTAGCACTTTCACCCCAGTAGCCTGTATTTGTATCATTCTTGCCTGTCATTATATAGCTCCTTGTAATTTTCTCGGTTATATCATATAAACTTGTATCATACCCGACAAATGGATCGTCATCGTTTACATATGAAATTCTCGCTCCCAACGAAGCGCCAAGATGATAACAGATGTTTGACGAGGTGTTGGCAGTGATTTTCAAATCAATTTCTACCTTTTCGCCTCCCATATATTCATCCTTCGGAGTACTCGATGTCCCTATATTCTCGACAAACTCACCATTATGATTGTCATGATTTTGACCCCAATACCACCAACTCCCATCAATAACCTCACAGCGATAGGTGTAGCTTCCGCCGCCTCCGCTCCATGTCCTTGAATAAACTTCATCTGACGCGCTTGTTTCATATTTATTTTCAAACGATCGCACTAACTTCCAATAGCCGATTGTCTCCTTTGGACTTGCGAGATACCCCTTTTCGCGCATCCAGTCGTAAAACTTACCCCTGTCCTTGCCGCATTCCAGCCATTTATAGATGGCTTCCGATAAGTTACCTTCAATCACATCGTCATTCGAGCCAAACACCGAGCGATCGCCGCCAACAAGATTAAGGATGTTCTCACGTATCTTCATAAGCGAATCTATCCTGCTCGCAAACTCCATATCTACAGGAAAACCGAGCAGCTTATTCCATGAAAGTAGTCCGTATTTGTCAAAGGTCGCAAGCATTTCTTTGATACGCGCCTTTTCTGCTTCAAACGCGCTCGTATTTTTATACCGGGTCATGAAGCTGCGCTTAATATCATTTACTATTTGATTGTTGAGCATATCGCGAAGCGCTTTATCCGCATCGATTTCCTTCAACGTTTTACCGCTTGCCTTGGCGTATGCCGTGCGGTATTCGCGCTGCATATAGTCAAGACCGCTGCCCATGTTGAAAAATATAGTGTCCCAGCTATCGGCGGAAATATTTCCGTCAGAAGCGATATTTTGTTTAAGATATACATTGTAAGCGCTCTCAACAGAATAATCCTGCCACATCTGCGCTCCGGCTTTCGTAGCCTCAACAACGGCCTTGCCGAGCTTTGCTGCGGGGATAACGTCCAACGCCGCATAAACAAACTCTTTGGATGCCTCTTTGTAGTCGCCGCTCTCATATAATTCCAAAGCTGCCGCAACAACTCCTGACGTTGCGCCTCCGGCGTATGTTTTAAGCTTTTCGATAACTACCTTGTCATTCATGCATTTCAGAATAGCCTCTGCGACAAGCTCTGCGCCCTGTCCGGCAATATCGCCGATATCTCCGTTTTTCGCGTTGGTGATAAACGCGGCGGAGCTATGCAGTTCCTTTGTAATCTTCTGCATGATAATGCCCTGTACAGTCTCGTCCGTGAAGCCCAAACTGTCCAGCGTTTGGGTGAAGCAGTCCGTAAGCTCTTCACTTGGCTGAACACCTGTTACATTCTGTGTTGCAAGCGTTTCGGCATATTTGTCGAGCGCCTTTTCTTTTTCGAGCTTCACCGCAGCGAAGCGTGAGAAGTGTGGAGTGCCGAACTGTAAATACCCATTCTGAATCGCTTTAGCATCAGGCAGTATGTATTCCCATCTTTCTCCGTCGTAATACGCACCCATGATCGTGAGATAATCGTCCTCACTGACGGACTTCGGAAGCTTTATTCTTACCGTAACCGTCTCGCCGAGCGTATGCTCGCCTCCGTCAGATGTAAGCTCTATCGGAGAGAAAAGGTAGCTCGCGCCATCCTCAGCCGCTATCTCGTTTTCATCGGCTATACCGATACTCACGTTTACGGCTTTTTCAAAGGTTCCGGCGGGAATGATGATTTCAACGCCGTCCCGTTTCGCGTTGCCGATTTTCTTTTCCGACTTAGGTGATACCTTGCCGGAAGCTGAACCGTCGCCGGACGAACAGCCTGTAAGTCCTGCCATAGCCGACAGCAGCATTATGGCGGTCAGAATAAGTGATAATAATCTTCGTTTCATTATGTAAATCCTCCTTGAAACTTATTCAACCGTGAATTTGAACACCGAATCCGGCGGCACATTGACAAAGCCGGAGTAATAGTGCATTGTAATCTCGCTTTTATCGGCTTGACGTTGATATATCATCCAGCCGCCGGTGGATTCTCCGGGTGCAAGATCAACTCTTGACATATATCTTTCATCCCGATCAGCTACCTCAAGCATAACCTGTGAGTTTTCCTCCGATTTCATATCGCTGTCGTCACCTGTGGCACCCTCGGTATACACAATATACAAAGCCTTCGCTTTCGGTGATTCAATCGTTTCATCAGATATGTTTTTGAAGGTAAACCAGACTTTGATATATTCAAATCCGTCCTTAGCTTTTTCAAGCGTGGTATTCGCTTCGGCTACTGCAACTTTATCAATTGTGACAGAAAGTCCGTTTGCTTCTGCCGCTTCACCGATACCATATACCTTTGCTTCTTCTTTTTTTGAGTTATCGGACGTTGTGCTGCCGCCTGTGGGCGTAGAGCTTTCCGATGGCGATTCACCGCCGCAAGCGGCGAGGGAAATCATCATCATAAGTGTCAGAAAGAATGTAATAAACTTTTTCATCGTGTTCCTCCATTATTCAGATATAATTTTACTGGATTACCAACCGTTGACAACTGCCGTTACACCGGTTTCATGAAGTATTTTTTCTGCAGTTTCCGAAACCTTCCGCTTATCGGTCATGCCGTGGAGCAGTTCCACCCCCATTTTTTTGGCTTTATCGCCGAAAGTCAGATACATCCGCTCTTTATCGATACGGACGGTATTCAGCCGCGCGCCATATACCCCGTCGAGACCCCATCGGTAGATTCTGCTACCAATTAACATGCCAAAGGTAGATACTACAGTTTCCTCGACATCTTTTTTAATTTGGCGGCCCGGCACGGAGATGAGAGCCGATGGCACCGCAAGGATGCGATTATCCCAAATAAGCGTTGCATCATAGAGCCGACGGCCCTGCCTTACCAGTAGCAGGAGAAAGATAAGACTGATAGCTCCAAATACGAAAACCGCTTCTAACATGAATGCCATACCGAGCCACACCGCCAAACAAATACCGGCTGCGAACAACAAGGCATATCCATTGCGCCGTTTGCGGATTGATTTCATTTGCACCATCCCTCCTTCATCATATAGTTTAGCGAAGTATGCCTGAAAAAACATCATTCTAAAGGATGATTTTACGAAAAAAGCCCCTCACCCAAAGAGTGAGAGGCGGGTTAAACCCAGTATTTATGCGGTTTTATGTATCATCTAACCGATTGGTTTTTCAGTAGGGTGCTGATGAGCTCCGCACGGCTTGAAACATCGTATTTTGAAAAAATACTTCTTGCGTGTGTTTTAACGGTATTCTCACTGATGAACAAAGCCTCGGCAATCTCACGGTTGGATTTGCCAGAAAGGATCAGTTGCAATACCTCCTGCTCCCGGACAGTCAGCGGATCAAGGGTTTTGACCTGCCGTACAATATCCGTTTGCTGTGACTGGCTCATATTGTCATAAGCGGCAAGGTAAGCATGGCTTTTCAGCAACAGAACAAGCTGATGGTTGAGGGGTGGCAGCATAACCAATGTAACGCATACCACCGTCAGGGCAATCACCGCTACCTCCGCACCGGGAAGCCCCATGGATGTCACAGCCATTCCCAGGACGCCTCCGCAAAGGACACCGAATACATTGGCGGAAAGACCGATGCCAAAGGTTTGTGCCGGGTTATCGCTATAATCCAGCATTTCTCCGAGGATGCTCCACCAAAACAGGTCGAAAATGCCGCAGGCGCCGAGCATCAGCGTATCCACAATCAGATAGTCGGAGGTATTTCGCCCCAGCAGCATAAAGCTGATGAACGCTCCGATAATCATTGCCATCCCGACATACAATATTCTGGAACGTTTTACTTTCAGAGGTAGGTTGCGCATAATTGCAAGCGCCACGATATAAGGCGCGGCCCAATACCAGCTCACCAGCCCCGTCAGATGCTCGAAAGCAGGGTTGATGACCTGATACATCAGCCCCGAAGTTACTGTAATAACAGCCACAAATAGGAATAGTAACAGCATGGGCTTTCTTATATCACTGGATAATTTACGCTCCGTTTCCGGAGTTGTTGACGCTGTCGTTTTAATAAAAGCCCCGGCAGGGAGCATCGCGGTAAGCGCTCCGCCGAGGACAAGGCAGAGCACGGAGAGAATCAGCCCTATGATGTACGAAAGGTTGATGACAATTACGTTGATAGCAATCATTATGATGTTGGAAAAAATCAACACATCGGCGCAGGATTTGATTCTATCGTCCCTCGGTGTAAATTTTTTGAGGAAATATCCCCACGCCGCAACCGCACAGCCACTGGCATAACCTGCCGCCGTCAGCGACACAAACCAAAGTATGGAGGTTGCAAATAAGAACGGCGCTGTCGCAATTAGGCAGATTGCCATTCCGATGAGCATAGCGGGTTTTGCCATCCTGGGCGTATTGATAAAAAAACCGCAGGAGAACAGCCCCGCAAAGTGGGCGACAATGGCTGCGAGTATATATGAATTTGACTGTGCGCCAAAGGCATTAAGCGTGCTGTAAAGCACCTGTCCCTCAAATACGAATGATAATATATAAGCAAAAAGACAGGAAAATGCCGCTACAGAAATAGTTCTATTATCCCTGCGCATTCTTATCACTTTGGCACCTCCCATTCATGTTTAAACTGTTTTTAAGCATTTATTATCGCCCGATTTTTTCATCAGGAATGAACTCCACGGTATCATCAACCTTACAATTGAGCACCCGGCATGTTTTTCCAATCGACTCTAATGACACATAAGTGTTGCTCTTAAGCCGCGTGGTTATGGTTGGCGCTGGACCCGGCCATCTTCTGTAGCTGGGCGTTTTCAAACTGACCGACACCCTTGGCTTCAAGCTTTTCGCTTACAAAATAATGGAACCGCCCTGCGCGAGCAGGCTTCTTAGCTTTTTAGTGTCCGTATCCCAAATCGCCCCGCCTGACGAAATCGCCATATACGCGGCGACACCTGCGGCTTCGCCGATTTGGTTTAGGTTCACCATAACGCGCACTGCGCCAAACGCATCCTGATCAGCATTTATCATTCTCCCGGCCGTAATGAGATTTTTCACTTTTCTTTGGACAAGCGCCCTGAACGGTATCTGATAATACTCGGCAGTACCATTGTCTTCCCTCCACATTCTACGCACCGGGGGGCTTGTCCTGTCATAAAACACATCCTCGTGCCCGTCGAGGTACCTGAACATAATCCCTGCTCCGTCGGCATGGTGTATGTCGACACGATAGGTTCCGTTTGCAATAGCATCTACAAAACCGACGCCGTAGAGCAGATCGTTTTTATTCAGCCTGTAGTCGCTCTCAAAATGCCTCGTCTCCCGTATACCGATGCATGAGCACATGGCAGCTATGTGAAAATCCTTGTTACCGGTGTATTTTTTAAGCACGCCGACAACCGCGGCGATTTGTGCCCGCCCTTCGATTTCAGCACGCGTCAGCTCGTCCGCTCTTGAGCAGTCCGTACCGAACACATGAGTGTCCGCGCGAAACGAGAGGTTTGGTATCGTCGGTATACGGCAGCCCCAGCCCCAGTCATCTCGCAGGCCAAATTCCCCTCCGTGCGCCTGTAAAAGCTCTGATATGTTTATTTTTGAAACATCGCCGAGAAGCTTATAACCGGGCGTAGGCGGCTGCAGATTCTCGTGCGTGTAGCTCAGAAGGCCCAAATCATATGCGATGTCCCCGTCACCCGAAGCGTCGATGAAGAATTTTGCGAGTATCGCCTGCCTACCGTCCTTGTTTTCTATGATAATCCCCGCAAGCTCCCCCTCCCGAACATACGGCGCGCAGTACATCGTATGCAGAAAAGCTTCAATTTTGTTTTCTTCTACAAGCTTGTCAAGCTCTATCTTTAAAAGCTCCGTATCAAGTATATACGCGGTGTTTCCTTCACCATTACCCGAGCACGCTCCCGCACGCGAAAGACGCTCGATTACCTCATTCGTCAAACCGCCGATAATCTGCGTGTCTCCGCTCACGTTTTTAAGGCTGTGCCAGACGTTGACCATGCCCGCCGTGGCGGTACCGCCAAAGCAGTTTTGCTTCTCAACAACCGCGACACTCGCGCCGAGCCTCGCGGCCCTGACCGCGGCGAAAACCCCCGTGCAGCTCCCTCCGACAACGCATACGTCAACCTCGCAGACAACCTTGAGCTCGCGCGCCGACTCTATGACCGTTTTCATATAATGCACCTCTCTCACCGAAACAAGTATATTATTTCACCCTGTCATACTCCCGGAAGGCCTTTGCCAGGCTTTCCCCGAGCAAAACCAGACGCCGCTGTGTCACCATATTGTCCTTAATGCCAAAATACATAGTCTCAAAGGTTAAGCTGAGCTCGACTGATGCTTTTTTTGCGAAAAAAGCCGCACAGGTCGGCGCATCCCCGGTATTCCAATCCTCACCGGCTTCAAGATTGTCACATACGCTGTATTTTAAGCCGCACGGATCCGCCCGTGTGACAGATTGTAAAATTTCTCCTATTTTACGCATCCCACCGTCCATAGAGCTATCCGGGCTGACAAAAAAGCAGGTATCGTTGCGCCCTCCGCAATGCCAGGGAGAATGGAGGTCAAAAAGATACTTTACATTGAGCCCGCGCGTGTATTCTGTAAGCGCCGCCGTTGAGCGGTAAATCGGACTTTGTATATAGTCGCGGTTATGGTCATGGGGCCGCCTGTTTTTGCCCTGATCCCCGTTTATTACTCCGTCGATATCGACAAAAGGCATCGCTATGACCGAAAGACCCGGAAGCGGCTCTCGATGCAATTCTCTGAGCATCCCCTCTAAAACATATGAACCGGTTGACTCGCAGCAATGGTGGCGCGAGGTAAGAACAACGCATGCCCCGCCCATGCCGAACTCAGCTATTTCCACGGGATTGTTCTTTTCGGAAAACGCAATAGAGCGAACGGGTATACCGTTATCATTAGCAAACCGGTGGAAACGTTCACGTGAGTAGAGCATGCTGTGTGCAAAGTATACGTGCGATTCATCCGGTCCGAACCGGTATGTAAAACCCGTACGGCTACCCCCCATATCGGTATCCGCCCAGTTCCATTGGTTTAAATCTCGGCTCACAGCCGGACCGAAATATCCGATATAGTTCTTCTCCGGGAACTCAAACGTCCACTCCTCGCACTGCGCACCCTCGACACAAAACGCCCAGTAAAACCATTTCGTCGCCGTGTCACGAAGCGCCGGGCGAATTCTGACAAATGGTCTGTCCTCGCTTATTACCTCTATGTTTGCACCGTAAAAATCCGTTTTAATCCGCATATCGGTTACAGTATCGCCGAATACCGTGCTCTCTCCTTTTAAATATGCGCTTAGTTACAGAACTATTCGGCGCGACAGTTCCTATAAAGTTCAGTATAACAGTGATGTGAGTCCAAGTCAATGCTCTTATAGTATAGTAATCCTCTCGCCTTTCTCATAGATATTAACCAAGGAAATGTACGACAATTTCGGCTACTCCGATTACGCGGCGCTGAAAAAGCATGCGGGAACGGCCATCGTGAATTATCGCGCCAACCTCGAATACAGCCTTGATAATCTTCAGTACGGTGAAAACGAAGAAGATGTGCGAACCGAGCTAAAAACGGCTCTGACAAACAGCCTTTTGGCAAGTCTTCCCTCGCAGGTGTCGGAAGCATTGGATGAAATCGGCCAAATGGATATGTACGGCATCCTGATTGGTTCCATCTTTTTCAAGATGGCGGGGCTTTTGCTGCCCAGTATCTACATGATTATGTCTTCCAATGCCCTGATTGCCGGTCAGGTAGACAGCGGCTCGATGGCGTACATACTTTCAACCTCCACCAAGCGCAGAACCGTTACCTTTACACAGGGCGTTTATCTTGAGGGATCGCTGTTGCTGATGTTTGTCTGCACGGCAATAACAAGCGTTATCTGACTGAATTCGGTTGACGTCACCACGACGCTGACAACAGAAAAGCTTTTGCTCTTTAACCTCGGCGCGTTCCTTGTAATGTTCGCCATGAGCGGCATTTGCTTCCTCGCCTCATGCTGGTTTGACAGGAGCAAACACGCGATGGCAATCGGCGGCGGGCTCCCGATGTTTTTCCTTGTCGCGACAATGCTGGGTCTGTTCGGCTCGCCCGTTCTTCCCTCCATTATCCGCCTGGAAGCGCTGAAAAACTTCAACCATGTTACGATCATCTCCCTCTTTGACACGATTTCCATCCTCGACGGCAGCAATACGTTCGTCTGGAAGCTCGCTATCCTTGCGGCCATCGGTTTGGCTTGTTATGTAGTCGGTTCCGTCCGTTTCCGCAAAAAGGACCTTCCGCTGTAAGCTAAACCGCGGCGGCTGTTATCGTGCCCGAGATCTGTCGGTCCCGTTTCGGCAAACAGTGGAATAACGCCCCGGCTGTTCCGGATACCGTATCACTCGGCAGACGGAACAGCCGGGGCTATTAACGTTTATCAATTATTGACGGCATACGGTGTTGACGGTGTTTTTTACCGGGCGATTTCTTCCAGCGCCACGCTCGGCTCGAAGGTCCTTTCAACCTTATAATCCAGCAGGTCCGCGTCGAGCTTGGCGAGCGCCGAAGCCAGCAGGGGGTGTTTTTCCGACTCCTCCTCCTTAACGGTCGCCATATACTTCATTACAAAATTTTTACCGGGCTGTTCTGACTGCCGGAGCTCGGGATTGTCGCCGCCGTAAAAAAGCTTGACCGTCCTTGTGCAGGGCGTTTCAAGAAAGTCGATCTTCAGAATCAGCACCTCTCTGCCGTCTTCGTCGGCAGAGAAACGCCCTCTTACGCCGACTACATACGGCTCCCCGTGAAAGGACAGCTCGGTGACTGCCGCTTTATCGAAGCCCACGGCAAACCGGTAGACCTCGTCGGATTCCCGGTATTCCACGAAAAAGCAGTTGTCTTCGATGTCAAAGCAAAATGAGCGAAAGCCTTTGGTATAATTATTCTGTACAACCTGCAATACGACTGGCAAAAGCCCCACCGATTCGGCCCTGGCGTCCTTTGCGGTAAAGGCTCTGCGGCTGATAACCGCGCATTCGTCGGGGAGTGCCGGCGCCTTTCCGGAGGACAGCTTTAGCCACCAATGGTGCGGGTGTCCGGCCTGCGCTCCGTCTTTCAGTCTTTTCAGATAATTTTTTAATTCCCGGTAGGCTTCCGTGGCATTGTCCGGACAATCGTCCGTCAGATCGGCAAAATACCGGTTCGCAACGGAGAAATAATTGCTCTGCTGAAAGGTCTCATCGTTGCCTGCGTTGGTCACCAGGAGCACGCCGTTTGCGCGAAAACCGAGAACATTCTGGCCGAACATCCCATTAAACAAAAAGCTGTCATGCTTTTTTCCGACCCATATCTGGTAACCGTAGTTGAAATCGCCGTAGCTCTCGGGGGGCTGCATATGCGCGCTCGCGGCCCGCCTTATCCAGTCCGCCGATACAAGCTGCCTGCCGTTCCACATCCCGTTCGAAAGCACAAGCTGCCCGAGCTTTGCGAAATCCTCCGGCCGTATATAAAAACCCCAGCCGCCCTTTTCTATCCCCTTGGGGCATTTTTCCCAAAACACTCCTGTGATGCCCAGCGGCCGGAACAGACGCTTTTCAAGGAACTCCGACAGCCCCTCGCCGCTCGCTTTCCGGACAATCGCTGAGAGCATATAGGTGTTCAGGCTGTTGTAATTAAACGTCTTCCCGATGTCCCCTCTTGTGCCGGAGCTGAGAAAGCTCTTGACCCAGTCCGTTTCCGTCATGCATTTGGCTTCGTTGAACTTGACCGTGCTGGCCATCGTGAGAAGGTCGGACACCGTCAGGTCTTTCATTTTCAGCCGGCCGATCGCAGACGTATCGTCGGGGAAAAAGTCGACCACCCTGTCGTCCAGGCGCAGCTTCCCGTTGTCAACCAGTATGCCGACCGCGAGCGCCGTAACGCTTTTGCAGGCGGAAAAAGCGTATTTCCAATAACGGAGGTCCTGCGCGCCGAAGCTTGTCTCGCAGATTACCTTTCCGTTCCGCAAAATCATCAGATTATGCATGTTCAGCGTTTTATCCGAAACAAGCTCTTTTATAAAAGACAGTATCCGCTCCGACGAAACATTCTGCGACTCGGGCGTCGCCCGCTCAAAGGGCTGATTTATCGGAGAACGGCGAAACGGCGGTTTCTGCGGCGGCGTTTCAATGATCGGGACTGTGCTGTGCCTTGAATCGAAGACCCTGTAGAGCAGGCTTACGGTGTGATTCATCGCTGCCAGGTCCATTATGGATAACCTCCCCTTCTTTCTCCGTTCCCCAATCTATAATAATAATTATAATGTCCGATAAAGACAGAGTCAAGCCCGGAGGTTATTGACATGTCGCCGGTTGGTTTATATAATGGTTACGGGGCAGGTTATTTGCGATGCGGTCCCCATATAAAAATGATTGGGGCGGTTATAATGAAATACGGCATTTATTACGCCTACTGGGAACACGAGTGGACGGCGGACTATCTGCGCTATATAAAAAAAGCAGCCGGCCTCGGCTTCGACATTCTCGAGATCGCGGCCACTCCGCTGACGGAGTACAGCGACGCGCAGCTCTCCGAGCTCAGAAGCTGCGCGGAATACTACGGCGTCGAGCTAACCTGCGGCCACGGCCCTCACGCGGACCAGAACCTGGCCTCTTCCGACCCGGAAATCCGCAAAAATGCGAAAGGCTACTATATCAACCTGCTTTCCCGGCTGCAGAAGCTGAATATCCGCACGCTCGGCGGCGGCATCTACTCCTATTGGCCGGTGGACTTTTCCAAACCGATCGACAAAGAAGGGGACTGGGAGCGGAGCGTGCGCGGCGTCCGCGAGGTCGGCCGCGTCGCCGGCGAGTGCGGCGTTAGCTTCTGCCTTGAGGTTCTCAACCGGTTCGAGGGCTATCTTTTAAACACCGCGGCGGAAGGCGCCGAATTTGTGCGCCAGGTGGGCCTGCCCTCCGTCAAGGTCATGCTGGATACGTTCCATATGAATATTGAGGAGGACAGCTTCGGCGCCGCAATCCGGACCGCGGGGAAAAATCTCGGGCATTTCCATGCCGGGGAGTGCAACCGGAAGGTGCCCGGAAAGGGACGGATCCCCTGGAGGGAGATTTTCGAAGCGCTGGGCGATATCGGCTATGACGGCGCCGTTGTGATGGAGCCGTTCGTGCTCCGGGGCGGCCGCGTCGGCTCGGACATCAAAATATGGCGCGACCTCAAGCCCGGCGCGGGCGAAAAAACCCTGGACGAGGACGCCGCGGGGGCCCTCAGCTTTTTAAAGTACGTCGGCCAAAAATGATTTATGCGCCTGTTTTTGCATATTATTCTGCCCCGCTGCGCAACCTAAGGGCAAACGTCAAAACAGGTATAAAAACATATGACTGGCATTTATATCGCCGTTTCCGCGCTGTTTTTTCTCTCTTCGATCTACACCGTTGTCAAATTTAAGCGCCAAAAAGCCGAGCCGGAGTTTAAATCCTCCGTCTCGGCTGTTGTCGCTTACGGCGCTGTTTTTTCCGCCTTCCTCTTCGGCGTCCGGATTTCATACTACGCCCTTTATTTAACGCTCGCGGCACTGGCCGCACATATTTTTGTCGGCTTTTGTCTCGGGGCCTATGACAAATCAAGGATTTTCGACCGATATCTCCACGGCTACAGTACGTTTTCCTTCGCGCTGCTCTTCTATTATATTATAGGCAACTTCGTCGCGTACGGCGGGGATAAGCTGTTTCGCGCGCTTTTTATTCTGACCCTCGGCATCTCCCTCGGGGCGGTTTATGAGGTCATCGAGTTCGTCTCGGACTCGCGAAATGATTATGGCCTACAGCGGGGTCTCAAAGACACGAACTTCGACCTGGTATTCGATCTGCTGGGCTCCGTCTGCGCCGCGCTCTGCGCATATCTTTTTATCCTTTAGCTCAAGACCGGGGCGGCCTTTTTATCGTTTACCGCTGCGAGCTTCGGGCATCTTAAAGCCGTCTGCGGACTGCTCCTTTCGCCACGCCGCCGGCGAAACGCCGGCTATTTTCTTAAAAACACGGCTGAAGTGGTATGCGTTGTCAAATCCGGTTTCCCTAGCGATCGCTTTAAGCGGAAGGGCGCAGGTTTTCAACAGCGATTTCGCCCGCTCTATCCGGCTGGATATCAGAAACCTGCTGGGCGTCTTCCCCGTTTCCCGTATGAAAAGCAGCCGCGCGTAGTCCCTCGAGAGGGGGATTCCTTCAAAAGCGCAAGACACGCGGTAGTGCGGAACGGACAGATTTTTTAATAGCTCGCTCTTTATTTTTTTTACATACACGTTCCCGTTATTCTCACGGGTCGTCAGGCTGCAGAGCTTAACCAGCAGCGAGACATAGTCGTATGCCAGACCGAGCCCGTCGTCCCCGTCGGCCTGCTGCGCCGAGAGGTTGTAAAAAATGTTTTTTATCCTTCCGTCGGGGCAGTCGAAGAAAACCGGTATCTCCTCTGAAAAATACGCTCTGAAATCGAAATCAGCAACTAAAAAATAATTCGTAAAGCCGTTTTCCGAAAACTCCTCGTGGGCGTACCCCGGGGGTTGGAACACGATCTGCCCGGGCACGAAGGGCAGCCTTTTCCCGCCGATTACGTTAACCCCCTCGCCCGCGGTGTAGTAGATGATTTCCCAGACGTCGTGGACGTTTTTCGGAATATGCTTAAGCGGATGCTTTATCTCGCCGATTGATATCTTGCTCTTGTTATTCATGTCCGCTCCGCCCCCCTCAAAGTAATTATATCCCCCGGGCACGCGGGTGTAAATATCGTTTTTATCCATTAAAACAGCATTTCGGTATATTTCCATTCCGGCCTTCCGGCTATATAATCAAAGGCGGAATACAACGGCGGAAACTACAGAAAAAAGGAGAATCCATATGGCTTTGAGATTCAGGCTCAGAAAGCTCGACGACGACGAGTACGAGGCGGCGTCCGTATGCGACGTCGACGGCGACGGCGTCAAGGACATAGTTTGCGGGGGATATTGGTACAAAGGCCCTGATTTTAGGGAAAAAATCAAAATTTGCGACGTGCGCTTCGACGGGGAAACCGAACCCTGCGCGGAAGGGTACAGAAAAGGGTATTACGACGATTTCGCCGACTACCCGATGGATGTCAACGGCGACGGCAGAACGGACATAGTCACCGGTTCCTGGAACGGGGAGACCCTGCGCTGGCGGGAGAACCCCGGGGTTATCGGAGAGCCGTGGCCGGTCCATGACATCAAGCGCGTCGGCAACATCGAAATCCCGCTTTTTTTCGATATAGACGGCGACGGAGAAATCGAGATGCTGCCGAACTGCCCCAACGAGTTCCAATCCGTCTTTAAGCTTTTGCGCACAAAAGACGGGAAAGGCAGCGGCATATTTGAGGAACACGTTATAACGGACCGTAAAATGGGGCACGGCCTCGGCTTCGGCGATATCAACATGGACGGCAGGGCCGAGATTATCGCCTCTGACGGCTGGTACGAGCAGCCCGAGGATGGTCCCTACGCCGGGATGTGGAAATTCCACCCGGATTTCATGCTGACAAGCCCGGATCTCGCCGTCAGCTGTCCGATCCTTGTCCACGACGTCAACGGCGACGGGCTGCCCGACCTGATCTACGCGAACTGCCACAGGGGATACGGGCTTGTCTGGATGGAGCAGGTCAGGGATAAAGCCGGCCGTGTACAGTGGTTCAAACACGCCGTCGACATGGATAGCTCCCAGCTCCACAACATGGTCCTGGCGGATATCGACAACGACGGCGTTCCCGAGCTGGTCACCGGAAAGCGCTATAAGGCCCATAACGGAAATGACGACGGTACGGACGACGATTATGGGATCTATTACTACAAAATAAACGGCGGAGAATTCGAGAAGCATACGATTGTCTTCGGCGGACGCGGGGAGACCACCGGAGTCGGGATCTTCTTCTGGGTCGAGGACGTCACTGGAAACGGCTATCCGGACATTATCGCGCCCGGCAAGGACGGGCTCTGGCTTATCGAAAATCTCGGCGAAAACTAAAGGGGGAAGACTCTAATGAAGAAAATCAGACTTGGTTTTATCGGCTGCGGCTTTCAGGGACAAAACGCCCATATCAGCCAGTATTTCCGTCTCTCCGACGAGTGCGAGCTGACGGCGCTCGCCGAGGTAAGACCCGTTCTCCGGGAAAAGGTGGGCGCATATTACGGGTTTAAAGAGCTGCACTCCTCACACACCGAGCTTCTGGAGAAAGCCGATGTGGACGCGTACATATGCGTCCAGCCCTATGTGAGAAACATCACCCTTCTCCCGGACATTCTGAAAAAGGGGAAACCGGTTCTGACCGAAAAACCGATTGCCTTTTCTCCGGAGGCCGGGGCGGAGATTGTCAGGGCCGCGGAAAAATACGGCGCGCCGTATATGGTCGGCTACCAGAAACGCTCGGACCTCGCCTCCCGGTACGCTAAAAAGCTGATGGACCAATGGCTTGCCAGCGGCGAGTGCGGGAAGCTCAATTACATCAGAATTACGATGCCGCCCGGGGACTGGCTCGCCGGCGGAGACCGAGGCTGCATCACGACGGACGAGAGCGTTCCCGAGCTTGACATCACGAAAACCGAGCGGGAAATCTCCTATTTTACGGAACCCCAGCTCAGACTTTATGACTACATTGTCAACTATTACAGCCACCAGTTTGATTATATGCGTTTTTTCCTCGGCGAGGACTACACCGTCGAATACGGCGATAAAAACGCAAAGCTGATGGTCGTCTCCGGAAAAACCTCGGGCGTCACCGGTATCGTGGAGATGGATATCTATAACCAATCCGTCGACTGGGACGAAAAGTACCTGATCTGTTTTGAGAGGGGCTATATTGATGTGCATCTGGCGCCCCCGCTCGCCGTCAACCGCTGCGGGACCGTCAGGGTCTACAGAGAGACGGCAAACGGCCCGGAAACGATCATCCCGTCCCTCCCCCACGAGGGGCCGATGCTCTCCCAGGCCAAGAACTTCCTCCGGGTGGCGAGAGGCGAGCTCGCCCCCGTCTGCCCTGCGGCCGAGGCGCTTTTCGACCTAGAGGTCTGCAAAACCTACGCGCTTAGGGTCGTCAAATAAAACCCGCATGAAAAAAATGACCTGCCCGTAGAGGCGGGTCATTTTTTAATCGGCCGGGAACTCAGGGCGCTTAATCCTCAAGCAGCGCGAGAAACAGCGTAGCGGCGGTGCCAATGATGTCCATATGCTCCGCATTCTCATTTAACACATCATCCGTCAGCTCCGGGATAAGCTCCGGGTCCGTGACCCATTTTTCGCCTATCGCCGCCTCGCGGATCTGCGCGTAGGTTTTTCTCAATAACTCGCTGCCGCCCCTCATCGCTCCCGTAAGAGAAGCGTCCCCAGCGACGCTCCTGATTTTTTTCAGCAGCTTTATTGCCGTTTTCTTATCATTCATTAAAACAACCTCCCAATGACTTTTTAAGCTTCTGCCTGCCGGTGTAAAGCCGTCGCTTCGCCGTCGCGTAAGAGACGCCGAGTATCCGCGCAACCTCCTGCAGAGGGATATCCTGATAATAATACAGCAGCATCGGAATTTTGAAAACCTCCTCCAGCGCCTCCAACCTCTCGCGGACAGCGGCGGAGTCGAGCCGGTCCATCACCCCCTCCAAAATATCCCCGCCCTTGAAAAAGCGTTCAATGTACGTTACATTTTCCTCGTATGAAATGCTTCTGCCGGCGTGTTTTTTGCGCAGTTCGTCCAAACACCGGCGCCGGACGACAAGATAGAGCCATTTATCGAGGTTTTCGACCTCCGAAAGCTTTTCCCTGTACCGGTAGATTTTAAGCCATACCTCCTGCGCGATGTCCTCGGCCTCACCCCCGACAAACACCCGCGCGATCTTAATCAGTCTCTCGTTGTACGCGGACACAAGCTCCGAGAAGGCCTTTTCGTCTCCCTCCGCCGCTCTTTTCAAGGTATTCGCCGTGATCCCAATCTTTATCGCCGCCTTTTTTACGCCTTCCGAAAGCTTTTCTTACGATAATATAGACGCTTCTCCGATGCTCCCGGTTAGCGGGATTGACGCAAAATTTAAAATTCTTTTTTCAGACTCCGGGTAAATAAATTGAAGACCTCTTCCCCGGCGTCCGTACCGCTATAAATGATGCGGTAGACCGCGCCGCAGATCGGCAGGTCGACGCCGTATTTTTCCCCGAGCGCCATCATCGCCTTTGCAGTGTCGCGCCCCTCGGCGAGCTCCCCGTACTCCTCTCCGCGCACGAGGCATTCCCCGTACCGCCTGTTGTGGCTGAACTCCGAGAACACCGTGGCCTCGTAATCCCCCAGGTGGCAGAGCCCGTAGGCCGAGAGCTCGTTCCCGCCCATCGCGCGAATCAGCCTCGCGATCTCTCGCGTTCCCCGAGACATCAGCGCGCCTTTAAGCGTCGACAGCCCGAGCCCATCGAGTATGCCGGCGGCGATGCCGATTACGTTTTTCGCCGCCGCGCCGATCTCGTTGCCGATCAGGTCCTGCCCGTAGTAGAAGCGGATCAGTTCGCTTGAAAAAGCGCCGACGAGGAGCTCCTTGGCGCGTGCGTCCTCGCTGTCGATCACCATACAGTTCGGTATACCCCTATAAAACTCCTGCACATGCCCGGGCCCGAGCCAAACCGCGACTAAGTTTGACGCGTCGGTGTTTTCCGAGAGGATTTCCGAAAGCCTTTTTCCTGAGCCGATCTCCAGCCCCTTCATGCAGAGCACGAAGATTTTATTTCGGATCCGCTGCTCTCTCAGCTCCTCCGCCAGACCTCTGAGCCCTTGGGCGTTGACGGAGATCACAATCACGTCGGAGCCCGCTATGCTGTTAAGTGAGGTATCCAACCTTACCCCCTCGGGGAGCGCGAGGTATTCGTTTTTCCGGGTCCTTTCAAGCCTTGCCATGTTCGCCGAGCCCGGTCTCCCGTATAGGGTTGCCGAATGGCCGATTTTGTCGAGGTACCACGCGATAAACGTACCCCATCTCCCGCAGCCAATCACCGTTATATTCATTTGTTTTCTCCTTTTAAAATCAGCAGTATTTTACCACGGGGGGTGCCCCGGCGAAAAGTCCAAGGATGTGAATTTTCTTGACAGCGCAGAGCGGCGGACGTAAAATAGTACTTGAAAACAGTTTAAAGGGGGCGGTATTTCACATGAACGGCAGGGAGCGCGTAAAAAAAGCGATGCATTTCCTGCCCCCGGATAAGGTCCCCGTGCAGTATTACTATTCGCCGGTGGGTTATTTCGAGCACGGCGATAAGCTGAACGAGCTGTACGCGTCCCTCCCCGGGGATTTCGGCCCGTTTGAGCGTGTGCCGATCCCCCGCCCCGCTCCAGAAGACTACGACGCCGGCGGCAGATTCCACACGTTCCGCAGGGACGAGTGGGGTACGCTCTGGGAATACCGCATATTCGGTATAACCGGAATCCCCGCGGAATATCCGCTTTCCGATATTTCAGTGCTTGAGGATTATCGATTTCCCGTCGCCCCGTCGCTATCCGGCCCGGAATTTGAAGCCTTCCGCGCGCGCGTCAGGGAGCACCAGCGAGATTATTATTATCTCCACGGTGCTGGCTCGCTCTTCGAGCGGCTGATCTCCCTCCGGCCGGAGCCCGACGTGCTCTGCGACATCGCACTGGACGAACCCGGGATCAACCTCCTCGCCGATAAAATCACCGCATACAACGCGGCCTTCGTGGCCCGCGCGATAGCCTCCGGCGCGGACGGCATCAGCTTCGGGGACGACTACGGCACGGAAAAAGACCTGATTATGAGCCCGGAAACCTGGCGGCGCTTTATCAAGCCGCGGTTGAAGGAGCTTTTCGCCCCGGCGGTCCGCGCGAATCTGGACATCCATTTTCACAGCTGCGGAAAAATCAGCAGGATTCTCGAGGATCTCCGGGAAATCGGCGTAACCTCCGTATGGCCGCAGCTCCCGGCCTACAATATGGAGGAGCTCGCCTCGCGCTGCCGTGCTCTCGGCCTCGCGGTTGCGGTCCACACCGACCGGGCAAACACGATGACTTACGGGACGCCGGAGGCCGTCCGCGAGCTGGTGCTCCGCGAATACGAGACGTTTAGAATGGCGGACGGCGGCGCCTGGTTTTACATAGAGGCGGACAACGGCTTTCCGTTTGAAAATATACAAGCTATGGTGGAGGCGATATCGTCTCTGCTCCAATGAAATTTGAAAATATACAGGGGGAAGCGCCATGACGGGACGCGCAACGGATCACAGAAATCTCGACCTTACGAAATTGAACATCGACGTCGTCACAGGAAAATCCGGTGGAAAAATCATATGGCAGCCGAGAATCGGCTGCTGGTACGACGACCGCATTTTCAGGAACGAGGCCCTGCCCGCCCCGTATACCGGAAAAGACCTGCCAGGCATCTACCGCGAACTCGGCTGCTCTAACCGCTGCTATGATTTCAACAGCTGCTTTGAGCGGGTCTATGACCCCAGGATCAAATTCTACGAGAGAAAACTCTCCGAGACAGAGACCGAGTACATAAGGGAGACCCCCGTCGGAAAAATCAGCCAGATCGAGGTCACAAATAAAAGTAACCCCGGGCGGTATCCCAAAAAGTGGTGGATTTCCGACGAGGACGACATGAAGGTGATGACCTGGATCGAGGAGCATATGACCTGGCGCTGGAACGAGGAGGCCTACTGGGATAATCTGAAGATCTGGGGAGGCCTCGGCGCCCCCACGTTTTTCATGCCGAGAATCAACGTGCAGGAGCTCTTTGTCACCACGATGGGAGTCGAAAACGGCGTCTACGCGCTTTACGACTACCCCCGTACTGTCGAGAAATACTTTGCCGCGATGTCCGAAAACCAGATGTTCGAGATAGAGCTGATCAACCGCTCGCCGATCCAAATCGTCAACTTCGGCGACAACGTGCACGCCGGCATACTCACCCCGGAGCTGTTTAAGAAATATGTGATGCCGGAGTACATCAAACGCAATTCCCGCCTCCGCCCGGCAGGGAAATTCACCCACGCCCACTGGGACGGCGACGTGAAAGCCCTTCTCCCCTACGCCCGGGAGTGCGGTTTTTCTGGCATCGAGGCGGTCACGCCGAAGCCCCAGGGCGACGTGACGTTGAAGGAGGTCAAGGCCGCGTTCGGGGATGAGCTTTTCCTTCTGGACGGCATAGCGGCGCTGCTGTTCGAGGACAGGTTCCCCCTCGCCGAGCTTGAGGCACAGGTCAACGAGTGCATTGAGCTGTTCGCGCCGAAGCTAATCCTCGGCATATCAGACGAGATTTCCTCCAACGGCAATCTCGACAGGATTAAATTCGTGGGAAAAATAGTGGACGACTACAACGCGTCGGTTTCCGCGTAAAATAATTCCGGCAAGGCCCAAACCGCGGCTTTGCCGGAATTATTTTCGCTGTCAGTATATCTTTTTGTTTTCAAATATATTCGCCCGGTAAAAACCGCCCGGCGAATAGGATTTCTCGTGGGCTATCCGGCAGGCCTTCACCGCATCCTCAAGGGTGTCGGCGGAAATCAGAAAGCGGCCCTTATGGCAGAACGACAGCGTCGGTATGCCCGATATTTTCTTCAGCTCCTCCTCCGTCCTCCCGGCCCAGTCCTTCGGGAAGCTGCTCTTCAAATCATTCGAATCCGAGGGCACCGCCTGTGCGCTGTAACCGCCCCGTTGAGACGGGTAGATTACAAACTCGGCGTCCGAGGGCGTGAGCACCGAGCGCCACGGCGCGAATTTGGGCAGTATAACGATATAGTCCTTCGACTTTTCGAGCGCTTCCCTGACAAAGCCCTTTGCCCTGTTGACTCCCAGCACGCTGTCAATCCGCTTCTTCAGTACGATTCCGGCGAAGCTGACGGCCTCTTCGAACGCCGTGTCCACCGGGTCCTCCGAGTCCCAGCTCGGATTGAAATTCTCTATTATTCCGGCGATCTCGCTCCCCGTGCCCAAATTGTCGTCCTCGTCGAGATAACTGACAAAGCGTTCATCGAAATGCAGCGCCTCCTCCTCCGCATCAGCCTCCGGGCAGCCAGCCCGGAGAAGCGTCTCCCGCCCGAATTCCCGCCATAAAAGCCCGAAAGCCGCGTATGGTATGCCGTTTTCGCGGATTTCGGCGTTTTTCTGGTGGTGGTCGAATTTTCCAAAACCGATGTCGAACACGATTCCGTCGAAATACTCCGGAATTTCAAACGTGCGGATGATTTTAATATCCGGATTCAGTACCTTTAAAAGCGCGGCGGAAAAAACGTCGTCCGCGTGAAATTTCCCGCCGTGCGTCAGCGCGGTGTTTTTAATCTCAGTCATATTATCCCGTTTCCTATGTTTATTTGCGTTCGCAATTATTTTATCCCGTTTTCAGCAGAGCCATGATATTCCGGCGGCGTCAATATCCGGCCCGACGCTTGTCCGCCTCTCCGCGATTGCTCCGCTTTCTGCCATTCGGGCCGCGGGTTTCGCGGCGGCCGGCCTGTTTTGGCTCACCGGAGGGCTCCGAATCTCCGGATTCGGTCAGAGGATATGGGTGATATTCCACCGGGATTAGACGTTTTTCCGTCAGTTTTTCAATCTCTTTCAGAAGCTTTTTTTCAGGTTCGTCGCAGAACGATATTGCCGCGCCGCCAAAGCCCGCGCGGCCGGTCCTGCCGATGCGGTGGACATAAGCCTCCGGAACTTCGGGCAAATCGTAGTTGATTACATGTGACAGCTCGATAATATCAATGCCCCTCGACACGATGTCCGTCGCGACCAAGACACGGGACTCGCCCGATTTAAACCTTGCAAGAGCGCTCTGGCGAGCTGACTGCGACTTATTCGAATGGATAACCTCGCAGCCGATGCCGGAGGACTGCAGGTCCTTTGCTATTTTATTAGCCCCGTGCTTGGTCCTTGAGAAAACAAGGGCCGAAGCGATTTCGCTGTCTTTCAGAAGGTACAGCAAAAGCTTCGTTTTATTGGCTTTATTGACAAAATAAACGCTTTGACTGACGGCGTCAACCGTGGAGGCGACGGGCGTCACTGCCACCTTAACCGGGTCCGACAGTATCCTCCGGGTGAGCTTTTCGATTTCCGCCGGCATGGTCGCCGAAAACAGCATCGTCTGTCTTTTTGCCGGCAGTCTCGATATGATCTTCTCCACATCGTGCAAAAAGCCCATGTCGAGCATGCGGTCAGCCTCGTCGAGCACGAAACAGCAGACGTCCCGAAGGTCCACATAGCCCTGGTTCATCAAATCAATCAACCGGCCCGGTGTCGCCACCAGAACGTCGACCCCGGCCTTCAGCAGCTCCACCTGGGGGTTCTGGGATACTCCCCCGTAAACAACCGCGTACTTAAGGCGTAAAAACGAGCCGTAGCTTAAAAAACTCTCGCCTATCTGCGCGGCCAGCTCTCTTGTCGGCGTCAGCACCAGCGCTTTAATCGCTCTCCGCCCGTAAATCTGAGCTTTTTCCTCCCGTGGCTTTTGCATGTTTTGCAGCCGTTGGATTACCGGGACGGCGAATGCGGCGGTCTTCCCCGTACCCGTCTGGGCGCACCCGAGCAGATCCCTGCCGGCGAGAAGAGGCGGAATCGCCTTCCGCTGAATGGGCGTCGGCTCCCTGTACCCCTCTTTATCCAATGCCCTGAGTATCGGGTCTATTATATTCAGTTCTTTAAATGTCATTAATTGGGTTTTCTCCTCTAAGTCAATTTGCTTTCAATTATTGTTGTGCGGTTTTACAGCAATTCCCCGTAATCTCTGATAAGCAAATCGGCGGCGGCTGTGATCTTTTCAATATCGTTTTCGGAATGCCTGTCGTATACGGCTATTGTGAAAAAATGCCCGGCCTTCGCGCCGGCTATTCCCTGGTAGATATCTTCGAAAACCGCGCACTCCTCCGGCAAAAGGTTTAATTTCTCCGCGGCCTTAAGGTAAACATCCGGGTGTCCCTTTCCTTTCCCCACCTCGCTGCTGGTTGCGAAAGCGTCAAACAGCCCCAAAACGCCGTTGTTTTTCAGCGCCGGAACGAAAAGGGCTTCTTCCGAGGCTGTCGCGAGCGCAAGCTTTACCCCTTTACTCTTCAGAAAGCTAAGGTACTCCTTTGCCCGGGGCTTTAGGGAGATATCGTTTTCATAGGCTTTTTTTGTCATGCCGTGCCACTCGCGGACGATATCGTCCGGGTTCTCGTCAAGCCCGAAACGCGTTATCGTGTAAACCGCCGCCTCGCGGAACCCGAGCGGCTTGACCGCGTTTTCATAATCCTCCGGCACCTTTATCCCCCGTGCGCCGAGAAACTCCGCGTCGATAACGCTCCACACGTCCAGCGAGTCAAGCAGAGTCCCGTCAAGATCGAAAATCGCACCTTTAAAATCAAACATGCCTCATCCCCCGGCCGGCTATTCTCTGTCCGCTGCAAGTTTCGCAGAGCTTGAACGCCGGTATAACTTCATGAACCGAACTTTATTGCAGCTTTGCCCCATATTTTTGTCAAGGAGCTTATAATTATAGATATATAACTAAAATTCGACAAAATAGAATTGACACTGAAATGTTAGGGTGCTATAGTTGCATCATGGCCCGAATAGTGTTATTATTTCCCGATATTTCTCTGCGTTTTGCTTTAGATTATTTGCCCATAAGGGCAAACAATAGAAAGGAGAATTCGATGAAACGGCACCGCATTTTAGCATTAATCCTTACGGTCGTAATCACCCTCGTGTTGTTCGCCGGATGCGGCGGAACCGGAGAAAAGGAAACAACAGAGACGAGCGCCACCTCGGCGCCTGCCGCCACGACGGAAAAGAAGCTTGACCTTGAAGGCTATGAACTGATAATTCGCAGCCCATGGGTAACCGAATGGCAGCCGGACACCGCCACCTCCCTGGGAAACGAGCTCAACGAAAAGTACGAAAGCATTCAACAGGAGTATAATTTCACGCTTAAGCTGGATACGCTCGAAGACAGTTACGAACCGCTGATGGCGGAAATCCTCAGCAACAAGTATACCGCCGATATTTACGACATCAAGACCGACAAATCGCTCCCTCTCGGCATGAAGGGTCTGCTGGTCGACTGGGCTTCCGAAAGAATGAAGGACTTCGGAATCGACGTGAACGACGAAACCCTGTTCAATATTTATCTCTCGAAGCTCTCCGTTATCGGAGATAAACAATACGGCTTACAGGTCGCTTCGCAGTATTATCTGCCGCAGTTCGGTTACGGCATCATGTTCAACAAATCGCTCGCCGCCTCAAAGGGCGTAACCGCAGACTCGCTGTACCAGTCGGTGAGAGACGGCAAGTGGAACTTCTCGGCATACCTTGATCTCGCCGATAAATTGTCCTCGGATACTAACGGAGACGGCGTAGTTGACATCTATTCCGCCGGCGGCGGAGACAACCCCTACGGCGCCGAGGTCTATCTCGCGGGCGGGGCCCCGTTCACGTTCAGGGACGGCAAGTGGGTATATACGCTTAACGAGGCCAAGAGTATAGACGGGCTCGAATTCATGCAGGAAGTATTCTATAAATCCCGCACAAGGTTTACCGGTGGTGCCGGCACCTCAAGGGAGATGTTCAGAGACGGGACCTGCGCAATGCTCTGGGCCGCAGGCTTTTATCTCAGCAACGACGTGATAAAGTCCTGCACGTTCGATTTCGGTCTGCTCCCGATGCCGAAGGGCAACAAAATGGACCACTATGTCGATGTAATCTCCACGCCGAGAATTCTCACGATGATGTCCGCCAATGTCAACCCAAAAGCCGTCGACGCCTTTAAGCTCTGGTGCAGCGTTATGAACAACGAACAGGGCTGGAAGGACTATATGCTGAACGAAGCACTGAGGGGAGATCAGCAGGCTTTCGAGATGGTCACGGAGTACATTATGCCAAACACCGTTTTAAACACTTCATCCTTAAGCGGTGAGTCTGGCAAAATATTCGACGACGAGCTTTTCCCGAAAATCCGCACCGGAGAGATGACCCCCTCTCAGGCTGCCGAGTCTCAGAAAAACGTCCTTCAGGGGATTATTGACAAGCAATTCGGCCAATAAAAGCCCCGGCGCATTCCTTTTAGCGAAGCTTTAGTCTCGGTCCGCCAAACTACGCTTAGGTTTGGCGGGCTTTATTTTGTTCGCCGAAGGCCGCGTTTGTCGTCACCGCCGTTTCCGGTACGCAGTGCATACCTTTTAATACCTTCCATATTCGCTTATGGTCTCCATAATAAGCCGCATGCTTTTCAGCAGAGAGCCGTTGTTGATCGAGCCGGCGGTGGTGAGATCGACGCCCCGGATATCGTTTTCCCTCGCCATTTCGCAGTCCCGCTTCACCTCGGCGACAAGGGCCTTCTCATCGTTGTACATGAACGTAATCGGCGATATGGCGCCGTAGATCGTCGTGTTTTTCATGTATTTTCTTATATGGGAGATCGTCACCGTCGGCCCGAAGTTGCAGCCTGTCAGGTTGAACCGCGCGAGGATCGGCACAATATGCCCCATCGCGGAGTCGGAATGCTGGTACCGCCTGTCGCCCGGGTCCGGCGAGAGAGTGTCGAAAACCTTCTGTAAAATCGGCGCGGCAAAAAGCTCGTACATGTCCGGCGTCAAAAGGCAGCAGTTGTCGTCGCTGAACCCGAAGCCGTGCGGAAAATTCTCCTTTGTATAGCCCGCCTCTTCTATAAAAATCTCCGCGTAGCCGAGGATTACCTTGCAGATCGTCTCCGAGAAGCGCTTTGCCAGGTCCGGCTCGTCATAAATCAGGAAAATCAGGTTCTCCGCGCCGTAAATCGAAGTCGCCAGCGTTACCGGACCCCTTATGCCGCCGAATAACGGCGGCTTTTTACCGTATTTCTCAAAGATGCGTTTCTTTTCGCTCTCCCAGTTCCGCGGCAGGATGAACTCGCGCAGGTCAAGCCTATCCACCTTGTCTAGCAGCTTCTCAAGCTCCTTCGGCGTAGAACAGCTCTGGGTCAGCCACTCGGTGGTACCGTTGAAAACATACTTCCCGCCGAAAACCTCGCCGATCCTGCGGTATGCGGGGAATTCACTGTCAGGCTCCGGCAGCTCCTCCCTTAAAAGCTTTCTCCCGACAATTCTCAGAGCCTTTTCGTTGTATCTCTTGTTGAGCTCTATGCGTCTCTCCCGGGGAAGAGGCCAGAACGGGTTCCCCTCTACCCCGAGTTCCGCGAAAACACACTCGTCGCTCATTCTGATTCCTAGCGCCACCTGCGGCGCTTTTTTAGAGAAGCACCGTTTCTCATGCGCCAAGGCATCGTCCGCCCAGAATTTTTCAAGGTCAAAACCCGTCACGGCTCCCACTCCTTATGTATTTTGTACATTTATTTGAAAGCATTCGTTTCTCTTGTGTTGTTTTCGCATAAACGCCATGGTATAATAATCCTAAATCAGCCTCTTGTACACGCCGGGAGACGAGTCCGGTATCGGCTCGGCCTTCGCGATTTTTCTGTAGTATTCAATCGGTCCCGCGGCGCCGATGATCGCATAGCCGTAGCCGAGCTCCCACATGCTCTGCATGCAGCGCAGAAAAAGCAGCGCGCCCACCCCTTTTCCGCGCATGTCGCGTCTGACGCCCGTCGGGCCGAAAAAGCCGAGCGCGGTGGCGTCATAGCAGGCGAAACCGACGATTTCCCGCTCGCCGTTCACAGCCGCGAAACATGAGACGGGAGTGCGGTAAAAAGCCGCCGTCGCTTCGCTTGCCCATCCGCCGCCGAACTCCTCGGTTATAAAACTCTTCACCCTGTCAAAATTTGGCGACATCACCCTGACAATTCTGACTCGGTGTTCCTTTTCCAATTCGCGCTCGCGCTCCGAAAGATCAGAAAAATCGAGCGCATACAGCTTAACCAGCAAATCCCCCATATGACACACCTCGTTTATAATGCTCCGCAATGATTTATAATATAATAGTATATCATACGTTTACGCCGATATAAACCTTTTATTTCCTTTTCTCCGCAATATTACGGAATGACGCCCGGAGACAACCGCGGCTCGTGCCGTTAACTTATGCTTGACTTGCGAAGGGTTGTGATTTTGCGATGGAGGATTTCTTCAGCATCCTGTTTGAAACCCCGGAAAAGGAAATCCGGACTGCCGACGAGCCCGCGTTTTTCTCGGATCTGAATATCGACCGGATTGTGGATACGATACTGAAAAAAAAGGAGTATGCCGATATCCGCGGGTTCTACTACACGCCGCTGAAGGATAAAGCCTCCGTCATCTACCGCCAGGATATCATGAGAGCAATCGAGGTCCCTGAGCTCTCGGCCGAAGTGAACGCCTTCCTTTTCTCCCAGCTCCAGGCGGAACGGGCGTTTGAAAACCACATCCGCACGCACCTTCAGGAGCAGAAAAACAAATGGCTTATGGACGCCGCCTATCTCTATACAAACTCCGTCCGCAGGTTTTCCGACGCGCTGGAGGCTCAAAAGCCGGCGGCCAGGGGGCTTGCTCTGCTCTCCGGGTATCTCCGCGAATATATCGGGTCGGAGAGGTTTTTAAATCTCGAAAAGGACGCCCGCGACTGCAGGGACGCGTTTTCATCAATTTATTACAATATAACCTTTGACGTGGGCAGGCTTTTCTTCAGCTTTGACGAGGAGGAAAACGCCGACCTGATCTCGGCGATCAGGGACACCTTTTCCCCTATCGCCGAATCAAAGTTCGATAATACGCTGAGCTTTTTTCCGGGAGAGGATTTCAACCCGCTGGAAAAGCTTGTCTGCGCGATCCTGAAGAAGAAATTCCCCGAGCGCTTTGAGCTGTTGTCCGCAGCTGCGGAAAAACACGGCAATTTCTTTGAGCCCAAGCTTACGCGCCTGACAAAGGAGCTTAAATTTTACACCTCGTTTCTCGAATATATCACGGAACTCCGGCAGGCGGGGATGAAATTTTCCTACCCCGAGATAAGCGACTCAAAGGAGCTCCGGGTTTGCGGCGGCTATGACTGCGCGCTTGCGGGGAAATACGAAAAACCCGCGGAGGTCGTCGTCTGCAACGATTTCCGGCTCGAGGGGGACGAGCGCGTCTTCATCCTTACAGGGCCGAACCAGGGGGGCAAGACGACGTTCGCGCGCTCCTTCGGTCAGATTTTGTATCTCGCCTCGCTCGGGCTGGCGGCGCCCTGCGAGTCCGCGACGGTGCCTCTCGCCGGAAGCATATACACCCACTTCGCGGTGGAAGAGGACCTCTCCACCCATTCCGGGCGGCTTCAGGAGGAGCTTATACGCTTAAGCGAGATTATGAGGCGCGCCGACGGCGAGAGCGTGCTGATTTTTAACGAGCTGTTCGCGACCACCACCACCTACGACGCGATCCGGCTGGGCGGGAGAGTGCTGAAGCATATCGGCGAGCTCGGCGCGATCTGCCTCTATGTCAGCCATATCACCGACCTCTGCGACACGCTTCCGGGTTCGGTCAGTCTCGTCGCCGAGGTGGTCTCGCCGGACAATCCGGAGAGAACATATAAGATACGGCGCAGGAAGGCTGACGGCGAAGCGTACGCCGACTCGATCGCTCGAAAATACGGTCTCTCATACAGGGAGATTATGAAAAGGAAGGGGGCAGCGCTGTGAAGCCGTACCTCCTGTACCGCGAGGGCGACAGGCAGTGCCCGGCTCCCGCGAACGAAGCGGATCTGGTCAAGGACCTCAATCTCGACATTATCTACGACGCTATGGCCCACGGGGACGAATACATCCGCAATACGGTTTCGCGGATAGTTCCCCGGGCGATCACCGACCCCGGGCTGATCCGGTACCGGCAGGAGATCGCGAAGGAGTGCATCCAAAACCAGTATGTTATTGAAAAAATGTATAATATCGCCGCCGAAGCCGCGGCGGATACACGCACATACCGCGACTTTACGCGGCCGTCGTACTCCCAGGTAGTCTCCTCGTCGGCCAGGCTGCGCACCTCCGCCGGGCTATTGGAGCTGCTGGTCGGAAAATTCCGGCAGCTCGTCAACGCAGCGCAGGAGACCACTGCTTTTAAATCCGAAGGCCTTGTCGGCTTTTGCGTCCGCACCAACGCCTGCGTCAACGCCGGCTTCTTTGACCGGGCGAGAAAAATCATCGCCGAGCTGAAAACCGCCGCCGAGAGCGGCGGCATGATGATCGGCGCGTCGGTCGGGAACGGGCTTAAGGGTACCGGCTACAGGCTCAGGCGCGTCTCCGGCGCTGCCCGCGGGCAGCTCGGCAAAAAACGTTACCGGATTGTCCTGAAGGACTACCTGGTGACCTCAAACGCTAAAGAGGCGGAGGAGGCCGGCTTTGTGCACGCCCTCCGCGCCGTCAGCTACAGCGTCTCCGCCATTCTGACGTATTTTGACGCCGTCCGGTACGAGCTCGCGTTCTACCTCGGCTGTGCAAATCTGCACAGAGCGATGGTCTCGCTGGGCATCAAGTCCTGCTTCCCCGAGGTGTCCGGGGCGGAGGAGGAGAAGCTGGGCTTTACCGGGCTCTACGACCTCAGCATCGCGCTCAAGGATAGATTCGTTCCCGTTTCCAACTCGCTCGAACTGGACGGCAAGCGCCTGATTTTCGTCACCGGCGCAAACCAGGGCGGAAAATCGACCTTTCTCCGCAGCGTCGGCATCGCGTTTGCGCTGATGCACTGCGGCATGCAGGTGCCCGCGGAGAGTTTTGCGGCAAGTCTTTCCTCCGGAATTTTCACCCATTTCGCCAGAGCCGAGGACGCGGATATGGAGCACGGCAAGCTCGACGAGGAGCTTGACCGGATGTCCCGGATTGTCAGCGCGCTCTCGCCCCACGCGCTCGTGCTGATGAACGAGGCTTTCGCGACCACCACCGAGCGCGAAGGAGCGCTGATCGGCACCGGGATACTCTCGGCTCTGTACGACCTCCGGGTAAGGGTCGTCTACGTCACTCACCTCTACGAGCTGGCGGACACGTTTTTCATCAAATCGCTTCCGCACGCGGAGTTCCTGCTGGCCCAGAGGCTCGATGACGGAAACCGCTCGTTCCGCATTCTCCCCGGCAGGCCGAGGGAGACCAGTTACGGCGAGGACCTTTACGACAGGATCATAGGAGCCGGCACAGTGGAATCGGGCAGGCATAATAAGGAGGATAATAATGCGTAAATTTACGGGCGATATCGGGAACTGGACCTTTCATGACAGCACGTTTTCGCGGGAGATCAGAAGGGTCAACCGAAACAGGATAATCCTCGCCCTTATCGTATTCGCTCTGATTTTTTATTTTGACACGATAGGCACGATATTCCGCGCGCGGATTTACTTCGGCGGCCCCAAAGCCGTGACACACGAGGAGATCTCCGCCGTCACCGACCCCGAAACCGAGCTCAAATATTTCGGTTTCAGCGCCAACCAGGAGAAATCCGACGTCTTTACCGATAACCCGACGCTTAAAAGGCTGATGTTTTCGAAGGACGGAAGCTGCTATGTCTCGCTAACCCCGGTCTCCGTAAAGGATTCCGGCCTCAAGGCATACACCTCCTCCGGGGCCGACAGCAACGTCGAATACGTGCTCGGGCAGCTTTCAACCGGGAAATACCTGCTGATCAAGCGCTCGACCATTGTCAGACTCGACAAGGCCTCGGGTACGATCGGCTATCTCCCCTCCGACCTGCGCGCAGAGGTAATCGGCGCCTCGGACGTCCCCGATCAGGACCTTTTGCCGCTGATCATGGACGCGACAGGCGAAACTTTTTCGAGCGTCAAGTCCGACATCGCGTTCACCGCGCTTCTGCTCGCACTCTGGGGGCTCTGGTTCTTCTTTATCGTCAGGCGGGCGACGAATATCAACCGGGACCCGGCCTACAACCGTATTTTCATGTGCTCGGGCAGCGTAGAGGACAACGCGCGGCAGATCGACGAGGAGCTTCAGGCGCCGGATGTATTCACCTCCGGCAGGGTTACCGTCACCGAGAGCTGGCGGCTCACAAGCAAGCTTTTCAGCTTCACCGCGGAGCCGAAATCAAGCGCCGAAAAGTAAATCTGTTATATCAAAAAAAGACGGACATCTGTTCCGTCTTTTTTATTACTTTTTCGACATTATTTTGTTTTCATGTAACCGAATTGTATCCTTTTTTTAACTCATTTGTCATTGAAGTTTCTTTTCGCATCAGTTAAAATAGAGTTAAAATTTGACTGCTGCGGGGGCTTTCGTATGAAAAAAGGAGCTTGGCTTTTATTCGTTTTCCTTACGCTTTTCCTGCTCCCATCTTGCGCGCTGCTGAAAAATCCTTTTTCGGTATGGACGGAGGAATCCGCGGCGATCGACACCGCCGCAGTAACGGAGTCGTCGGTCTCACTGGACGCCGTCGATGACGTGTTCGTCGATTTTTCACCCGCGAATCTCCCGTCCGGCGCGGCGCTCGCCCAAAACAGAGAATCGTTTCTGGCGCTTTATTCGCCGGACCAGCTTTCGCAAAACGAGATTTCAAAGAAAGCCGCCGACGTTTTCACGGACGCGTTTTTTGAAAGGTATACCGTCGTTGTGGTCTCCGCAAATTATCCTTACACGCGTTGTTTCTGCTGCGTCGATTCGTTTTCCGTCTCCGGCACGACCGTGACCGTGAGCCTTTCGTTTCACAGACCGTTTGATGATCCAACGGCTGAAGATAAAAGCCTCGGCGGACACATCATCCTGATCCTCGATAAGACCGATCCCCCGACCGAAACCGCTGCGGCGAGCTTTACCAACGCGAAATACGCAAGTGAAACGGAAATCAACCGCGACGTCGCAATGGGCGTTTTGTTTTCCGGCGGCAATTACGAAAAACTCGCCGGTCAAAAGCGCGCGCAGGACCTTGCGACGCTTGATAAATATAAGCCGTAATTTGCATGCTTTTTTATAAAAACGATTTACCGTAAGAGTATAATAATATTTATTTTTTTCTATTAATTGACAATTATTGTATTATGTGATATATAATATTTGTCGTTATTTTATATTGTGGTTCTGTTAAAATTATCATCGATTTATAGGGGAGGTGACGTTCATATTTGTGCTTTTCTCAGGAGTTTCCTTATAAACCCGCAGACAAAATTCTAGCGAAAATTATTAAGGAGGATTTATGAAAAGCAAAATAGCTGTTATTCTAAGTATTGTTATTAGGTACATTCGGAGCATTTAAAACTGATGCATCTATTAGCAATGAGCCCAACAAAGAAAACAAAATATCAGAATCTCTAAAAAAGCGCCTTTCTGAGACAGCAGACGGCAACGAAGTAATACCGGTATATATATGGCTTACAGATATTGATCCAAATGATGTACTTGCGAAACCGATAAACAATTCGGTATGCTAGAAGAAAACGCGATTAAAGACATCTCACTGCTTTCAGATTCAGATTATGAAAAAATCAAAAACAGTAATACAGATGAAATAGATGAGTTTAGCAAAATGTTAGAAGATGATTCTTTACTTAGAGAAGAACATTTAGCAAATTCAATAAGAGCAAATGAATTCATAAAGCAAAAGAGGCAAGTAGCGAAGGAAAAATATAAGGTAAAAAACTACGATTTCCTGAATAAAAACAGCCTATTAAAGAAAGACTTAGTATTTGTAAGCAAATATTCGCCAATGATTATTGCAAATCTATCTGTTAAAGATATCAATTGTTTAGTTGGAATGGATGATGTTGTTTATCTGGAACAATTTACTAATGAAAAATTAAAATTATGTCAAGGTATATCGCTTGAGGTTACAGGTGGGTTGTATAATAAAAATACTTTAGGTTATACTGGAACAGGCGTAAATGTCGGTATGATCGAAAATTCACATCCTATTGATTCGCTTTGTAGTGCCAATGTTGTCGATGTAAATAATAATAATATCGATGATACTTGGCAGGAAAATAACATAAATCATGCTACGAGAGTTGCCGAAATCATAGGCGGTGATAACGGCTATGCCCCGAATTGCACTATATATTCTACTACTGCCAATGATGTAGCATCATTTTATGCTGGTGTGGAATTATTACTTGATTATAACGGACTATCCGCTTTCCAATTTAGATTTAACTGTTACTACGCCCAGTGGAAATCACATATTTTATAGTGTCAGTACCACAAATAATGTGGAACTTATAGAGTTTTATCCCAACTCAACATGGGGTTATGGTACATATACTATTACAATAACAAGATTAAGCGGAAATATCAATGAATACTTGTCGGTTGCATGGTATTAATGAGGTAATAATCTGATGAACAGAAATATTCTTTTAGGCTTAATGTCGCTTTTCCTGATCTTTTCGTTGTTTTCAGGATGCGATCAAAATAACGCTACTTCGTCCGATACCTGCGCAAGCTCTTTTTCTGATGAAACATCTGTAAAGAATACGGGTCTCTCGCCGTCCGACACACAGACAGGCTCCGACGCCGCCGTTTTCTTGAATTTCGACTATGTAACCACAGAGACCCCGGACGGGTTGAACAGGGAGGGTGACGATATCATAATCGTCACCTCTCGCAACGATTTTTCAGCGCTCTACGAAGGAAAAAGCGGCATCGCCGCAAAGGCTATGGCTTATTTCACCGATGATTTCTTTGAAAATCACGTTGCAGTTGTGCTAAAGATTGACTTAACCTATAATTCGAAGCTATTGCATGCCGATTCCGTCGAGAAAAAGGGGAATGAGATAATCGCCAATTACAAGCTCTATTCATCCCCGGGGCATCCTTTCGGCTCGCGCTATCATACCGATATTGTCGTTTTATCCAAAGACGACTGCGACGGGTGCGCCGTCTCGTATAAGTACCAGATCTTGTATACCACTGCGGAGACGCTGCAGAAGTATGATAGTAAATTCCGGGAGGAAAGCCTCTCTGCGTTTGAAAAATATAAGCCGTGAAATTAATTTAAGGAGGACGAATGATGAGCGGGAAGACAGCGTTTTTTCTTATCGTGGCAATTTTTATTTCACTGTTCTCCGCCTGCGGCGCGGAGAACGGCTCCGGTACATCGGCGGTGACTGAAGGGTCGGACGAGCGCACGGGTAAAACGATTATGACCGATAAACCGTTTTCAACCGAATCCGCTACGCCTCTCGCGTTCGATTATGTTACCACGGAATCTCCGAACGGATCGGATAACCCGGATGATGATATAAAAATCGTCACCTCGCGGGAAGGTTTTTCGGCGCTCTACGCAGGAAAAAGCGGCGACACCGCCGCCGGCGCAATGGCTTATTTCAACGATGATTTCTTTGAAAATCACGTCGTGGTCGTGTTTGAGATATCCCTTCCCCATTTTATGGTTTTGCACGCCGATTCCGTTGAGAAAAAGGGCGATGAAATCATTGTCAATTATATATTTTATTCAACAGAATATAACGATTTTGTGATTTCCGGCCACACCGGGCTTCTCATTTTATCCAAAGACGACTATAATGGGAACGCCGTCCTATACACGCAGCAGATCACCTATGTCAACAGCGAAACGCTGCGGGCATATCAGGATCAATTCCATCAGGAAAGCCTCGCGGCGCTCGGGAAATACAAGCCTTAAACTCAGGAGGAAATCATATGAAACTTAAAATCCCTTTTCTCTGTTTTATTTTGATTCCGATGCTGTTTATGATAGCGTGTGATACCGGGACAAAAATCACCGGCACCTCCGGTTCCGGATACGATTCTGGAACGGTAAGCACCGACTTAACCGGAACCGACGAGAAAGCCACGGCTCTTCAATACGATGATATCGACATCGAAGGGATCGCCGGAAACAACCAGGAAAATCCGTACGTCATTTCCACAAAAGGGGCGTTTGCCAAGCTTTATTCGGGTTACGAAATCGGCCTAAAAGGAAAGGCTCTGGCTTATTCTACCGACGCTTTTTTCGAAAAGCACTGCGTGGCCGTCATCACGACAAAAGAAATGTTTCAGGCTTATTATAATGAAATCGTTTCGGTTGTCCGTGAAAACGGCAAAATAAACGTCGTTCTTACACAGCAAGTCGGCTCATCCGTGTCTGTCGAGATGTTCCCTTATTACCGTCACGTTCTTTTAATCCTGGATAAAGACGCCGTCGGCAGCGAAGATAACATAAACGTAACCCGAGCCTATGACGATAGTAAGACATATGATAACCTTGATCAGTATGAGCAGGATCTTAAGTCAAAAACCGCGTCAGACCTTGAAAAACTCGAAAAATATAAACCGTGACTTTCCCTAAAAAAACGAGCGGCGGACGAATACGTCCGCCGCCTTATTTTTCAGATTACTTCCACAGGCAAATCGAGGAGCTCCCCGAAGAAGGCGAGCGCCTTGACGTCCGCGCCGTAGATAAGCGCGCTGTGGTGGGTCGCGCCGAGCGCGCTCAGTTTTTCAAGAAATTCCGGCATCGGAACGTCCGGTTTCATCCAGCCGCGCACACTCCCCGCAAAATTCCCCGTGTCGCCCTTTTGCATCAGAACTCCGGAGAGCACGAGCTTGAAGCCGTCCTTTTCGCGGCAGAGATTCGCGTAGACTGCTCTCCCGGGGCGCATGCAGGCGTAGACAACCGCGGGGTCGTCGGCGTCCGTAAACGGGAACGGGACGCGCGAAAGAATCTTGTTCTCGGCGATACGCAGGTTGATCTCGCCCATGTGGCTTAAAAGAAGCGTTCCGCCCTTCCAATCCGGGCAGAAAATCTCGACGAAGGTCGTATCGGGGAAGCCCCTCAGAAGCGCGCCGACGAACGAGGCGGTCAGCACGTCGCCCTCGCCGGCGTAGCCGATACCCCGCGCCATCGCCTTGGACGCCTCTAAAAACGGCATCGCGTCGAGCCCGGAATCCTTGCCTATCCCGCGAAAGTTCGCGGTAAACGCGCTAAGGCGCTCTTTTTCGATCCATTTTCTGACCGCGAGATCGGAGCGCGCCGACGCGATATGCGTTTTCTCGTCGAGCGTGCCGCTCTGCGCAAAGCCGTTGTTCAGCGACAGCTCGCTTTTCAGCTCCGCCGCCGTCACGCTCTCCTTAAGCGCCACAAGCTCATCCGGCTCCGCGCGTACGATCTCAACGTGAAACCGGCTTTTCATCTCGTCGTCCGTCACCCTGAAATCGCCCATGCCGTCGAAATCGCCGCCGATGGCGCCCGTCCGCATGCCGTCGAAGCCGCCCGCCGCGGCCGCGGCGCGAACGCAGCCGGACAGTTTGGCAAGCGTGGCTTTATCCTGATAATACCCCGCGCAGACGCAGTATTTCTTCCCGTTCTGGCGTAAAAGCGCGCACATATCCATTACGCCGTGTATACCGTGGTTATAAAGGATCTCGCCGGAGTTCTGCGCGGGCGAGAAATCATACGTCATCGTCGTATCGAAAACGACGATCGGGAGCCTTGTCCGCGACAGCGGCGCGGCGGACTCAAGGGACGGGGAATAGGCCAGGTGCAGCGTTACGACGCAGTCCGCGCGCATCGCCTCGAAATACCTGAGCGCGTTTTCAAACTCCTTTTCGAGCCGGCAAAAAGGCGTTTTACACACCTCGAAGCCGAGCCCGGACAGCGTATCGACCGTTTCCCCGTAAAACGCCTCGAGCCTTTCGCGAAGCTCCGGCCACGCGTCGTCATAGAGCTTGATATATAAAGGAAGCAGGCCGACTTTGATCTTCTTCATGCTTAACTCAAACCTTTCTGTTTTAAGCCGTACGTCTCCGCGGCATTGTTATACAAAATATCTTCGACGTCTTTTTTTGATAGCCCAAGGCGCTCGGCCGTCCGCTTGAACGCGCGTAAAATCTCGTAGAATAAAACCGTGATACGCTCCTCCGAGCCGAGCGGAGCCTCCGCCATATGGGGCGAATCCGACAAATCGCCGTAAAGTCCGCGCGGGACGACGTTGATGTAGTTGCTTCTCTCACAGATACGGTACATGCGCATTTTTGCGATCGGCATGTCCGTGCCGAACAAAAGCCGTTTTGGACCAACGGCAGTGAGGCAGGCCGCGATCGCCTCGTCCAGCGTGTTCGCGGAAAAGTCAAAGCGCATATTTTTCGTGGCCTTCAGAATATCAAAGGCGTCCCCGATGTCCGATTTTGTGTAAGCCCTGCCGATATGCGCGACGATCAGCCTGATATCCGGGTAATTTTCCTCGATTTCGAGAAGCTCGCGCAGGTTGACCGGATCTTTGAGCCGGCCCGGCCTTGGGATATGGAGCATCACCACGCCGCGCCGCCTGTTCAGCACCTCAAGGTGCGCCTTCGGCAGAAAATCGAAGATTCTGATTTCGCTTTCCGGGATTGCGGCGGGTGAGTTCGAAAGATAGGGCTTGATGCCGGCAAAACCGGCCGAAAGCGCTCTTTCGACCTCCTCCGCAGGCGTGTCCCAGGCCGTGCAGTAAAGCGCGGGGCAGGCGTACTTCTCCGCGCACCCGGCGACGTACGCGTTCGCCTTTTTCAGCTCGACCGTCGGCATCGCGAATATCGCCGGGACGACCTCATTTTTCGGGAGCAGGTCCCGGTAGCTCTGCCTCAGGTCCTCGATCGTACAGTCCCGGGCTACAAGCTCGGTCCAGGTGACGAGCCCCCTTTTCGCGTTGCTGTCTTCCCGCTCAAACTCCTTTTTCCACACATGCGCGTGCGCGTCAAAGATTTTTTCAGGCAGAAACTCCGAGAGATCCGCATAAACCTCTCTGTCATAATCCGTAAGCTCCACGCCAAACAATTTTAAAACATCCCTTTCCTACTCCAACCTGTACGAAAATTTGCTCAAACGTCAAAGCGCCTGTTGATATCCCCTCGGTGTAATCGGTATTTTTCGTATTTTTCCCGGTAAAACGCAGTGCTCTCAGGCCGCTTCGTCTCCGTGTCCACGTATCTTACCATCGCTTGCGCCGCTTTTTCGTAGTCCGGGTAAACTCCGAGGCCGACCAGCGCGATCATCGCCGCGCCGAGGCAGCAGCTGTCCGGTTCGAGCGGAAGCTCTATTTCGCAGTCTGTGACGGCCCGGACAAGCTCGGTCCAGAGCGCGCTTTTCGCCGCCCCGCCGACCATTTTAAGCTTTTTGACCTCGACTCCGCTTTTTTCAAGCTCCTCGAGCACGGTCTTCGTTTCAAACGCCACGCACTCCATAAGCGCCCGCGCGATATCGTATCTGCCGTGCGAAAGCGAGAGCCCGGAGAGGGTACCGCGGTAATCCGGCCGGTTGTGCGGGAACCCCGCGCCGGCGAGATACGGGTAAAAAAACAGCTCCGCGGCGCTTTCCCGGCATTTCTCCGCGCCGGCGTCCAACGACGCGTAGTCCTCGCCTACGAGCCCGGAAAGCCACTTTAAAGCCGAACCCGCGCTGATCAGCGAGCACATCGCGCCGTATCTGCCCCCCACCGGATGAATTCCCGGTGAAATGAAGGACGGCGTATATAAGAGCTTCGAACACACCGCGAGTACCGTCCACGTCGTCCCCGTCGAAAGGAGCATATCGCCCGCATTGACCGCGCCGCAGCCGAGCGCCGCGCAGTACTGGTCGTGGGCGCCGTTGAACACCCTTATTCCCGGGAGCAGGCCAAACGCCTCGGCGGCCTCGGGCAGGAGAGCCCCCAGGTACTCTCCCGTCGGATATACGCCCGGAAGCCGGTCCTCCGTTATGCCCACCGCGGAGAGCAGCTCCTCGTCCCAGCGGCCGGAGGTTATGTCGAAGAGCTGGCGTATCGCGGCGTTTGTAGGGTCTATCGCGCTCTTTCCGGTGAGCTTGCGGTTGATATACTCAAGCGTCGAGACAAAGCTCGCCGCCTTTTGAAACACCTCCGTCGCGTTTTCCCTAAGCCACATGATTTTCGCCGCGTCAAGAATCGGCGAAAGCCGCCAGCCGGATTTCCGATATATTTTTTCCGCGCCGACGGCCGCGCCGAGTGCCTCGGCTTCCCTTTGAGAGCGGCTGTCCATCCATGTAATCGCCGGGTAGAGCGGGTGAAAACCGCTATCCACCGCGAGCATGCTGGCGCCCTGGGTCGAGACGGAGATCGCCTTTATCTCCGCGCGCTCCGGTATCGCGGCCGAGGCTGCGCGCACCGCCTCTGCGGACGCGGTATACCAGTCCTCTGCGTTCTGCTCGACGATTCCGCCGCCGCGCGGGTTCAGCTCATACCCGCGGTAACCCTTTCCGTAAATTTTCCCGTTTTCATCGGCGACAACCGCTTTTGCGCCGGTTGTGCCGACATCCAAACCGATGACAAACATATCAGACGTTCCTGTCCACCGTGTCGGCGATATACGAAAGCACGGCTTTCGACGCCGTAAGCGGCGGCTTGAACAGTATAACCGGCGGGCAGTTCGCCTTGTAAAGCTGCGCGCTCGTGTCCACGCATTCGGCCGATATCGCTTTCGCGGCGTCCGCGGCTTCCTCCAGGTTTTTAAAGTGAATCCCTATCAGATGGCCCTGGCCCTCGATTTTGTCGATTTTGTCCGGATGCCTGCCGGCGACCTCGCGGAGCGAGCGCTGGAAGAACTTTCCGAGGGCGTCTATTTTCGCGCCGTTTGCCTCCGAAAACGCCATCGTAACCAGATATGAGAGCGACGCGAGCTCCTCCTGCCCGTTTGTGACCAGCGCACCGAACTGGTTAAGCGTGTCCATCTCGGCAGTGGTGATTATCTTGCTCGCCGGATACTCTCCGCCGGAAAAGCCCTTGCCGATCACAACAAAATCTGGTTCGAGGCCGTAGAGGCGGTGCAGGAACATGCCCTTATACCACATGCAGGACTGAATTTCATCCACAAGCGTCGGTATATCCGCCTCGCGGCACGCCTCATAGGCGGCCCTCAGGAAGCCGGGCGTGAGCCGGACCGCGCCGAAGTTCATCATGATAATCTCGTGTAAAAATCCCGCGACCTTGCAGCCGCCCGTATTGTATTTTTTGATTTTTGCTCTGAAATCCCGGATATCGTTTATCCTGACCGGCACAACCTTGTAGGCGCCGTTTCCGTCCATTTTCCGGTAACAGTCGGGCCACATCCCGCGGAAGGTCTGCGCGATAACCGAGGTGCCGTGGTAATTCGCGCCGCTCTCGCCGTTGTTGTCCGCCATCACAAAAAACACCGGGGTTTTGCCGCTGTATTTCGGCTCCCGGAACGACGGGTCAAGCCTGTAAAAGCGCGCGAGCATCATTTTTATACCGGCCTCTACCGCGACACTGCCCGTCTCAAGGTTGATGACCCTGTTGAGAACCTTCGGCGCGGTGGATTTAAAGATTTTTTCCGTTCTTTCCCTGTCTTCCGGTGGAATCCCGTTGACCGCCTGGATAATCCGGTACTCCAGAAGCCTCGTGATATAGCCGCGGGTATTGTTGTGCGTGGGGTTTAAAATCCCTAGCTCCCGCGCGTGATCGATCAGCTTATATCCGTTGAAGTTGTGGCCGAGAGAGGCGTGGTAATGCTCGCTTTTGCCGATAAGATAGAGCTTCCCGTCCTCGCCGACGCGGTAGCAGCCCGTCCCCGTCAGCGGGGCGGCCGCCAGATGGGACGCCTTCGCGAACGCGTTCGTCGGCGCGCCGGACATTTCGTTTTTAAACGCGGGTGCAACGCTTTTGCCGACGAGGCTCAGCAGTGCGTCGTCCGCTTTTTGCTTTGACTGCGGGTATAAATCGACGCGTTTCACCGCAATCCTCATTGCTTTTTCCTTTTTCATAATATTGAGCGCGTCAAGGCTTTCCGCGACGCTCTGCATATACTCCTTGCCCAGAATGTCGGACAGGGACAGTTTTTGTGATTTAAACATGCTCTCCTCCGGGAATCATTTTCTTATATCGATAGCCGCTGATATTCGCTGACCGCCGCTTTGAGTATTCCGCTGTCCCCCCCGAGACCGGCATACTTGACAAGCGCTTCCGCCGCACCCTCGCGCAGGGCGTAACCGCGGATTTCCGCCGACGGCTCGTCCGCCGCGAAGCAGAGCGCGGCGGCGATCGCTTTCGCGATTTCACCATAGCCGACGCCGTGCTTTTCGCAGAGCCGCGCGGCGCCTGTCAGTCTGTCCTCATAGGAGAGCTTTCGGGGCGTGTCCCTCCCCACGCGCGCGACGCTGTCGGCAAGCGCCCGGTTGGCAAACCGTCGGAGCAGGTCCTCACCGTATTTCACCGGCTCCTCCTCCGAAACGCCGTGCTCGGCGGCGATCGCCTGCGCTATCTCTACGAGCGCGCCGCGGAGCATTTTCATTATTTCGCCGTTGCCCACAGCCTCGTAGATATAGGTGTAGCCCTTTATGTAGCCGAGATAGGCGCAGGCTGAGTGCAGCATGTTGTGGATATAGAGCTTTGCGTCGGTGTGGTAGGCGATGTTTTCGGAGGGAACCATGTTTTTGATCTCCGGTATGCCGCCTTTGAACGCCAGCGCGTCCACCGGAAGGCTGCAAAAAGGCTCAACACCCACAATCAGCGGGTCAACGGCCTTGAGTTCATCCGTCACCACGGGGACCATCCTGCCTATCGACGCCGAAACAAAGCCTACGCGCTCGGACAGATACGCCTCGCTCTCCCAGCTAATATGCTCTTCGACCAGAGCTCTGAGAATCCTGTCGGCGCCGTGGAGGTTTTCGCAGACGATGATATTGAGCGGCTTTCCGCTTTTACGGCGTTTATCTATGCCCGCCGCTATGATCGGCGCGATTCTCGGCAGAATATTCCCTCCGACGGCGGTCGCCATAATATCCGTGTTTTTTATCGCTTCGGAGGCGCTGTCCGCGTCCCTCCCGTCGACCGCGCAGACGTTTTTTACCGTGATATCATAGGTTTTCGCGTCGTCGAGAATTCTTATCGGATACTGTCCCCTCGCATTCAGCAGGCTGACGATATTTTCGTCCACGTCGATAAACGTGACCTTATAGCCCGACTCGGAGAACAGCTCCCCGATAAAACCCCTTCCGATGTTTCCGGCGCCATACATTACCGCGTTTTTCATATCAGTTTTCCCTTGCTCATCCGTTGTATTTTTTATAGAGGCTGAGCGCTTTCTCGGCGGACCCTACGCCGTGCTGCACTCCTCCGCCGAGCAGGCTCATCGCCGCGGCCGCGTTTGCGAGCCTCATCGCCTCCGCCTCAGTCGCCCCCTCGCACAACGCGTAGAGAATGCCCGCCGTGAACGCGTCCCCGGCGCCCACTTTGCCCTTGATGCTCCCCTCCGGCAGCTCCGCCGCCGGGCAGAACCGCAGACGTCCGTCCCTGCCCATGCAGTAGCTCCCCTCCGGGGCGTGTATCACCGCGAGGTCCCTGACCCCCGCTTCGCCGAAATATAAGCATATCCTTTCGATGTTCTTTTCGTCTATTTTTCTGTCCTCATCCCTGGGCGGAATTCCTGCGATCATGCCGGACTCGGTTTCGTTTAAGATAAGATAATTTATATACGGAAGCGCCGGTCTGACGACCGATGCGAACCGCTCGCTCTGCTCGCTGACGACGTCGATAGACGTTTTAATCCCCTTACTCTGCGCGCGCATCAAAAACTCCGACATCACCGTTTTTCCGCCCGAGAGTATCCGATCATACCGGTCAAGCAGCAGGAGGTACCCGATATGCAGTATGCCGGATCCTAAGCTGTCAAGGTCCACATCCTCCGGTGAGAACTCTGCGTTCGCGCCTCTGTTTTGAAAGAACGTCCGTTCGCCGCTTTTCTCAACTGTGTACACATCTGTAAAGGACGTGGGCAAATCCGCCGACACCTTGATATTCCGGGTGTTGATCCCCTCGTTTTTCAGCGTCTCCCTTATGAATTTGCCGTTGTCGTCGTTTCCTATTCTGCCGTAAGCGTTGACCTTCAGTTTGCGTTCGCAGAGCCTTGAAAATGCGATCCCCGTGTTGCATACCAGCCCGCCCACGCTTTTTTTCATGCTCTTAATCGTGGCAAGCCTGGATATCTCCGGATATGTGTCTATATACTTTATAAAATCCACAATAAGATTGCCCGCGAATGAGACACCGTTCATAACTCTCAACTCCAGCCTTTTGTTGATAATTATACCATTTATCAACGTAAAATGCCATATGCAGGCAATCCATATTTGGAATATGAGCTTAGGCTTTAAAATAAATGCCGTCGGTCGCCGATCCGCGTAAGCATACATATATAATATAAATATATATTGGAAAACCCGTCGCGTTCGACGGGTTTTCGGCAATCTGTTATTTCCTTACGGAATTAGCATTATGTCCGGTGAATTGCCGCGGAAATTCTTGCCCTTAATGGATCCTCGTCGGTTCTAATATGAATATCCGTTAAGCTGCTTCAGATCCAACATGCATATTGTACGGCGGCCTGTGTGATTGCTGTCAAAGGAAACAAACCTTCCGGTCCTGTCAAACCTGGCGTGCAAATCACAGCGGATTTCGACTGACGCTTTCTCATGTGAAAAATATTTCCCGAGTATAATCTGGGAATGCTCCGCTGTGTCAATAAGGTGCAGCCAACGGTATCCGTTTTCATCCGGGTAACCGTCCCCGAGTATGTATCTTCGATTAGGCGAGTAAAGACAGTGAATGTCATCTTTCGGATTCGGTTCCGGAAGGCGAGTGCATTTATCGGTTAGATCCTTAAATAAATACAGAGCGTTATCACGTTTTGCGCTGCCATCCCCGCTGAAAATCAGCAGCTCGTCATCATTCTTCCAATAATAGTGAGAATTTATAACATAATCGGTCAGTTTGTAAAGATTCCCGTCAAGATCCGATGTAAGAAGCTGTGTTTTCCATCCCAGGCCTTTTTGTGGAATATTACGCAGAAGGAACACAAACCGAGTTGCCGACGGATTGAAATTAATATGGTTAACCAGCAGTTTTTCGTCGGAATAAGGAGGTTCCGGGAACGTGCGCCTGATCTTCTCATAACTTAATATCTGTTTTACACGGCCGCTTTCCATATCCATTAAAAATACTCCGTCTTGCTCGGGTGCGTTTTGTTTATAAAACGGGTCTTTAATCGCTGCATATCCATACCCGGGACGGAAATCAAAGATGCGTGAGAAATTGACGCATAGGGCTTTGCTTCCGTCATTTGAAATATTGGCGAAAGCCATCGGATATATCCTTCTTTTACCGGAGCAGATGTTTTGTACGCAGGCCCTATATGCGCCGTCCTTAAATATATTGTATATTATATGCCGGTCATCCATGTACCACTGTAGAAGCGTGCCCTGTTGGAAGTTCCAAGCGTTCGTCTCTGAAAGCTTTATAAAACCGCCCTTTTGTAAATCAATCATTCCCAGTTCGCATACGTCTTCGGGCGTCTGCAGCCGGTCATCAAATGCCACGCGGTTGCACAAATGATAGCGCCCCGTACTGTCAAAGGGCTGCAAATCATAATACCCGAAAAAGTAATGCCAGCCATCCGCTTCTGGAGTTATTATATTGGCTTTTACTCCCGTGTTTTCTTCTGTTATCGCTCTATGCATTTTGCTCTCCTTTCTCTTTCCGGCAATGCTGCCTGCGATACCCGTTTTGTCAGGATTTTAAAAAATATTTTTTGATCCGCGCAACAACTGTTATAAAGCATTTTCCCCGATTTTGCAAGTACATTTATGCTTCAATGGTGCGGGTTATGCTGTTTTATTCCCGCAAGCTTTGCTTAAACCTTTTATATAAAGACAGACCGCTAACTTTCTTAGTTAGCGGTCTGTGTCCTTTATGGACTTTTGTGTAGGCATTACCTATTTTCCCGGGCGGTCACCCGCCAAGTATCTTCGGCACAACTGAGCTTAACTTCCGTGTTCGGGATGGGAACGGGTGGACCCTCAGTGTAATCAACACCTACTAAAGGGTATTATACCCTGAGAACTGAAAACCGAGCAAAGGATGGAATTGAACTGAAGGATACGGAAAGGAAGAAAGGAAGGATGAAAAATAATTCTTGGCGAATCAAAGCAGTTCAAAAGAACATGCTTGGAATC
>JAPXRI010000017.1:0-48461 GCA_033813635.1 Bacillota bacterium
CAGATTCCGCCTCGCGACGGACACCCTTGCTGTTCGGCTATGCGCTTCCCGCCACCGGGTGCGCTCGGGTCTTTCACCCGTTAGAACCTGCCCATGCCGGGCACACGCGAAAAAAGGTAGCAGATTTTTTCAAAGTCTGCTACCTTATTTGGTGGAGATGAAGAGATTCGAACTCTCGACCGTGGTGTGCAAATAAAACCACGGATTTGTTATTTCTATTTTCAAATATCGGCTGCTCACATTGAGATATGCACATACCCGACGTACTTGAAGTAAATCGTGACTTTCTGGGCTTTACTGCCATCCGGCTGCGTCTCGCGCTGAGATACTTCGATTCGCTCAATCAGCGTGTGCAGGACATGGGCGTCCAGTTCCTGCAGGTCTGTGTATTTTTCGATCAGAGAGGTGAACTGCTCTGCCTTGATGACAGCCTCGTCAACTTCCCGTGCGGCGGCTTCATAATCATCCAGCACCGCTTTTAGCTCCCGCTGTTCCTGCTCATACCCAGCGGCCAGTGTGGCGAACCGTTCGTCTGTAATTGCCCCGGCGGCGTTTTGCTCCAGCAGCTTGCGGATGATTCCGTACAGCGTCTCGATACGCTTACGGGCCTTCTCCGCCTCTTTTTTTCGATCCTTCAGTTTGCCCTGTGCGCTCTCGGACAGCGCCGCAGTCAGCATCCTCTCGTAGCGGTTATGATACAAACGAGCATATTGCGCATTGCGCCGGATGGCATCCAGCACGACGGCCTTGATCTGTTTTTCGCTGATGTAATGGGTCGAGCAGTATCCCTTGCCGTAGCGCATATAGTACCAGCATTTGTACTGCCCGCTGTCCGGAACGGTTTTTCGAGGCGCACGGGAGTAGGACAGCGCGCTTCCGCAGTCAGCGCAGTAGAGAAGCCCTGCGAACATTTGAGGTTCACCATCCTTGCAGGCGCGGGAGCGGACGGCGATTTGCTTTTGAACGTTCTCCCACTGCGCCGGCGTGGTCAGCGCCTCGTGCGTGTTCTCCGCCACAATCCAGTTTTCCTCCGGGGCCTTTTCACTTTTGCCCTTCATCGTCTTGCTGGTGCGGCGTCCATTGACAGTGTGGCCCAGATAGACCGGATTGGTCAGAATCGCCTTGACAGACGTCACATGCCATTTGGACTCGCGCAGGTAGTAGCCGTTGGTGAAATAATCAGGATTCTTTTCGATAAAGTAGGAGATGGGGTTAAGGATACCCTTGTTCTGCATGGTCTTGGCAATTTTGTTATACCCCGCGCCATCTTCCGCCATAGCGAAAATTCTCCTCACAATTCCAGCGGCCTCCTCGTCCACGAGCAGGTGGTGCCGATCCTGCGGATCGCGGATGTACCCATATGGTGGTTTGGAACCAAGAAACATTCCGTGCTTCGCCCTGGCTTTTTTCGCGTCCCGCGTTTTCTCCGAAATGTTCTGCGCATACTCGTAGTTCATAATATTGAGGATGGGCACATTCAATCCGTAGTTGCCGTTGGCACTATCCACGCGGTCGCCGATGGCGATGAAGCGTACCCCTTTTTCAATGAAATATTTATGGAGGTAAACGCCTGCCTCGAAGTAGTTGCGGGCAAAACGCGAGAGGTCTTTGCATACGACGGTGTTGATTTCGCCGCGTTCGATGGCCTCAATCATCCGCTTGAACGCGGGACGCTCAAATGTGGTGCCAGAAACCCCGTCATCGAGAAACAGATCGACCAGAACATAGCCGTGCTCCTTGCAGTAGTCCGTGATAATGGATTTCTGCGTCTGGATACTCTCGCTCTCACCTTTGTTGCGATCCTCCACCGACAGTCTTCCGTAGCCGCCGACTTTCACGATATTCACTTTATTTTCGGTTAGATAAATGGGACTCATAAGATTCGCTGCTGCCTGTGTTTGCATAATTCGCTCCTTTCCCGGACTGTCGTCTCTGCAGCAGCAACCTGTCAGATACACAATACCACAGGTCCCGCTGCAAAGCTATTGAAATGGTCTCAGCCAGTGGCTTTTTTATCGCTATTATCCGGTGCAGAATCGTCAGGTTCGAGATCATCCAGCATCAGCTTTCCCAGGAGGCGGAAAATGCTGTCTTCGCCGAGGTAGCGGCTCTCCACCAGGAACGTCGTACCGTCGATTTCCAGCGCTGTTTCTCCCAGATGAACCGGCAGAAGATAATTGGTCGGTTTATTTTTCATCGTATTTTCCGTTCTTTGTGGTTGGCGCGGAAGCATGGAGACTCCCGCGCCCTGTTTGGTTACCCCATGGTCTGCCGCCAGGTTTGCTCGTCCTCATGGTCATCCGCCTTATGGCCGAGGGCAATTTTCTTTTCGCGCTCTTTGGTGAACACTTTTCGGTCTGTGTACGGATTCAGAGTTGTGGCATCCTTCACTGGAACAGCATCCTGAGTGCGCTCCAGAGCGTGTCCCAGCTGTGCCACATTGCCCAGAGCACCAGCAAGATCACCGGGATCAGCAGCCACGCCGGGCTGAGGTGCGGCAGCCGGAACCTCGGGAGAAAGATACACCTCGCGCTCCGCTTCCCAGCCTGTTGCATCATCTCCCGCACCGCCGCCACATCCCGCACCAGCGCCGTAATCTGCTCCTGGGTCGGGTACGTTCTCGGCCTCTGCGAAAGCTCCCGTACAAGCGCCGCCTGCGCGGCCACGCGCCGCTCCATCGAGGCCAGCGCACTCATCAGTTCTGTCCACTCCGCCTGCGTCGGATGCGGCTCCGGCTGCGTTGGCACCGGCGTTTGCTGTTCCAGTGAACTCCGTGGGTGATTCAGCCGCTTTAATTCCTCCATGGACAATTCCCGCTCGGATTCGGAACTCACGCTCCATCGCCTCCTTTAAATATCGTTCGTCGTGCAGTCGGTCGTCCCGGCACTTCATTCCACTTGGGGTTGTGTAGGTGATGCTTTTCCGCGACGCTTCCCAGCGGACGTCGTAGCCCTCGGTGCGCATCAGGGTGATGAACTCCTCGCGGGTTCCGGCATAGCGCATGCACTCGTCAATGGTGTCCATTAACCGGAACTTCCAGCTCTCACCCCGCGCGGCGGCATGGTACTCCGCCGTGGACATGGATTTCACTTTTTTCTTTTTCTGGTCTTCTTGAAACACCGGCAGGCCGAACATCTCGCACACCTGGTCGTTGCGCTGCCGGAGCTCGACCAGCTCCGGTTCGCTGATATGAAGCTTTTTTCCGTCCTCCAGCGAGACGCTGTTGATGATAAAGTGCGAGTGGACGTGGCCGCGGTCGGTATGGGTACAGACCAGCACCTCGCGGCCCTCGAAATACTTGGCCAGTTCCATCGCCGCCGCGTGCGCCGTGACCGGATCGACATCGGCGCCCTTGGGGAAGGACTGCACCATGTGGAAGAACAGAATTTTGTCATCCTTGTGGTAGAGCAGCTTCGTGCTGAGAAAATCGTCATAGACGCTTTCCGGCCGACAATTGATGCCGCTTACCAGAGATTGTCCCTGCCACAGCGTTTTCTCCTCACGCTTTGTGTACTCCATGACCGCCGCCATGCAGGGGCGGTTCTGACCTTTAGGGTAATTTGTAAAACTGATGATGGCTATTTCGCCCACCTCCCTCGTTCGGCGATTTCCCGCAGTGTTTCGCTAATTGTTTTTAGTGCCTGAGCGGCTTCATCCAGATTGGCGACCGACACCCTGCCCATGTTTGCCAGCACCGTGAGCTGATTGAGGTTGTTGCCGATGGCGCGCTGCTGTTTCAGGACTTCCTTCAGATCCTCCACGACCACCACCTGCCTGCCGAGGCAGCAGCGTGTGACGTAGTCGCTCTGGGAAAGCCGAGCCTGTTTCGCTTTTCGCTTGATTGTATCCAGATCGTCGGACGCGATCCGGATGCTGAATGTCGTATCCTTCATGCGTTCCTCCGTTTCTAAAGTGGGCGCGGGCTTCTGCCCGCAAACTGGGCGTTTGGCGGGGCGGCGGCTGTGGCCGGCGTCCAGACAAACGCGATGCTGGCTCTCCCCGAAAGGGGAGAAATCCCCCCGCGGGGCATCTACGCATCCTCCCGTGACAGGTGTGACGGCTGTGACAGCAGATTCGGTACTGAGCCTGTGTCAGGTTTCCCGTCATTCCCGTCACTGCCGTCACGTCGTCGCGAACTTCATATCCCTCGCTTTCACGCGAGCGTAAAAGCTCACTCATTTCGTTGCTCCTCCTCTCCAAGCGCGACCCGCTGCGCTGGGCTCGCGCTTGGGTCAAGAATACGAAGGCGCAGTTCCCGGCGGTCGCGGGTACGGTGGGTTTCAAACATGATTCCGCGTGCGGCCAACTCGTCACGGCAGCGGATCAGCCGCTTGGTGAGCGCGGCGGGAACAAGCGGTTCGCCGCTCCGTTTCTCCAGCGCTTCCGCCAGCTCCGTCGCTGTACCGGTGAACGATTTGTGCACACTGAGGAATTCAGAGAGAAAAATAATGAGCTTATCCTGCGGCTGAGTTTCTGTGGTAACGCTGTCCGAGAGCAGCTTCCAGACGTGGGTATCCCCGTCAAATTCCAACGTCAACTCCCGATACTCAATGTCTCGCCCGGTACAGTAGAGCGTCGCTGTGCTGCCGCCGCGCTTGTCCTTGCGGAGAACGAAATTGGAGTCCGTCGCACCGCTGATCCCCGTGGTGCCGGAGATCATGTTCATGGGATCGTCATCGTTCATTTTTCGCAGGTGGTGGATGAGCAGGATAGCGATGCGGTGCCTGTCCGCCAGCTCCTTCAGGATGCCGAGGTCGCGGTAGTCGCTGGCATAGGGATTTACATCGTTCGCAATACCGCGGATGCGCTGGAGCGTGTCGATAACGATGAGAGCGGTGCCAGGATGCTCCATGTGAAAACGCTCGATCTGCTGCTCCAGACCTCCGCGAAGCTTTTCCGACATGGTGGCGAAGAACAGATTCGGTGGTGCGTCATCCGTGATGTCCAGCAGCCGGTTCTGGATGCGAGAATAGCTGTCCTCCAGACAAAGGTAGAGCACATTGCCTCGCACAGAGGGAAACTCCCACACGTTATCCCCTTTTGCCACGCACAGGCACAGCCACAGTGCCAGCCACGATTTGCCTACCTTCGGCGCACCAGCGAGGATGTGCAGTCCCTGTGGTAGAAGCCCGCTGATGGTGAATCGGATCGGCGGCAGCGGCGTGTTCATCAGGGTCTCGCCATCTATGGCGTTCAGCCTGTGTTGGTTCACCATAGCCGCTGGTTTTTTGGCAACTGTCATTTTGATTCTTCCTTTCTTTTGAGAATTGAGAGACTCTTGGTTCTATCGTCAGTGTAGCAACTTTCCCTCTTGCGGTCGCCGTTTGAGCGTGATAAGATATAGCAGATAAAATAAAATTATCGTATATATCTTGGAGGGACACATGGATAGACCGAAATCGACCGCTGATGAGTTTGCGGCTCCGCTCACGCTCTCGCTGGAGGAGAACAGCTGCATCTTTACAATCAAGTGGCGGAACGCGCCGGGGATGCTGGTGGAGAAATTTGAGTCTCCACAGGAGCTGATGACGGTATTCCTCAACGGGGATTATCTTCGGCTGATTACCACAAGGGATCTGCTCAATATGGAGATGACAGACGCCCCGCAGTTTTACGAGTGGCTGACAACCTATGACCGGGAGAGGGTCATGAATCTGATTGGGCAGCTCTATTTTTCCGAGTCCGCTGACGTGAACGCATTGACACCGAGCCAAAGACTGCGGGTATATCTCACCTTTGACCGAACGCTCTTCTCGGTGGAGGCACGGGAGCAGGAATACTCCTGCTTTTTTAAAGTGCTGCGCAATCATGCTCCTGCAAGCGAAGCCTTCGGAAAAAACGCCGGACAAAATAAGCGCCGGAATACGGGTACGCGGTTTAAGGCTGATTTTGCAGCCGGCTGTAAAACGGTAAAGGAATACAATCTCCGGATTTCACGCGGAACCATGGCAAGGTTTGAGGAACCGCAGGAGCTGGTGATGTATCTGCTGCGGGATACGATTCTGTCGGATAAGCACATTAAAAAATGCGAATTCTGCGGCCGGTTTTTCATTCCCCGGCGTAGCACCAAGCAATACTGCTCGCCGGCGTGTGCCAGCAAGCAGCGGAACCTTGACGGCTTCTGCGGTGAGAAAGAGGTCGGCGCTTCGTACAAACGCATCGTTGCCAATCTCACCGCCAAGGATAAAAAGCAAAAAGAGCTCCGCCGCCAGTATTGCCTGGACGGCGGAGCCATGGTGAAGCCGCGCGAGGTGTTGCGGCAGTTTTATGAGGAGAACTATACCCATCAGGAGCAATTCCGCTCTGCGTGGGAGACGCTGAATAAAGCGGAGAAAAAAAGTTGGGCGGATCGCCAGGCATACGAGCATGCCAAAGCGGATTATCTTGTCTGGCTAGACAGTCGGCTCAGCTTCGCCAAGCGGATTCATATTGATAATGACAGCATTTTGGATGAGTAGTTGGATCATGCGGCAGACATTCTCTCGTATCTGGCGCTGGGATATATAAACTGTTTGGGCGGTCTGGTTATAAACCAGACCGCCCAAATCAAATGTCGCTGTTATAAAATATTCCTACTTGGACAACAGGTTATACAGTACCTGCGCCATCTGGGCGCGGGTGGTAGTGTTAGTCGGGCTGAGTTGCCCGTTGTTACCGCCGACCACGCCGGTTTTCACCAGATAAGCCATTGCATCCTGCGCATAGGAAGAGATGCTTTTGCTGTCTGTAAAATCTGAAAGGGCCTTACCGGAGTCATCCTCTGGTAACTGATCGATTGCCTTCAGCGCATTGTAAAGCATGGTGAACATATCCTGACGGGTGACGGCCTGCTCCGGGGCAAATTTGTTGTCGCCCACTCCGTTGGAGATGCCAAGCCGCTTGGCTGCCGCCAGATAACCCGTGTAGTAGGTATTCCCCGCATCAGCAAAATTGTTGGCGGTGCTGCTATCCGCGTCGATGCCATAGGCACGCAGGAGCAGAGTGATGAACTGTCCGCGGGTCAATGTCGCGTCGGGGCTGAAAGTGGTTTCTGATGTCCCGCCAGTGATGCTCCGCGCCGCGAGGTAGCTGACTGCGTCGGCGTACCACGCACTGTCGGACACATCACTGAACACTATCTTATTGTAGCCCACAGCGTAGGTTGAGAAGTGAGTGGTTGTGAAAACCAACGTACCTGACTTGGCATCATAGTGGCAGTTCTGCATCAGTTCCGGCTCGCCGTTGGCGTTGATGTAATATGCCACAATGGCGTTTGTATCTTCGCCCGCCGCCGGGGTGTAGGGGACGGAAACCGTAACATCTCCGCCAAACTCCGAAATCGTGTTGCCGCCGCTGGTGACGCTGAAATGATAGACCGGACGATTGCCTACAACCTGAGCAGCAGCGCCGGAGAGGGTGCTGTTTTCCACCTGAGCTGCGGAGATATTCACGTCGCCGGAGGCGGCGCCCGCGATATTGGTGATGGCCTGCGCGTCAAAAGTGATAACCGCAACATCGGAGGAAAGCGTCAGGGCTTCCATTTCGCCGGTTACCATCGCCTGAATTGAGGATTGCGGCAGGGAGGTTTCTACCCCGCTTGCGCCGGACGCACCGGACACCTGAATTTCCACCCTGGGCACTTCACCGTTATTTTTAGCGGCTTCCTGTGCCGCTTTAATTGCAGTGCTCATCTGCGACTGCGTAACGGAAGCGGTCGCCGTGCCGTCGGAGCCGATTTTTGCTGTCGCCGTGGTGGTGGCGGTGGAACCGGAAACAGTGGGCGCAGGTGTGGCAGGTGTACTCGAACCGCCACCTCCGTTCTCGTAGGAGGGCTGGGTAGAAATGGTCAGGGTGCCGTCCGCCTTAGTAACGGTATAGTTTACGTGCTCGATTGTCACGTCAGCCTTGTTGGTCCACTCAATCGTGTAGGTTCCGTTGGTGCTGCTGTTTGCCAGCGCATCGGCGCCGTTTTTCAGCGCGAACTCCGGTGTGCCTGTGGGTGTTATGGTGTCGCCGCTGACGAGGCCTGCATATTCAAGCGTGAACGAGGTCGGCAGAGCCGCACCGTTATAAATAGAGATGTTTTGGGGCTTCGCGGTAAGCGCCCTTCGGGAGATTTCAAACTGAATTTCCACTTCTCCCATGAAGTCAGCGTTATCGTCCGGGATTTTCACGGTCAGGGTGTAGTTCCCTACGTCCTTCGGCGCAGTGCCGCTCGACCATATGTATTCATATTCGCCGGTATAGCTCTGCTCGTTGGCAGGTGTTCCGGTATAAGCCGCCGCAACGCCGTCGTAGGTTTTATTCTCTACGGTTACGCCGGTGATGGTCACGGGGGTCTTGTCAACCAGTGTTACCACCACGTTGATGGTGACATCTTCATAGTTCTGCATCGTGACGGTTACGGGAATGGTTGCGGTCTGATTTTCCGTGCCGATAGCGGTGGAGAATTTGATGCCAGAGACTGTACTCGTTAAACTGCCATCAATGATCGCTGTATCGCCCGTTACCGTGCCGGCGACAAAGCTCTTTGTGCCGCAATCTGAGGGAAGACTGGTAATGTTGACGGCAACGTCGGTATGTGCCGCACTGTAAAGCAGGTTCTTGTTAATTCCGCTCACGGTGGGTGCGTCAGCCTTGCCGACCGTCAGCGTACCGGGCGTGACAGTAACATTGTAGTTTGCGCTGGTTGAGGTGCCTGTAATGCTGTAATCTCCCACATTAGAGGAGGTTGTTGCTGTTGTGGTCAGGGCAAGCCCCAGATCGCTCTCAGTGTCGCCGCTTACCAGTATTCCGCTGGGATCGGCAATTGAAAATGCCGGATTTGCTCCCTTGAATTTGCGGGAAGCATTATTTGCCGTAACGGTGACAGCCTTTTTCTCTACTGTTAGAGTGTAGGTTATTGAAGTGGCGCGGTATTGTCCTTCCACCTTGGCCGCAGTTGCTGTAATAGTTGCATTGCCTGCTCCCTTGATTGTAACTTCGCCGGAGGTAGCGTCAACAACGGCGACAGACGTGTCGCTGCTTGAATAGGCAATTGCTCCGCCGCCTGTGCTGCTGTTTGCAGCTGGATTTATAAAGGCGCTATCGCCGTAGGTTTTGCTTGCCGCATCGGGTGTTGCAAAGGAAATAGTCTGAGGATCGCCATCCACAACTGTCAGTTCCACCGTGCCTGTGGTAACCTTGCTTGTGTAATTGGTTTCTGAAGCATCGGGGGTAAATTTAACATATAAATTGTGGCTGCCGACAGTCAAAGCGTTGACGCTTGTGTCAGTTGCCTGATTAGCTGTGCAGGCGGCGTCATGCCAGAGTGTTACCGTTCCGCTTACTGTTTCGCTGTTAACTCCGTTTGCTGTGGCAGGCAGGCTTATCTGAGCGATTCCCCCGCCCTGAGTAAATTCCTGCGCCTGCTGAGCAGCTGTCAGGTTGTAGGAATAGTCGGCGGGAGTTATGGACGCCGTGACAGATACAGTGGTTGCTCCGCCTACAAGCGTATAGTTTGCGGAATTTGCTCCTGAAAGATTGCCGATAGTAAGGGTTACGGTGTGTGAGGTTCCGGCAGCTGCGCTGTCAAAAGCCGATACACCGGTGATATTAACCGTGGCGACCTCGGTTCCCACAAGATCCTTCAAAACTACATTGCCCGAAGCATTTGTGAGTGTGCAGTTCGTATTGCCGTCGTAGACCTTAGTTACTGTTACGCCGGAGGCGTCCAGATTTGTATCGCCGATAACCTTAACGGTTATGTCACCGGTGATTGCCGGCTGATCGATACTGTAGTTGTAAATACTGCACGACTGTCCGTTCTGTGTATATGTATAATCCGTGCTGTTGACATCGATTTCAATGCCTGTGCCTACTCCGGAGGTCTCGTAGAGCGGATTCTGTGCGACGATGTCGGTCAGTGCGTCGCCTGTGCAGAGATCGGACTCATTTATTGTAAATGTTATAGATTCAACCTCTGTTGTGCCGTTATATACATCGGTCGTGCCGTCGTACTGCTTCGTAAATGAACCGCCGCTGTAAATTCCTGTGATGTGCTTTGGATTTATCCAGAACTCATCGCTTGTGGCGGTCATGCCTTCATAAGCTGTGCCAGCCACACCTTTTGCTGTAACTGTGTAGCCGCCGGCGTTTTTTATCTCCGTGACTGTCACGGGAGTACCTACGCCGTTATTGGGACTGTATTTAATATCAAGTGTGTAATCAGTGCCCTCTGTCAGCGTATCGCCGTTCATGTTTTTGACGGTAAATACAGGCTTCTGGTCTGTGCCATTGTAGGATTTAGTCTGAGTGCCCCAATCGGAGGTAAGCTGTAGGGTTTCAATAACCTCGCCTTTATAGGTCAGGGAGCAGCTTCCTGATATATCGCCTATATAGTTTTCATTTTTTTGGTAACGAATAACCCCTTCATATTTGTATACTGTGTTGTCTTTTTTGACCGATACGGTAATATTATAAAGCTCGTGGGAATCGGAATTTGTCCAGGTGCTTGTATCTTCCTCAATGGGCAGCCAAAAATAAGAATTTGGCACTATACCTGTCTTGCCGTAGCTATAGGTATCACCGCCGGACTTTTTTGTAATCGTCAATGATACGATTTCATCGTCTCCGGTGATGTTTAAATCCTCTGGACGGTCTGCGGCAAAATAGAAACCAAATGTGGTTGGGTAAAGCGGTGTGCTGCCATCTGCAGCCGTGGGCCATGGTACCGGTCTTGCTACAGTAGTCTGATAGGTGCTGACGGGGATATTCAGCGTCCCGCCGGTAATTTTTATCCAACCGCCTGCATCTGTTGCACCCATGCCCTTACCGATAACGGTGGCATCGTCACCGTAAATCGCACAATTCTGTGAGTATACAAAGGAATTTACATAACCGCCTGATATGGTAATCTGTCCCGCGCCGCCTGCGGAGCCGCCGCCGATGAGAGCCGGGGTTGCTGTTGCCGTAGTGGCATCGTATGGGTAGACATCGACACCGGTTACCTCTACCTTGCCGCCGGAAATATTGATAACTCCGCCGTCAGCACCGTTGCCGCCGCCAATACCGGCGCCGCCGACACCTGTGCCGGCTGCTGCTGTGTCTCCGGTATCGGGATTATAAACCGTTACACCGGCTGTAGCATAAACTGCGCCGCCGGAAATGTTGATTGTTCCGCCGCTGCCGCCAATCTGTGTTCCGCCGCCGCCGCCTATACCGGCTGCGGCGTAATAATGCTTATTCTCGCCAGAACCCGCAGATTTATTTGTGCTTCCAGTAGGAGAGTTGCCTCCTCCGCTGTATTCACCGACCTGTCCGCCGGAAATAGTGATATTGCCGCCATCACCGCCGACACCTGTGCCGTCATCCTTATTTCCATCACCACCGCCGATGTGATAAGTCTTTACGGTTCCGTTTAAAATTGTGATATTGCCACCGTCGCCGCCATTTTCACCTATGCCGCCACCGATAGTTTTTGCGTTTACTGTTCCGGTTGTATTGATGGTGATATCACCTCCGGCTCCACCTGTAGCGCAATAGCCTGTACTTTGGTAATCTACATTACTTCCGCCGACATGTTCAACTGCTTCATAATACCCGTCGCCGCCTATGGAAGCATTTTCCAGAATCTGAATAGTGCCGCCCGGGTAGCCGATTCGTGTATCGTTGTCTCTGCCATTAGAGCCAATTATGCTAGCTCCTTTTACCACTGCATTTCCTTTAATTGTAATGGTACTTCCGGAATTGTCGCCGCCGCCGATGGCGCCTGTATTATAGTATCCTTTTGCATCAACTTCCGCAGTGCCTGAAATCTCAATGGTGCGGTTATCAGTGCCGCGCATATCGCCGCCGATACCGATACTGTCACGATAGTTGAAGCCCTTGGCGGTGACTTGCCCGCCTGTGAGTTTGATATTCAGCGGATTGGTGCTGGTGCCTTCGAAGTCATCGTCGAAGTTGCCGCCTATGCCCGCGTCCGAGCCGTAAGCCGTTACGGTACCGCCGGAGATAACGATGCTGCGCACGCCCGGTTCGCCATCCGCATCGCCGCCTATGCCCACACTGCTGAGGTAGGTACCGGAGGCTTTAGTTGGATCAACAGTATCGCTGTACGGAATACCATAGGCGTTAACAATGCCGCCAGTAATTCTTATGCTATAGTCGTTTGGCACACCGGAGCTGGAGTAGGAATTATTATAACGGTCATAGCAGCCTATACCTACCATATCGCCGTAGGCCGTAACAGTGCCGCCGTTAATTGTTATTTGGCTGGTACCGCTTGTGCTCTCCGAGTCTATTATTCCGCCGATACCTACGCCGCCAGGGTAATTTTCCGTACCATAAGAAAAGGCGTTAACCGTACCGTTTTTAATAGTAATATCACCGGTGGCGCCAGAGTCACAACCAATGGCAGCATGATACCTGCCCGATTTTGCATTCAGGGTTCCTGTCCCGTCGATTGTAAGTGCCGTGCCTAGCGGAACATGAATAGCGTCCGCCTGTGCATAATAAATGGAATCCGTGTTTAAGTAATGGGTATCCAGCGTGTTTACACTGCTATCAACCAGCGTCAAATTCAGCTTGGCTGTGTCTGTCAGCTTTATGGGAGCGTCGTTATTCTCCCCGGTATTGTCAATACTCAACCCGTTTAGCGTCAGGTTGGCTTCCGTTGTACCCGCTACCAGTACCTGTGCGCTTGTTGCCATACCGGACAGGGTGAGCTGTGTTGATGTAAGAATGGTTAAAGTTTTGGTGCCGGAGTCCCAGCTGTAATCTGTGGCAGCTGTTCCTCCGTCAACGGTTATGCCGTCGTAGGTGTCCGCCGCCAGCGCCATAGCCGGCAGCATGGTTAGCACCATGCACAGGGTAAGCGCCCACGCGAGCCCTTTGCTTAGTATTTTCTTCATTTTGTATAGTTCCTTTCGTTTGAGTATATAATTGCCCATGATTCCTATGTGATAGTTTACGTTACTTTGAGTGCCGGGGGATATGGTCTATATTCACATTTATTTGTCTAAAATTAAGAAGCCGCGGTTTACAATAGATGTAAACCGCGGCAGACGCGCTGTTAAATGAGATATTAATTATTGGGGATATTAAGCTGCTTTTTATATGTACCGAGTGTAATTGTAACCTCCGTGCCGGTTGGGACGACTGAACTAAATGCAAGACCGAAGTCTTTACCATAATAATATGCGATACGCTTGTTAATGTTGATCAGTGCAATATTCTCTAGTCCTCCGGCTGTTTCCTCATTCAAACCGGATACTGACAGCTGAGCATGTAGTAAGCTTAATTCAGATTCGTTCATACCTTCCCCGTGGTCACGGATTACAATCTTGATTTTATCCTGAATGACCTCTGCCTTTATTTCGATAACACAGCAATGTCTGCAGTTTCTGTAACCGTGAACAATTGCGTTTTCAACGATCGGCTGGAGCAGCATTCGAGGAATCCTGAGATCCATAAGCCGGTCGTCCAGATCAAATATCGCCTCTAACTTATTGTTGTATCTGATGTTCATTATGTTGATATAATTCTGCAAGACATAGAATTCCTCCCACGCGTTGATGAATTCGTCCTCGTCATGGGCGTACCGGACCAGCATCGAAAGTCCGTCGCACAACTCGGTCGCCCTTTCCAGGTCCTCTTTAGATACAAGTATTTTTATGATATTTAATATATTCACGGTGAAGTGCGCGTTTATTTGCTTTTTCAGCGAATAATTAATTGCCTTTTGTTTTTTAATTTCAGAATCCTTCAGCTGCAGCTGAGCGCTTTGAATAGATTTGTTTTTAACCTCGATCCTTTCCAGCATTTCGTTTAGCTTTGTCACAAGCTTATCGAATTCTGCGCTTTGTACATAGGGAATAGCGCCTGGAGTAAAGTTGAGATCAATATGATCAACACTATCAAGCAAGCGCAGCATGGGCTTGAAGAATTGCTTTCTGATGAACGCTGCGAAAAGCAGGAGCGAAAACCCCAGTGCTAATCCTGTAACCAAAGCTGCCACAATAAAATACAGATTTGATGCGCTGAGATAGCCTGCGTTAGCCGTGACCAGGACGGAAAATGGGGTCATGCCAATGCATTTATTGGTACAATAGTATGAATCGCCCTGTATATCTCCTGCGGAGAGCGCGAGCAGCGCCTGCGAATCGGATACGATCACTTTATCGTCCGTCAACAGTGAAACATGCAGTCTTTCATTCTGAGCATAGTCCATTATTCTGGCAAGTGTTGTCTCCCCATCAGTAAGAATAACAATTGTGCCGATCTGACTCCCGCCAATATCATAAATGCTGCTGCCGTAGCCAATCAGCACGCTATCCAATGTATTGACAACGATGTGTTCGGGAACTGCGTTTTTTTCTAAAAGATACAATATCCGTGTGCAGGCAGTATTGCCCGTTATTCCCCTAAAACGGTAAAACGCCCCATCTTTATTGTATGAAATCACGTTCCGGATCAGGCTGCGGCTGGATATGCTGCTGGACAGCAATTCGTTAATTCCAGGTGCGCTGAGAAAATATTTCGTTACGTCTTCTTCCGCAACAAAACTTTTTATAGCTTCGTTTTGAGAGAGCGTAAACGCAAGCTGCTCCATACCCGCAAACTCGTTTTCAAGATCGCTTGCAATCTGATCCGCCGTGCTCTCCAGCTGAAGCTGTGTATTACTGCGGATAAGACCGGTAATGTATATGTAGAACATTCCCCATACGATAAGTACGGCAGCAAATAAAATCAGACTCCAGAGATAGTATTTTTTCTTTATACTCATTTTTTCGTTTTCATTCCTTATGCTCATCCCTGTATTGGCTCGGCGCTATACCGTAATACTCCTTAAAAACCTTGCAGAAATAAAAATAATCCCGGTACCCGCAGTTTATGGCAATTTCCTTAAAAGCAGTGCCCGATAATCTGATGAGCCGCGCAGCTTCCGACATGCGCAGATTTGTAATAAATATGGTGAGCGTTGAATTATAGTGTTTTGCAAACAGATTGCAAATATAATTCGGACTGATATTAAAGCTCTTGCTGAGCGACGCCAGTGTAAAGCGCTTAGAAAAGTTTTCTGTTACATATTGCACCAATTCGTCGAAGCCAGGATTACCGGACGGTGAATAAGAAACCGAAGGCTGAAGACACTCCTTTTTAGCCAGCTTGCGGCTGAGGCGCTCCAGTACGATTTCAGCGTCAGACTGATTAAACGGTTTGAGCAGATAATCAAATCCGTCCAAAAGGAAAAAGCTCCTCGCATCCTCAAAGGTGCCAAATGCGCTGAGCATCACAAATTCGCAGTCAACATCATGCTCCTTTAAAATTCTTATAAGCTGTGTCCCGCTCATAGCGGGCATCTTAAGGTCACTGAACACCACGTCCGGTTTGATTTTCAAAATATCGTCAACGGCAGTCGACGGGTCCGTATTGCTCCCTGCTACCTCAAATCCATTGTCCATCCATAAAACCGACGTGGTCAGGCTTTCTATAATAAGCGGATCATCGTCCACTAGATATACACTGTGCATGGGGTTCCTCCTCAATGCCTCTTCTCGTCTGGCAGGTGTCATTTGATCAATAACATCATACATCGTGCCGGTTTTGCAGCGAAGAAAATGATTTGTAGTAAATACACTTTTGTTTGTCCGAAATTCACATGTCCATGTACTTATTTTACATTATATAGTATACTGGAGCACAAGTAAACTCAGGAAATGGTATGAGAGCTATGTGGAAGAAATGGTTTAGTATAATTTTATGTGTGATTATTGTTCTTGCTTTTAGTCTGTTCTTTGCGCTAAAAGCGGAAAAGAAAGAAGAAACTACGAGTGAAACCATCACCATCGGCATAATAGACAATCAATATATACAGGATATTGATTCAAATTACTATAAAGAATGGCTTGAGGAGCAACTGGGAATTAAGCTTGAGTTTTATGTGTTCCCGGAGGAGTACACGGCAGAATATCTGGACAGGATGTTTAAGTCCGGAAACATCCCGGTTGACGCGCTGTTCTCTTTTCCCGTCTCAGAAGACTCGAATTTCACAAACTCGGTTTTACAGGAATACGGACAGCTGGGTTACATTCTTCCGTTGAATCGTTACATTGAAAACTCGGCTTTCATGCAAGAGCTTTTTGCTGATTTTTCGGCATACGATCTGAAAAATGTTTTAACCTCCCCTGATGGGAATATTTACTACATGCCTGGGCTTGATGCATCGTATAAAGCGGAATACTCTCAGGTCATGTGGATTAATAACGAATGGCTTAAAGCACTGAATCTGGACATTCCGCAGACGGTCAATGATTTGGAAAATGTTCTGGAGGCCTTTAAGAACGGAGACCCGAACGGGAACAGTCTGCATGATGAAATCGCTTTGGCGGGTAGCCGAGATAAGTACAGCGAGCAGTCTTATAATTTTCTAATGAACGCTTTTGTATACAACGACCCAAACAATTCGCGTATGCTGGTTGAGGACGGCACCGTATATTTTGCGCCCTTCACGCAAAAGTGGCGGGAGGGTGTGCAATACATACATGACCTGTATTCAAAGGGGCTTCTGGACGATTTCCAGTTTTCTCTTGATCACGAGCAGTTTGTCCAACTGGCAAACGACCCGAGAGATTTGCTCGGAGCGTTTACCAGCGCCAGTATATGCGATGTTCTTTTGCAAAGTTCCCCGGAATTACTGAGCAATTTCATTCGGGTAGCTCCGATAGCGGGGAGCAACGGAACGCAGTATTCCGTGGTCAATACGCCGTTCCCAAGCGCAAACGGTATCATTACTTCAGCCTGCATGAACCCCGAAGCTGTTTTCAGCCTTTTTGAACTGATGCTCAGCAAGGAAGCTTTTTTGATCGGGCGCTACGGCGAAAAAGGTGTCGACTGGGATTACGCCCAATTCGGCGATCTTGATGTGTTTGGGAATCAGGCGACCATAAAAAGATATACTCAGCTGTGGAACAAGCCGCAAAACAAAATACTTTTGGAAACAGGCCCGTTTATTACATATACAGAGTATGCAAACGGCGTCAAATGGAACGGGATTGAATCCGAGGCGGATTCCACTGATGCCCGGGCTTACTACCTTTACAGCCAGTACCGTCCGGAAGAGTATTTGAGAACAATTCTTTTTGAAGGTGAAGAATCCGAGAGCCTTATTAATTTAAAAACCAATGTGGATAAGTATACGGATGACATGCTGATCGAATTTATTACCGGGACGCTTGACTCATATGATGATACCGAATGGGCTGAATATATAAAATACTATCAGACTTTGGGGATCGATACGCTGATAGACGCAGCGCAGGATTCATATCTTACTCTGCTGCAAGATTAAAGAAAAGGACGGAACCTATGAATAAAGCTTTTATCATACTATCACTGGCTGCAATTTTTATTCTGATTTCATCATGTGCCCCAAAACAGGAGGCTATAAACTCCGATATGGAGACGTGGCTTATGAATGCTCATCTGGATGCAGAGGAGACTACGGAAGAATTATATGAAAAGGCTTTGGCGGAGGACACTCTTGTGATATACAGCAGTTCAACACGTGTCATGGATGTCAAGGATTCCTTCGAAGCACAATATCCGGGCCTCACGGTATATGTAAAGGATACCCGAAGTGTTGATCTGGTTGATGTTTTGAAACAGGAATTTTTGGATGGCAATTACAATTGTGATATCGTTCTGTGCAGCGATGACAACGGTGTTATATCTCAAGAGCTGATTCCTGAAGGCATAGTATATAAGTATGTGCCATATGACATTGCTGCTAAAATTAGGCCCGAAAACGATACGGCAACACTGCCTCTGGTTGCGGAGATAGAAATGGCTTTTTACAATACCGAGGCATATGACGCCCCCCCGGTAAAAAACTGGTGGGAACTGACCGAAGAGAGATTTTACGGAAAGGTAGTCATGTCTAATCCCACAAAATCGTTCTCCGCCATGGGGCTAGTCGGTACGACGATTAAAAACAGTGACGTTATGGCTCAGGCCTATCGTGATCTTTATGGAACCGAACTTAAGCTTCAAGACGGCGAAACCGCTGGTGAAGCATACTGGCGGATGCTTATGGAAAACGGACTGATGTTGTTAAACTCCAGTGACGAGGTAGTCGAGCTTGTCGGAACACCCGGCTTGACAGATCCCCCTATAGGAATAATGGTGTCCAGCAAGTTGCGTATGAGTGACGTTGGGTTTAATATCGAGCCTATATATGAAATGGAGTATTTTGCCGGCACATATACGCCGAACAGCATTATGATAGCTGGAGGCAGCAAAAGTATTAATTCAGCGAAGCTCTTCATAAGGTGGATTCTGGGAGAAACTGACGGGCAAGGCGAAGGCTTCAAACCCTATCTTCAAAAGGGAGCTTGGTCAGTCAGAAGCGATATCCAAAGTGATTCGGATGTTTCTCTTGACGATCTTAACTATTTTCCACTGGACCCTGAATACATATACAACAATCTTGACGACATCACGGATTATTGGTTAATGTTAATGGGTACCGAGTGAATATCCGTCAGCAACCATATTAATTCATCAGTTGACATATAATAGAATATACAAAGAATGCAGATAAAAAACAAACCCGAATCCTTTTCCAATCGGAAAAAGGTTCGGGTTTTGTTGTTTTGGTGGACCTGAACGGGATCGAACCGTCGACCTCCGCGTTGCGAACGCGGCGCTCTCCCAGCTGAGCTACAAGCCCATATTGACTTTTTTGATGACAGGTTGCTGTTGCGGACTGTAGTTGCGTCGAGTGGTTTTATTTGCATCTCTCGACCTCACGGATGCGAACCGTGCGCTCTCCCAACTGAGCTACACCCCCGGATATCGGTCCGCTTTCCGAAGCGGACTGATATATTATAACACATATTTTCCTTTTGTCAACCTGAAATTCGATTTTTCTCGACGTAACTTTTTTAGTGCCCGGCCCTGTTCGTCCAGATGTTCGTGCGGAAATCGTAACGCTTTTTGTCCGCGTGGTATCTCGCAACCGCGGCCTCGTAGGCCTCGCGCTCCGCAGCGCTCATTTTGTCCCTTTCATACTTCCTGCAGAAAAGATCGAGGTACGCGACGGAGAGCCCGGAACGGTGCACCCGCTCCCGCTCGGCCTCGTTCGACGCCATCGCCTCAGCCCCGCTCCAGAGCCGTTTTGCCTCGTCGATATGGTTTTCTATGAACTCCGAGAGATATGAGTCCTCCGCTATTGCCTGATACGCCGCCGGTTCGTACTTCTCGGACAGCGGATCGCTGCCTAAAAAGCCCCTGTCCATTCTCTCAAAACAGCCTATATGGCGGTCCCTCGTGGAGTCGTGCAGAAGGCGCATATACTCCCGGATGTTTTTCCATCCGGGCCCGTAATACCCCTCCAGAAAATCGTCGATATGCGCCTGATACTCCTGCTCCGACATGTACGGGTTCCACATCAGCCTGGCCAGCAGATACGCCTTGAGGCTGCCGAGGTCGCCGGTATACGACCTGTCCTCGGTGTCCTGCTCAAACAGGTGGAGAACCTTGTTCTCGGCGAAAAGCCTTGCGTTTTCACGGAGGACTTTGAAGTTCGGGAACGGGGCGAGATAGCATGAGAAGTTTCTCGTATAGTCCCAGACCGACATCTTGTCGCAGATTTTGCTCCACTCCGCAAGCTCCGCCGCGAAACGTCCGGCGTTGCGCTCACAGGCCCCGTCCGCAAGCGGATGGCGGAAGCAGGCCTCGATGGTACAGTAGCGGATAATCACGTTTTTACGCGGCCGCGTAAGCTTCGGGGGCTTGCGCGTGTATTGGTAGGCAAACGTCCGAATCAGCACATCGGGGTATTCCTCCGCAACCGCGTCGGCCACCGCGTTGACGAAGCGAAGCATGAGTCCGCTCGGGCTCCCCTCCTCCGCGTCCACCGCCGCGCACTTCTCGCAGTGGCAGTAGCGGTCGTTGTCGTTCTGCGAGACCTCGACGATGCGCGCGCCCGGGTTTTCCGCGAGCTTTCTCTTGACATTCTCAATGACGATCTTCAAAACGTCGGGGTTGGTCAGGCATAGCTGTCCGCAGGGCCTGTCAAAGTAGTTCCCCGCCGGGATCCGCACTCCGTCGTACAGCGAATAGTATTCGGGGTGCTCGTTAAAATAGAGCTTCGGGTCGCAGAGGGACTCCATCGTGTGGCAGAAGCCTATGCTCTTCGGCGCGCCGCCGTAGCGTTCGACCTCCGGAAATTCCGCCGGGTTGATCGCCTCCCAGGCGGCGAAGGCCATATCCCGTGTGTGGCTCGCCCAGTTTGTTGTCCGCCACTCGAACACCGGGTTCGACGCGTCCCAGAGACCGGCGGGCACCGAGACGTCCCCGGGCAGCAGCCGCCCGACGCCTGGCTCGTATTTTCGGAATCCGATATGTTTCTCGAGAAAACGGTAGACCGCGTAGAGCGTTCCCCGGTCGATAGCCCCGTACAGGTACAGGTTTTTATCGTCCGTCGCGATCACATAGCCGTCGTATTTTATCCCGCTCCGGTCGAAGGACACGGCGTTCCCTATCAGGATGCCGTATTCCTCCGTTCCGCGCGCGACGGGCAGCGACACACCCGCGGCCTCCAGGATATGCGACCTGAGCTCCTCCGCCGCGGTTAATTCGGTCGGAGTCTCGTTCTCCGGCAGGACGATTGCGTATTTTGATATGTCGTTTCCGCAGATTGAGACTGCTTTTTTCCTCTCCATTCTCTTTTTCTCCCTTCAATTATTCGCTTTTATCTGTTAACTCACATATTGAAAACCGAAGTGTCCAGCGGGATGCCCGCGCGCTTTATGTAGTAAATCAGGATCGAGAAATACTCCCTTACATAATAGTGGTATTCGCTCGGCCGCGTCGCTGCGGCCGCCCCGTAGGGCGTCAGATTGTACTGCTTAGCGATCAGCTTGCTCCGCATCATGTGGAAGCCGCAGGTCACAATCACGGCGTTTTCGCCGCTTTTGCCGCCGCGGCTTACGATAATCTCGCTTGCGTTTTTGATGTTTTCAACGGTATCCGTGGACCGGGACTCCCGTATCAATCTATCCGGGTCCGCCCCGCGGGCTATAAGATAATTATACATCGCGAGAGACTCCGGGATCAACTCGTTAAATCCCTGTCCGCCGCACAATATCACGCTCGCCTCCGGGTATTTCTCCATCGTGTCGCAGGCCGTGTCGAGCCTGTCCCTTAAAACCCGGGACGGCTCCGTACCGTTGAGACCCGCGCCGAGTACCACGATATAACTCGTGTCCTCCGGCAGATCCGGCTCGGCGTTTTTCAGGATGATCGCAAGCACGATGACAAACGAAACGATAAACACCGCGTACCCGGCACGCATAGTCCAGCGAAGCGCGAATGCGAGCTTTCTCGCCTTGCCGAGCTTGATCATCTCGCTGAAAGCGTTGTAAACGATGATCGAAAGAGCCAGAAAGCGAAGAAAAAACATCAGGAACACATAGAGGCGCGTTACGGCGTCGACGGCGAAAAACACTGCGATCGCGGCAACGCAAAAGCCCTGGATTATCAGGTTCGTCCTGCAGACGCGGCATATCTCACGAAAGCGCATCGTCACCCGCCTCCTTTTTAAATTTTTCCAGATTCTCGTTCGCGGCGTTCCACCGCTCGTAGCACGCGTTCAGATACGCGTCTTTCTCCTCTTTCACCGCGCACAGCTTTTCAAGGGCGAGATGGTCGTAAGCGTTTTTCTCTATTTCCTCGGTCAGCGCCGCGATCTCGTCCTCTGTTTTCGATATCTCCGCCTCGGCCTTTTCAAGCTCGCGTTCGAGGTATTTTCGCTTTCTGTCCGGCGAGACGTAACGCTCCTTCGGGCTCTCCTTTTTCTGTGCAAACTGCCCCGACGCTTCCTTAAGCGCTTTTTCCCTTTCAAGCGCCGCCCGGTATTCACCGTACGTGCCCTTGAACTCCGTAATCCCGCCGTCCTCCATGTGCCATATCTTCGTGGCGAACCTGCCGATGAAGTACCTGTCGTGGGAGACGAAAAGCATCGTCCCGTCAAACTCCTCAAGCAACCCCTCGAGCCATTCGCGGGAGTCTATATCCAGGTGGTTTGTAGGCTCGTCGAGGATCAGGGTGTTGATCTTCTGATATAGCAGTATGCAGAGCTTCAGCCTGCTCTTCTCCCCGCCGGACAGCACTGAAACCGGCTTGAAAACGTCGTCGTTCCTGAACAGGTACGCGCCGAGCCGGTTCCTGGCCATGGGCTCCGTAAGGCCGAGCTCCGTGACCACCGTGTCAAGCACCGTCCGCTCCTCGTTTTGAAACGAGACCTGCTGGGGCAGATACGCGAGCTTGATATTGCTCCCCCACCGGACCTTTCCGGCAAGCGGCTCCCGCTCGCCCGTCAGAATCGTTAAAAGCGTCGTTTTGCCGCAGCCGTTTTCTCCCAGCAGCGCAATCGACTCGTCCTTTTTTATCTCCAGATCCACGCCCGCGAGGATGCTCTTCCCACCGAAGCCCATTTCAAGGCCTTTAACGTACAAAACATCGGTGCCCGAGCGGATGACCTGTTCCAGCGACGCCGAGATTTTTTTATCGTGTTTTACCGGCGCGGCCTGCGCGGCCTTCAGGCGCTCAATTCTTTTATCCAGCGCGAAGGCGCGCCGCATCATCTTTTTGTCGCCCAAGCCCCAGCCGTGCATACGCTTTGACGTGAATTCCAGCCGGTCGATCTCGCGCTGCTCCCGTTCGTACCTCTTTTGCTGCAGTGCCTCGCTTTCCTCCTTGGCGGCCACGTAATAGCTATAGTTTCCCTCGTAAACCGTCGCGTGGGTACCGGCGAGCTCGATGGTCCGGGAGGTGACCCTGTCGAGGAAGAAACGGTCGTGCGAGATTACCAAAACCGTCCCCTTGTACGTTTCAAGGCGCTCCTCGAGCCACTCCAGCGAGGGCATGTCCAGATGGTTCGTCGGCTCGTCCAGAAGCATGATGTCTGTTTTTTCAAGCAGCATGCGCGCCAGGTTCACCCGCGTCATCTCTCCGCCCGAGAGCTTATTGTAGGGCCGCTCCCACATTTCCTTTGAAATATGCAGCCCGTTGGAGACCTTTTGCAGCTCGGTCTCCGTCTCGTAGCCGCCCATAGCCTCGAATCGCTGCAACAGCGCGCCGTAAGCCGCCAGCGTTTTCTTGTCGTTATCCCCGCCGGCCATCACCTTTTCCAGCTCGGCGATTTCTTTTTTCAGCGCGTACAAAGGCTCAAAAGCCTTTTCAAGCACGGCTCTGACCGTCATACCCTCCGGGTAGGACGGCATCTGGTCCAGAATTCCGATTTTTTTCGAAGGGTGCACGGAAACGCTGCCCTCTTCATAAGGGAGCTCGCCCGTGATTACATGGAAAAGCGTCGTTTTGCCGGTGCCGTTTTTCCCGATCAGCGCCACCTTCTGCCCCTCGTAGATCTCAAAGGTAATATCCTTAAGTATAAGCTTCTCCCCGAAATATTTGCCAAGGGAGTTTACCGCTATGTCAATCATTTTTTCATCCGTTTTCCGGCAGATTTACAGGTATCTGCCCCTTTTCTTTATCATTCTCAGTCTTTTCTTTCTGTTTATCATCACCGCGGTGACGATATAGGCAATCACCGCCAAAACGACGCCGATCGCTCCGAAAATAAAGGCCGGCTTTTTCGCGTAGGATTTCAGCCTGTCCATAGTATAAAGGAAGTTTGAGCGCTCGACTCCCGTCAGCGCCACAAGCTTGACTCTCCCGTAGCTCTTCCCTTCGTAGGAGACGTCGGCGTCGCCGAGAATCTGCCCCTTGGTCACCGGCGCCGTCACCACTTCGTCATATATCGTAGGCGTTATTACGACCTTCGACGGGTCGAAGTCGTTTTTCATCAGGTGCGTGATATCCGACTGCGTGACCGCTACGACGGACTCGGCTTCCTGCGACATTTCGACCTTGACCTCGACGATCGGCTCCCCGCTGGAGATGAGCGTTTTGTTGGAGTAGTTGTTAAAGCCGTACTCAAATAGCCTCTTTGTCTCCACAAAGCTCATAATTTCGCCGGTATCCTGGCTTTTACCCGCGCCTAGTACGACGCTTACCAGGTAGAGACCGTTTTTCTCCGCGCTCGAGACCAGGCAGTACCCGGCCGGCGTAGTCGTTCCGGTTTTTATCCCCCGGGCGTAGCTGTAGAGGTACTGTATTGTTTTCGTCCCGGATATCAGATAATTCGTCGTGTTCAGGATGCGCTGGGTGCTCGTCTTGTTGGTCGGCGGGACGGCATAGGACGCCGTGTTGGCAATTTCCATCAGCTTGTCGTTTTTGATGAACTCGCGGGTAATCAGGTACACATCCCGGGCGGTGGTGTAGTGCCCGTCGTCGTGGAGGCCGTCCGGGTTTGTAAACACCGTACCCGTGCAGCCCAGTTCCTTAGCTTTGCGGTTCATCATGTCGACAAAGGCGTCGATCGATCCCGCGGTATGCTCGGCGAGCACGCAGGCGGCGTCGTTCCCGGAAACCACCAGCAGACAGTACAGAAGGTTTTCAACCGACATCTGCTCCCCGACCTTAAGGTTCGCGGTGCTCCCGTCCGGGTCAAGGTCGGCAATGGCGGACTCCGTCACCGTCACGATATCGTCCAGACCGCAGTTTTCGTAGACGAGCAACGCGGTCATCAGCTTGGTAAGCGAAGCCGGGTATTGCTTCGAATCGGCGTCCTGCTCGTAAAGCACCTCGCCAGAATTTACGTCAACAAGTATGCACGAGCGGGCCTGAATCGATATATCGCCGTCGGCCCGGCATATGGGGAGAACCAGAGCCGCGCAGACAAAAATCAGAAAAATTTTTTTAAATAATTTCATACAAATCCCCGGAGAATATGTTATAATATAAGTAATTATACGCACATGATTTCATTGTGAATGTATTACGAACCGATGTTATTATTTTACCACAGATCGATGTGCAATTTCAACAGCTGCCGCATCAATGCTCGGGGGAAACGGGAAAGATGAAAAAGGTTGTCCGCGCCGCGCTCTGGGCTTTCTCATTTATGTTCATAATCTCGATGTTTATCGCGGCGTTTTTAACATTTCAAAACCCGGAAAGCTATACGGTCCGCGAAGACAGGGATTTCGAACCCTATCTGCCGTTGAGCAGCGCCGAAAACGCAGTGATCAATATCAACACATCGGACGTGTATCAGCTTCGGAGCATCCCCTATGTCGGCGGCAAAGCGTCCGAGATAGCGGAGCTGCGCTCGGAGCTCAGCGGGTTTTCTTCAATCGAGCAAATCGCCCTTGTCAACGGAATAGGTCTTAAAACCTATTTAAAGGCTTCTCAATATATCCGCGCGGATTAGCAAGAAAAAAAGATATATACAAAGCCGGAATAACGGTAGAACGGAGATATAGATATATGAGGATATTGATAGTGGACGACGAGAAACTGCTCGTCAAAGGGATCAAATTCAACCTTGAAAACGAAGGCTACGAAGTTGACGCGGTCTATAACGGGGAGGACGCGCTTGCGCTTGCGGGCGAGGTGGAATACGACCTTATTGTACTCGACCTGATGCTCCCGAAAATCAACGGCCTTGAGGTGTGCAGAAGAATCAGAGAATACTCAAAGGTGCCGATTATCATGCTGACCGCCAAGGGCGAGGATACTGACAAGCTGCTGGGATTTGAGCACGGCGCCGACGACTATATTACCAAGCCGTTCAACGTCCTCGAGCTCAAGGCGAGAATCCGCACGATTTTGCGCCGGTCAGCCTCAAAGCCCGCTAAAACAGAAAACGAATCCAAACTGGACGGTGGGGCGATCTCCCTTGACTTGAGCGAGAGGCTCGCCTATGTCGGGGACAAACCGGTAGAGCTTACCCCGAAGGAGTTCGATCTGCTTGAGCTTTTAATCCGCTCCTCCAACTGCGTGTTCAGCAGGGAATCCCTTTTGAACACCGTATGGGGATATTACTACCCGGGAGATATAAGAACGGTCGACGTTCATATCCGCAGACTGCGCGAAAAACTCGAGGAAAATCCCGCCGAACCCGCCCATATCCTGACAAAATGGGGCGTCGGCTATTACTACAAGGCATGACGAATGAGCGGTCTTACATCAAGAATCAGCTTTAAGTTTAACCTGACTATTCTCATTCTCTGCATATTCTTCCTCATTGTTTTTTCCGTCCTGGCGCCTTATTATGTAAAACGCTCGATAAGCAGCTCGTTCGGGACTGTGATGCGCGAGCAGGCAGAGCTTGTTTCCCATAACACCGGCGCCCGCACGCTGAACGATTATCTGTCGAACGACAGCCTGCCGTTCAGCTTGGAAACCTATACCGGCATGTACGACCGTGTGCTGGTGGCGGACTACGACGGCATCGTCGTTTACGACAGCTCCGAGGATAACAGCCGGCTTTCGCAAAGGTTCATATCAAAAGAGGTTCAGGCTGCGCTTGCCGGGGATGTGTCCTTCATCTCCGATTTTTCGGACGGCGCGTTCACATTCAACGTGCTCGTCCCTATTTATTTTGACGGCGACATCGGCGGCGTGCTCTATCTGCAGAAAACCGAAAAAGAGCTGGGCGCGAAATACCAGCGTACAACGGAGACGCTGGGCTACGTGGGGATGGCCTGCTGCGTCGTTCCGGTTATCGTCGGCATCTACACGGCGCTGTGTTTCAACGGCAGGCTGCAGAAAATACTCTCCGGCATCAAAATCGTTCAGTCCGGGGACTATAGTCACAGATTCGACCTGAAAGGACAGGACGAGTTGAGCGAGCTCTGCGGCGAACTCAACGCTCTAAACATCAAATACTCCGAAAACGAGGATATGCGCCGGCGCTTCGTATCCGACGCCTCCCACGAGCTGAAGACTCCGCTGGCCTCGATCAAGCTTTTATCGGATTCCATTATACAGACCCCGGATATGGATATCGACTCGATCAGGGAATTCCTTTTCGATATCAACAACGAAATCGATCGCCTCACGCGCATCAGCAGCAAGCTTCTGCAGATCACGCGTTTCGACGACTTGGCGGGCAAAACAGCGCTTACCCCGCTCGACCTGAATTCCGTCATCGAGAACGTCTGCCGGATGCTGACGCCCCTCGCCAAGTCTGCGAACTGTGCCATAAAATGCGAACTCACGCCGGACTGCGTCGTACCCGCCAACTACGACCTCATCTATCAGGCCTTCTACAACATCATAGAAAACGCGCTCAAATACGGCGGGGCCAACCACGATGTGCACGTATATCTCTACAAGCACGAGGGCAAGGCGGTGTTCATCGCGGACGACGAGGGTGAGGGAATCCCCGAGGAAGATCTCAAGAGGATTTTCGACCGGTTCTACAGAGTCGATAAAGCCCGCGCGCGGGCTACGGGAGGGACCGGACTCGGCCTCTCCATAGTCGCCTCCGCGGTTCAGACCTGCGGGGGCACGGTTGAAGCCCAAAACCGTCCGAACGGCGGGGCGCGTTTCATCATCACGTTTCCGCTGTCGAACGACGAGGGTTCTCAGCCCGAATAAATACGCGATATGCGGGGAATGCATTTGTGAAAAAAATCACCGGATATTTGATTATCACCTTTACCCTTATTCTTCTGATCACCATCGCCTTTCTGATCTACGCGGAATACGGCAATTCCGACTCCGACGGGTACGAGGTTTTTTTTCTGAAGGAAGAGGGTTCTACCTATTCATTGGAGCCCGAAAAGCTCTACACGTTAACGTCGCAGCGAAACGGCATCGCGGCGGAGCTGATCGACAGACTGCTTAAGGGCCCGGACCGGAGCGGGTTAATATCCCCATTTCCCTCCGGCATCAAGCTTTTGTCACACAGCATTTCCAACAACGCGGTTTATCTGAACTTCTCCCAGGAATATAGGAAGATGAGCGTTTTTCAGATGAATCTCGCCGATTACTGCCTTGTCAAGACGCTGACCGGCATCAGCGGAATATCGGAGATATATATAAGAATAAGCGGCGATCCCCACCCGGTTTCGGGCTATAACCCGATCTCGCTGAAAAATTTCATTGCTGACCTTGACTCTTTCTCCGTTAAAACCGTAAACCAGAAGCTGTATCTGCCCTCCGCAGACAACCGGTATCTTATTGCGAAAATTATAACCTATCAGAGGTATAACAACGAAAACGCCGCGGAAAAAGTGATATCGATGCTTTTGGAGGGGGACGAGGAATCCGGCTCCAGTCTCGAATTTCCCGCGAATACGATTCTGTATTCCGTTATCGAGGAAAACGGGATCGTCTACCTTGATTTTTCCGAGGAGTTCAACGATTTCGGAACCGACCCTGAAAGAGCCAAAATCATGATCTATTCGCTGGTGGACTCGCTTACCGAGCTGCCGGGCATCAACGGTGTGCGCTTTTTGATCAACGGCTATTCAGCCGGAACCTATGCGGGCATAAACCTGGACGAAACGGTCACGCACGATTTATCCTACGTCGGCGCTTCCGATTGACTTATATACTCAAAGCAAACAAAGGATGGATATCAATGGAAAACTACGGTTTTGAAACAAAGGCGATTCACAGCGGCTGGACGCCGGACACCTTTTCGCACTCGACGTCCGTGCCGATTTATCTGACGAACGCCTACGCATTTGACTCGACCGAGCACGCCAGAAGCCTGTTCGCCCTCGAAGAGGAGGGCAATATCTACACCCGGTTGTCCAACCCGACGACGGACGTGCTGGAAAAGCGAATAGCAGCTCTCGAGGGCGGCATGGGCGCGCTTGCTACCTCGACGGGCCACGCGGCGATATACGCCGTCATGCTGACACTGGCCGGCTGCGGCGACGAAATTGTCAGCTCCTCATGTATATACGGCGGGGCCATCAACCTCTTTACATATACGCTCGCAAACTCCGGGATAAAGACAACGTTCGTCCACCCCACCGATTTGGCGGGCTTTGAGGCCGCTATCACCGATAAAACCAAGGCCGTGTTTACCGAAACCCTCGGCAACCCCTCCTGCGACGTCACCGATATAGACGCCCTCGCCGAAATCGCGCACAGACACGGAGTTCCGCTTATTGTCGACAACACGTTCGCGACGCCCTGCATTTTCCGCCCGATTGAGCACGGTGCGGACATTGTAATCCACAGCGCGACAAAATACATCGGCGGGCACGGCTCCGTGATGGGCGGTCTGGTCGTCGATTCCGGAAAATTCGGCTGGAAAGCCAGCGGCAGATTCCCGTCCCTGTGCGAGCCCGACCCCTCTTACCACGGCGTGGCATTTACCGAAAAATTCGGCCCGGTAGCCTTTATCACAAGGCTCCGCGTCTGCACGATGCGGGATATGGGCTTTACGCCCTCGCCGTTCAACTCATTTCTGCTCATATCCGGACTCGAGACGCTCGCCGTCAGGATGCGCAAGCTCTGCGACAGCGCAAAAGCGGTCGCGCAGTTCCTTGAGCACAGACCCGAAGTCAGCAGCGTCCGCTCGCCGTACGTCAAATCCAACCCCTATTACAGCCTCGCGCAGCGCCTGATGCCAGACGGCTGCGGTGCGGTGCTGAGTTTTGATATCAAAGGAGGTAAGGCCGCGGGCATCAAGTTCATCGACAGCCTGAAGCTGCTGACCAACGTCGCCAACCTCGGAGACTCGAGATCCCTTGTCAGCCATCCCGCTTCCACCACCCACTCCCAGCTCTCTGACGAGCAGCTCGAAGCCGTGGGCATATCCGCGGGCACGATACGCCTCTCGATCGGCCTCGAAGCCACCGAGGACATCCTTAGCGATATTCAAAACGCTTTAGAGGCTTCGCAGCGTTAATAAGACTTGTGTCCTTTGCGTTTTATGCCGCAATACCCTCGATAATACTAAAAAGGTCCTGCCTTTTTCACGGCAGAACCTTTTTCTGTTATCCGATTCGAGACCGGAATTCCCGCATAAAATGTTTTTATGCGAATACCTATCGCTTCGTTATCGGAGGGGTGTATTTACGCTTCGATCTGCTTTCCGAGGAAGCCCGCCATGCTCTGCGCAAGCTTCGCTTCGGTCTCGGTACAGACGTCGTTTTCCCCGCCTATGATCAGCGCGCACCCGGTTATATCTCCCAAAACAATAATCGGCACCGCGGCAAGGGCATATCTTTCCGGAACATCGTCGGTTATTCTTACGCCGCCGTTCCCGGTCCTGTCAAATTTGCTCTGTCTCGACTCCATCAGCGCCTCAAGGTCCTTGCAGACCTTTTTGTCCGCAAGTTCTTTTTTCAACGGACCCGATATGGCGATAATCGAATCGCGGTCCGTCACCGCGACGGTTAAGCCCGTCGTCCGCGACATCGTCTCGCAGAGCTGCGCCGCGAACGGCGACAGCTCGCCCACCGGCGAATATTTCTTAAATATCACTTCGCCTTCCTTGTCCGTAAATATCTCAAGCGGATCCCCATCGCGGATTCTCAGGACCCGGCGGATTTCCTTCGGTATGACGACTCTCCCGAGGTCGTCAATACGTCTGACTATCCCTGTGGCTTTCATTTGACAAAATCCTCCGTTGTATTTTATTCGGTAATATCTCTCTAGCAAATTCCTCTTTCATCATATATTTGTAGAGTTAGTTTTTGCCGAGCGGGACTTTTTATACCGAGAAAATAGGTGGAGGGAGAAAATCTGTGGAATAAATGCTTTATTTCGATATATTACGTTTAAATAGAATTGTAGCAGGTATTGAAAGTAATACAAACACTGAAATTCAATGTTATAGGTTTTGAAAAAAGCACTTTTCACGAGTTAGCGGATATTAAAATAACACTTTTTATAACGGGTTATCGTCTGTATTATACTTATTATTACAACATAGCATATGTATGATATTCAAATATATTTCAAATTGTTGCCTGTCCTTTTTAACCACCGTATCCAGCACGAAGCCACACACAAATGATAAAAGGCCCGCCAGAAAAATAAAACCGCTTACGATAAGCGTGGGAAAACGGGCAACCAAACCCGTGGAGATAAAATCAGCTAACACCGGAATGAAGAATGCTAGAGAAATAATAACAAGCAATAATCCGATGAGACTAAAAAATTGCAACGGCCGGTAGTTTTTAAATAGACGGAAGATTGTGCGTATAACCTTAATCCCATCGGATACCGTACTCAGCTTTGATACGCTGCCGTTTGGGCGGTCACGATAGGTAACAGGAACGTTTACAAGCGTGAAATTCTTATCCAGGGCATGGATAGTCATCTCCGTTTCAATCTCAAAGCCTTTAGACAATGCAGGAAAGCTTTTCACAAACAAACGTGAAAACCACGGTAACCTGTCATAATATCTTTAACATTGCCATGGAATATCGCATTGACAAGTTTACGGAAAACTATGTTTCCGCTGTTATGGAAAAGCCTTTTATTTTCCGTAAAATAAGTTGAGGAGAACCGATCCCCAACCACCATATCCGCGCCATTATCTAAAACGGATGCCACAATCTGTTTCGCAAATTCTGCCGGATAAGTATCGTCTCCATCTACCATAAGGTAACAGTCGGCGTCAATCTCACGAAACATAGTCCTGACAATGTTTCCTTTACCTTGGCTACGCTTTACTCATAAATAAGAATTCCTTTCTTTATATATTTTCTGGTATTTTGATTGGTGATATCAGTAAAATGATATAGACGGGGAGAGAGATAACAAAAGGAAAAGAATAGCGGAATATTAACGAGGATGACACCGCAATCATAAGAGTCAACCAATTAAAAAATGTCGGGAGTGTTGCTATTAAAAGAGCGTAATTTTTCCTACAGATAGCTAGTGTTGATATCAATAATAAAATCCAAAGGCAGGTACCTGTGCCGAAATAACCGACTGTATGACGGAAGAACGTGTCCAACTTACTTTGCACGGTATCGGGAAACACCTGGATGTTTTTTATACCTATGGCTTCATATTTATAATCCAGGTCTTCCATGTTGTTGATGAGCTTAAAGAATTTTGATTGTAAAGGCTCAAACGGTGAACTATCATATGTTATATCCGTATCCCAGCAGCCATAGGACAGTAAGAGATAAGAACGGCAATATATCCCTATGTTTTTTGGCAATAGCTCAAGCCAAACCCTAAAAAAACGACCTGAATTATCATAAAACCAAAATTTGTTAAACTCATCGCTCCACTTTACTGTGTCAACAAACCGGTAATCATATACCTCCCGCCATTTGTCAATCGGCATAATTTCATTAAGAACCTCCAATTGCTCGTTATTTACATCCCCACCATATGTTATCACTGCACCCACCTGTTGAATCATAACCGCATAAGACTCTGATGGATAATTATCCGATACAGAATTAAGCAATATAAAAGAACAGGCAGTTACAGCAAGAAAACTCACAATTATTTTTCGATAAGTTTTAACATAAAAGAATAAAACAACGGCTAACACTATAGCAATATATATGCCATTATTTCGTATAACGGTAATACCGTACATTGAGGCCATAAAAAGCATGCTATGGCGCACATTTCTCAGCCATTCCCCCTTTGTAACGGCAATATCATATGTACAACGAACAAGTAGTAAAAGAAAGGCGGTGAAAGGGATATCTTTCACAGCTGTGATGGAATAGTCTGCGATTATCGGTGTCAATGCGAAATACGCACACAGAATATAAATTAAACCCTTGCGTACTCCCTTAGTATACAGCCAAGCCGCCAAATACGCTGTAGTCACCGCAAGAAGCAACATTTGTGCAAAGGTATAAAAAGCATAGCCCGGCATTGCAGTGCCAAACAGCTTTTCCGAAAGTACAAGTGGACCTTTAAAAAGAAGAATAAATATTATCGGGTGAACAGTACGGTAATCAAAAAAGCCGTTGCTTGTCGCTATCCAAACCTGGTCGTTCATACCCGTGCCGGGAAAATAAGTTAACCAACAAATACTCCAGCACAAAAGGAAAGCAGATAAAGAAAGGTAAAAGACCTTTTTAAAACCGGACGCTCTCGGAAGCGCTACATAGCCGCTTTGCCTTGAAAGGAAATAGCAGCATATAAAGCATACCAACATAGCTCCGCAAAAAGAAAGGACCGCCAACAAAAAAAATTTTCCCGAAAATCCCAAAGCGGTATTCCAGCTTTTCTGTCCATTGAATATCGGGAGCAACATGTTCGTCTCATAAACAGCAAGAGCAAAAAGCAGTGAAAAAACTAATGATATACAAAGTGAAGTCCGGTCAAAACCCGGTAATAAACCTTTTAATCTATCGGTTGTTCTGGTTCGCATACTACACCGCGATTCAATCATTCTATTAACCCTTCTCCGTGTCTGTTAATTTCATCAACTCATTTATCAATCAATTTAATTACCACATAGTTATTAATTATTTGCGCAGATAATAACCGCTAAGATAATTGCAGGTATAATGAATAAAAGCGAAAGCAATATCTGCTTAATGTATGATGTATCAGAATGTTTCTCTTCCTTACTGTTCTGACTATCCAATGATGCCTGTCCATCGATTTTTTTATAAACAATTGATGCTTTTCTCAAGCATTGCCAGATAAAGGGAAGTATAACGGCGAGACCGCCGGCAAGAACCCCGTACTTCACAATAGTTCCAACCGAGGAAAAACTTTCCTGAACACTGGGGGCTGCATGTCCTCTAATCATCTTTACAAAACAAAGCAGCCAGTCGATAATAAACGAATATACTGCCCAAAGCGTTACATAGGATAAAGAAGCATCAGCTTTTCTCCTCATATTATGTAATCTTGCTGAAATAGAGCCCGGGAGGAATAATAGAATGAATGCTCCAATCATTTTTCTACTCCTGTTCTTAGCATTAAATAATGCATTAAGATGATAAAAAATTTGCGATTACAAGTTATTTTGCTCTGCTCATATAAAATCCCACAGTATTATCAACAATATTATTAATGATGTTCATTCTTTTAGCAAAATATCCTTATATATTATACAATTTTATTATAATATTGTCAATGTTTATTTTAAACTCGTGTCATCTTGCGTTGTATAACAATCGTCCCCCCTACCCCATGCTCTCCACGCTAATCTTCTGATACACATCCCCATAGGTTATCGTCAGCTGCGCGGAGATTTCCTTTAGCTCGTTTGAAAACAGCATCTCCTGATAGCCGTTGATAATGTCGTCGATATTTTCCCGAACGTAATCCTGGTCTATCGGCAGACGCTTGATGATATAGTAGCCGTCGTCGCCCTCGATAACGCCGCTGATTTCACCTATTCCGAGCGAGAAGCTCGCCTGCTCGACGGCCGAATCGGTCATGCCTTTGGTAAAATATGTCCCGTCCTCGTTATATTTCATCGTGCTGTCCTCGCCGTAATCGTAGACAAGGGTCGAGAAGTCCTCTCCGCCCCTGATCCGCCGTAAAAGCGAGTCGGCGAGGTCCTTGTTTTCCGTTGTGCCGTCGCTATCCCTGCTGAGCATCAGGTATCTTACGCATACATAATCCTTGTTCACTATGTCGATCATTTCTTCGTCGGTGAACGCCATCTCGCCGCCGTTGCTGAAAACGGTATCGTACAGCTTCTGTTGTATCGCGGAGATCTCGGCCATTGAACGGAAAAGGGACTCCGTCATATATCCGCTGGCAAGCCTTTCGATAAATTCATCCTTACCCCCGGCGCTGCTGATCGAGGTTTTTATATCGGATTCTATCTGTTTCTTCTCTTCGTCTGTAATTGATAGCCCCTTGTTCTGCGCAAAAATGACCACCGCCCGGTTTATCGTGATATATTCAAGGGTACGCTCCTTGAGCTCTTCGGCGGTTTCCTCCGTCCACTGGTAAGACGAATCGCCGCCCGTCATCTGGTCTTTCACGTTCATAAAGAAATAGCGGTACTCGTCGGCTTTTACCACATAGTCGTCGATCTTCAGCACGTAGTCGACCCGGATCTTTTCTCCGTTGAGAATCAGCGTATCCTCGCTCAGCGTCTTTTTCGAACAGCCGGCGAGCAGAAGCGAAAAAGACAGCAGCAGCGCCGCAGCGCAGGTTATGCGTTTAATCATGACAAACTCCTTGCTATAGACCGCGGCTGTAAAATACCATATTTTTGCGGCTGTTCAAGCCCGGCTATAAGTTGTATAATTTTATCGTCCGTATTCATATAAATAAGATGAAATCATCTGTATGGGAGGCCTTGACAGCATGCGTAAGCTTATTCTGAGTGAGCTGAGCGCGGTTATTTTTTTTGAGCCGGAAGAGTCGTTTTTACTTAAGGGCATCGAGCGCGGAGCCCTTCGCAGCGCTAACGCGCAAAAGCTCCTCGACTGCGCCGGTATAAATCTGCCTTCGGAAAATCTCTACCTCGAGCTTTTCGAGCATGACGGAAAAAACATTTTGTTCATCTCCGCGGCTGAAGCCGCCGAAGACGGCTGCGCGATCTACCGTTTCGACTGCGCAAACGACCTGATGGACGCCGTCAAATCCGTCCGAATGACCGTTGCCGAAGACGACAGTTCGTCCCTTTACGCGCTTAAAGAAAAATACTATCTCCTAATCTGCCCTCCGCACGCGTTCAAGACCAAACACCTGCTCGAATTCGGAACCCGGGTAAACAATACCCCTTCCTTTTCCGCATATCTCCGGGAACACGGCTCCCTGCTATCGGCGCCCGCCGCGCTGACGGAGCTCTCAAAATACTTTCGATAAATACATAGCAAAAAACATATAACAGACAAACCCGCGGCGAGATTATTGTTTCGCCGCGTTTTCTTTTACATACCCCAGCTTAAGCACGTCTTTAACCTCGTCAAGAGACGCGCACGCGGAAGCTCCGCCGTAACGCGTGACGCTGATCGAACCGCAGGCGTTTCCGTACGCGGCGGACAGGTCCGTATCAAACTCGTTGATAAAGCCGTAGAGGAAGCCCGCGTTGAACGAGTCGCCCGCGCCTGTGGTATCCCTTACCGGTGCGTCGTATGTCTTATACGACTTCACTCCGCCGTTCGCGGCGACAACCGCGCCGTCCGGCCCGCACTTCACTGCGCATATGCGGCAAAGCTTCGCAAGCTCGGCGGCCGCTTTCTCCGCGCTGTCCAGCCCGGTAATCGCCTTGGCTTCGAGTTCGTTGGGCAAAAACACATCCGTATGGGCAAGAACCTTTGAAATCCCGTAATCCCAGCAGCCGCTGTCGTCCCACCCGGCGTCAAGCGAGGTCGTCACTCCCCGGCTCCGGGCGAACTCAAACAGTTCAGAAAGCGCTGGCCTAAGGCCGCTCTGCAGGAAAAACGAGCCGACGTGCACGTGTTTTGCGCGGGCCAGCTTTTCTCTGTCAAAATGCGCCGGGGTGAGCGCGCAGATTGAGCCGAGATAGGTTACCATTGCCCGGTCCTTCGAGCACCCGCTGGTCAGCGAGACTGTGATACCGGTCTGAATTGTTTTGTCGACTATCAGGTTTTCCACGTTGACCCCGTACGAAGCGAGCTGCTCCCGTGCGAGCCTTCCGTACCCGTCGTCGCCGATAATTCCGAGAAACGAGGTCTTCAGCCCGAGCCTGGCAAGCCCGGCCGTGCAGATCGCGGTTGAACTCCCCATCGTGAGCGAGCAGGTCTTCGCGATGATCTCCCTGCCGGGCACCGGCAGAGTGTTCATCCCCGTCATAATCAGGTCTACGTTCAGCTCGCCGAGCGCGAGCACGTCAAAATCCCTCAAAGCTCCGCCCTCCGTGTTCTACAGCTTTATCCACGCGTCGAGCCCCGCCGGGCTGTCCGGATTGAGCCCCTTAACCAACGCCTTGTAATACGCGGTATACTGGCATACGATCAAAAGCGCCAGCCCGCGGCCGATATTGTCAAGCTTCTTCCCGAAGGCGATGTTCAGATAGACCTTCGGCAGCTTCAGCGGCTCGTCGGTACAGGTGACGATAATCGCGTTTTTCTTCGCGACATCGGCAATCAACCTTAGTTCCTGCTCTCCGCCGTCGGAAAGCGAGGCGATCACCAGCGTCGATTTGCCTATCATCACCATCGGACCGTGCCGGCAGTCCAGAAGCCCGTACTGGTTTGAGGCAACCTGCGAGATCTCCTTGAACGCGAGCGCGCCTTCCTCCGCGAGCCCGGCTATCTCGGCGTCGGCGAGAACCGCGACGCTGTCGAAACGCTCCTTCGCTAGCTGAAGGAATACGGGCTCGATGCGTTCCGAAAACGCCTCGAGCGACCCGATTGTCGCCTCAAGCTCCTCCGTTATGTCCGCTCTGTCCGCCATCCCCGCGGCGACAACCGCGCCGGCGACATAGAGGTTTGAAACCGTCCTCGTCTGGCAGACGCTTTCGTCGAAGGCCCACGGCATTTCAAGCGTCACGTCCGCGATTTCCTTTATAGGCGCGTTCTCGACGCAGGTCAGCGCGATGAATCTCGCCTCGGTAATCTCCTTGATTGCCCTGACCGACTCAAGCAGCTCGCTGGTGCTGCCGGACCGCGATACGGCGATGACGACGGCGTTTTCCAGCGGCTTTTTATACCTCTCGGCATGGAGAAAGATATCCCCCGCGGCCGCGCTCATCGCGGGCTTGCCCGACAGATTCCTGTAAATCGTCTCAAGGGACTTTGAAACCGAATAGCTTGAGCCGCTGCCTATAAAGGCCACCGTGCCGCAGCTTTTCTCGTTGATGAACCGGTTTATGATGTTTATCCTGTTCTTTACATAGATCAGGGTTTCTTTCAGCGCCCCGTACTGGGCTTTCATCTCATCGTATGTCTTGCTCATATTTACTCCATTCTGCCGCAAAGCGGCGACTTAAATCAGCCGATCAAATTCAAAAAATTCTTTCGGTATACTTTTTCGAGCACATCGTCGGAAAGGCCGAGGCCGTAAATGCGCCATCTCCCCTGCTTTCCGTTTTTCGTCTCGTCGTACCTGAAATAGTCGTCGTTCGTCTCAAGGAACCTGTAGTAGATCCTGTGCTTGTTTTTATAGCAGACGGGCGTCATATCCGTTCCGAACAGGATCCTGTCGGCATATTTTTCGAAGAAAGCCTTCGCGGTGTGGGGCTGACGGCCCAGCTCCGCTATCCTGTCCGCGATGTCGACGCTCATATTCGGAAGCTCGTCGAGCCATTTTCCCACCGCCGCGAGGTTTTCCGAATAACTCGCCACATGGGCGAGGATGAATTTTGTTTTCGGATTCGCTTTGACGAGGTTGTACTGCATCTGCATCAGCTCGTCAAACTTGTATAGCTCGGGCGCGTTGAACGCCCAGTCCGGGTGGGCGCCGAGCTCTTCCCAGCGCTCGTTGAACCGGTCGATCGGCTTGAAAAACGCCACGGGATCGGCGATATGGAAAAGCACCGGCAGATTGTTTTCAGCCGCACACTGCCATATGCAGGAAAGCCGCTCGTCGTCCGGGCGCAGATAGGTGCCGTCCTGATTTTTGTATAAAAGGCCGATCACTTTCCAGAATTTCAGGCCTTTGACGCCTTTGCTCTTCGCCGTCGCGATTGTCTTGTAGACATAGCTCTCGAACCCGCGCTCGTACAGCCTGGTGACATCCACGCTTGAAAAAGTCATGATGAATCCGTCGGACTCCTCGGTTTTCGCCAGCATTTTATCAAGCTCGTCGCCCCAAAAGCCGTCGACGTTGCAGATGCCGGCAACACCGCTCTCCTTCAGGTTCTCGACTACCTCTTTAGTGTCGTAAGCGGACGGATAATCGTCGCCCAGCAGAAGCCTGCCCCAATGCGAATGGGAATCGTAGACCGGAAACTTTGGTTTTTCAACATATGTCTCGCGGACGACAAGCTCGCTCTCGGGCGTAAATTCTTCGAGAAGCATAACGTTTCCCTCCCCTTGTATGAATCAAAATTATGTCAGATTATCCACCGATTTTCTCGGCTTGAGGTTCCCTATCTTTTTGCTGCGCTCCGCAAGCTCTGCGTAGACGTCGGAGAGCGGAAGCCCGCACGCGTTGGCCATTACGAGGAGATGGTATAAAAGATCGCAGACCTCGCCGCAGAGAAGCGCATTGTCCCCGTTTTTGGCGGCGATGATCGTCTCGCCGCACTCCTCGGCGACTTTTTTCAGTATTTTGTCAAGACCTTTTTCAAAAAGGTAGCAGGTGTACGAGCCCTCCTGCGGATTTTTTCTGCGGCTTTCGATCACATCCGAAAGCTCTTGTAAAACGTCCTGCATCCGATCCTCCGTTTGATCAATTTTTCAAAGCTTTTATATTACGTTTCAGACAGGCAAAAAGGCAGCCGTGGCTGCAAAACAGGCAATAAAGCAGCCAAAGCTGCGGCATTTTATGGTTTTAGGCAAGTAAAGAAACAGCTTTTATTCCCGGTATGGCAGGCCGGACCGTCAGGCCTGACCTTAATCAGCAGCGCGTCCGCGTCGCAGTCGAGATAGATTTTTTCCACGTTCTGAAAATTTCCCGAGGTCTCGCCCTTATTCCAGAGCCTTCCTCTCGAACGGCTGAAAAACCATGTTCTGCCGGTCTCGAGAGTTTTCAGAAAGGATTCCCTGTTCATGTAGGCCAGCATCAGCACCTCGTTTGTTTCGGCGTCCTGCACTATCGCCGGCACAAGGTCGCAGAGTTCAAAAATACGGTCTATGTTTTCGTCCATAAAAATCTCCATTCATCCGCAACGGATAATTTTAAAAACCAAAACTTCTCACCGGGATTCCCTCGGCCTTCAGGTATGCTTTCAACTCTCCGATTTCCACCTCGCGGTAATGGAAAAGCGACGCCGCCAGCGCCGCGGTGACGGGCGTTTTTTTAAAAACTTCTTTGAAATCCTCGGGCTTTCCCGCTCCGCCGGATGCGATTACCGGTATGCTGACCGCACGGCAGATCTCGTTTAGCGCCCGGATATCGTACCCGTTTTTCGTCCCGTCCGCGTCCATCGACGTGAGCAGAAGCTCGCCCGCGCCGAGCCGCTGCGCCTCCTCCGCCCAGGCCACGCCGTCCATCCCCGTGTCGATCCGCCCGCCGTGTATGAAGACGTGAAGCCTCCCGTCCGGTGCGCGCTTGGTGTCGATCGCGACGACAACGCACTGGCTGCCGAACATGTCGGCGGCGCGGCTTATCAGCTTCTTGTCCTTGACGGCCGCGGAGTTGATCGAAATCTTGTCAGCCCCGGCGCGCAGTATTTTCTTCATGTCGTCCAGCGAGCCGATACCACCGCCCACGGTCAACGGGATGAAGACCTCCCTCGCCGTCCTCTCCACAACGTCCGCCACCGTACCGCGGTTCTCGCACGACGCGGTGATGTCGAGAAAAACAAGCTCGTCAGCTCCTGCTTTATTGTAGTGTTTCGCGATCTCAACCGGGTCCCCCACGTCTTTCAGGTGTACGAAGTTAACACCCTTGACCACCTTGCCGTCCTTCACGTCTAGGCAGGGGATAATCCTCTTTGCAAGCATTAGTGTCACATCCTTTTCGTTTAAAAACAAAGATATGGCATAATACCGCAAAGACAGACCTTTGTTATATTATACCATAACAGGCAAACTTATTAAAGCGGATTTTTGGTTCCGCCGCTGTTTTTTACGCCGCGCGCAGAAAACGCGCCAGCAGTTCTATGCCGAAATCGCCGCTTCGCTCCGGGTGGAACTGCGCGCCGTACACGTTGTTGTTGACCACCAGCGCAGGGACAGGCTCGCCGTATTCCGTGTGCGCGGCGATATAGCCGCCGGCGCAGCTTGCGCGAAAGGAGTGGACAAAATAGACGAAACTCCCGCTCTCGCTTTTTGTTAGAAGCGGCGTGTCGAAATCGACGCAGAGCGCGTTCCAGCCCATATGGGGAACCGGCAGTCCGCACGCGCTTATCGGCACCACCTCCCCCGGAATCAAACCGAGCCCCTCGGTCTCGCCGAATTCATAGCTCTTGTCAAAAAGCAGCTGCATTCCGAGACAAATTCCGAGCAGCGGCCTCCCGGATTTCGCGTAAGTCTTCAGCACATCCGTAAACCCGAGCTCGTCAAGCCTCTTCTTCGCCGGGCCGAACGCACCGACCCCGGGCAGTATCAGCCTGTCGAAGGCCTCGAGCCAGGCGGCGGAGGGGATGATTCTCTTCTCCTCGCCGAGAAAGTCCAGCGCGTTTTCAACGCTTTTTAGGTTTCCGGCTCCGTAATCGATAATCCCTGTCACGAGTCGATCAGCCCCTTTGTGGACATCACCGCTTCTGCCGGTCTTGAGGCCTGCCTCAGGCTCCGCCCGAGGGATTTGAAAAGCGCCTCCGCCATATGGTGCGCGTTGTCGCCGTACTCAATTTTCGCGTGGAGCGTGATTCCCGCATTAAAAGCGAACGCCCTCAGAAACTCCGGTATAAGCGCCGGGTCGAAGCCCGGCATTGTTTTAACCGCGAGCCCGCCGTCGTCGTATCTCAGATAGGGCCTCCCGGAGATATCGACTACGGTCCTTGCCAGCGCCTCGTCCATCGGCACATAGGCGCAGGCGTACCTCGCGACGGGCCCGCCCCTGCCCAGCGCCTCGGCGAAGGCCTTGCCGAGGCAGATCGCCGCGTCCTCAACAGTGTGGTGGCAATCCACGTTCAGGTCACCCTTAGCTCTCAGCTTAAGGTCAAAGCCCGCGTGGAAGGCAAACGCCGTCAGCATGTGGTCGAAAAAGCCTATCCCGGTGTCGATCTCCGCGCTGCCGCCGCCGTCAACGGAGAGCGCTACAGAGATATCCGTCTCCTTTGATTTGCGGGAGTATTCCGATTTTCTCATATCCCCTCCGCCTTCCTTTCCAAGCATTCGCTGTTCAAATCAAGCCACTGTGTGAACGCCCGCAGAAATGCCCGGTTTTCGCCGTCCGTCCCGGCCGTCACTCTGAGCGCCGCGCCGAGATTTCGCACAAGGATGCCCTTTGATTTCAGGTAGGTCCAAATAGCCTTAACGCTTTCCCTGTTCCTAGGTACGATATATACAAAATTTCCGACTGTTTCGCACGCCGTAAAAGCGTTGGCGTGTTCTTTTTGAAGCCCCGCTATCCCGGCGCCAAGCGCTGCGGCGGATTTTTTAATCGCCTTTTTCGCGCTCTCGATATATTCCGCGTCCGATATCACGGCCGCTGCCATCTCGCAGGTCAGCGCGTTGACGTTAGCCGGCGATTTCGCCTTTCTGAGCGACTCCGTCAGCGCTTCGCAGCCGATCGCAAAGCCTAGCCTCAGCGCGGCGAGGCCGAAGGCCTTCGAGCAGGTGCGCAAAACGATCAGGTTGTCCCGTTTTACCGCCGCATCGGCTATGCTCTGGTCCCAGAAATCCATATAGGCCTCGTCTATAATCCATAAAACGCCGTCGTCCGAGACCAGACGCAGCATATCCTCTCTTTTAAGCGCCAGCCCCGTCGGCGAGCAGGGGTTTGAAAAAATTACCGCTTTCGGCTTTCTTTCGCCGATCTCCCGGCGAAGTCCCGCCGTGTCGACTGTGAAATCGCCGTTTTTCGGGACCGAGATCGCCTCAACCTCTGCGAGCTCGGCGTAAAACCGGTACATCGAAAAATCGGGGTCGCAGAGCAAAAGCCTGTCGCCCCGGTTTAACAGCGTGTTGATCAGAAGCGAGATCAGCTCGTCCGAGCCGTTTCCGGCGGTTATGTTGTCGGCCGGCACGCCGATATAGCGCGAATAAGCCTCAACCGCCTTCGTCGCCAGCGGATCGGGGTACCGGTTGTAGTCGAGCTTCCCGGCGATAACCGCGAGCTTTTCGCGCAGCCGCGGCGGAAGGGACACAAAGCTCTCGTTGGCGTCGAGCTTGACGCTGCAGCCTGACGCGTCCTCAAAGCCGTAGGGCTTGATGCCCGAAACCTTTCTCGGGATAAATCTATTCGTAGCGGTCATATCTTCTCTCCCCGGATCGCAACCGATTTTGCGTGGGCGGTCAGCCCCTCGCTCTCCGCTATTCTAATAATGTCGTCCGAAAGCGAGTTTAAGAGCTCCGGGGTCGCCATAATAAAGCTGCTCTTTTTGATAAAGCTGTCCACCGACAGCGGAGACGCGTATCTCGCCGTACCGCCCGTCGGCAACACGTGGTTCGGTCCGCCCATATAGTCGCCGAGGGGCTCCGGCGAGTACTGCCCCAGGAATACCGAACCCGCGTTTTTAATCTTTGGCAGCAGCGCCATCGGGTTTTCCGTCATCACCTCGAGGTGCTCCGGCGCGATCGTGTTCGCGGTATCGACCGCGTCCGCGAGGCTTTCACATAGGCAGACAAGCCCAAAGTCCCGAATCGATTTTTCGGCAATCTCCCGCCGTTCAAGCCCCGAAAGCTGCGCTTCAAGCGCGGCCAGCGTCTTTTCGGCGACCTCCTCCGAGGTCGTCAGCAGCACAGCCGAGGCCAGAACGTCGTGCTCCGCCTGGGAGAGCATGTCGGCTGCGAGATAATCCGGATCCGCCGAGCCGTCCGCGATAATCAGAATCTCGCTGGGCCCGGCGACCATATCGATGTCTACCCTGCCGCGGCAAAGATTCTTCGCCGCCGCCACGTAGGCGTTGCCCGGCCCTGTAATCTTGTCAACCCGCGGCACGCTCTCCGTCCCGTAGGCCAGCGCGGCGATCGCCTGCGCGCCGCCGACGGTAAACACCCTGTCCGCCCCGGCGATTTTCGCCGCCGCGAGGATCGCGTTTTTCCCGCTTTCCGACCTGAACGGAGGTGTCGCGAGGATAATCTCGCCGACTCCCGCGAGCCTTGCCGGGATGATGTTCATCAGGACCGACGACGGGTAAGCCGCGGTTCCTCCCGGGATGTAGACGCCGACCCGGTCGAGCCCTCTGACGGTCTGCCCCATCACCGTGCCGTTTTCCTCCGTTTTAATCCAGCTTCCGCGGACCTGGTTTTTGTGGTAGTCCGTAATCCGCAGAGCCGCCCTCTCCAGCGCCGCTACAAGCGCCTTGTCCGCGGCATTGTACGCAGCGTCTATCTCCGCGCTTGAAAGCTCAAAGCGTTCCGGTTCGGCCCTGTCAAACAGCTTTGTATATGTTCTGAGCGCGCGGTCTCCGTTTTTCGCGACGTCCTCAACGATCCCCGACACCGCGCGAGCTATCTCGGCAGAGGCTTCCTCCGTCCTCTCCCGCCTGTCTTCCACCGCTTTTCCGATGTCCTGATGTCTTATAATCTCTATCAATGGCATATCGACCGCACGACCCTTTCGATTTTTGACGCGAAGCCGTCTATCTCGGCCTTCCGGAGCTTCATCGCCGCCGGGTTGACCACGAGCCTTGCCGAGATCGGGCAGATCTCCTCCAAAACCACAAGCCCGTTCGCCTTAAGCGTCGAGCCGGTCTCAACGATGTCGACGATCACGTCCGCAAGCCCGAGCAGCGGCGCGAGCTCGACCGAGCCCTCGATTCTGATAAGCTCCGCGTCGATACAGCGCTTTTCGAAGTAGTTCTTCGCCACGTTTATATATTTCGTCGCCGCCCGCCTGTACTCCGCGCCGGAGAAAAATTTCGTGTCCGGCTTCCCGGCGACGGCGAAGCGGCAGTTCCCGACCTTAAGGTCCATGATCTCGTAGAGGTTCGCGGCGTACTCCATAATCGTGTCCTTGCCGACGATTCCGAGATCGCAGGCGCCGTGCTCCGTGTAGGTGATCACGTCCGCCGCCTTGGCCAGAACGGCCTCGATCGCGCCGCCGCCCACCGGCAGAATCAGCCTTCTGCCCGGGTCCTTCAGAGCTTCGCACTCGATCCCCGCTTTTTCAAAAAGCCCGATCGCGCTCTCGAGCAGTCTTCCCTTTGTTATCGCGATTTTAAGCGGCGCCATAGTCCCCTCCTTAAGTCCCGTGGTTTAATCCGCAAGGTCTGCCTCCTCGACGGCGTCGTCGCAGACGATCAGCTTCTTTACACCCTTGGCCCTTGCGCATTTTTCGGCTTCCTCCCGGCTCTCCGCGGAGGACAGCTCCGCGCACAAGCCTTTTTTCCTCAGCTCCGACACCAGCTCGTAGGCTTTTTGCTCGTTTCCGTTCGCAAAATACACCATTGCGTCCGGCGCGGAGACGCTCTCCTGTCCGAAGTTTTTCTCTACAGCGTCGCAGACGGCGTCCAAATTGACCGCAAATCCCGTGGCCGAAACGTTCATGCCGTATTTTCTGTACAGTATCCCGTAGCGTCCGCCGGACAGCACCCGCTCGCCTGAGCCCTGCGCGTACCCGCCGAGGATGATGCCGGTGTAGTACTCCATATGGTTGACAAGCCCGAGGTCCAGCGTAATCTTTTCCTCAAAGCCGAGCTTTGCCAGCGTCTCGTAGACGAGCTTTAGGTAATCGATCTGCTCCGCCGCCGCTTTGTTCCCGATGACGTCCGCGGCCTCCGAGAACACCTCGCGGCCTCCGAAAAGCCTGGGCAGCCGGTTTAGCGCCTCGCACCCCTCCGGGTGCCTCTCGGCGTAGCCCGCGAGGACGTCGCTTAAGGCCGAGTAGTTTTTCACCTCGATCAGCTTTCTCACATGCTCGGCGTCCTCTTCCGAAAAATCGATCTCGGCGGCCAGCGCCCTGAAAATCCCCGCGTGTCCGAGCTCGAGCTTAAAATCCGAGAGCCCGGCGGCGTTAAGCGCGGCAATCGCCGTTTCGGCAATCTCCACGTCCGCTCTGACCCCGTCCGCTCCGATAAATTCTATCCCGCTCTGTCTGATCTGCGTACGCGAGCCGCCGTGCCCGTTCCCGAGCCGCATCACATCCTGGCTGTAACAGAGCCGCAGCGGCAGCGGCGAATCGAAAAGCTTCGTCGCGACGAGGCGGCCTATCGGCGTCGTCGAGTCCGGCCTCAGAACCAGGATGTTCCCGCCGTCGATCAACTTGTATATGTCGCCGTGGTCGAGCGTGTTCTCCGCGTGGGTGAAAACATCGTAATATTCGAGAAGCGGCGTCATCACCTCTCTGTAGCCCCGGAGCGCGTACAGCTCCGTCAGCGCGCGCTCCGTTTTTCTCAAAAGCGCGCACCTGCCGTACAGCAGGTCATGCGTCCCGCGTGGGGTGCTGTATTCTCTCCTCGACATAATCCTCTCCGCCGCTTTCCCGTATTATCACTTTACCATTTTACTACGCTAAATTATAACCCTTTAGCTTGAGAATTTCAACGTATAGATTCAACAAAAAAAGCGTCCTTGATGCCCTGCGCATTCGCGAAGTTACTATTTAATCGCTTCGTACAGCACCTGCGCGTAGACTCTGTGCAGATAATCCGCCGGGTGGTTCACGTTGTTCCCGGTCATGTCGATATAACGCTTCACCGTCAGCAGTTCACGGTGAACCGGCATCACGTCCGCGACAAAGATGCCCTCCCCCTCCAGCTCCTTTAAAACCTTCGGGTATTGCTCCTGACAGCCGTAGAGACAGGATTCAATGTTCGGCAGTATGGAGGTGACGAGCAGGAACTCCGCGGCCGCGTTCTTTTCCCGCACAAGGTCGATAATGCCCCTGATATTTGCCTTAAAGGTCTCCGGCGGTACATGCCCGCTGCCGTCGTTCATGCCGAAGGCGATAATATTGAGGTCCGCTCCGTATTTCGCGGCGCGCTCCCCTGCCTCCTTAAGACCCCAGTCGCTGGAGGTGCCGCCGACGGCAGTGTTCACCGCGTTGACTTCACAGCCGTAATTTGCCTCAAGTATTTCGCAGAAAAGCTCCCCGAAGCGGTTCAGGTACGGGGGTGCGCCGGTAATCCCGCTGGCGTTTCCGCCCGCGGCTATCGAGTCTCCGTAGATTAAAACGTTTAATTTCTTATGCCAGGAGAGCTTTTTGCGGGTATTTTGAAAATGCTCGCCGCCCTTTGCCGGAACAGCGCCGCGCCAGCGGTCCGAATGGGTATAAGTGACGGCTATCTGGCGGTCATGAAGAAAATGCCCCTCGCCGAACAGAATATAGGGTATTCCTTCCGCGCCGCCATAACAGTTTTCCGTTTTCTCCTTCGGATAGAGCTCGTCTTGGGTAAGGTACGGGATGCTGCCCTCCTTTTTGATAAGCAGGCCGTTGTCAAGGATATCATAATCCTTCCCCGCCGTAAAGGTCGCCGAAAGGTCCGCCTTCGTGACGGATATGATCCCGTCCGGCCGGTAATACAGGGGAATAAACACCTTCCCCTCCCTGTCTTCCACCGGCATCGCCGATTCGAAATAGGCCTCGCCTTCGTCGTCCCACACCGGGCGCACGGATTTGTCAAAATCAAGCATATACTTCATACATAAACTCCCCCTGTTTTCTTTTTTATCTCATGTTCTGCTGCATATACTCCGGCAGAAGCTTCGGCACAAACACGCGTTTCAGCCTCGCGAAGCGCTGGACGCCGTTTTCAATCGGTATCTCCGGGTTCCCGTCGCCGATAAGCGGACGGGCGTAGCAGATAAAGTCATCGGTCACGTCGGTTCCGTCAGGAGTTATCCAAGCCTTCGGCAGAAAACGCTCGCTTTTCGCCACGTAATCCAGCGGAAGCTTTGAGAAGTCCGCCCTGTAGCGCTCGCCCGGCAGCCTGACGATCGTGGCCATATAGCCGCTGCCGTCTTTTACCGCGATTTCAACGCCGTGGAAAGCCACCTTATAGGCCTCGTCGATATCGGTTTTTGACATGAAAAGCGAACAGGAGCGCTGCATCACGCCAGGGATCTGCCCCGTCGCCTGGCCCCGCGCCGCGAGCTTATGGGAATTCAGATACGATACCACCGCCTGCATCGCCGTATTGCCGGAGGCGCCGTATTCTATGTGGCCGAATGCGTCCCTCTTTTCGTCCATGCCGCCGATGTCGAAGCCCTCGTTGACGACGACGATGCATCTCCCCGCCTCCTTGAGCCTATCGTTGACCCGTTCCGCAAGCGCCTCGAGGTTGAATCCCGTCTCAGCGAAAAACATCAGAAGAGGCGTTTTTCTCTCGATGTCTCCGAGCCTTGCCGCGGCGGTGATAAAGCCCGCGCGCCTTCCCATCGCCTGATAGACCGACACGCACTCCGACGGATAGATCGCGGCGTTTTCCTCATCCGCGTTCTGCGCCAGGTACGCCCAGTATCTAGCGCAGCTCCCGTAGCCCGGCGTATGGTCCAGCAGCTTGAACTCGGCGTCTCCGACGTCGTTGTCAATCGTCTTAGGTATGCCGACGACCGTCAGGTCATACCCCATTTTTGCCGCCAGCTGCGACACCTTGTTCGCCGTGTCCATCGAGTCGTTTCCGCCGATATAGAAAAAGTACCCGATTCCGTGCGCCCTGAAAACCTCGACTATGCGGGTATAGTCCTCGGCGTTTTTATCGGTCAGCTTATAACGGCACGTGCCGATTGCCCCGGCGGACGGCGTTGTCATAAGAAGCGAGATCTCGCGTCCGTCCTCCGCGTCCAGATCGATCAGCTCCTCTTTCAGCACGCCCTCTATGCCGTGAAAGCCCGCGAAGAGCTTTCCGAAAACATTCGGGTATGCCCGGCAGCCCTCGATCACGCCGAGTAGCGAGGCGTTTATAACCGGAGAAGGCCCTCCCGACTGAGCGACTAAAACGTTGTTGTTCACCATGAAAGCTCATCCTTTTTTATTTCTCAAATTTATCTATATCCCTAATAATACGCACCAAATCGCGGCCCGGTTGTTACCGGACCGCGATT
>JAPXRI010000018.1:0-47253 GCA_033813635.1 Bacillota bacterium
TCAAAAACAAGAGGAAAGTAATTCAGTTTTCCCATTTGTCTTGAATCCGATATCATTAGTTTAACCTCATTATCAAGCGGAAGACTCAATACATCTGCACGCGCCCCGGCAGCAAATTCTGTTGCTTCAGTAGCGTTTTGTACTCTTGGACAGACAGACGTTCCAAATCCAGATTGTATTTCATGATGCTATTCCCCTCTTTTTTCTCTTGCCAAATCTTTACTTGTTAAATGAACCAATTTCAATCAAGTTTCCTTCCGGATCAGAGATATAGCATGTGCGTTGCCCCCACGGCTCGGTAGTTGGCTCCAATATAGGTATCGCACCTTTGGATACGACTTCTTTAAATGTCAAATCAACCGCCGCATAGTTATCGACGCTTAAGGCAATTTCATAATGCCCATTAATATTATTCGCATATCCAAAGGTTCTGTTTGTCATCTTCTCAAAGTCTGTCCGGCGGTATAATAAAAACAAGGTTCCATCCTTGACCAAATAAACATTCGACGCATTTTCATCTTCCCGGATTTCAAAATTCAGAATATCCCTGTAAAAGCGGACCATCGTTGCCATGTCTTTTACGAAGATCCCAAAACCATCTAATTTCATAATGTGTCAACCTCCAATCAAATTTGATTTTGAATTGATAAGCTCTCACTTATTGTCGTTATAAATTTCTCCACACCTTGATCGATAATATCTATCAACGAGACTTGATCCTCAAAATCTGGTTCAGGTGTCAAGATGCACTCAATTATAGCATCCGGATTATTGATATCATGAAATAGATTTACATCACCTGAAATATTACTGTTAAGTATAGATGCGTAACTTTTTGCAATATCCCTGTTCCGAGCAGAAAGCCATACTTCAAAGTCACCCTTTTCATGTAAGTAGACAATGGCAATTTTCAAACCTTTATCCTTTAATAATTTCGTATTCAAAGAAAAATAGGACATATCCATATAGCCTTGATATATACTGCTTGTATCGTAATGTGGGTGTTTCTTGATAAACTCAGCTCTTAATTTCCCTAAAAATTCTAATATTCCTTTATACGCAATTTGTATTTCACCCTGTTGTAAATGATTTGTATACGCTTCAATCAGCTCATTCAGAGTCTTCATATTCCGCCTCCTTGATTTTTGCATCATTTTGTCTAACATCCAACCTGACCACACAACCTCGGCAAAAGCCGAAAAAACATCTAACCCGACCACTCACGAACGCTGACATCTAACTCGACCACACGCGGGGCTATGACATCTAACCTGACCACTTGACTATCAAATGCCGCCCTTATGGACTTGTTTCCGAAAAGCGCTATTTTCATGTATTTCGCTCAATGAGTTTCACACCCATGTGTGCTAAAAACCTTGATATATAAGGGTTTTCAGCTCGCTTACTCTTTTACCCTATTTCCATCCGAGCCGGTTGTGGTCTTTTCGTTTTTTAATACCAGTTCGCATTTCAAGTCTCATTTTCTCATTCTTAGTTAACAGAGCCTTTAACGCTACCTAGGAATTACAACCTCAATATATTGCCCTTGCTCACAATAGCCATTTTCATCAAAACGCAATTCTCGCTGCTCACTAATTGGTTTGTTTTCAAAGTCTGTAATAACCAAAACGGCATCCCTGATTTTTCCTTTAAATTCCGATGCTTCGAAAGCTACTAAAAAGTCGGGGCCACTTGAACCCCTTCCGAGTGTCAGTGTTGTGTTGGTTTTAGACTGATATCTAAAATTTACATACCCGCCTTCACCTTTTGAGTCTACAATTCTCACAAGGAAAGTGCCTTCGGGGTATAAACTGGTTAAAGGCTTATCCGTCATAGAAAGGGTGATCTCTTTTCCTTCTTTACATGTTTGCAGATCTTCGGAAAAAGTTAAAGGCATTATCTCGGAGAGGGGATTGCGGGAATTGATGTCTTCAACCCTTGCAACGCTAAGTCCAATTTTCATTTCGCCGCTTCCCCCCATATCCCAATCACAATAAGCGGATAGTTCCGATATGTCTACGGTCAACGAATCGGATTCAATGGGGTAGCTCTTGAAACGCGTTATTGGCTCTCCGGGATTAAATGCGCCTACTGGTGCAAAAATTAGATTATATTTCTCCTGCCTTTGATCAAGATTTGAAATCTTTAAAGAAATTGTAATTGTTCCGTCGCCCTCTTCGTTATTTTCCTTATTTTCATTTTTCACGGTTTGGTTGCTTTTTGCAGTGTTATTATCTTGTTTCTCTGAATCAGTTTTGTTGCATCCTATCAGGGACATTGTCAATATCAATAATATTAATGCGAAAACAGTGATGGTTCTTTTTTTCATGGTAATTCTCTCCTCATAATTATTTATTGTTCTTTAAGCCTATTTTAACCCTTGTTTTATCATATTGTACTTGACAAGCACACCTCACAATCAAAATATCCGACCTGACCACACAACCTCAAAAAAATCCGAAAAAACATCTAACCTGACCACTCGCGAAGGCTGACATCTAACCCGACCACTCGCCAAGCTATGACATCCAACCTGACCACTTGACTATCAAAAACCGCTCTTATGGACTTGTTTCCACGAAGCGATATTTTCATGATTTTACTCAGTGGGTTTTATACCCATATGTGCTATAAGCCTTGATATATAAGGGCTTTACCTACACTCACTCTTTGACCCTAGACATCAATACTACCGTCTCAACGTGGCTCGAGTTAATTGAACCGGTGTCTGTGGGCTATTTTAGGAACCATCTGTACACGGGAACACGTCAGTCGAACAGGCGCAACTCTTACTTACCCGTGAATAAATACCGTATTACACAACGCTCCATTGCCTCTGAAAACCAGCTTTCCGAAAAGCATCTTCCATGCTGCGAGCAAACGAACAAAAGAACGTTCAAGGAAACAAACAGCCGCGCGTCTTTTTCATCGATTTCCTCACCGCTTTCCGCCAATCCCCGGAGTGCCAGGCAACGGCTTCCCTCGTCCCGATGATTTGACCGGAGCATGCCGGCTTCCTGGGCATAGCATCCAAAGCCGGCTAAAGAAAAATCAATAGGAACCAGTTCAGCTTTGCCAATCTTTGCAATTTTAATAACATTACATAAAGCATATCACATCTCTTTACAAAATTCAACATTTCATTCACAAATAAATCAATAATATTGTGTTTATACACATTATTCGTTATTAAAATATCAAGCAGAAAATATCAGCTCGGCAGTATCTTCTTGCAGAAAAAGACAAAACAGATTATGACGAACAAATGCCGACCATATTTAAAGCTGTGTGGGGACGCCGACGATTGCATGGGTGCAATTTTAGAATCTCTCATAAAAAATCGATGAAAGCACTTGAAAACTTAAGCGGGATGAACTGAAATAATATCGGACAGGAGGTCGAATAACAATGTATTTGCTGCTTGGAATCATATTGTTACCAATCGTTGTATTGGCGGATTTAATCCGAAGAACGAAATAAAGCGAAACGGAAAAATACCGCATATCGACCGCCTCCTATCCCTAAATTGAACAATAAAATAGAGCGCTCGGCCTTCCAAAAACGAAAAGCCGGGCACAAATTTATATCCGCGCTCAAAGCCGCGCGGCTAACGCTCGCCTGTCTTGCCGCTCGGGGCGGGGACAAAACGTCCCCGCTTTTTTTCTCAGCGCCGCTTTAGGCGCGGGTTATTTTAGTTTTCTAAGGTTTGTCTCAATCTCCCTGGCTATCTCCTCAATCTCCCGGCGGGAGCGCCCGAAACCTGCCCCGGCGCCGGAGCCCCCTTTCTCCTCGGGCAGGCCCGAAAAACCCTGCTCGTCCGTTTCCTTCACGTTCGTTTTTTCACCGATGTCTGGATTTTTCACCGTCGACCGCCTCCGCAAATAATATACGCCGGTAAAACCGGTTTAATACCGGTCGGCGCATGTGATTTCGCATAAAACCCGCGGCCTTTGAGCATATAAATTAGTGAATATTATGTAATTGACAATAGTGTATGTCATACAGTATAATGGAAGCGTCAAAGGAAGGGATAGCGATGGATTACAACGTAATCGAAGCCAACGCCGTGGTCGAGCTTCGGCGGGGGATGATGACGCTCGCGGTGCTGTGCCTATTGGGCGAGCCCAGGTACGGCTACTCGATCTTGCAGCTCCTCGAGGAAAAACATGTCCAGATCGACGCCGGAACCCTTTACCCGCTCCTCCGCAGGCTCGAGGCCCAGGGGGTTTTGGAGAGCAGGTGGGACACGGAGCAGTCCCGGCCGAGAAAATACTATGTTTTAAACGAAAACGGCCTGCGTCTCCGGGAGGCTCTGAAAAACGAGTGGCACCGCCTGAGCGGCGAAATATCCGAGATCATTTAAAAAGCAGCTTTAACGGAAAATTTCACTCATATATTTGCCGCCGCTTTTACGGCAGAATGGGGATTAATATGAACAACCTGATTGACCGCTATATCTACGACGTGACCCGCCGCCTCCCGGAAAGGGAGAGAGCCGACGTTGAAAAGGAGCTCCGCGCGAATATTATGGATATGCTCCCCGACAACCCCGGCGACGAGGACGTCAGAAAAGTGCTTTTGTCCCTCGGCGACCCGGCCGGGCTCTCCGGAAACTACCGCTCCCGCCCGGGCTATCTGATCTCGCCCGAGCTGTTTGACGACTACTTAAGCGTTATAAAAATCGTCGTCCCGATCGTCGCGCTGGCGGTGGGCGTTGCCTCGCTTATTTCGGGTTTCTTTAGCGAGTACGCCGCAGGAGACCCGTACGCGCTTTTCGGCGCCGTCCTGGGAAAAACGATTGCGGGCGTTTTCAGCGGGGTTGTCTACGCGGCTTTCTGGGTCACCCTCGGCTTTGCCGCCGCGGATTACTGCAGCTTCAAAAGACCGAAAAAGGAATGGAACCCCGACAGCCTCCCCGAGATCCCCTCTCCGAAAATCCCCCGGATAAAGAGAGCCGGAATCGTCGCCGAAACGGCCGTCTCCGTGATGTTCTGCGGGTTCTTGGCTGTGGCGTTTTCTAGGCATCCGCAGATCTTCTCATGGGTCGAGGTGAAGGACACCGTGCGCACCGTCACACCCCTGTTCAACGCCGACACCGTGGCCGGTTTCGCGCCCTATCTGTGGGCGCTCGCGGTGCTGGCGCTTATCTCGGGCATTGTGAAGCTGATTTACGGCCGCTGGAGCTGGGCCACGGCGTCCCTGCAAAGCCTCTGGCAGGCGGCCTCCGCCCTGTTCTGGGTGGTGTTCTTCCGGAGCGCCGGCCTCTTCAATACCGGATTTCTCCGCAAGGCGGCCGATGCGCTGGGCGATAAGTATTCTAGGGTCAGCGCTGGCTGGCAGACCGGAGTGAGCGTCCTCTGCGCGCTGATTGTAATCGGCACGGCAATCGACATCGTCAAAGCCTTCGTTTACGCCTACAAAACCGAAAAATACAGGTAAGCCTTTGCACAATTATAACGGACAAAACTAAAGCGAAAGGGGCCGCGCTAAGCGGAATAAGGATTTATATGTACGATAATCTGACAAAAGAGGAACTGCTGCGGCGCCACTCGCGGCTTCGCCTCGCGCTGGATAAGGAGCTCCCCGACTGGGACTCGGCGGTGTTTATCGGAAAGGTCAACCAGTATTACCTTGAAGGCACGATGCAGGACGGCATCCTGGTTCTAAAGCGCGGCGGGAATGCGTATTATTTCACCCGCAGAAGCTACGAGCGGGCGCTGGATGAGTCCCCGCTGGACAATATATACGAAATCGAGAGCTACCGCGGCGCGGCGGAGATCGCCGGCGCGGATTTCGGCAACACCTATATCGAGGCCGGCGTGGCGACGGTGGCGGCCGCGGAGCGCATGAAAAAGTACTTCAAAATCAAAAAGCTCGGCTCCCTCGACCATGTTGTGTCCGCCGTCAGGTCGGTAAAGACCCCGTACGAGCTGCATTGGCTCGAGCGCGCCGGGGCGCTGCAAAACGAGTTCTACACGGCCGTTCTGCCCGGGCTTTTAAAGGAGGGCGAGAGCGAGGCGGATTTCGCCGCGAGGCTCTACGCCGAGATGGTCAGGTTCGGTCATATGGGCGTCTGCCGCTTTTCGATGTTTCAGACTGAGATCGGCATCGGGCAGATTGGCTTCGGGGAGAGCTCGCTCTACCCCACCAGCTTCGACGGGCCCGGCGGTTCCCGGGGGATTTGCCCGGCGGCGCCGCTGCTGGGAAGCCGGGAGCGCAGGCTGAAAAAGGGCGACCTTGTGTTCGTCGACGTGGGCTTCGGCGTCAACGGCTATGTCAGCGACAAGACCCAGGTCTATATGTTCGGCGCGAAGCCCTCCGACGAGCTGCTGAAAATACACCGGGCTCTGCTGGACATTGAAAAGCGCGCCGCCGACATGCTGCGCCCGGGCGCGGTCCCCTCCGAGATATACGCATCTGTTGTCAACCCGCTCTCCGACGAGTTCAGGCGCAACTTCATGGGCTTCGGCAGGCGCCGGGTAAAATTTCTCGGACACGGCATCGGGCTGCAGGTGGACGAGGCGCCGGTGATTGCCAACGGGTTCGATAAGCCCCTCGAGGAAAACATGGCGATTGCGCTGGAGCCGAAAAAGGGCGTCCCTGGCGCCGGCATGGTCGGCGCGGAGGACACCTACTTCGTCACCCCGGACGGCGGAAGATGCGTCACCGGCGGCGGCAGGGACATCATCCCGGTCTGAGCGGCGAGGCAATACCCGGACCTTAAGAGTCGCGTCAAAACTCTATAACAAAATCAAGAGCCGTATCTGTTGCCGAAATCCGGTAACGCACGGCTCATTTTTTATCCGGCGCGGAGACCTCGGCGGTTTCTACTCCGTTCCCTCCCGGTAAAACGCTGCGAACTCCTCCGCCGCCTTTTTCTGCGCGGTGAGACAGCCCGCTGAGAGCTCGCCGCCGTTTTTCTCCGCGACGGCCACCACCTCAGGAGAGAGCGCCCCCGAGTCCGCCATTTTCCGCAGAATCCCCTTCACCTTGCTCCGCTCCATGCCGTCACGGTAGGGACGCGGCTCTGTCAGGGCGGTGAAGACGTCGGCCACGGCCATTATCCGCGAGCCCAGCGGGATATCCTCTCCCTTCAGATGGAACGGATAGCCGTTGCCGTCCAGACGCTCGTGGTGGTAGGACGCCCATTTGTTAATCGTCTCGAAACCCTCGATTTTCTTCAGTATCTCAAAGGTATAGAAGGTGTGGGTCCTGATGGCGTTGAACTCGTTTTCGCTGAGCGCCCCGGGTTTTTCCAGCAGCGAGTTGTCTATCGCCAGCTTGCCGATGTCGTGGAGGTTCCCCGCTATCCGCATCATCTTGCACTCTTTTTCCGAGAACCCGAACAGCTCGGCGAGCCTTTCCGCTGTGTAGGCCACGCCCGAGGAGTGGGTCGCCGTAAAGCGGCTCCGGAAGTCGATCAGCTTTGAAAAAATGGTGGACAGAACCAGCATATCGTCCAGGTCCAGCTCGCTGAACCTGTTTATCACGCTGCGCGGAATGTGGTCCAGCGGGTCTTTTTCGATCATCTCCAGCCAGATATGCTCAACCCGCTGGATTTCCAGCGCGGCGTCCACAAATTCCGGACAAAACGCCGTTCCGGTGTTTTCCCGTATATAGGCCATAATCCCCGGGATCTGGTGCAGCACGGGCTCGTTTTTTCTGACCCGGGCGCAGATCCGGTCGGCGAGGTGGAGCAAATGGCTCCCCCTCGGGACGCTGTTCCCCCGGTAGGATATCCCCTCCCCGTTATTCCACGGGAGGTGGTGGTACCGTATAATCTCAGCCTTGCCGTTCATCAGCGGGTGCCCGCCCAGCTGCTTCGCGCCGCGAAACGAGTGGAGGTGCACCATTTCATCCTCGCTTTCAATAAGGGAAAGCTTCTCCTGAATTGAAAGCGCGCCGATATCGTGGAGCATGCCCGCTATCAGCACCTCGCTGAGCTCGTCCTCCGGCCAGCCCATGCGCTCCGCCAGGCGGTACGCAAGGTAAGCGACCTGTATCTGATGGTTGGTAATCTCGTAGGAGACCATGTCAACTGCGCTCGAGATGCACTCGAGCAGGCTGTATAAATGAACTTTTTCCAAAAATTTCACCCTTTTTATCTGTCCATCGGGAAATCCTTATCCCTGTCAGTTCAATTCAGATCTATCAAAAGCCCCACCGGACAGTGGTCGCTTCCCTCCACCTCGGAGTAGATCAGGCTGTCGGTTATCCGGTCCTTTAAGCCGTCCGACACCAGAAAGTAGTCGATGCGCCATCCCACGTTGTGCTCCCAGGCCTTAAACATGTAGGACCACCAGGTGTACGCCCCCACCTTGTCCGGGTAGAGACAGCGGAAGCTGTCGATAAAGCCCGCCTCGAGCAGCTCGCCGAATTTCCGCCGCTCCTCCGGCGTGAAGCCCGCGTTCCCCACGTTCGATTTCGGATTTTTCAGATCTATCTCCCTGTGGGCGACGTTCAGGTCCCCGCAGACGATCACGTGCTTGCGCGCCGCGAGGCAGGACAGGTATTCCCGGAACGCGTCTTCCCACGAAACGCGGTACGATAGCCTCAAAAGGTCCCTCTGGGAGTTGGGCGTATAGGTGTTTACCAGAAAGAAGCTCGGGTACTCCAGCGTAATGACCCTGCCCTCCCGGTCGTGCTCGAAGATGCCGAGGCCGTAGGTCACGTTTTCGGGCTCTGCCTTGGCGAAAACCGCCGTGCCCGAGTACCCCTTTTTCTCCGCGCTGGAGTAGTACACGCGGTACCCCTCCGGGACAAAGTCGGCCTGCTCGGGCTGCAGCTTCGTCTCCTGCACACAGAATATATCGGCGTCCTCCCGGTAAAAAAACGTATCGAAGCCTTTTTTCAGGCAAGCGCGGAGGCCGTTGACGTTCCAGGATATCAGTTTCATCCGCAATTATCCTCCGAATTCCCTTCTTCTCTTTCTCTCTCCCTGCGCTCCAGCCGTTCCCTGCGCCTTTTCTCCGCGGCGGCAAACTCCCTTTGCTGCTCCTCGGTCTCGATAATCAGCGGCGGCACCGGCCGGGGCTTTCCGTTTTCGTCCAGCGCGACGAAGGTGAAATAGGCCTTGTTCGTCCGCTTGATCTCCGAGGTCATGTAGTTTTCCGAAAACACCTCGACGATGACCTCCATTGACGTGCGCCCGACCCAGGTCAGCCTCGCCTTAAGCACGATCAGCTCGCCCTGCTTAATCGGGTGGTTGAAATCCACGCTGTCGATGCAGACCGTGGCCACGATGCCGTTGGAGTGCCGCGAGGCAACCATCGCCCCGGCGATATCCGCCAGGTGCATCAGCCTCCCGCCCAGCAGGTTCCCGAGCAGGTTCGTATCCGTCGGAATAACCATCTCCCGCGTCTCCACAGCCGAATCGCAGACTCTTTTCGCCTTCAGTTCCATATATCTCCCCCGCTCGCTAAAATATAGAGTATTGTGCCCGCATTATGCTCGCCCGGGCGCGGTGTTTAGGCTGTAAAGGTTTCGTATTTACAGAAGCTTCACGCCGTCCTCTTTGAACCAGTCGATACTTTGCTTTTTGCCGTTTATCCTCCATTCCGCCGGGCAGGCGTTGTCCATCCAGTCCAGCGGCTCGCAGACGTCCTTTTGCAGGGCGTTAATTCTGAAAAGCTCCGAGAGCTCGGCGTTTTCGTCGTCGGTCAGCAGGCCCGGTTTCGCGGACACGAACATCGGCGTGCCGCTCTTCGCCAGAAGCCCGGCCCATTTCCGGTTCAGGCTCCAGGGTATCGGCCCCATCGCGCCCACGCAGTCCGCGTCGGAGGCGTAGAAGCTGCCGTTCTGCGCGAGCCGGAACGCCAGCGTGTTGACGCCGAATTTCCGGGTGCGCTCCCAGTCCGCGCCGCTGGTATCGTCCCCGATGCGCTGGGCGTGCATCAGACCGGCGCCCAGGTGGCCGATGCAGTTGCAGCCGAGTATCAGCGCGTCCCCGGCGCTGTCGAGAATCGTCTTGTATAGCGCTTTGACAATCTCGGCGCTTGTCTTCGAGGTGTCGGCGAAGCTCCAGCCGTCCCGGGTGACGGTGGGAACCATGTCCTTTCCCCAGCGGCCGAACATGTCATATGTGGAATAGTCGTGCTTTATCAGCTTATACCCCCAGCCGGTGACGGAGCGGACGGAGTAGGCGACGTACTCGAGGGTGTCCGGGAGCGACGGGTCAAGGACGTCCCTGCACCGGGAAAGCCGCATACGGTCGGTTACCTTCGGGCCGTCGTCCGACAAAAACCTTAACCAGATGCCCGGCTCCGCTCCCCGGGCCGAAATCTCGCCGGCGAGCCCGGCCATATCCGGGAATCTGTCATTCCCCCCGTCCCAGGGGCCGCCGATGTAGCCCTCCTTGTAGTCCCGAAGCGCCTGCCAGCAGTCGTCTATCACCATAAACGGGCGGTTCGGAATGCCCTTTGTCAGTTCGGAGAGGTATTCCGCGTCCTTAACGATGTCCCCGTGGGAGCTTTGGCCGTAGGCGTAGTACCAGTTGTTCGAGCCGTAGAGCGGGCGCGGGGGCAGCAGCGGATCGGCGCACATCGCTGCGCAGAAGCGCTTTTGGACCTCAAACGCGCTGATGCGCTTTGTTTTTTGGTATAAAACCGTGGCCGCCTCAAGGGTTCTGCCGTTTAAGCGTACGCCGTTTCCTCCGCAGCGGACATCCAGCGTCAGCGTGACGCCGCTCTTGTCCGCCCGCCAGAAGCAGAGAGCGTTCGGGCGGACTCTCACGCCGTAGGCCGCGCTCTCCCGGTTGTCGGAGATCAGAAAATACCAGGGCATCGCCCGCTCCGGCACTATTCCCCGCCACTCAAAATCCCCGTAGCCCCGCTCCCAGGCGTCGCCCGAGAGCTTTAGGCCCTTTTTCCCGCCTGTGAGGTCGAAATTCCAGCGGCAGAGGATGTATTTAACCGGCGTCTTTTCCGCGCCGACGGATACAGCGAGCCCGCTCTCCGAAAGCGTAAAGGAGACCTTGACGTCCTTAAACGAAACCGCCTCCGCCCCCCGGACGGGCCCGCTCTCACCGTCGTCCGCTATAACCGTTACTATGTCCGGATACCTTAAAACCGACTCCATATTGAAAATCCGCCTTTTGCTAATTAAAGAATAATCCGCATGCCGTCGCAGGCCGGAATAATGCCCTCCTCCGGCAGCTTTAAGATATTTTTTTCGTCGTGCAGGTCCTTTGCCAGGTGGGAGATCATAATCGTCCCGCCGGGCTTCAGAACGCCCCTCTCCCGGAAGGTCTCCGCCAGCAGCCTGACCATCGGCAGGCTGTTGTGCTCGAAATTCCTGTAATCCCCGCGTGCCTCGCCCACCGTACCGTCCAGGACGATTAGGTCAAACGAGAGCTCGCAGATTACGCGCCAGGCGGGGTACAACAGCCACGCGCCGTCGCAGCCGTAAAAAAGCCTTTTGCCGTTTTTTTCGATAATGTAGTGAAAGGGCCTCTCCCCCGGCTTTGCCGGGTGGTTCGCCGCCACCGGGGTCACGTGAAATCCGCCGATTACCGCAGTCCGATAGGGCTCAAGCGGGGTCTTTTCCAGATTTTCTATCTCCCCCGCGGCGTCCAGCACCCCGCCGTCGCCCCAGATCCGCCGGGCGCGCGAGGCGCAGAGCCTTGAAAGGCTCTCCTGGGAGAGGTGGTCCCCGTGGGCGTGGGTCTGGAGGATGTTTTTAACGCCGGCCAGCCCGCTATCCGGCAGCAACTCCTCCGCCGAGCGGAAAATGTCCGGCCCGGCGTCTATAAGGAGCTCGCCGTCCGCCAGAACGCTGCTCTTGCGCCGAAAGCCAGGCCGGGCCCTGTCCGACTCCTGCCAGTTCGCGGCGCCGGTGCCCAAAAATAAAAGCTCCATAAAATCCCCCGTTAAACTCTATCTGTTGTTCAGCTCCGCGTACTGCAGCATGTTGCGGCAGAGGTAGAAAACAAGCAGCGACACCGGGATGTTGCAGACGATCAGCGAGAGCAGAATCGCCGCGTTCTCGCCGATCACCCCGAAGCCCGGCGACAATATGATCGCCAGCACGACGCCGGGAGCAGAGAGCAGGAACATCGTAACCATGTACAAAAGTATCGTAAACGCTTTGCTAAGGCCGCTCATCCACCGCTCCACCAGTAGGTTTCCGGCGGTGAACAGCATCGTAAAGCTGATTCTCGCCGCGACGCAGAGCAGCGTGTCCACCGGGCCGAGCTTTACAATCAGCGCCACCGGTACAAAGATCACCACCGCCTCCACCGTCGCCGAGGGAAGCATCTCCCGGAGGCACTGCAGAAGCTTGTTAAACGGCGGCTCCGGCACGAGGTAGACATAGGGCTTCGAGAGCTCCTTATTCAGCCGCCCCATCGCCACGGAGAAAATCTGCATATACGTGGAAAACACGAAAATCGGCGCGATTCCCGAGCTCCTCATCGCGAAGGCGAAGATTATCGTGCCGGCCGCCCAGATCAGTGAGGCCACGCTTAAAACGAAAACCCGGGAGCGGCGATTTTCGATTTTATGCTTGTAGTAAAACGCGTCGGCGCCGAACCCCTTTCCGAGGCCGGTTCTGCCGAGCTTTACGTTGGTTGGGGCGGCCTCGGCGAGCTGCCCCTCCCTTCTCGCGGTGATCGCGCTGTGGGTGACCTCCGCGCTCTGCAGCACGTCCTCGTAGAAATCCGGATGCCCCTTCACTATCAGCGCGATAAGGCAGATAAGGTAAACCGTGGAAATGCTAAGGCCGATAAGGATATTCCTTGCGTCCCCGTTCATAATGCCGTAAACCGCCCGCCCGAGCCAGCCGCCCACCGGGAACAGACTCAGAACCTCGCCGTTCACCGCCGCGACAAGGCGCCCAATGGCGCCGGGCCCGCCTATAACTGAGATGGCGGCGTATAGCGAAAACGCGGCGATAACCGCGAAAAACAGCGTTTTCACCAGCTTTTTCCTGCGCTCGTCCGAGCTGGTGAACGAGTAGATCACCATCGCGGTGAACTGCCCGAGGAACACCGCGGCTGCGTAGCCGGCGAGCATCAGCAGCACGGCCCCGTAGCGAACGCCGTAGACGTTGCGCATCCAGCCGTACTGGAACACAATGAACAGGCCCAGCATCAGCGCGTTCCCCAGCTGCTGGAACAGCCCGTAAAACAGCACTCTCTCCTGCTTTGCAGGCGAGGTGAAGATAAGGTTGACGTCGGACAGCGAAAAAATCGCGCCGCCGCGGCTGAAGCCTCCGTAGGCGACTAGCGCGAATATAAGCGCGTAAAGGCCGGTGACGATCGCCGCGAGCTCGCCCATATCGCGAAAGCCCTGCGATTCCTCCGCGCCCTTGTTCCCGGCAAAGATCACAAGCCCTATCATCGCCAGCATAATCAGAGTGTAGACCAGCTTGGCCGGGCTTTTGACAATGCTTTTCACCTTGTTTTTAAGCTTTGTCAGCAACAGATACGAAAGCGCGCCGCTCATTTTTCGCCGCCCTCCGTGATGTCAAAAAACAGCTGCTCGAGGGTCTTCTCGTGGCTCTCCCCCGCGTCGTTCCGCCTTGTGGCGGCGATGCGGCCGTTCACCATGATGTGCGTGACGTCCCAGTAGTCCTCGACGCTGTCGATCATATGTGTGGAGATAAGTATCGCGGCGCCCTCCGCCTTGAGCTCGGAGAACATCGCCTTTAATTCCTTGATCGCGTGGGGGTCCAGCCCAACCAGGGGCTCGTCGAAGACAATCACCTTCGGCCTGTGCAGCAGCGCGCAGGCTATCGACAGCTTCTGCTGCATGCCCTTAGAGAGCTCCTTGCCGAGCTTGTCCCTCTTGTCGGCCAGCTCTAAGCGCTCCATCAGCGCCTCCGCGTAACCGTCGTCCTCCATCCGGTATGCCCGGCGGATAAACTCAAGGTGCTCTGCCACCGTTAAAAGGTCGTAAATCGCCGGCATTTCCGGGATGTACCCCAGAAGCCTTTTTGCCTCGGTGGTCTTGTTGGCGTACCCGCCCACCGTGATGCTTCCCTTAAAGCGCAAAAGCCCCGCGATGCACTTGATGATAGTGGATTTCCCCGCTCCGTTCGGCCCGAGAAGAATAGCGATCTGCCCCGCCTCGACGGCGAAGCTTATATCGTCGTTGGCGAGGGTTTTGCCGTAGCGTTTTGTTACATGTTCAACACTTAGCATATTATCTTCCTGTCTCTGTTATTTTTCTGAATTATACACCGAGAGCCGCGCAATTTCAAGGATTTCGCGGCCATAAAGCTTGCCTTTCCCCCCTCGGACCCGGCATTTTTGCCTGTTTAGCCCTCTATGTAAAGCGGATGCATGCCCGCGAATTATTGCACGCTATTCTATAGCGTGTGCGCAGCTTTTGCGCGCGTGTATGTCGGGTATGTATTGAATGCGGGACACCCTGCTTAAAAGACAGGGGCTCTGCCCGCGCCGCTTTCGCATGCGTATGAAATACGCTTGCGTATGAAATACGCTTGCGTATGTAATACGCTTGTGTATGTAATACGCTTGCGTATATTCTGTTGCTTTATACTCTATTAATTTATATTCTATTATATTATATTCTATTAGGCGGAACTCTTCACGGAGGATTCGGGGAATCGTCGTCGAATACTCGACGAATCTCCATAGCTCGCGGTTATTGCAAAATGCAAAAATTTTATCGGAATATGTCTTTTAATTTGTTATTTTCTGTGGTATAATCGGTTTTGAAAAATACGCGAAATATCCGGCTGTACCAGAGTAATTTGTCATTAAATGCACCTTATAATACGTTTAATATATCCCCTCTCCCCGGGAGTCAAGAGGAAACCGCAGTTCCCTTTTGCGGGTTCAAGCGTTCACTTTGTGTACGCATGCGGAGCCCGAATCGTTTCAAGGAGGTCCGGAGGGAAATCGAAATCCCTCCGGCGGGCTTTTGTTGCTTTTCGACACCCGAAAAGTAAAATACGTTCTTTTATACATGAATAAATAAAGAATCGCTTATAATCTCTTATACATTTAGGAGGATAGTATGGCCAATCACGATTTTAGCTTTGAAAATGGCGACATATTGGCGAGGATCGGTGCTAGCTGGTATACATCATATGCTTATAATAAATACTGTGACCCGTCTCACGATAATTTCATGAGGGTCGATACTTGGAGAATCAGGGCTTCGAAATACAATAGATATTTAGAACTAGAAAGGTACTTTTGGAGCAGATTACGCTGATGTCACCCGAGAAATTAAATAAAAATAAAATTGGTCTTTCCGGCGAAAAAGTTAAATTGATGGCAAAAGCTGTTTTGGCTATGATGTAAGCAAAGGAGGCCATAATGGGGCAATATGGTAAAACTGCGGTTCGTGCTGCGCAATACATTCAAACGGGTATGCGAGCTGAATCCGCATGGAAAAAAGCAGCCGAAGAGATCATCTCTTCGCAATCGTCTCGTGTAAAGGGCTGTCCGAAGGGCGCGTTTCTCGGTTTATTCTCATCTGATCACGGTATTAATGCCTCATACGCAAAACACGCTTTGGAAATACTTCGGGCTAATCCGACAAAACACTTTACGGCTGATGAGCTTTGGTATGCCATAGGCAATTATAAGAAAGCTCATAACCAGCAGATGGATGTAGTTTTATCGTTATGGAATAGTAGGTTAATTAAGTAGTGCTTTTATTTAAAGACACAGTTGTTAAGAGTTCTCCTCCCCATACAAACAAAAACACCCCGGAGCAGCCCACTTACCGCTCCGGGGTTCCGTCTACATAACCTTATTTCAGCATATCGTCGATGCTTACCGGCAGGCCGGTTTCCATCGACTTGTTGCACGCCAGCGTGAACGCGAGGGACTTGACGGCGTCGGCGTAGGGCGAGCGGATCTTGGAGCCGTCGCCGGAGATCGCGCCGTCTATGAACGTGCGGTCGCAGAGGATTCCGGCGTCGACGTTTTCCCTGATAACCACCGAGCCGGCCTTCGAGGGCTTCAGTGCGCCGTCGTTCTTGGTGACGAGGCCGCCCGCCTCTTCCGCCGCGGGCTCCTCGCTGACGCCGAACAGCTCGAGCTTGTCGAGGATCCGGAGCTCGGCCCGGGCGGTCGCCGCGCTGAACGTGACCTTATTGTCCGCCGCGGAGCCGGCCTTGGCAAAGCAGCCGGTGGAAATCGTAGCCAGCGCGCCGTTTTTGAAGCGGATCGCCGTCACGGTCAAATCGTCGGTGGCGTAGCCCGGGACGTTCTTCACAAAGCCGCAGGTGCCGAACGTGAACACTGTCTCCGGCTCGCCGAACACGTAGCGGATGATGTCGAACTGGTGAATCGTCTGCTCCACGATCTGCCCGCCGGACAGAGAGCGGTCCTTCCACCACTCCGCGCCCGGGATGTCGCCGATGCGGGTGCAGGTGATGCTGACCACCTGGTTTTCCCTGACGAATTTGACGTTCGGCTCCACCAGGCCGGAATAGCGGCACTGGAAGCCCGACGCCGTCACGAGCCCGGCCGCTTCGACGCCGTCCCTGATCTTTTTCGCCAGCTCGATATCGAGGGCCACCGGCTTTTCCACAAAGAACGGGATTTTGCGGCGGATGGTCTCAAGCTCGATCTCGCCGTGGGCGTAGGGCGGGATACAGATGAACACCATGTCGGGATTTATCTCGTCGTACATCGTTTTGTAATCCCTGTACGCCCTGCCCGCGCCCGCCCTTTTGACGAAGGCCTCAGCCCTCTCGGGGATCAGGTCGCAAAAGCCTGCGAGCTCTATGTCGTTAAATTTCAGGAAATGCTCGAGATGGTAGGTACCGATCCCGCCGCAGCCGATGATGCAAAGCTTTTTCATAAGCGTTTTTACTCCTTTACCGTGACAATTATTTTAATTTACAGATTTATAATCGCGTCCAGCGCCTTTGATGTGATGCCGTAGAGGTAATCCGGGCGGTATTTCATCACGTCGAGCTCCGCAGTCAGATAACCCTCATACCCTACCTCTTTAAACGCCCGGGTCACGTTCTCCCAGTTCACGTCGCCCTCCAGAAGGTTTACAAAGCAGCCGCCGCTGTGGATTCCCCGGCCCCGCTTGAAATCCTTCACATGCACCTTTTTTATCGCGTCGCCCAGGACCTCGATCCAGAACTCCGGCGTCGAAAACTCGGCGACGTTGCCCACGTCGAAGTACGCGCCTATATAGGGGCATTCCAGCTGGTCGATGAAGCTTTTCATATGGAACGGGGACGAGAAAAAGTCGTTCCAGACGTTTTCGACGCCGACGAAGACCTTTTCCGCGGCGATGTCAGCCTTAATTTCATCGTAGAACTTCAGGGAGTTCTCGTGCGCCTTTAAAAGCGAGACGCTCTCCGACATGCCGCCCGGCACGGTCAGAATCCCGTCCGCCCCCAGGGCCTTGGCAAACTCGATTTGCTTGAAGATCAGCCTTTTTTGAAACTCCCGCACCTCCGCGCTGTCGGAGCCGGTTTTCCCGCCGAGGGAGGTTGATATCCCGCTCACGGCCAGATTGTACTTCTCCGAGAGCCCGGCGATTTTCGCAAGCTCCTCCCGGCTTGTCTCCATTGTCAGCGCGTGGGCGCCGGCGGAATCCACGTTGAGCTCAACCCCGTCGAACCCGGCCGCCGAGAGCGCCGCGAATGTCTCCTCAAAGCCGACGTTTCCCGGCACGGACCACGCGTTCAGCGATTTTTTCATAGCGTTACCACCTGCTTTACATTTATAGCGTTGCCATTACCGCGATTATATTGTATACTGTCCCCTGAGGAAAGCAATGCTATTTTCAATTGTAAATATGGACTTTTCGACTGTTTTAACTAAATGCGTAAAGGTGGCGGAAAGCTATGGAAAACCAGGCGTACTACCGGAGCCTCGATAACGGGGACTGCAACGAGGCGATAACGGACAGGCCGCTGGTGGTCAACTGCTCCGGACTCTGCGTGATGAACAGGCCGTTCACCACCCACGCCCGCTCAGGCCGAAACGACTACTACCTCTTATATATGTACGGCGGTGGCGTGGAGGCGCTGGCAAACGGCGAACGCTGCTCCCTCTCGGCCGGGCAGTGCGTAATCTTTCTCCCGAACCGGGAGTACAAATATACGAAAACCAGCGCCGAGGACGTTGTCTATTACTGGGCGCATTTCACCGGCAGCAGCGCGCCGGAGCTGGTCTCTAAGCTGGGGCTCTCCGGCGGGGTAAAGACCGTGGGGCTTAGCGACGGGGTCGCCAGCCGGTTTGCCGCGCTTTTTTCCGAGTTCATCCGCCGGGACGACTACTTTGAGCTCTCCGCCGCCGCGCTGCTGGTATCAATATGCGTCGCCCTGAGCCGGCGCATCCGTGACAATACCAGGCGCGAGAGCCCGGACGGCAGCAGGCTCTCCGAGTCCCTGCTCTACATCCACAAAAACCTCGGCTCCGAGCTTTCCCTGTCGAAGCTCGCGTCAATCGAGCACCTGAGCCCCAGCCGGTACCGCACGCTGTTCCGGCGGCTGATGGGCTGCCCGCCCCAGAGCTATATCGCCTCGCTGCGGATGATGAGGGCCTGCGAGCTCCTCTCCCAGACCCGGCTGAGCGTAAAGGAGATCGGCGCCTCCGTGGGCTACGGCGACGGGCTGTACTTCTGCAGGGTGTTCAAAAAAAGCACCGGCATGCCGCCCAGGGAATACCGGCGCCGGTACGCGTAAAGCACCGGTTTTTTAATTTTGCGTCAGGCATGCGTATTGACAGACCTCAAATATGCGCATATAATATCTATTGACAAGTGAATATGCCGTGTGAAGAATCCGGGAGAGACCGCTTAATATAGCGGCGCCGAAGGGGTAGACGCACCAAACTCTCAGGCAAAAGGGTCGGATTTGGACGGCGCTCTGGAAAGCAAGGCTATCCTTGCACCGAAGAAGCAACCCCAACGCAAATCCGGGGGAATCTTTCAGGTAAAAATACAGAAGGCGTATAAACAGGTGAGTTTATACGTCTTTATATTTTTTATGAAACGGGGTAACACAATGGAAAAGAAAACGCCTCTGTACGAGAGCCATATCCGGCTCGGCGGCAAAATGACCCCCTTCGCGGGATATCTGCTCCCGGTGCAGTACGGAACCGGCGTGATCGCGGAGCATATGGCCGTCCGCAAAAAGGCCGGGCTTTTCGACGTCTCGCATATGGGCGAGCTGATCCTGTCCGGGCCGGACGCGCTCTGGAACCTCAACAACCTGTTCACAAACGATTTCACCGACATGACGGACGGCCGCGTGCGCTACAGCCCGATGTGCAACGACTCCGGCGGGATTGTGGACGATCTGATTGTCTGCCGCATCTCCGATGACCGGTATTTCATCGTGGTCAACGCCGCGAACAGGGAGAAGGACGCGGAGTGGATAAAAGCCCGCCTCCGGGGGAACGTAGAATTCGAGGACGCCTCCGACAATTACGCGCAGCTGGCGCTGCAGGGCCCGGCCTCGCTTGAAATTCTGAAAAAACTGACGCAAGACCGGTTCATCCCCCAGAAATACTATCACTTCACCCCGCACGCCCAAGTGGCCGGTATCCCCTGCCTGCTGTCCCGGACCGGCTACACCGGGGAGGACGGCTTCGAGCTCTACTGCGCCCCGGAAAAGGCCGAAAGGCTGGCTGACGCGGTTCTGGAGGCCGGGAAGCCCTACGGCCTGATCCCCTGCGGTCTCGGCGCGCGGGACACGCTGAGGCTCGAGGCGGCGATGCCGCTCTACGGGCACGAGATGGACGACAATATCTCCCCGCCGGAAACGGGGCTATCCCCCTTTGTCAAAATGGAAAAGCCCGATTTCATCGGCAAAAAGGCGCTGCTTGAGCGCGGAGAGCCGAAAATCGCCCGCGTCGGGCTGAAAATCACCGGCCGGGGCATCGCCCGGGAGCACTGCGGCGTGTACTCAGGCACCGAAAAGGTCGGCCACGTCACCTCAGGCACCTACGCCCCCTATCTCGGCTGCCCGATCGCGATGGCGCTGCTCGAAAAAGCCCGCGCCGCCGTCGGTACAGCCGTGGAGATCGACGTCCGTGGCAGCCGCGTCGCGGCGGAGGTCGTCCCGCTGCCGTTTTATAAAAGAGCAAAATAAATATTATAAAGATAAGGAGAATCGTCTTATGACCGCACCCGCGAATCTTTGCTACACGAAAACCCACGAATGGGTCAGGGAGGAGAACGGAACCTATTTCATCGGCATCACCGACCACGCCCAGAGCGCGCTCGGCGACATCGTCTTTTTAAGCCTGCCCGCGGCCGGCGACAAGCTTAAAAGGGACGAGGCGTTTTCCGACATCGAGTCCGTCAAGGCGGTTTCGAGCGTGTTCAGCCCGGTATCCGGGACGGTGCTCGAGGCAAACGAGGCTCTGCTGGACAGCCCGGACCAGATCAACCGCGACCCCTACGGCGCCTGGCTCGTCAAGGTCGCGGACGTGACCGACAAGGCCTTCCTGCTGAGCGCCGAAGAGTACGAAAAATTCCTCGCGGAAGAGGATAAATAAGAGGTTTTTCTATGGGCAGCTATATCCCATCGACCCCGGAAACCCTGCGCGAGATGCTTGAAAAAATCGGCGTGAGCAGCGCGGACGGGCTTTTTAGCGATATTCCGGCGGAAATCAGGCTAAACCGCGGGCTGGACCTCCCAGACGGCCTCGCCGAAGCCGCAGTCAGGCGGAAAATGGAGGCGCTCGCCGGGAAAAACAGGCGCTACAAAACGATATTTCGCGGCGCAGGCGCCTATAAGCACTACATCCCCGCGGTGGTCAAAAGCGTCGTCTCAAAGGAAGAATTCCTGACCGCCTACACGCCCTATCAGGCCGAGATCAGCCAGGGCATTTTGCAGTCGATTTTCGAATACCAGACCTGCGTCTGCGAGCTGTCCGGAATGGACGTCTCCAACGCCTCGGTCTACGACGGCGCGTCTGCCGCGGCCGAGGCAGTCGCCATGTGCGACGAGAGGGGGCGGGGTAAGGCGCTGATCTCCGCCGCCGTCAACCCGGAGGTAATCCGCACGGTCAGGACCTACTGCTTCGGCCGGGGGCGGGAGCTTGAGATTATCCCGGCGAAAAACGGGGTGACGGACGCGGACGCCATTAAAAAAGCGCTTACGCCGGAGGTCTCCTGCCTCTATATCCAACAGCCGAATTTCTACGGCATGCTTGAGGACGCCGAAATGCTCGGCGAGCTCGCCCACGGCTGCGGCGCTAAATACATAATAGGCTTTAACCCGATCGCCGCGGCGATTTTGAAAAGCCCCGGCGAGTGCGGGGCGGACATAGCCGCCGCCGAGGGTCAGCCCCTTGGCATGCCGCTGTCCTGGGGCGGGCCGTACCTCGGCATCCTCGCCTGCAAAGCCCCGTTGATGAGGCGGCTCCCCGGCAGAATCGTCGGCGAGACCACCGACGGCGCCGGAAACCGCGCGTTTGTGCTGACGCTCCAGGCCAGGGAGCAGCATATCCGGCGGGAAAAGGCCTCCAGCAACATCTGCTCAAACGAGGCACTCTGCGCGCTGACCGCCTCGGTATACCTGTCTGCGATGGGTCCGGACGGGCTTAAGGATGCTGCGCGCCAGTGCGTGTCAAAGGCGCACTATTTTGCCGAAAGGCTTTCGGAGCTCGGCTTTAAGCCGAAATTCGACGGGCCGTTCTTCCACGAGTTCGTCACGACCTGCCCCGCCCCCGTCGACGCCGTGACAGACGCCCTGGCGGAGCGCGGGATTCTCGGCGGCCTGCCGCTGTCCGGCGGGCTCGACCGCTGCATCCTCTGGTGCGCCACCGAGGAGAACACGAAAGAGGAAATCGACTCCGCGGTTGAAATCCTGAGGGAGGCTTTGCGGTGGAACTGATTTTTGAAAAGAGCGCGCCCGGAAAGGCCTGCGCGATCCTTGAAAAATGCGATGTGCCCGAGGTCTCCGTTCCGGAGAAATACGCCCGCCGCGCGCCTCTGCGCCTTCCGGAGCTCTCCGAGCCCGATATCACAAGGCACTACACCGCGCTGTCCAAGCGGGTCTTCGGCGTCAACTGCGGCTTCTACCCCCTCGGGTCCTGCACGATGAAATACAATCCCCGGATAAACGAGGAGACGGCCGTCCTCCCCGGCTTTACCGATATACACCCGCTCGCGCCGGAGAAGGACGTGAGGGGCTGCCTCGAGGTTCTCTCCCTTACCGGGAAGGCCCTCTGCGAGATCACCGGGATGGACGAGATTACGTTCCAGCCCGCGGCCGGCGCCCACGGCGAGTTCACCGGCCTGCTGCTGATTAAGGCCTACCACGCCTCCCGCGGGGACAAGAACAGGACAAAGCTGCTGGTCCCCGACTCGGCCCACGGCACCAACCCGGCCAGCGCGGCGATGGCGGGCTTCGAGGTGGTCAACGTCCCCTCCGGTCCGGACGGGCGCGTTGACCCGGAAACGCTGCAAAAATACGTCGGCGACGACACCGCCGGCATCATGATGACAAACCCGAACACGCTGGGGCTGTTCGAGAGAAACGTCAGGGCGGTCACGGACATAGTCCACGGCGCGGGCGGCCTCTGCTATTACGACGGGGCGAACCTGAACGCGATCATGGGCGTCGCGCGCCCGGGCGACATGGGCTTCGACGCGGTGCACCTGAACCTGCACAAGACCTTTTCGACACCGCACGGGGGCGGCGGTCCCGGCAGCGGCCCGGTGGGCTGCAAAAGCTTCCTCGCCCCGTTCCTCCCGGTCCCGCTGACAGTCTGCTCCGACGGCGGCTATAGGCTCTCCTACGACAGGCCCGAAAGCGTCGGCAGCGTCCGCGCGTTTTACGGGAATTTCCTCGTCGCCGTCAAGGCGCTGACCTACATCCTCTCGCTGGGGGCTGAGGGCCTAAAACAGGCCTCCGAGACCGCGGTTCTGAACGCCAACTACCTGATGGCCCGCCTCTCGGACCTCTACGACGTCGCCGTGCCCGGCGCCTGCATGCACGAGTTCGTGCTGACGCTGGAAAGGCTTAAAAAAGAGACCGGCGTCTCCGCGCTGGACATCGCGAAATCCCTTTTGGACAACGGCATGCACCCGCCGACGATGTATTTCCCGCTTATCGTCCACGAGGCGCTGATGTTCGAGCCCACCGAGACGGAGTCCAAGGAGACCCTCGACGCCGCCGCGGCGGTGATGCGCTCCCTCTACGAAAAGGCGCACACCTCCCCCGACGCTCTCCGCGCCTCGCCGTCCACAACCCCGATCGGCCGCCCGGACGAAGTCAAGGCCGCCAGATCCCCGGTTGTGAGATACGGCTTTTAAAACCGGTCCGGACAAAAATACGGCGGTATCAATCACCGATAAACCCGCAGTACCTGTTTTATGTTCTAATGTTAATGCTCCCTTCAAAGCCATCGGACATCCATCCGCTTTGAAGGGAGCATATAGTTTTATCTTTTGTCGCTTTACAGGTGGTAATCCCCCTCCGCTTCGGGCTGGTAGAGGATTTTTTCAATGCTGATGGCCGTCGTCCCGTCCGGGATTTCCCACTCGATGTCCGCGCCTTCGCCGTAGCCGAGTATAGCAGTTCCGATCGGCGACAGGACCGACAATTTGTTCGCGGTCCAGTCGGCGTCCTGCGGGTAAACGAGGGACGCCTCAAGCTTCTCCCCGTCGACGCGTAAAATCGCCCTGGTGTTCATCGTGACGATGTGCTCCGGGAGCTCGCCTGCGCTGACAACCTCCGCTCTTTCGATCTCCCGCTCCAGCGCGCTTAAATTTTCGTCCATCTTCGCCCCGCGGCAGGACTTCTCGCTGATCAGCTTTTTAAGCCTCTTTTTGTCCGTCTCCGTAACTATTATTCCGTCTTTCATCTCCGTTCTCCCTCTGATAGATTTTATATACTCCTCCATTGTAATTACAAAACTCTCAAATACCGCTGACGCCTTTTCGCTTTTAAAGCCCGCATGTCCGAACGCCCGGACCGACCGCCTGTTTTCCACGTGAATCCGCGCGACCACCCTCGGCGCCCGAAGCTCGAAAAAAGCGATTTTCAGGCTCTCCAGGATCGCGGCAGTGCCTATCCGCTTTCCCCAGATTTGTTTCTCGCCCACAACCACGACGATCTCGGTCTCGGTCCGCTTCGGGATAAGCCGTACAAAACCGACGGGCGCGCCCCCGGCGTCGATCATGTAAAATCTGCCGTCCCTGCTGAAAAGGTGGGTCAGCACCGGCAGATCGATCCGCTCAAGGGTCCTCGCGATGCTCTCCGAAACGCCGCAGCCGTCGCTCAAATATTTTGTGACCTCTTCGTCGTCGAGCCAGCTCATCAGCGCCGCCGCGTCGTCCCGGGTGACCTCTGAGCGTAAAAAAATAAAAGGCAGTTTCATTTATTTCATCCTGTCGTTTGAAATAAAAGCCTTTCATAGGTTCAATATTAACTATGACGGTTCTTTTTGATGTCTCCATTATAATAAAACCGCCGCGAATTGTCAAGCCCTTAAAGGACTTTCCCGGCACGATAAAATCCCGCGGACAGGTTTGAGCCTGTCCGCGGGACTAAAAAAACAGCTTTTTATATTATGCCCTCTTTTATATGATGTCCTCCGGCGCAAACCTGAACGAGTACAGGTCCGCGTCGCTCATCGAGATCTTCAGCCTGACCGTGCGGCCGGCGAGCTCGGAGAGCGACCGGGAGAAATCCACAGGCCGGCGGACGCTGTCGCCGAACAGACACGGGGACGAGTAGCCCGGCAGAACCTCGCCGTTTTCCCCGCAGAGCTCTATTTTGACAAAGCCGAGGGCCGAGGTGGCGAAGTTGATCTCAAGGCGCGCCCCGTCGAAAACGAGCGGCTTTGTGATCACCGTTCCCGGTTTGTACCCGCAGTTCCAGGAGAAAAAGCCGTCGAGCCTGAGGGTATGCCGCATCAGCTCCACGGGTCCGACGCGGTAATTCCGCCCGCAGTAGAGCGAAAGCTCGTTCGGCTCCCCCGGACGGTCGCTTAAGGTCTCCACATGGCCCCACGCCGGATAGCAGTCGCCGTAATACCAGTTGCTAAGCGCCTCCGGCCCGGCGGTCATAAACGCCTCGTCAGTACGGTCGAAGAAATACCCGTCCCGGGAGGTCATAAGCACGCAGTCCGTCATCGCCGTGCCGCTCCGCTGCTCGCTGCCGCGGCACACGCCTTTCCTGTGCGCGTAGTCGGGCAGGTATTTGAAGTTTTCGATATCCCGGAAACGGTCCACATAGCGCGTCGGGGTGGCGATGAGCATTTGCGGTGCCCGGCAGTAGGGTTTGAGGTGGTTTGTGTAGAGCTGGTAGTCCTCCTTGTCCGGCGCGAACTCTATGCGACGTATCGGCGACCAGTTTTTAAAGTCCTTCGAGACGCAGGTGCGCACGTCCCTGACGCCGTTTCCGTTCGCGTCCATATGGTAGGAGCGGAAATAGACCCGGTATTCCTGCCGCTCTGTGTCCCAGAACGCCAGGTTCAGCGAATCGAATTTCCCCTCTGTGATCGCAAACCCGACCTCGGTAAAATGCAGCCCGTCCGCGCTCTTGTAGTATAAAAGCCCCTCCTCCCAGAAGCCGGCGAGCCCCTTGTACCGCTCGTCCTCCGGACAGTCCGGGTTTTCATCTTTGAAAACCGAGAAATTGTCAAAGCTCCGCCCGGTCAGAATTATGTTGTTTCTTTTGCTCCCGTTGAACTCGCAGATGCCGAGCTCGGGCTTGTAGAATGTCTTCCCGTCAGCGCTCTCGGCGTAGCAGACGACCATCGGGCCCCGGTTTAGCACGTTCCCCTCATCGTCAATCGACAGGTCCGAGCCGCGGTAGTACATACGCACCACCGGCCCGTCCCTGAACACCTGATAGTAGCCGCAGACATTGCCCTCCCAGGGCGCGTCGCAGATAAGGGCGGCGTTTTTCATCTCCGGCCTGTGCATCTTAAGCGAGACGCCGTTTTGAAAGCCTCCGTCAAGCAGAAAGCCGTCCCAGCAGACCTCTCTGCGGCTTCCGATTTTTACTGTGTTCTCCGACATGCTTATCACTCCCAATATTTCTCCGTCCCGGCGGTTCTGATATCATTGCCGGACGGTTTTTGATAGATTTCAAGTCCGAACCGCGGCACCACCGAGTAGAGGTGGTCGAAGATATCTGCCTGAATGCTCTCGTATTCCTCCCATTTTGTCGTGTCCGCGAAGCAGTAGATCTCCAGCGGGATGCCCTCCGAACCGGCCGGAAGGGTATGCGCCATCAGCGTCATATCCTGCCGGATATGGGAGTTGCGCTTCAGATACTCCGTGACGTAGGCTCTGAACGTGCCGAGGTTTGTCAGCCTTCTGCCGTTGACCGGCTCGGACAGGTCGCAGCCCCTCTCAGCGTTGTATTTTTCGATCTCCCGAAGCTTTTCGGCAATATAGTCCCTCAAAAGCTCCATTTTCCCGAAACGCGCGAGCATCCCGCCGTCGCAGAGCTTCACGCTGGCAGCGTCCAGAAAGATCGCGCGCTTTATACGCCTGGCTCCGGAACTCTCCATCCCCCGCCAGTTGATGAACGCGTCCGAGACGAGGGCGTAGGCCGGAATCGATGTGACCGTCTTGTCGAAGTTCTCCACCTTGACGGTGGTCAGCGACAGGTCCGTCACCGTGCCGTTGGCCGAGTATTTCGGCATCTCTATCCAGTCTCCGATCCTGATCATATCGTTGGACGTGAGCTGTATCCCGGCGACAAAACCGAGGATCGCGTCCTTGAACACAAGGGTCAGCACCGCGGTCATCGCGCTTATCCCGCCCAGCAGCACCAGCGGACTCTTGCCGATCAGCATCGCGACAGCGGTGACCGCCGCGATAATATAAACAACTACCTTGGTTACCTGCAAAAGACCGCGAATCGGCCTGACCTTTGAGACCTCGTACCCGCGGTAGATCAGGTTAACCGCGTTTAAAACCGAGTCGAGAATCAGCGCAGCGGCGGCGACGGTATAGAGGGACGCGATTTTCGAGAGCAGAGTGTTGTAGGACGGGAACGTCCCGACAAACGCAGACAGTATAATAGGCACGGTCAGATGGGAGAGCCTCTGATAGAGCTTTGTCTCAAGCAGGATATCGTTCCATTTGTATTTTGTCCGCTTCGCGGCGGCGCCCGCTGTCTTTACGGCGACCGCCTTCACAAGCTCTCTGCCGGCGGCGCAGATTAAAACAAGCGCCGCGGCCGAAAGGATATACGCCGAAACCTCCGCTCTCCCGGGAGCGACGCCGAAACCCGTTATCATTTTCAACAGCGCGTTGTACATTCAAATCCTCCGCTCCGCATTATCACCCCGCGTTGTTTCTATGTTTTCCGGCGCCTGCCGAGATTAAACCCATTCTATCACAAACCAGGGGGCCGGACAAGATTCATTTGACATGAACGGCCCGGCGTGCTAAGATACTGTCGATATGACATTCGGGAGATGATTACTATCAAGCAGATTGACGATATCGGAAAGGCGATAGAATACAGCCGCCTTCTCCGCGAAAAATTGCTGTCCGACCCTACGAGGCCGGGCTATCACTTCGCCATCCCGGAGGATATAGGGATTCCCGGCGACCCGAACGGCGCGTTTTTCGCCAACGGAAGATACCATCTGATGTACCTCTACGCCTGCCGCTCCGATAGCTTCCGCTGGGGACATATCTCCAGCACGGACCTTGTACACTGGCGCTCCCACCCCGACGCGCTGATCCCCGACGAGCTTGACGGCGGCATCTTCAGCGGCGGCGCCTTTGTGGACGACGACGGCGTCTGTTACCTCACCTACTGGGCGCTCCCCGTCGAGGGGAAGAACTCGGGCGGCATACGCATCGCCAGAAGCACCGGGCCGCTCTACGAAAAGTGGGAGAAGTTCGCCGAGTTCGCGCTGCCCTGCACCGAGTCCGGCGTATACGAGACAAAGGACAGCGACGGAAACCCGCTGTACCTCGGCTGCGCCGACCCGAGCAACATATGGAAAAAGGACGGCGTCTACTACCTTCAGACCGGCAACTTAAGCGTGCTTTTAAAGTTCAAAAGGGACGGGATCCGGGATTACAGCAAGGAGACCGAGCCTACCCACGCTCCCGACAACATAAAGGGCGACTGGGTCGACCTGTTCAAAAGCAGGGACCTTGTCAACTGGGGGTATGTCCACCGGTTTTATAAGCGCAACGAAACGAACATCTGGACCGCCGAGAACGAGGACGATATGTGCCCGAGCTTTCTGCCGCTCCCCCGCTCAAAGGACGGCGGCGAGGCGAGCGGAAAATACCTTCAGCTTTTCATCGCCCACAACCGGGGCTGCCAGTACTATATCGGCGCTTACGACAAAGAAAACGACCTGTTTATCCCCGAAAAGCACGGCAGGATGAGCTGGATTGACAACACCTATTTCGCGCCGGAGGCGCTTATCGACCCGCGCGGCCGGCAGATTATGTGGAGCTGGCTGCTGGATAACACTGAACACGAGCTTGAAAAGGGCTGGTCCGGGGTTTACGGCCTCCCCCGGGTCCTATGGCTCGGCGAGGACGACACGCTGCGCATGGCCCCCGCGCCCGAGCTGGAGACTCTGAGGTACAACCCCCGGCGCTTCGGCGACGCGGTTTTAAACGGCAATAAGTCCCCGCTCAACGTCTCCAACGGGACCTCCTGCGAGATAAACTTCACCGCAACGCTGGGCGGCGGAGCGGAGGCCGGTTTGTACGTCCGCGCGGCGGAGGACTTCTCGGAATACACAAAAATCTACTATGAGTCGAAAAGCGGCATCCTCGTCTTCGACTCGCTGAAAAGCGGCGCGGAGGGCAGAAAGGCAGTCGAGTCCGCCCCGCTCCACCTGGCTCCGGACGAGGAGCTCCGGCTCCGCGTGTTTATCGACAAGTCCGTAATCGAGGTCTACGCCAACGACCGCCAGGCGATCTGCCGCAGGGTCTACCCCGCGTGCAAGAGCGACGGCGTCTACCTTTACGCCGCCGGGGACGTGGTCTTCAAAGACGTGGAGACCTACGAGATGATGCCGTCGAATTTCTGCTGACGGGAAAGGCATGGATATGGCGTATCGGAACTTTGAGCAGCTTAAGAAGGAGACCAACCGCGGCCGGAACACCCGGTACACCGCCGGCGTGCTCTGTCACGCCTGCCTGCCCCACGGCTTCGGGATCAACCTCCGCTTTTCTCTCACAATGGAGGCAAATACGGTGGTCGTTATAAAATAATGCTTGAATACTTATACCTTTTGATAATACTGCTTCTCCGGCTGCCGCAGAACCTCTTTAACAAGCGCACGAGCGGCATTGTCGGCAGCGCTCCGGCTTATTTTGCATACGGCGCTTACAGATATCTGCTCTCCGGCGGAATGGCGCTGATCCTGCTGCTGATCGGCGGGGGATTCACCGGGTTCAGCCCAAAAGCCCTCGCGATATCGGCGGTGGGAGCCGCGGCGCTCGGTTCAAATCTGTATTTCGGACTTGAAGCCCTCAAAAGCGGAGCGATGGTGCTGGCGTCGATGGCGGGCTCGGCGGGACTGCTGCTGCCCTGTATATTCGGGATATTCCTCTTTGACGAGCCGATGAGCTTAGCTCAGCTTGCCGGGATAATTCTGCTGATATTCTCCGGATGGCTGCTGATCGGATACTCAAAGGAGCTGACCGGCAGCGTCACCGTCCGGACGCTGATGCTGCTTCTCGGAAGTATGCTGTCGAACGGTCTGACAATGGTAGCGCAGAAGATGTTCTCCAAGTATCTGCCCGAGGTGAGCGTTTCGGTGTTCTCGTTCCTCGCGTTCGGGCTTGTGGGAGTCGGAATGTGCGTCGGGCTGATACCTCAGATCGTCATAAAAGAGCGCCGCGGCGAAATAGCAGATCTGCCGAAAAAGCTCTGGTGGTACGGAGCCGGTCTGTCGGCGATACTTCTTATGATAAATCAGCTCTCGACGATTGCGGCGAGGGTCATTCCGTCGGCGATCATGTTTCCGATAAACGACGGCGGCGCGACGATAGTTGCCGCGCTGACCGCAGCAATAGTCTTTAAGGAGAAGCTCACCGCGAAAAGCATATGCGGACTGGTGCTCGGGATCGCGGCGCTGATCGTGATAAATCTTTTCTGAGAGCGCGTACAGATTGATCATAGATCATAAATGATAAATATAAAAACAAGGAAAGGTGATGATGAAAATTGCGCAGCGTAAAGGATAATTGAGCCGTGGGACACGGGATCGCGCTCGACACCGCGGCTATCCAGAGAGCTCTAGACGACTGAGGTATTGTCTATATTCCCGAGGGCGTATATCGCACCGGTGCAATTTATTTAAAGAGCAACGGCGGTCTGCATCTTGCCGCAGGAGCCGTGCTCAGGGGAAGTCATGATCGGGAGGACTACAATGCCGACGATTTCTGCCCTCAAAACGAGGTTATTGCCCATACCGGGTGTACCGGATAAACGCGTCCCGTCTTTTCGGCGGGGCGCGTTTTCATCTTGTTCTCATAAGAACTTCTTTAGGTTTACAATGTTGTTCTCCTCGATGTTTCTGAGCCGCACGGCGAGGCCGATGCAATGCCCGCTCGCGCGGCTTTTATTGATGCTCCTCTCCGAATCGATCACGCCCATCATATTCCCTAGGATCAGCATCTCCGCGATATGCGAGGTTGACCTGTCGCGCAGAGTCTGCGCTTTTACCGCGAGCTCGGTCTTAATCTTTTCGTTTGTTGTCAGACCCTTCGCCCTGCGGCCGTTTTGCCTTATCAGCCCCGCGGCCTCTTTTTTCAACGACCGAAACTCGCTGTACTGGGCCTCCATCTGCGACAGCAGCTCCTCGTCCTCCGTGATTTCAAGCAGGTGGGAAATCGTCTCGGCGCCCATCTGCGCGTTTTTATACACGTCTTCCAGCAGACTTTCGTTTCCGTTCATTATAAATCCCTCCGTTCCCCCGCCGGTCAAACCGGGCGGAGAATTCATACTCATTAAGTAGTATTTCCCGGAGGACCGCCGCAATTCTCAAATCCGACGCAAAAAAAACGTCCGGGGGGAAACCGCCGGACAAATTACACGATAACAATTCAAGAGGTGCTTTACAGCAGTCTTTCAAGGCAATAATATCTTTTCCGAGGCTCTCCGCCGCGCTTTTGCAGGTCATATGACCGCTGCAAGCGTTGACTTCCCAGGGCGAGCGCCTGGCAGGGGCGCGCTTTTCATGTCCGCCGGTATTTTCCGGACCGTAAACCCGCTTAATTCCTTGACATTTTAAGCTTTCGCGCATATAATACATAATAATACACGAAAAAGATTAAATCGGCGGAGGGTGTTTCCGCCGAATTTTTTAGGCGATAAAATATATTCTTCTAAGGCGGTAATAACTTGACAAAGCTTCTTATCAGGCTCTTTGTGAAGGACTATAAAAACACCCGCAGCGCCGCGGTGCGCGAGCGGTACGGGATGCTCGCCGGCGTCACCGGGGTGGTCACCAATTTTCTGCTGTTCGCGTTTAAAATCACCGTCGGCCTTGTCTTCGGAAGTATCGCGATTACCGCGGACGCGGTGAACAACCTATCCGACTCGGGGGCTTCCCTTGTCACGCTTTTCGGGTTTAAGATGTCCGGAAAACCGGCGGACGCGGAGCACCCGTACGGACACGGGCGCATGGAGTACATCTCCGGGCTGATCGTCTCGTTTATCATACTGCTGCTGGGGTTCCAGCTGATTCAGACCTCGATTTCGAAAATCATTCACCCGGCGGAGTCCAAATTCAGCCTGTTAACCGTGGTTGTCCTCGCGGCGTCGATCGCTATCAAGCTGTGGCAATGCCTTTTTTACCGCAATGTTGGCAAAATCATCGATTCAATTACGCTGGCCACCAGCTCGGCGGACAGCCTGAGCGATATTCTGGCCACGTCCTCCGTACTCGCCGGTACCCTGATCACCAGATTCACGGGATTTAATCTCGACGGGATTATGGGCGCGGCGGTGGCGCTTTTCATAATGGCGAGCGGAATCAAGCTGGTCTCGGCTACAATTAGCCCGCTGCTCGGCTCTCCCCCGACGAAGGAACTCGTCGACTACATCTCGAAAAAGGTTTTGAGCTTCGATGGCATTATCGGCATACACGATCTGACGGTGCACAGCTATGGCCCGGCCGAGTGCTTCGCGTCCCTCCACTGCGAGGTCCCCGCCGAACAGGACATCATGCTGAGCCACGACATCATCGACAATATCGAGCGCAAACTGCTGAGGGAAAACGGAATCCACCTGGTCATCCACCTCGACCCGGTGGTGACGGACGACGAGCGGACCACCGCGCTGAAAGCGAAGGTCAGGGCGCTGATAACCGAAATCTCCCCGAAAATCGGGTTGCACGATTTTCGCGTGGTTTGGGGAGTAACCCATACAAATCTGATTTTCGACATTGTCGTCCCGTTTAAGTTTGAGCTGGGCGATAAAGCCCTTGTCTCCATGATATCGGAGAAGATTTCCGAAATAGACCCGAGCTACAACTCCGTGATCACCGTGGACCGGGACATGACGTCGTGATAACGTTTTGAACGGGATACGACGCACAGATATAAGGACGTGATTTTAATGCCCAGGTTTTGCACCGAGTTTTCCCTTAAGCCGGACTACGAGATTTCCAAAAAGAGATACGACGCGTTCTGGTCGCGCGAACTGATAGACCGGCCGCCGGTCTCCATCTATCTGCCCGCCGAAAAAAGGGTCGAGATACCCGAGAGGCAATACCCAAGCCCTGCCGACAGATGGCTCACACGGATTTCCGGGCGGAGCGGGAGGCTGCGCGGCTCCGAAACACGGTCTTTTACGCCGACGCGCTGCCAATAGCCTGGCCGAACATGGGGCCAGAGATTTTCAGCGCGTGGTGCGGCTGCGGTTATCAGTTCGGGGATACGACGGCCTGGAGCTTCCCCTGCGTAAACGACTGGGAAAAGGACGGACCGAAGGCCGTGTTCAATCCCGAGCACCCGCTTTTTAAAAAGACGGTGGACTATACAAACGCGCTGCTCGAACGGGCAAAGGGCACTTTCATCGTAGGCCTGACCGATTTCCACCCCGGCGGGGATCATCTGGCTGCGCTCCGGGATCCGCAGAATCTCGCGACGGACATGCTGGACTGCCCCGAACTTGTGGCGGAAAAGCTCGCAAGCTCGTATACCGAATATTTCCGCGTCTACGACTTCTTTTACAATATCCTCGTCTCGGCCGGGATGCCGATTACCAGCTGGATGTCGCTGATACACGAGGGCAGATTCTATATCCCCTCCTGCGATTTTTCCTGCATGATAAGCACAGAGATGTTCGAGCGCTATTTCCTGCCCGGAATCGCCGAGGAGTGCCGCTTCTACGAGCGCTCGATCTACCACCTCGACGGCCCCGGCGCTCTGAGGCACCTCGATTCGATACTCCAAATCAAGGAGCTCGACGCCGTGCAGTGGGTCTGCGGCAGCGGCAGGGAAGGCTTCGCGCGGTGGCTTGACGTTTACAAAAAAATCCAGAACGCCGGCAAGGGAATGCCGCTCTCAATCAGTCTTGACGAGCTCCCGCTGGTTTTCGAAGCTCTAAGGCCGGAGGGTGTATGGTTTTCGTCGATTTCCGGAATTACGGACAGAGAAACCGCGGACAGCGTGCTGAAACGAATCGAAAAATGGAGATAGCCTGACCGGACCCGGCTACAGCGATATGCTCCCCTTAAAGCGGACAGCGGAATTAGCAAAACCGCTGAGAGCTTAAAAGGGGAGCATATTTATGCCGCGGCTTATTTTTATTGCTTTACCGCCGCTTTTCTGGAGCCGAGCCATGAAAACATCGCAGCTAACCCGGCGAGGCAGACAAAGCACAGCGCCGAGAAGAACAGCCCGCCGTACTTCATTCCGAGGACGAATTCGAAAAGCCACCCCAGCGCCCGGCTGATGCGCCCGCCCGTCCACTGCGCGTCCACAATCGGCAGCACAATCAGCAGCAGCACCGGAAGGCCGGCGGATACGAGGATTTTAACGGGCTTTTCCATTTTGTAGTACAAAACGGTGATCAAATACCCGAGGGATACGGAGAACAGGTTGACCGCCGTCATCCAAACGAAGCCCTTGAGCGCGATCAGTACGCCGTAGTCCCCGTAAAGCTGCTCAATCAGCGGCCGGTAGGGCATAAAGAGCCTCGCAGCCGCCGCCAGCACCGCGTCCACTGCGGACATCCCCACCGCGGTCATGCCGGCGAGGATAAAAAACCCGGTGAAGCAGGTTTTTCTTGAGACCCCGTTTTGCATAAAGACACCGAAGGGCGAGCGGAAGGCGTTCAGTCCGAGGACGAAAACGAATATAGTCGTGGCGAAATCAAAACCCCCGATGGTAATGTTAAGGCTTTTCGCCTCGGCAATGCGGTATTCGACCCCCGCCAGTATGTAGAGCGCCAGAATCACCGCGTAGTAGATCGCGATCGCCCGGCGGTTATCGCGGAAATAGTATCCGACGGTTGTTTTCAGTTTCATCTTAATTCCCCTCTTTTCTGTTCGTCAGTTTGATAAACAGCTTTTGCAGATCAAGCTTTGAAAACGCTATGTTTTCCCCCTCCGGCGAAAGCTCGGATTTTCCGGGCTCGGAAGATCCGAGTATATACACGGCCTTCATGCCGCCCAGCGCATCCTCGCCGATCACGTTTTTCCCCCGCGCGTACGCGTCCACCGCCGCGGCCGGGCCGGAGACAGTATAGCCGGAGGACAGCAGTGCCTCGCAGCTCTCGTTTTCTATGATCTTTCCCTCGTTGATAATCACCACGTGCTCCAGTATGCCCGAGATCTCGTCGATCAGGTGCGTCGATATCACAAAGGTCCTCGGGCTCTCCGCGAAGCTCTTTACCAGCTCGGCGTAGAACAGATCCCTGTTGTTCGCGTCCAGACCGTTTGCGGGCTCGTCTATCAGCACATAGGGCGCGTTTACACACAGCGCACATATCAGCCTGAATATCGTGTAATACCCGGTGGAAAGCGCGCGGAGCCTCTTTTTCGGATTAAGCCCGAAGGCCTCGCAGAGCCGTTTCGCTTTTTCTCCGTCGAAAGCGCCGTAGAACCTTCCAGTCCATAAAAACGCCTCCGAAACGCGCATCGTATCCGGCAGGAGCTTCCCGTCGCCGACCATGTATACCGCGGACTGTGCCCGGTCGTTTTCCGCCGCCGGCATGCCGTTGATTGTGACCTCTCCCCCGTCCGGAAACAAGCGGTTTGATATGATGTTTAAAAGCGTAGATTTTCCGGCGCCGTTCCTGCCCAGCAGCCCGTAGATTTTCCCGAACCCGAATTCAAGCGACACACCGTCCAGCGCGGTTACGCTGCCGAAACGCTTCGTCACGTTTTTAACCGCAATACCCGTGTTTTCCATATTAGTCATTCCCTTCCTTTATCTTCATTCTTTCATGCTCTTTACCACGAGCGCAGCGACCTCGGCGGCCGAAAGCCCGAGTTTTTTTGCCTCGGCCGCGAGCTTTTGCACATACTCCTCGTAAAACGCCGACCGCCGCTTCTCTATGATCCTCTGCTTCGCCCCGGCGGACACAAACATCCCGATTCCCCTCTTCTTGTAAAGTATTTCGCTTTCCACCAGCGCGTTCATCCCTTTAAGCGCCGTGGCCGGGTTTATCTTGAAGGCCGCGGCTATCTCCGTCGTCGAAGGGACCTGGGTCTCCTCCGGGTAAGCTCCGGTAATAATCGCGTCCTCAATCCCGTCGCAAATCTGCATAAATATCGGTTTCTCACTGTTGAAATCCAGCTTCATCCTATCACCCGCCAATCACCGCATTACTAATGTACTTAATTGCTTGTGTAACTAAGTATATATCCCTCGCCCGGCTTTGTCAATAGCTTTTTAACGTATTTAAAAAATATTTTTTGCGCGGCTTGACACAGGCGTTATCCGGGCTTTAAAATAAGCTTGGTAAGTATCTTCCGGAGGTGTTTTTTTATGGCGAGAGCGGCCGATAAGTTCTGGCTGTTTGCGTGCCGCGCAGGGGACGACGACAGCTATCTTGAAAATGGCGGCAAGTCCGGTTATTTTTCTGAAAAATCCCGCATTACCCCGGCCGAGGGGGCCTACATGCTCGGCATCGACAACATGATAATGGTGGTCTCCCACGGTGACCCCAAGTCCTTTTCGCCGGAGGCATACGGCTATATGGAGAGCTTTTGCCGTATGAATAATGTGTTCTGGAGCTCAACCGGCTCGGCGGGCTACCGCGCCGGCGACGAGGAAGCCTTTATCTGCGAGCTGGCGGAGAAGTACCCCTCCATCCGCGGCGCTTATCTGGACGATTTCGCGGGTATGTTCGACGCACCGCCCGCCGAGAAAAAAGAAAAAATGATCGCCATGCTCCGGGAGATCCGCGCCGGGCTCGACAGGGCCTGCCGGAGGATGGAGATCTGGGTCACTTGGTACGCCGCCGACATGGCGCTTCTCGACGAGGACATCATGCGCTATATCGACGGCATAGCGTTCTGGACCTGGTCGTATAAGGAGCTGCCCCTGCTCCCCGAGCGCTACACGCAAATCGAAAAGCGTTTCCCGGACAAAAAGAAGCTGCTCGGTATATACATTTTTGACTACCCCTCCCGCGCGCCGGTGCCGGACGACATGATGGCGTTTCAGTGCGATTTCGGACTCGATATGCTCCGCAGCGGCCGGCTGGACGGGATGATCTTCCTGACCAACTGCGTAATGGGCATCGGGTTGTCAAGCGAGTATTTTCTCCGGGATTGGATCGACAGGGTAAAGGACACGCCCGTGCCCGACAAATAAAGCTTTATTTTTGGGAAAGGACGATATCAATGCAAATCACCCTTATCTCCGGCGGCCGTACCGATTATGCGATCTATCTCTGCGAAGACCCCTCCCCCTCCCAGCTCTACGCAGCGAAAGAGTTATCCGACACGCTGTACAATATGACCGGGGCCCGACTCGGGATAGCCGGCCCGGCTGAAAATCCGCCCGAAAAAGCCGTCTGCATCGGCATCAACGGCGGTGAGACCTTCGGGGATGAGGATTTTCATATTTTGACTATAGGCGACACCCTTTTCATCCGCGGCGGAAAGGCGCGCGGCTGTCTCTACGGGGTATATGAATTTTTAGAGAGGGTCTGCGGCTGCCGCTGGTTTGCTCCGGACTGCACGCACATCCCGCAAAAGACGGAGCTCACCGTGCCGATGCTCGATTTTGCCGCGGGCCCTGCGTTTTCATACCGGGAAGTCTTCTATAAACACTGCTTTGACGGCGATTTCGCCGCCAGGGCGCGGCTAAACGGTTCCCATATGCGGCTTGAGGATAGACACGGCGGAAAGGTCAGATACGCCCGGGGCTATTTTGTGCACACCTTTTCAAGGCTTGTCCCGCCCGAAACATACTACGGGCAGCACCCCGAGTATTTCGCGCTGAGAAACGGCGTTCGCGAGCGCGACAACGCGCAGCTCTGCCTCTCCAATCCGGAGGTGCTGGAAATCGCGGCGGAAAAAGCCATTTCGGAGCTCCGTTCGCAGCCTGACGCGAAAATAATCTCCATCTCGCAAAACGACGGCTCGCTCCCCTGTACCTGTCCCGCCTGCCGCGCTATCGCGGAGGAGGAGGGCAGCGAGTCCGGGCCTATTCTCCGTTTTGTCAACAGCATCGCCGAGCGGATAGAAAGGGAGTTCCCCGATGTTCTGGTCGACACCCTCGCCTACGACTACTCGCGAAAGCCGCCGAGGCTGACCAGACCCCGCCGCAACGTCATTATCCGCCTCTGCTCGTTTGAATGCTGTTTTTCCCACCCCCTTGACGGCTGCCGGGAGATCGCGGACGCAAAGAAGCGCGGCACGCCGCCGGAGTTCGCGGATTTCGCCGGCGACGTCGAAAAATGGTCCCGCATCGCCAACAGGCTCTTTATCTGGGACTATGTGACGGACTTTGAGTTTTACCAGCACCCCCACCCGAATTTACACGTGCTCGCTCCTAATATCCGTTTTTTCGCCGCCAACAACGTGGAAGGCGTGTTCGAGCAGGGCAACGGCCAGAGCCCGAACGGCGAGATGGCCGAGCTTCGGGCTTACCTGTTATCCAGGCTGCTGTGGGACAAGGACGCGGACGTAACTGCCTGCACGGAGGAATTTCTTAACGCTTGGTTCGGCCCGGCCGCTGAGGCGATGCGCGCCTATCTGTCACTTGCGAAAAGCGCCGTTCTTCAGAGCGGCTACCACCTCAGCCTCTACGACCATCCGGCCGCCCCGTACATCACACCGGCGTTCTTGTCGGAGGCCGACTCTCTCTTCGACGCCGCTGAGAACAGCGTAAGTGACGACACCGAGCTCCTGCGCAGGGTGAAAAAAGAACGGCTCGGCATTCGCTTCGCCTGGTTTTTCCACCTGGCGCCGGACGATAACCGTTCCCGGGAGGTTGAGCAGTATATTGAGGACTCAAAGGCGCTGGGCGTTTTGCGGTTCAGTGAAAAATGGGGTACGGAAAATATCCGCCGCCTCGCGATGAGAGGCGTATGGCCCCCGCTCGAGAAAGACATGGAGGTAATCAGGGACTGATTTTGCGCCTTTAGCTCCGGAAACCCGCGCGGTCGGCAATATTATTGTTGTACAGCGATATACTTTACACGGTTGTTATCGGAGGTGCCCATGAAAACGATACTCTGCACAGGCGATTCGCACACCTGGGGCCAGGGCGTTCCCGGCCTGGAGGAGAGCTTTTCCCCGCCGGTCGTCGCCGGGGACCTGCGTCTCGTACCCTTCCGGTTTAAAAGCTATGTCAACCTGCTGCGCGACGAGATCGGCAGGGCTTTCGGCTCCGAGGCGGCGGAGATGGACGCGGGCGGGCTTTGCTCGCTCTCGGGAAACCGCGCGGTGAGCAATTCGGCTTTAATCGGAGAAAAGCCTTTGTCGCTGGAATTCGAGGGTGAGCTTGTCAGGCTTCAGCTGATGCGCGATACCGAACCGTCGGCCGCCGAAATCCGGCTTGACGGGGAGAGTCTCGCGGCAATCGATCTCCGGGCGGATTTTTCTGAAAACAATTATAAAAATTATTCGTTCTATTGCCCGCCGGGAAAACACACGCTGACAGTGTGCGCGCTGGAAGGCTCTGTTTTGCTCTACCGCGTCGAGACCTATCGCGGGCGGTACGCGGTGGTCAACTGCGGGATCGGCAGCTGCCCCGTGGAGAAATTCGTCTCCGGGTACTTCGACGACTACGCAGCCGTTTTCAGGCCCGCCGTCACGGTGCTCGAAGCTCATACGATAAACGACTGGCTTTTTAAAGACCCGCCGGAGCGCTACCGCGCCCGCCTGATAAGCGCAATTGAGGCATTTTTGTCGCTGGGCAGCCGAGTCCTGCTGCTGACCGTTTCCCCCATTCTCGGCGCGCAGGCTATGCCCTTCAACCCGGTCCCCTATTCCGAATATGTGGAGCAGAGCCGCGCCGCCGCGGCGGAGACCGGAGTGCCCCTCTGCGACGCGAACGCGCTTATGGGAAAGCTTATCTCCGGCCTAGATGAGGAGGAGGCTTTCGCGCTGCTGTATAAAGACAACTGGCACGTTAACGCTCTCGGCCATAAAATCTACGCCGGGGCGATTTGCACGTCCCTCGAGAAAAACAATATGCTTTAAGCTGACTTTTCGGGTATAATAATTAAAAGCGTAAAAGAAGGCTGATATCATGACTAAGGAAATATACCTCGCCGGCGGATGCTTTTGGGGGACGGAGAAGTACCTGTCGCTGATCCGCGGCGTAACGGACACGGCGGTGGGCTACGCTAACGGAAAAACGGAGAACCCCACCTATCAGCAGGTCTGCCACAACGATACCGGACACGCCGAGACAGTCCGGGTGACATACGACCCCATGGTTTTGAGCCTAGAAAAGCTGCTTGAGGTCTATTACCGCGCGATCGACCCCACCTCCGTCAACCGACAGGGCAACGATGTCGGGACGCAGTACCGGACAGGCATATACTTTACAGACCCCTCCGACAGAGCGGTCATAGACGCGTCGGTCGAAAAGCTGCAGACAAAGTACAAAGCGCCTGTCGCTATAGAGGTCGGCCCCGTTGAAAACTTCTATCCCGCGGAGGAGTATCACCAGAAATACCTTGATAAAAACCCCGGCGGGTACTGCCATATCGGAAAGGACAAATTCGAATACGCCCTCGCGGCAAACGCTCTCCCGGCGGCTTCTTCTCAAAAATACGCAAAAAGGGCGAAAGACGATCTGAAAAAAGAGCTCTCGCCGCTTGCCTACGCCGTTAACCAGGAGAGTGCGACCGAGCCGCCGTTTAAAAATCCGCATTTTGACAATTTCAAGCCCGGAATCTACGTGGACGTCACAACCGGCGAGCCGCTGTTCACCTCCCGGGATAAGTTTGACTCGGGCTGCGGCTGGCCCGCGTTCTCAAGGCCGATAGACAATAACCTGCTCGACGAGAGGCTCGACCTGTCCCACGGCATGGTCAGAACCGAGGTCAGAAGCAAAACCGGCAACGCGCATCTCGGCCACGTCTTTTCCGACGGCCCGAAGGAGTCCGGCGGCTTAAGATACTGCATTAACAGCGCCGCCCTGCGGTTTATCCCGCTGGAGGATATGGAAAAAGAAGGCTACGGCGCTTATATCAGCCTTGTAAAGTGAGTAATTTTACAGACAAAGCCCCGGGAGTTCGGTTTTCCCGGGGTGATTTGTGTATTGTTTATTTTATAGGCTGTTACCGGCTTTAAGCCGCCGCGTCCTGTATCAGTGCCCTTACTCGTCCGAACTTGCGAGCCTGTATATGCTCCAGAGCCTTTCCGAGTCCCGCTTCGCAAGCCACAGCTCGCTGTCCACATAGTAAATCTGGAAGCCTCTTTCGTTTTCGGCGAAAAACTGCCATATCTCGGCATCTTCATCGATGTCCGGGCCGATGCTCTCAAATTCCGTGCTAAATACCTCCGGCCCGGCTTTCTTCACGTTATACGAGACGGATACCCTCTCCTCCGTCCCGTCCGGGTTCGTTATCGTAAGCGAATACTCCGCGACGATATAACCCGGCATATGCCCCTTGATCGGCATAAACGAGCTCAACGGGTTGATATAGACGCAGGAGTCGTATTCATACCCCCCGTAGATATCCGAGGGCGCGGGCTTACCGGCCGCCCGAAGACACCCGGATAGGCCTATGAAAAGCGAAAAAAGCAGGGTTGACAAGACAAGCCTTTTTATCCTCATAGCTAAACCTCATAAGGCTATTTCCGCCATCGCCCTTTTAATCGCGCCGGCGACGCGCTCCGCCTGGCGCTTTTGCCCGTCCGCGTTGTAGTGATAGCCGTCCGGAAGCCGGTACTCGCTCCTGCCGAGCATCGGACCGTATAAATCGTTGACCTCAATGCCGAGTTTTTCCGCCGCTTCAATCACGGCGACGTTTCTTTTTACGACATTTGCGTTTACCTTATCATTCAGCTCGCCGGGTTGTCCGTCCAGCGTGACCGGCGTCGACGTCGCGGCGATTATCTTCGCGCCGGGCTGCGCCAATAGGATCACGCGCAGCGCCCCTTCGAGATCCCTCCGGTATTCCTCCTGCGAAAGATGCATTCCGTGCAGTCCGTTGCTGAAATGAATTACGCTGTAGGCGTACTCCGAGAGCAGCAGAAGAAGCTCCTTTTCATACGCCGGATCGTCAAGCCCGCGCGACGAGGCGTACATATCCACCCGCGCGTAAGCTTTCAGCATTTCGCTGACGTACGGCCTGTACCCCACCGCTATCGAGTCCCCGATCAGCAATACGCGCGGTTTTGATCTGTCGTTCGCATCCTCCCACCAGGTATTGCACCATTCGTATTTTTCCCGTTTTTCTAAATCATTTCGCATAATTTCTGTTAAACTCGGTTAAAAACGCAGAGCCTCTACTCCTATCTTGCTGTTTTCCGCGGCGCCGTTTTATCTGCCCATCTGCAATGCCGTGTCTATCTCTATGCCCGACGCCGCCTTATCAATTATACAATGTTTTTTTCCTATATCAATATCTATCTATAAAATTTCAAATCAAGCGCTTGTAGGAGTACAATACATTGGACAGTTGAATAAAAAACGGCTCTACAATAATTGCTGGAGTTCGCGGAAAGAACTCCAACATTAATTACAGAGCCTATATTTTGAAATTTGCGAAACGTCCGCCTATTTCTTATAAAACAGCATACCGGCTTCCTTCAGGCTGGCAGGCGCCATAGGCTTTCTTCCGTCTTCATAATAGAAGGGAGAGAAATGGTCGTTTTCTAAGAGCTTTCTTTGCGACTCATCAGCAAAGTCGGGAATTTCGTAGGTTTCGCCTTTCCCGGCGAGAACGCCCTTCCAAGCTAAAATGCCCACAGCCGCCAGATTGCAGGCTCTGTAAACATTGAAGAAAGGCACTTCTTCGCCCTGCAGGCATTTTACAAAATGATAGCAAACCCAGAAGTCTCCGCCGCCATGTCCGGCTTTTTCTGCTTCTTCGGCGTTTGTTCTCCACTGGGCCTTATAGATTTCTGATGTCTTTTGCCCTTCGGGAGTAGAATAGGGATGGTAAGCGACCCGCACACTGCTTTCGTCTCCCCTAACAGATTCAATACCGCCCTTGACACAGCCGATCCGGTACCAGTTGCCATCGGGAGCCATACCCGCACAGCCCGTGGTTCTGGATATGGAACCGTCGCTCATACGGCAGAGCATAATGCCCACCCTGTCCTGATCATTTTCGACATCTTCGGCATCGTATTTTGTGGAGGCAACCATTGCGGTTACGGAAACCGGCAAAGCTCCCGTAATATAGCAGATGGGAGCCAAAGCATGGGAATTATAGTATACTCTCGGCAGACGGTTTCTCCAATGGTTAGCAAAGGGACGGTATTTTGCGCGCTCCGCCATAGACATGCTATGAACGTATTCGCCCTCGGAATAAACCACTGCGCCAAGATTGCCTCTGTCAAAAACATGCTTGAGTTCATGACAGCAGAGCATAAAGGGATAGTTTTCAGCCATCATATATTTTCTACCGGTTCTCTCCACTGCCCGGCAAAGCGCCACACATTCTGCCAGGGTAGAGGCGGCCATGGTCTCACTTAACACATCTATTCCTTTTTCCATTGCCCGGATAGCGTATGGCGCATGCTCATGGAAATAGTTGCAGAGGATTACGGCATCTATACCGGTATTCAGCAGTTCATCATAATCGGAACAAAATATTGTATCATCAGGGCATTTTGGCTTTGATTCTTCAATTCGCTCCGGATCCTTATCACATACAGCCCAGACTCCGGCGCCATCTACATTCCGTAAAGCATCCATAAACGCCTGGCCTCTGAATGCTCCAAAAATACCAATTTTTATCTGCTTTTTCATACTTGCTCCCCTTTGTATATTTGCATATATTTGTATATATGTATATAAACGGATTACAGCCTTGCCGTCTTTGTATCCTGCGCGGCCTTTGCCGCCGCAGCTGCAACGGCCTAACCCACCCGTTTGCCAAATGCGGCAGGAATAATATAATACGGATTTTGTTCCTTTTCACTGACAAAACCGGCGATTGCATGGGCAGCAGCTATCATCATCTCGCTGTGGATGTCCCGTGCGCGAACATCCGGAGCGCCCCGGAAAAGTCCCGGGAATGCCTATATATTATACCGAGTTCATAATAAAGTCAATTTAGTTCATGTGGCTGTTTTAACACGGTAAAAAAGTGGACGGGAAATTATACCGGATGGCTAACAGTGAGGCGGCGTTTAGCGCATATACCCCGCGCGTTATCAATCCCGTACCCGGCATGCATATATTATTATTGCGGCAGCCATGCCCTGCCCGCTATAGGGCAGAACGCGGCGCATAAGCTTAGAAAAGCTAAGTTAAAAGAGCAAAGGCATTTTACCGCAGCGAATGCGCTTTGCGGGAAGAGATTTTTCGTCTGCGGAGAAACGGGGTTTTAAATTGATTATATATGTTGTTAGGCCGGGCGACTCGCTCTACACAATCGCGAGGCGCTACGGCATGGACCCGCAGAAGATAATATCCGACAACGAGCTCCCGAATCCCGATAATCTCGTCGTCGGGCAGACGCTTGTTTTGATGACCGACACGATCCCCCACACCGTAGTGCGTGGCGAGTCCCTCTACACGATAGCCAGAAAATACGGCGTCACTCTCGACGAGCTTGTGAGTGCGAACCCTCAAATCCCGAACACAGCCCGCCTCGAGGTAGGGCAGGTCGTCAACATCCCCTCCGGAACCCAAAAGCTCGGCGACATCCGGGTAAACGGTTACGCTTTCCCGTCGATCAACATGCAGACGCTGCAGAGAACTCTGCCCCACCTGACCTACCTGAGCATTTTCAGCCACCAGGTCAGGCCCGACGGCACCCTCACCCCAATCAACGACACGCCGTTGATTCAAGCCGCGAGGAACGCGCGGGTGGCGCCGATCATGGTGGTCACCAATATCGAGGAGGGTTCCGGGTTTTCAAGCGAACTGGCGCGAGACGTTTTGAGAAACAGGGAAATACAGAGCGTGCTGGTCGACAATATCGCGGCGATGCTCGCACAGAAAAACTACTACGGCGTAAACATCGACTTTGAATATATCTTCCCGGAGGACGGCGACGATTACGACGCGTTTCTCACCGCGCTGACCGCGCGCCTGAATCCGCAGGGATATATTGTGATGACTTCGATCGCGCCGAAGACGAGCGCGGCCCAGCGAGGCCTCCTCTACGAGGCTCACCACTACCCCGCCCACGGCCGGCTCGCGAATTTTGTGATTATCATGACTTACGAATGGGGCTATACATACGGCCGGAGATAATGTAAGTTAAACCGCCTGTTTTTACCGCGGTAAGCAGCTCGCGGTATTGTACCGTGACTGCAGCGTATAGGTATTCCCTTCTTTTGTCATCAGAAAGCCCATTCTGCTCCCCTGATAAAGCCCGTTGCACCAGCCGCCGCCCGAGGGACCGATAACCGCATAGCTCCGTTCATATTGAAATGAAGCGGTTATTTCAACGATCCATTTGTTTTCGGATATTACGTCTTGGATTACGTAGTATTCGGTTGATATTTCACTTGTAAGCCAACCGTATGGTAAACGGTGACATTGATATCCTTGTACGCGGTTATGCGGAAAATGCGTTCGTCAGACGTATTTTTCAGATCGTCCATAAACAAAACAGCTAATTTCCGCGCGACAACTTAAAAAGACGTTTTCAGGCCGGCACGGCCCATCAACGTCTTTTATCGGCTGATATTCGTTCTTAAATTATTCGCCGCTATCCACAATGATAACGCTCACCGGACAGTTTTCGGCTGCCTCGCGCACATTGTCTTCGTCCTCCGGCTCCGGCTCGGCTATGACCTCCGAAATTCCGTCCTCGTTCAGTTTAAAGACCTCAGGACAGACGTTCTCACAGAGCCCGCAGCTGATGCAGCCCTCTTCTATCATCACATTCATGACAACTCGCCTCCGGTATATTATTCTCTTGCGGTACGACTATTTTATACCGCGCATTTTGAAACTCGCTGTCGTATTATGTCCGCTTTGTTTACATAATTTTCATCGGGTGCATAAAACATCATCTCATCAAACGCCGCCAAACGCAGATAATATTTTTGTACGCAAATAACCGGGTTAAAGCCCGGAAGGAGGAATTTGACGGTGAGCGGACGAAGGAGCATGATGTCTGAAAAGCTGAAGGCGGAAATCGCCAGAGAGCTCGGCGTCTACGACACTGTTAGTACCGAGGGCTGGGGTTCCGTATCGTCGAAAAACTGCGGCAATATTGTCAAAAAAGCAATTGAGATAGCCCAGAGGAACTTCCCCGAAGCGTAGAATATTCCTATATTGCGTAACAATCCGGAGGGGCCGCGCCCCTCCGGATTTTTGCCGGGATGGCGATAATTGGCTATTTATTCAGCGCGGAATCAAGCAGCGCCTGAATCTGGCTGTTGTACTGTTCTCCCACGACGGACGGAAGCGCTATATCCAGTCTAATCGGAGTGGATATATTTTCCTTGTAAAAACTCCAAATCTCGGATGTTATTTTCAGATTGTTCAGTATCGTATTCGGAAGCACGTACTTGTTGAAATTCTCCCACGACGTTTCATCTTTGAAGACCTGCTTCACCGCGTCCTTCCATAAATCGTCCGTCATAATGTCCCCCCATGCGTTCATCGCCACAACGCTCTTTTGGTATTCCTTGTTGGATACGAGCATCACCCACGCGTCCAGGTCCGGGACGATATGAACGTATGTATCGGCGTTCGGCCCCTTCGGAAGCGGGACGAGGCCGTATTCCACAGAGCTGTCTTTAAAAATCTGTTCCACAAGGTGCCAGTAATATACGGTCACAAACGCTGCGTTGCCGTTGGTAAACTGTTTTCTCAAGTCCCCGTTGGACGTGACATCGGATTTTACGATATTTATTTTCTGCGAGTCGCGCAAAAACTCCAGGCCGTCAATAACGCCCTGATTCGTAAAATCACAGACCCACTTTCCGGTATTATCCTGGTAAATCGGATTTGTCTTGTTGGTGAGGATTTCCGCGCCGAATATCCAGGAGGTATTGCCGAACTGGTCGAGGATTCCGTCGCTGTCAAGGTCCTTCGTAACCTTGCTGCATATTGTGAGGAAAACGTCCCATGTCCAGTCGCCGCTCTCAACCAGACTGTAAATTTTTTTCTTATTATATCCCGCCTGCATCGTTATTGTCTCGTTAAACGCCAGCTGGTATCCGAAGGTAAACGGATAGAACTCGCCGTTCGTCGAAAGCGCCCATATATGTCCGTCAAACAGCGACATCTCCGTATATTCCTGATCCCATTTTTCGCTGTCCGTCACGTCCAGCCCGGCGGCTTTAAGCTCGTCACCGTCAAGAGGCTTTAAGTACCCGGAGGCGGCCAGGGGGAAGAAATCGGAGTGCCTCAGCATGATAAAATCACCGATTTTTTCTCCCGCCAGCGCGGCGGCCATCGCGACGTCGGCGGTCCCCTCATATGATATCAGGTTCAGCTTGAAATCATACTCCAGCTGAATGCGGTCGTACTCCGCGATTTGACGGTTGTCCATCTCGCTTCTGTCTTTTACGGGGATAAATTTGTCGAGAAAGGCCGTCGCAAGCGTAAACTCGTACCCGTCAAGGGTTACTTTTTCCGTCGTCGCAACCGCAGTCGTTCCGGTCTGGCTCTCGACCGCTGTTGTGGATTCCGGGTCGGTCTTTCCCCCGCACCCGGCAAACATGGCAGCAATCATCATAACGGCAAGTAACAGCGCGAGAATCTTTGCCTTCTTTGACATCTTATTCCTTCCTTTCAATTATTTTAGGCATTCGCCTGGATAACTAAGCTGATG
>JAPXRI010000019.1:0-46861 GCA_033813635.1 Bacillota bacterium
ACTTTCCTATGCGTCCCTTAAAATGGCAGTCACCCAAAAAGGTGCTCCTTGATTTTTTGTCCCTCGGTGTAACATATCATTGACAAACCTACAAAAAGCCTGCGGCCTCGAATTTTTTTCGAGGGCCGCAAGGCCGCGAAGCCTGAAAAATCAGACGGGATTGCCGTATTCAAATACCGCGGCGAAGGATTTTTTAGCGTCGGAGGAGCGGATGCCGCGGAAATACGTCATGCCGGGGGCCTGAGCTTTAAAAATCTCCACGCTGTTGTTTCCGGTAAGCTCGCCGGAGAAGCTGATCCGGATGCGGCGGATGAAGCGCGAGGCCTCAGCCGCGTCGAGCGCGTCGTAGGCGAACTCGCAATACCTTGTATTGTTGACATGGCCGAGCGCGTCCAGGCAGCTCCGGTAGACCCGGCGCTTACCGCAGGAGGTGTAGCCTGAGATGTCTTTGATGCCCGGAACGGCGTTTTCTATCGCGAATTCACCCGTGCTGGAGCCGATTCCATCCGGGAGAGCGAAGCGGTGGACGATGGTTCTTTTGCTCAGGTCCAGCATAACCGAGAAGCACGCGCCGGAGAATACGCGCCCGCCGTCACCGAAACAGAACGCGAAGTCGCGGCGGAAATACGGTCCCTTCGTCTCGGAGTACCAGGTTTTGCCGGTGATTATGTCGCTGACCCTGGGCGAGCCTAAAATCTCGACGGTCATACCGACGAGGACAAAGGCGAGGTTTTTCTCGGCAAGCCGCTCGGTTTCGAGCCCGAGCGTCAGCAGGTGGCGCTCGGCGACGTTTTGGATGATGTTCTGGTAGACATAGGGCTTTACCCTGCCGTCGGCGGAAAAGTCGTTCGCGACGAAGCAATACTTGTATTCGTACCCGGTCTCGCTGGCCATAACCAAACCTTCTTGTTTTTATAATGCTATAGCATGCTCGCCATCGACGGCGGCGTCGCATCTTCGCCGCTGGCCCAGGTTTTGCAGGGCTTATCGCTCATCTCGAGCTCGAGCACGCCGCCGCTGAGCAGGTCCTGCGCGGAGAACCACGCTTTATTCCACTCCGTGCCGTTGAGACGGGCACTTTTTATATATTTACGGCCGGCCGAGGCGCCCGGCGCGGAGACGATGAAAGTCCTGCCGTTGCCGAGGGTGATCGTCGCGCTGTCGAACAGGGGGCTCCCTATCAGGTAGACGCCGCTGCCCGGGCAGAACGGGTAAAAGCCTATCGCGGTGAACACGAACCATGCGGACATCGCGCCGCCGTCTTCGTCGCCGCAGATGCCGAGCGGATGATTTGAAAACCAGATTTTTGTGATGTCGTGGAGGAGCTTCTGCGTTTTCCACGGGCTACCTGTATAGTTGTAAAGGTAGGGGATGTGGAATGCGGGCTCGTTGCCCATGCAGAACTGGCCCATCAGGCCGGTGGAGTCCGGGAACAGCGCGAGCCACCTATAGAGGGGCATATCCTGCGGCTCGGTAAACGTGTCGTCCAGCCGCTTCTCAAAGGCCTCTTTTGAGCCGAACAGGCCGATCAGCCCGGCGACGTCGTGCCGGACCTCCATCGTGTAGACCCATGCGTTACACTCGGCGTAGTAGTCGCGGCCGCCCTGCGCGTACCCGAGCTTGGGGTCGAACGGGCGTATGAACTCCCCGTTTATATCGCGCGGAGCCATGAACTTGATCTCGGGGTCGAAGACCTTTTTGTAATTGTCCGCGCGCTTTTTCAGGGTCTCCGCATCCTCCGGCTTTCCGGCTTTGGCCGCCAGGACCGCTGCGCAGCAGTCGTCGTAGGCCTGCTCGAGTGTGACGGCCACCGCCTGGCGGCGTTCGAAACTGTGGACTTCGGGGATAGTCTCCTCCTCGCCCGGCTGCAGCGCCGGGAAGAAGCCCTTTTCAAAATAGCACCTGTCCAGCGCCGTCGCCGGCCCGATATGCCAAGGGATCAGCGAGCCCTCGAAATGGGCGTATCTGACCGCCTTATAGGCGCGCTCAGCGTCGAAGGGTATCCCGTGGACGAGGGCGTTTGCGAACAGCGTCGTCGTGTGCGAGCCGAGCATGCAGGCCGCACCGCCAGCCTGATTCGGGAAATCGTGGAGCCAGCCGCTCTGCTCATAGGCCCGGATGAAGCTCTCGAGGATGTCAGCGTGGACGGAGGGGGACAGCAAGAGCTGCAGCGGGTGCGCGCCGCGATGGGTGTCCCAGACGCCGTCGTTTGAGTAGAACTCGTGCCCGTTGTCGGGGTGGATGGCCTTGTCAAAGCCGCTGTAATGCCTGCCGTATTCAGAAAAATCGATCTGGCGGAGGAACACGCGGTACATCGCAGTGTAAAACGTGGTTTTCTCGCTTTCCGTCCCGCCGGTCAGCCGGATTTGAGACAAGAGCGTGTCCCATTCGGCGGCGGCGCTTTCACACAGCGCCTCAAAGGAGCGATTTTCAACCTCGCGGGTGAAGTTGTCTTCCGCCTGAGCGAGGTCTATCAGAGAGACTGCGAAGCGGATCTCCATCGTCTCCGCGCGATAGGTTATTTTTACACCCGAATACCCGGCTTCTCCCTTTTTCGTCGCGGCGGCCCCGCTGATTTTTTCATATGTAAAATCCTCGGAAAACTCGTATACCGCGTAGGCCGGGGCCTGCTGATAAGTACCCTTGAGGGTAATCCGCCTGCCGTGGACGCAGATGTCGCTCCCGCCGAACGCCGTGAGCAGCAGGTAGTGTTCGCCGGCGTTTTCGGAGATTACCTGCGCGATTCCGGAATGTCTGCCGACAGTGTAGGAGACGGTTGTGTCCGTGTTCTCGAGCCACACGCGGTAGCAGTAGGCGCGCGCGGTCTCGAGGTCGTGGTCAAAACGCGACGGCGCTTCCGCCGGTGAGAGGACTTCCCTTCCGCAGGGCATCACGTTTACCGGACCGAGAGGGAAGCCCCAGATTTTATCCGACAGGTAGGCGTCTTTGATTTTCGGTGAGAACGACGGGGATATCTGCATCATTCCGTGGGGGAGCGCGCAGATCGGCCTCGTTGAGGTCAACAGATGGCCGATTGAACCGACATACGGATTGATATAATCCGAAAGACGCGGAAAACGCATATGAATTCTCCTTTTGGCGAAGTTTTTTATTGGATTTAATTTTACATCAGTCGGTATGCGATTTCAATACCGTCCGGTAATTTTCGACCTACGGCTTGATACAAAAGCCTTTTAGGTGTAAAATAAAAGGCATAAAAACAAAGGAGATACTGATCTCATGCTTTTTTATCCAATGAAGACGGAACCGTGCTATAAGGCGATGCCCTGGGGAGGGCAGAGGCTTAATGCCGCGTACAATAAAAAATCACCTTTTCCGATCACCGGCGAGAGCTGGGAAGCGGCCGACCATAAAAACGGACAGACGCCGATCGCAAACGGCGCCTACGCCGGCAAGACCCTGAATGCTCTTGCTGGGGAATTCGGCGCCGACTTTCTCGGTTCAAAGTGCGGCGGTGAATTCCCCGTGCTTTTTAAGCTGATCGACGCAAATGACAGGCTGTCGGTACAGGTTCACCCGGATAACGCTTACGCCGCGAAGGACGGCGACAACGGCAAAACTGAGATGTGGATTGTGCTCTGCGCGGAGGAGGGGGCGGGGCTTTACCTCGGTTTCGAGAATCCGATTACCCGGGATGAGTTTGCCGGAATGATTTCGGCAAACCGGCTTGAAAGCGCGCTGTGCTTTGTGCCGGCGCGGGAGGGCGATTCGTTTTTCCTGCCCGCCGGGCTCGTGCATGCGATAGGGAAGGGGCTTCTGATTGCCGAGATACAGCAGTCGTCGGATGCGACCTACCGGGTCTACGACTGGGGGCGTCTCGGGCTTGACGGAAAGCCGAGACCTTTACATATTCAAAAAGCGCTCGATGTGTCCGATACCTCAGAGAAGGGAGAGGCCGCGAAATCAATCAGGGTTGTTGAAAGCTTCGGGACACGGGAGTATATGTCGGCCTGCCCGCTTTTCGCCGCGATGCGTATATGCGCAAGGGGGCGGGGGAAGGTCGCGGAAAACACGCGAAAAGAGAGCTTTCATATAATTTTTATTGCCTCCGGAGAGGCCGTGATCACGGCGCCGGACGGCGCGGCCGTACTCGAAAAGGGCGATACGGCGCTGATCCCGGCCGGGACCGGAGCTTATATGCTCAGCGGAGACTTCTGCGCGTACCGTTTCTGGATTCCGGATTTTACCGAAGACTATGAAAAGCCGCTGGCCTTTACAGGGTATTCAAAAGAACATATAGACGCTCTTTATAAAAATATCAAGGGGTGACGGAAATGGCGTATCAAGTATTTGCAAACCATGCGCATGTTTTTCAGAAGGAAGTCAAACCGAACGCGACGATTGACAACCTCAAGATGATGATGGAGGAGGCCGGCGTGGCCAAGGCCGTCGCTTTTGCCCCGTTCATCAATTTTGAGGGGACGCAGATGAAGAGCCGGGATGAAAACCCGAACCGGTGGCTCGCCTCCCAGCTGGAAAACGAGAAAGACATCGTCGGCTTCGGCACGATCGATTTTACCAGAGATGATCTGAAGGACCAGGTGTCCGAGATTCAAGAGCTCGGACTTCTCGGTATTAAAATACACCCGGCTCACCAGCGGGTAAAAATAAACGGCGAGCGGGCATTCGAAGTCTACCGGCGGGCGGAGGAGTGCGGGCTTTTTATTTCGTTTCACACAGGCATACACAGGTGGCGTATTTCGGATTACGAACAGCTGCTCTTTGACGATGTAGCCTTTTCGTTTCCGAAACTGAAGTTCTCCATGGAGCATATCGGAGGGTATTGCTTTTTCAAGGAATCGGTCGCGGTAATGACGAATCAGAGGGGAGCAAAGGAAAACCCGCGGATATTTGCCGGCTGGACCTCGATCTTCGAGCGCGGCGGGTGGCATATCTCGACCGAGCAGCTTGAAGACCTTATATACATGACCGGCGATAACGCGCATGTTTTCGGGCTTGACTTTCCGTATAAGAACGCCGCTTACATTAAAAACGCGATTTCGATTATTTTATCGCTCAATATCAGCGATGAGGCAAAGGGGAAAATCCTCGGCGGGAATCTGGCAAGAGAGCTCGGGGTAAAACTGTAATCTCAACGGCGAGGTGCGTTTTGGTGATCCGCGGCGACAACATATTTGTTTATCCTGAAATTGATTCGACGAACTCGAAGCTCCGTTCCCTTGTGCTGAACGGCGAAGCGGGAGACGGCGCTGTCTGCGTCGCTTATTCACAGACCGCCGGGCGGGGCAGGATTAAAAGATGCTTTTTCTCTCCGAAAGGTCTCGGCATTTACATGTCTGTTTTTATCAGGACGAAAAAAGATATCAGCGAGGTAGTGTCGATGTCCTCAATGGCGGCGGTTGCGGTCTGCCGGGCGATTGAGGAGACGACGGGCAAGGCCGTCGAGATCAAATGGATAAACGATGTCTATTATAACGGGAAAAAAGCCGCTGGGATCCTGTGCGAAACCGTGTCGAACCCAGAAACAGTCAGGCTGAGCGGCGTTATCATCGGGGTGGGCGTCAACTGCCTTGAACCCGAGGGCGGCTTCCCAGAGGATATCAGGGACAAAGCGATTGCGCTTGGCCTGAGGGACGAAGCGGAGATGGAGTCGCTCGCGCTCGCGCTTGTTAAAAATCTGCGCGAGACGGGAGAATACACCGAGAACGACTGGCTTTCCTATTACCGTGCCCATTCGATCGTCCTTGGAAAAAACGTCGTCGTTTATCCGAACGGCACGGAATCTTTCAAAGGTATCGCGGAAGAGATAGAGCGAAACGGAGCCCTGGTGGTACGGGCGGAGACCGGCGAATATGTGACGCTGAACTCCGGAGAGATAAGCCTCAGTCTGGAAAAATAAAAAATTAATAAGCGGCGGGATTTCCCGCCGCTTTTATCTTGGGGTTTGATATCTTAGTTGTTGAAGAACTGGTCGAGCAGACCCTGCACCTGGGGCGCGAACGCTTCGAGTGCCTGCTGTACGGTGTAGCCGCCGTAGGAGATGGCGGAAATCAGCTGCTCGTCGAGTACATTGGTGATTTCGTCGTTGACTTCAAAGTGGGTCAGATTGAAGTTCGGAATGATGTATGTCTTCATCATTTCCTTGTCTTCTTCGGTGCGGCAGCGGCCGTCGTCGAGAACGTCAAGGTAGGTCTCCCTGTTGTTGACGATAAGCGACCATTCGTTCATAATCGGGACAACCTTGTCAAGATCCTTGTTCGTGGACTGAATGACAAAGATGTCGTTGTCGTCGTGGGAAGCGACGTAGCCCTTGGCTTCCGGGCCGACAGGCATAGGAATTATGCCGTAATCGTGGTTAGAGTTGTAAATGGGCGAGGTCGGAGTGATGTGGCCCATATTGCCCCAGTTGAATGCGATCTTGCCGTCCGCGAACGCCTGGCGGCAGGTGCCGGAGCTCTCGTCGAGACGTCCGGTGGTATTCTCTTTCAGCAGGAAGTTGAGGGCGTCGATACCCTTCTGGGAGTTAATAAGGAAAACCCATTTGCCTGTTGAATCCGGACCGACAAAGTCGATATCGTTTGTGGTGACCTCATTGCCCCACGCGGTGGCGCCGGTGCCCCACTGATCGATGTTGCCGTCGCCGTCAAGGTCTTTTGTGCAGGCCTGGGCGATCTCAAGATAGACGTCCCAGGTCCACTTGTTTTCGCGTACGAGCTTATACAGGTCGGTGTAGTTCGTGTCGTTGTAAATAATCTTTTTGTTGAACATTACGAAATAGCCGGTGGTTACGGGGACAAATTTCGAAGCGCAGTTGACGCCCCATTTATGCCCGAAGGCCTCGGATTCGTTGGTGCAGGGCTGGAACCAGCGGTCTTCGTCGGTGCAATCAAGGCCGAGATTGACCAGCTCGTCACCGTCGACCGGGAGGATTATACCTTTTTTCGCCGCCTGCCAATAGCAGTCCTGCCTGCACCAGAGCAGGTCGACGAGCTTGTTTCCGGCCATTGCGGCGCTGACCAGCGTGGTCAGCGTGTCGTCGTTGTTGTCAATGGGCTTGTAGGCGATTTTGATGTTCAGCTTTTGCTCAAGATCCTCATACAGTTCGAGCCATTCTGCATCGAGCGCGCTGTTCGGCAGACCGTTGGCGTCAACTTTCGGGTAATAGTTGCCGTTTGAGAACGTAAACTCATATCCTTCGAAATCCTTCGGCGCCTCGGTGGTCGTCGATATAACAGCCGTAGTCCCCGCGCTTGTTTCCTGCGGTTCCTTATTGCCGCTGCAGCCCGCGAAAAGCACAACAACCATAAGAACGGCAAGTGCAAGCGCAAGAATCTTTGATTTGTACCTCATCCAACATCCTCCTTAAAATGTTTATACATTTAAAATGTATCACTGAGTAATGAGTAGGAGCAGGCGCGGTGCGGACAAAAAACGGCGGTTATCAATAATTCAGATATTGAATAAAATAATTACTGAAATCGTTTGAATAATCTCTGGGAAAAACGAACAACTCTATGGCTTTATTATATTATTATGCCGTAACGTTGTCAATATAACGATTAATACTATAATAATATTCATCATATAATATTTTCGAAACGGAAAATGGGACAATTGTTGTAATAAACTATGATTCTTGCTAAATAACAACGGAATGCTGCGGCAGGGTTATAAATACTCAACAATTTGTTATAGAATTCGCAACTAAAACTGTTGATATAAACATATTATGCAAATAGTTAAGCTGTGATATGTGAGAAACATACAGTTTATAGCGGTGAAATGCATTCGAGACAGGAAAAATCTTTGAAAAATAATGTAGAAAGCGGGCGGAAAATGTCAAATAAACCTTTGCAGATTCTTTTTGACATGGGCTCGCAGGGCCTGACTGTTGTTTTCAACCTCGCCGTCGATTACGGCGTCGAGCAGAAATTTAAGGGTGGAGCCGAGCTTTTTTCCGGGAGGGATTCCGAGGGCCGTGAGTTCATCCCCCTTAAGGGCAAGCTGGGACAGGTGTGTGCAATCATTGTTTGCGGCTATGTTTGAAAACAATTCCGCGGCTGCTTTGACCTCGCACCCGAGGGCTCTCCAGTATGCAATCACCTCATCGGCGGAGAGGACGGATGGCAGAGCAGACAGAAATCGGCGCGCCTTGGGAAGTGTATCCGGTATTTCAGAATCGCGGAGCGCGACAAAGGCGCAGACTCTACTTGAAAGGGCGTTTGAGGGCCTCAGCGCGGAAAAACATTTCCGCGCGAGGGAGAGATCGGGAAAAATCAGGGCGAGACGAAGGGCGGCGTCGGCCGGAGCGGCTTTCAGCGCCCGCTCGGTATCGGCAGAGCAGGGGAGCTCCGGGATAACCGTTCTTAAAATATCAATACTATACGAATAAACTCTGTGTGCGTACCCGCCGGAGACCAGCTTTAAAAACTCCGCCGTCACGCGTTCCGAGGAAATATTGCGCAAGGTGCCGGCGAGCGCCCGCGCGGCGGCAAGAGTTTTTTCTTCGATCGTGTAACCGAGAACGGAGGAAAAGCGGAGCGCGCGGAGAATGCGCAGCGCGTCTTCCGAAAATCGCATTTCAGGATCACCTACGCAGCGTATGACTTTTCTTTGTATGTCTTCCGCTCCGCGGAACGGGTCGATGAGTCCCCCTGACGGGGAATAGGCCATCGCATTAATGGTAAAATCCCTTCGCGAAAGGTCCGCTTCGATGCTCTTTGTGAAGACGACGAAGTCCGGCCGGCGGTCATCGGTATACGGGCCGTCCGTCCTGAAGGTGGTGATCTCATATGATTTTCCGTAAATAATAACCCTGACCGTGCCGTGCTTTATGCCGTCGTCCGCTGTTTTAAAGCGGGAAAAAACCGCCTTGGTTTCGGCCGGCTCGGAGCTTGCGGCGATATCCCAGTCGGAGGGAGTATGCCCTGTCACGGCGTCGCGCACGCAGCCGCCGACAATATACGCCTCAAAACCGCGGGCATTCAGCTCTGAGATTATTTTATTGACGGTCCGCGGTAATTTGATTTTAAATCGGAGCATGTCTGCTGTCATATCGACCATCCCTAGTGTATAATCGTAAACCGGTTATTGCCGTTTTATCGGAAACAATATATAATACATCTATATTATACATTAATGAGAAGCGATTAGAAATACTCAAGCTTAAGGAGTGGTATAATTGGACGAGCTGTATATTATTGCGGGAGGCGGAACGGCTGCGCTCGCAGCGGCAAGGGCAGTGCGCGCAAGGGACAGGAAAACGGGGCTGAGAATGCTCTGCGGAGAAGGGGTTTTGCCCTACAGCCGCCCCTTTCTCACCGATACGGTGAAAACAGGGGAAAAGGCGGCCCTCCTTGTCGGTCCAGAGTGGTACGAAAAAAACAATATTGAGACGGTGTTTGAAAAAGCGGCGGCTATCGACCCCGACAGAAAGACGGTTTTTCTCGGGAATGGGGAGAGCGTGCGCTACTCCAAACTGCTGGTCGCAACCGGCGCGAACCCTTTTAACCCGGTGAAAATCGTGGAAGGCGGGATTCCGGTCTTTACGCTCCGGACAGAGAAGGACGCGGAGGCCATCATTGAAAAGTGCGGCCGGTCGAAAAAAGCGGTTGTCGCGGGCGGTGGCATTCTGGGTGTGGAGGCGGCGATCGCGCTGGCGGCGAGAGGGCTTGAGGTTACAATATGCGAATTGGCCGACAGGCTGATGAAGCTTACGGCGGACGAGGCCCTGTCGTCGGAGATGACGGATTATCTGAAGAAGCTGCGAATAGACTCGGTGACCGGCACAAGCATAGCCGAGAACACGGCCGCCGGCGCGGCTCTTACAAACGGAGGTTTTATCGAGGCGGACTTCATACTGGTGTCAGCCGGGATACGTTCGGAGACCGCGGTCGCAAAAGCGGCCGGGCTGGCTGTAAACCGTGGCATCGTCGTCGACAATCATATGGCGGCAAGCGTACCGGATATTTACGCGGCGGGGGACTGCGCGGAGTACAACGGCCGCGTCGCCGGGCTCGCGACCGCCGCGGCCGAGCAGGGCAGCGTGGCCGGGGCTGCGATGGCTGGCGATATATCGGCGGTTTATGCCGAAAAACCTACCGCGACGTATTTTAACATCAAAGATTTCAACTTCGTAAGCGTGGGCAGGGTCGGCCTGGCGTACGGACAGCCAGTTGCGCCCAGTAAAGGCGCGAGGCTTTACATAGAAAACGGCGAAGTTATCGGTGCCGTTTTGACCGGGGATGCCGCGAAGGCGAGAATTGTCTCCGCGGTACAGAAAAAACTGCCCCTCGACCAGATTGTTTCGCTTATAACACCAGCATAGGATAAATTGAATCGGCTGACAGAAAACGGGAATACTTGAATTATCAGATTAAAGGAGTGAGAAATATGCCGGAATTTGAAATTTTTGAACTGAGCGCGCGGGAGATACTCGATTCACGCGGAAATCCGACGGTTGAAGCGACCGCCGGCGTTATCCGGGACGCTGAAATCTTCTACGGGACGGCGGCGGTGCCCTCCGGCGCTTCAACGGGCAGCTACGAGGCCCATGAGCTGAGAGACGGCGAAGCAAAGCGCTACAGCGGCAAGGGGTGCCTTAAGGCCGCAGACAACGTTAAAAGCATTATTGCGCCGGCGCTGATCGGTATGGACGCGTCAAATCAGCGCGCGGTGGACGATAAGCTCATTGAGCTGGACGGGACGGACAATAAGGCTTCCCTCGGCGCAAACGCGATTCTAGCCGTGTCTCTGGCGGTGGCGAGAGCGTCGGCCGCGGCCTCCGGGCAGGAGCTCTGGCGCTATCTCGGCGGAATCACCGGCGGCGCCAAGATGCCGATACCGATGATGAATATTTTGAACGGCGGCGCCCACGCGGACAACAGCCTGGACATACAGGAGTTCATGGTGGTTCCGGTCGGCGCGGACTCGGCGGCGAAAGCCGTTGAATACTGCGCTGAGATATACGCAAAGCTCAAGTCGGTTCTTAAGTCCAGGGGGCTCTCCACCGGTATCGGCGACGAGGGCGGCTTCGCCCCGAACCTGCGCAGGGACGAGGAGGGCCTCGAGCTTCTGGTGGAGGCGACCGCGGCGGCCGGACTCGAACCGGGCAAGGATGTGATGTTTTCACTTGACGCGGCAGCCAGCGGTTGGGTGCAGCACGACGGTACCTACCGCCTTCCGAAGAGCGGAAAGACGCTTAATGCCCAGCAGCTTACAAGGTATTGGAAACAGCTCGCCGACAAATATCCTATTTTGTCGATTGAGGACGCGGCCGGAGAGGACGATTTCGAGCTCTGGAGCGAGCTGACGAGGAAGTTTTCGGATAAGCTGTTCCTTGTGGGAGACGATCTGTTTGTGACGAATACAAAGCGCCTGGAAAAGGGGATCGCGATGAAAGCGGCCAACTGCGTGCTGGTCAAGCCGAACCAGATTGGGACGCTGACGGAGACGCTCAACTTTATCCGCATGGCGAGAAACGCCGGCTATAAGGTAATTATCTCCCACCGTTCGGGCGAGACATACGACGCGTTTATCTCGGACCTCGCGGTGTCGCAGAACGCCGATTTCCTGAAGGCCGGAGCGCCCTGCAGAGGGGAGCGTACGGCGAAATACAACCGCCTGACGGAGATCGAAAGCCGGATCAGAGCGTAACACGGGTATGGGTGAACCCTAAGTACCCGTGTCGGGCGATCATCAACGGGCCGCATCCGGGAAAAAGGCCGGACGCGGCTTTTTTTGTGGTTTGTATATCAGCAAAAATATACAATGCGGAAGTTCACACGGGAATGTGGAAAACCATGTGGAAGCTGTGAAAGTCCCTTGAGAATATAGGGAATCAGAGGTGTAAAGCCAATTGTTTGCTTCTGTTGAAATCCGTTTATTAAGGCGTATATTTTCATATGTTAACGAATGTGGTGCAATAAAAACGGTATGCATGTAAATATGTATTGTAGCGCTACAGCAATAAAAACGGTATGCATGTAAATAGCTCTTGCAAAAAAAACGGAAAACCAATATAATGGTAGACGGACAAACGGTTCGGATGAGCCGCGGTATGAAGTATAGAGTATGAAAGGAATGGTCTTATGGGAAAATTTAGAGTAGCGGTTATCGGCTGCGGAGGTATTGCAAACGGTAAACACCTGCCGTCGCTGAGGCTGGTGCCGGACGTTGAGCTTATCGCCTTCTGCGATATCATTGTCGAACGCGCGCAGAAAGCGGCGGAGCAATACGGCGTTGCAGGCGCGAGAGTATACGAGGACTACAAGGAGCTTCTTGAAAAGGAAAAACCGGATGTTGTCCATGTCTGCACCCCCAATCGCGCACACTGTGAAATCTCCGTGGCGGCGCTTGAGGCCGGCTGCCATGTGATGTGCGAAAAACCGATGGCGATTAACGAGGCAGACGCAAGAAAAATGCTCGAGGCCGCGAAGCGCACTGGCAAGAAGCTGACGATAGGGTATCAGAACCGCTACCGCGCCGATTCTCAGTTCCTTAAAGAGGAATGCGAAAAAGGCACGTTCGGCGAGATCTATTATGCCAAAGCGCACGCGATCAGGCGCAGAGCAGTTCCGACATGGGGCGTTTTCCTCAACGAGTACGAGCAGGGCGGCGGACCTCTTGTCGACATCGGCACACACGCCCTCGACCTGACGCTGTGGATGATGGACAACTACAAGCCGAAGTACTGCGTCGGCACAAAATACCGTAAGCTTGCAGACCAGAAGGGCGGCACCGGCAACGCCTGGGGAGACTGGGACCCCGAGAAGTTCACCGTCGAAGACAGCTGCTTTGGATTTGTTGTAATGGAGAACGGTGCCACCATCGTTCTCGAATCCTCCTGGGCGCTTAACTCCCTCGATGTCCGCGAAGCTCAGACCACGCTCTGCGGCACTCTCGCGGGCGCGGACATGGTTGACGGACTGCGCATCAACGGCGTTAGAAACGGTCGGCAGTATGTTTTGAGGCCCAGCTTTAGTGCCGGCGGCGTGGCCTTCTACGAGGGCGACTCGGGCAACAAGCCGGAGGTGTTCGAGGCGTTCCAGTGGTATAACGCGCTCAAGAACAACACGGATCCCTGCGTGCTCCCCGAACAGGCCTACACGGTTTCCGCGATCCTCGACGGTATTTATAAATCAGCCAACTCCGGCAAGCCGTTCTTTTTCGAATAAACTACAAAACCGGCCGCCGCGGTTGTTAGCGGCGGCCGGTTATATTGATTAAATTAATTCTAGGGGGAAGCAGCGGATGGAGGCTCAGGCCGAGCTTGAAAAAGATATCGCATATTTCGAAGAGCATTTTACGGAACGGCTCGTCGAGACGGGAGACAGGGTCAAGCTGTCCTGCCGCGTATGGGACAAAGGGGCGAAAGACACGCTGATCCTTATCCCGGGCACGTTTTCGCCGTATGCGAAATGGGGGAAAACGATACGCGGCATCCGGTCGCAAATCAATATAGTGACAATCGACTGGCCGGGTATCGCGAACAGTTCTCCGGTGATGGCCGATTCTTCGATAGAGGTTCTTACGGGGCATATCCTGCGGGCATGCCGTTCGATAGCGCCGGAGGGGTTTATCCTCGGAGGGCACAGCCTCGGCGGTATGGCCGCCGTCGAAGCGCTGCGGCAGGCAGGTAAACAGACAAAGCTGAGAGCGGTGATCTCCAGCGAGGGGTGGACGGATTGCTCGGTATCCGAAAACGTTTTCGGTCCGCTGCCGGCGAAGTATAACAAGCTTCAGCCGCCGTTCGATAAAATTAACCTTGCCTACCGCGAGTTCGCTCAGAGAGGCTTTTCCGAAAGCGAAAAGCAGAGATTTGCGACGCTTTGGAAGCGGTGGAGCGGCTACTCCGCGCTGGAGGAGACGGAGCTCCCCGTGCTTGAGCTCTGGGGGGACCGGTCTATGCCCGTAAGGCCTTCGCATGAGGAAATGAAGATCCCGAAAAGGGATAACATTACGCTTTCGTGGATCGAAGGCGCATGCCACGGCTACCTGATCAGCCACCCGGAAAAGGTAGCGGAGGCCATCGACGCGTTCCTAGAGTCCGTACTTGATAAGGACAGTTAAGCGATATGAACTGATGATCACGATATGAAAACTGTTGCCCAGTAACTAAAATGCTTGAGGTAGCAAAATGAAACCACATAACGATGCTGCTCGGGATTATCAGCCGCTGTTGTTGCTCAGAAACATCAGTTATCCTACATATCAGCTGCATGCCATCGCTGGTAAAGGAAAGAGCACCCCGCCGAAAACAGTGTTTAAGATCACCGTGCTTGAAACCATGAAATGGCTGAGGCAGCGCTTCAGAGCTTTCGAGCTGCCGTCAGAGCTGAATATGCCTGAACCGGAGGCCTACGAGGAACTTGACCTATCAAGGCTGAGCTCGTTTCATCTGGACATGGGGTATAAGCTGCAGGTGTTCTGGCTGCCGGATAAGGGCATATGGACGCTGCAGCTCACTGAGCCGGATTTAGGGACAAACCCCGGCGCGGCGGATCAGGGAAGAATGCCTGTACCCGGAAGGCTTTTTGAAACCAATATTTCTTACAGCATTATTACCGACGGCGTCGAGTGCGGATTCAGGACTGTGGTACACGAGATCCAGGGTACGGACTCTTTTTGTGAGGTATTCCGCCTTGCCGTAATAAAATACTTGGCCAGGAATCCGCGGGTTGGTCTCTGGCAAACCTGGCAGCTTATTGAAGAAGCGCACGCTCTGTCAAATTACGCAGATATCAAGCGCCTTAGGAATTGGCTTGTCGAGCCGGAGCGGATGCTGCCCGCGGTTGTGTTTTCGGAGTATGAGCAAATGTCCGAAGCTCCTATCCCGTGCGTGCAGCGAATGGACATGCAGCAGGTATTAAGTGCTGACAAAGCACGGTACCGCGGTTTTACCCCTACTATATGCCCGCCGATAAAAAATCAGGATGCGAAACCATCGGTTCCGCTCGACATTTCATCGCTGACTCGGTATCGGATGGGTTGTGCGCAGTTTTTCATCCTACCCGCGTCACAGCGGGAATCGTTTATTAAAACTACAGGGCGACATATAGGAAACGGCGATATACTGATTATTGAGCCGGCCGCGCTGGGCGGTCAAACAAAATCGGTGCCTTATGGCAGAATAGAGCGCGAGCCGGGCAAGGTTATAAAGGAGCTCGATTTTTTTGTACAAAACTATCCAAAGGGGAAGGCCATGTCCTTTGGCAAGTGCGTTTTTGTCCCAGAAGCACAGGCGTTGGAGCGGGAAGCGATAATCAGACTTCATCGGTCCAGAGAGCAAATGGCGGCCTCCTTCATTGAACAAAAGGCCGAGATCGAAAGCCGCTGTCATCAAAAACTATCGGAATATGCTGAAAAAATAGATGATGCCGAAAAACGGATCGAACGGCTTAAAGCCAGGCTGAATGAGCTTGAAGAGGAGAAAAAAGCATTTATTGGCCGCCTTGCAGAGGTTGAGGGTAGGTATAAACGACAGTTAGACGAAAAAGAAGAGCAAATATTGCATTTGAAGATGCTACGATGCCGTCCGCAGAAGCCATCGGAAGTTGCTGCATGGATCGAGAAATGGTTTGAGGGCAGGCTCATGCTGCATGAGAGAGCAAAGGATATGATCGGGAGAGTTCAGCCCGGCGAAGTGGACATGCCTCTGCTCTGCGACGCGCTGGAGTATCTGGCTGTGGAGTACCGCAATGAACTGATAGGCCTGATAGACGAAGCGACGCGTGATAATATTTGCTCGAAGAAGTATAACCGTCCGTTTGAGGTTGTACCGACAAAGGGGACATCCGTAGAAATGTACCCCGCCGATTATAAGATCAAGTACTATATCGGCTACAGGGGAATACCTGTCGAAAGTGTTCTTGACCTTCATCTGAAAGTCGGCAAGGATCCGTCTGATCTGCTGCGCATCTACTTCCTGTATGACAAGGAAAAGAAGCTTATCGTCGTGGGATCCTTGCCGAAACACTTAAGAGTTCAAAGCTACAAGTAGCGTTCGATGATTGATTAAATGAAAGACTGCGCTAAAGGTTTTTATCCATCGGCGCAGTCTTTGCTTGTTTGCTGTGATTTGCTCCTCAGAAGTCCGAGACCGTGAGCGATTTTATTTTTAGCTCACCGGGTACTTCGAGCGCCAGAGTGGGGTCATCGTCGGGTAAAAACGAGCTGCAGAAGTAAATGCTGCCGCCGCAGGCCATGACTTCGACGCTTGTGCTGTCGGAAATCAGTGTCAAGTCGGCAAGCTTGTCAGGTAACGGCGCGGATTTGCCGTCGCAGGTGAGCGCGCTGCCGTCATATTCAATCCGAAAGCCGTTGAAGCGGATTGAAAACGGCCCGATTTGCGAAAAAACGATGTCGATAAGGCAGGCCTTGGAGCAGGGGAAAGCTTTCGTACCGTTGCTTCCGGAAAGGGATATATCTGTAAAGCTGTTTATTTTTACAGCACGGTTTCTCACTTCGGAAGCCGGGGCGACGGTCAGGCAGGCCCTGTTATCGAGCTTTTTCAGAGTCATCTCCGTCGGAGTCGTCATCGAGGACCAGTAGGCAAGCGGAGAGGGGTCGATTGCATTCCAGCGTGTCCAGGCGATGCGGAGCCTGCGGCCGTCTGGGACATCGGACCAGGTCTGGGAGGCGTAGCTGCTGCGGCCGTAATGGAGCCTTAACGGGTCGGGGCTGTCGGGGACGAATCTGCCCTCGACGATGTCGCCGGTCAGATATCTGTCGGATGCGCCCGAGAACACCCATTTCATCTTTCCCTCAAACGAAAGGGGGTAGAAATCGGGACATTCGCCGTCGCCGGGCAGGGTCAATGTCTGCAGCGGGGACCAGTCCAGAAGGTTATCGGAGTGCAAGAGGGCGTACTCGATTCCGTCGAGGTAGAGTGCGCAGAAATAGCCGCCCCCGCCGTCGCGCACAACCTTCGGGTCTCTGTTTTCAGCCTTAATATGGGGGATGACGGGGTTTTTGTCGTACTTTTTAAAGGTGATGCCGCCGTCGGTGCTGTAGGCCATGCACTGTGTGAAGTTCCGACCCTCGCTTAAAACGCTTTTGCCGCCGGCCGCGGTATAGAAAAGCAGAATCGGGTCGTCCTCTCCAGATTTCAGGCCGGACGCGTTTTCATAGTCGACGATGGCGGAGCCGGAATACATTGTGCCGAGCTTGTCCGGGTAGAGCGCTATGCCGAATTCGGTCCAGTGGACCAGGTCCTCTGAGACCGCGTGCCCCCAGTGCATATTGCCCCAGCTGGAGCCGACAGGGTTGTACTGAAAAAACATGTGATAACGGCCTCGGTAATACAGAAGGCCGTTGGGGTCGTTATGCCAGCCTTTGTTCACCGTAAAATGGAACTTCGGGCGGTATTTTGACATCCTCTCGTCTTCGGAAAACTCGGGAGCGGGGCACACCGCGATTTTAGGGTTTTCGACGCCGTCGACGGTTATCGAAACACCGTCCGCGAATACGGGGTAATAATAGTAGCAGTCGGGATTTTCATCGTCGTAACGGACTGACAGATCAAAAATCAATTCGCCGTTTTTTATGAAGCGGAGCCTTTTTTCGGGAGCTTTGCTCCTTGTCGGGAGTTTTAAATAATACATCACATCACCTGTAGTTTTATTATTATGCAAAATTGTGCAAAACCGCACGGGGTTTACGAGCTTTAATAATAAAAGGGGCTGAAATCGCCCCTTTTTTTCATATTTAGCCTGCGTTTTTGGCCGGAGACGGCGAGCCGGCCATTTTTGTGGTCTGGCGCTGGGCCATTACAAGCTTGTAATAGACACCTTGCTTTTCGAGAAGCTCGTCGTGGGTGCCCATCTCGGCGATTTTCCCTTTATCTATGCAGATAAGCTTCGTCGCATGGCGCAATGTGGAGAGCCTGTGGGCGATGGCAAACGTCGTTCTGCCCTTGACAAGGCGCTCGAGGGCCTCCTGAATCAGGTGCTCTGTTTCGGTGTCAAGGGAGGCTGTTGCCTCGTCGAGGATCAGTATCGCGGGATTCCGGAGCACCGCCCTGGCAATCGCGATGCGCTGGCGCTCGCCTCCGGAGAGGGAGAATCCGTTTTCGCCGATTTTCGTGTTGTAGCCGTCGGGCTGCTTTATAATGAACTCGTGGGCGTTCGCTATTTTAGTCGCGGCGAAGACCTCCTCGGGCAGCGCGCCTGGCTTGGCATAGGCGATGTTCTCGTAGATCGTCCCGGCGAACAGGAAGGTCTCCTGGAACACGACGCCGATGTTCTCGCGCAGCGTCTGCTGCGGGATGTCCCTGATGTCGTGGCCGTCAATCAGAATCCGTCCGCCGGTGACGTCGTAAAACCGCATTATCAGGTTGATCAGCGTGGACTTGCCGACGCCGGACGGGCCGACGATGCCGATCATCTCGCCGGGCTTAACATCGAAGCTGATGCCCTTGATTACGGGTTCATAGCTGTTATACCCAAAGTACACGTCCTGAAACTCGATATGCCCGGTGATCTTAACATCTTCGGAGTTTTCTTTGTCCTCAACATCCTGCTCCTCATCCAATATCTCAAAGAGCTTGGAGGCCGAGGTAAAGAAGTTTGTCAGCTGCTGGGGGAGACGGGTCAGCGAGTTCAGAGGCGAGTAGATGTAGCCGAGGAAGGAGACGAACTGAATCAGCTCGCCGACCGTCATTTGGGCGCCGATGACGTCGGAGCCGCCGAAGTAGAGGATGATAAATTCGCCGCAGCCGATGATAAAGCCGAGAATCGGATTCAGCGTCGCCCAGAGCTTTTCGTTCGAAATCATAACGTCCGAGAGCTTTCTGGAGACGTTTCTGTATTTATCCACCTCAAGCCTTTCAGTTCCGAAGCTCTTGACGACCCGGATGCCGCGGATGATGTCGTAAAGGATTGAGTTCGCGCGGGAGGCCCAGCGCCACTGGCTCTCGTACCGGATACGGATGATCCGGCGGTATCCGGTGATTACCAGCGCGACAAAGGGCACGGGCAGATAGGCCCAGAGCGTCAGACGCCAGTTGACGATGAACATGATGACGGTGACGATGATCAGAGACGTCAGCTGAAGGAGGACGGACTGCATCGTTCCCGTGATGAAGGACTGGACGACCGAGGTGTCGTAGGTGATTCTCCTCATCAGGTCGCCCGGGGTGCGCTTGGAAATCGAGTTGACGCTCATTGCCTGGACCTTGGAATAGGACAGGATGCGGAGGTCGTTGGAGAACAGGTTACCGACGCGCACGCTCCTGCGGTTGGCGTATATCGAGATCAGCGTGCTGGCGATGTAGCAGACGAAGATCATCGCGACCAGCAGCAGCGCGGAGGATACCGGTCCCTTCTGAGGAGCCAGATAGTTATCTACAAGATTTCTGTTGATGATCGGAATAACGATGTTGATTCCGCTCGCGACCATGTACAGGAAAACCACAAGGATGATGGTTTTTATATAGGGCTTTACCAACTTGAGCAGGCGGCCGATGACGGAGCCCTTCTTAGCGCAGAACGGGCATGTGCTTGTTCCGTGGATCAGGCGTCTCCCGCATTTGAAGCAGATCTGTTCGTTTTCGTCGTTGGATTCCAGCCAGACGCCGTGCTCGTTGTGAATCGTTATCGCCTTTGCGAACTCGGCGAAGCGCTCGGAGTGCTTCCGGCTGAACCTTGCGATCAGCACCGGGGTCTCCCCGGTTTTCGCGTCGAGGTCGGCGCAGCCGACGCCGAGGTGAATTGCTGGCTCCGTTAGTGAGGAGATGTCGACGCTTTGGATCAGCTTTCCGTCGATATAGGTATTTATCTTTTCGCCGACGACGGCGACATAGCCTTCGTCGGTGGGGTTTCCGTCGAAATCCATATCGCAGGGGATGATATAGACGGCGTCCTTCAATTCCTCCGCCAGATTCTCCGGAGGATCAAACCTGAGTCTCATTTTTCAAGACCAGTCCTTTCTGTCCTTATCTGTAAAGCTTAAGACCTTACAGAAGATAAGGCTCGATACGTTTGAAATCGGCGCTCGGCATTTTGGACACATCGCTGATTTCGTACCTGTTGCCGTCGACGTCTACAATAATAATCCTTGCGCCGTCGTCGATACGCCGTATATTGTGCGTGGCGTCGCGGAGGGCGAACGATTTATGTCCGGCGTCCGTATCAACCTCAAAATACAGGAATCCGAGCTTTGCCTTGATCGAGGGGATTGCCGTTATCTTCGGGCAGAAGTAGCGCTTTTTCAGGTGCTGGCTGAGCAGCAGCGCCTGGTCCTCAGGAAACTCATAGAGGGAGCGGATCAGAAACAGCTCCTTGGATTCCATGTCCTGAACGGAGATATAATCGTCGGGCAGCTTAAAGGGCATCGCACGGTGGAGCTTGACGTTTTTGTACTTTACCCCATCGTAATCAAGACTTAAAAAATTGTCGTTTTCAATATAGAAACGCGCTTTAGCGGGGTCGATATAATTGACGTTCGCAAGCGCTTCAAGCGATATCCTGCTTTCCATATCAATACCTCCAGAAAACCTTATTCCACGATAAATTTCAGCGCTTCCATCTGCAGATCATAGAGGCGTTTATAGATGCCGTCCTCTTTCTTAATCAGCTCGTCGTGCGTGCCGAACTCGACCACCCGGCCTTTGTCTATAACCGCGAGAACATCCGCGTCCCGCAGCGTGGAAAGCCTGTGGGCGATCGCAATCGTGGTTCTTCCGGCCTGCAGCGCGGCGAGGGACTCCTGTATTCTGCGTTCGGTCTCGGTGTCCATCGCGGCCGTCGCCTCGTCCAGAATCAGGATGCTGGGATTCTGGATAATGGCTCTGGCGATCGAAAGGCGCTGACGTTCGCCGCCGGAAAGGCCCTGTCCGCCCGCGCCGATCCTTGTCTCATAGCCGTCCGGCAGCTTGATGATGAAGTCGTGGGCGCAGGCGGCTCTAGCGGCGTTGATAACCTCTTCGATCGTGGCGTCGGGCCGGGCGTACCTGATATTGTCGGCGATCGAGCCGATGAACAGGTAGATATCCTGGGAGACGATGCCGATATTCCTGCGGAGGTCGCCCGTGAAGATGTCCTTCAGGTCGATGCCGTCGAGCGTGATCTTTCCCTCGCTCGGGTCGTAAAGCCTGGCCAGCAGGTTGACAAGGGTGGACTTGCCGGCACCCGTCTTTCCCACGATGCCGAGCATCTGCCCGGATTTGACCGATAGCGTGAGATTGCGGATGACCGGCTTGCCCGGCTCGTATTCGAACATTACGCCGTCGGCCTCAAAGTCACCCTTGAGCGTATCCATATGTACGGGGTTTTCGGCTTCGGGCAGGTCGGTTTTTGCGTCGATGACCTCAAATATGCGCTGGGAGCTGTCGATGCAGCTGGACCACCAGTCCGAGAGGTTTGTAAAGAAGTTCAGCGGCTCGAACAGCATGTTGAGGTATGCCGACAGCGTCATTAAAATACCGACGGACATCTCGCCGCGGATTACGAACACCGTGCCGACGCCCAGAAGAAGGGACTGGGCGATGCGCATGATCAATCCGACAAGCGGGTAAGCCGTCGTAACCGTAAGCGCCAGCCTTGTGTAGGACGCATTGACTCTGCCGCTGTACTGCGCAAAACGGTTGCTCTCCGAGCCCTCCTGAGTGAATGCCTTGATGACTCTCTGGCCGTAGAGCGCGTCGGACAGAAGGGAGCTCATCCTCGAGGAGTAGACCCAGTTGGCATGGTACATCCTGTGGAGGAAATGCATAATTATAGCGTAAGCCGTCACTATGATCGGTATGCTGGTAAAGACAATCAGCGTAAGCTTCCAGCTGATCATAATCATGCAGGTGAGAACGCCGATAAAGGTCGCGACGCTGGTAAACAGATAGGGTATGCCGTGTATTAAGAAGTTGTATACGTTGTTTGCGTCGTCGTTGACGCGGGACATAAGCGAGCCCGTTTGCTTGCTGGTATAGAAGCTCACGGAGAGGCGCTGCATCGCCGAGAAGATCATCAGCCGCATATCGTAGATGACCTTGGGCACTGTGCCGGCGATATAGCGGGCTTTCAGGATGTTGAGCAGGTTCTGAAGTATGCGGACGACAATCAGCCCGGCGACCACGAGGCCGATCTGCCTGAACAGATCGATCCCGAAGTAGACGGTGTTGACGCTGCCGTTTTTATACAGGCTCTCGTTTACCAGGACCTTGTCGTAGATCAGCGCCGTGGAAAAGTACGGCGAGATAATACCAAAGCCCGTCGTCAACAGCATAAAAAACATGATGATCAAAACCTGGGGGATGTATTTCTTAAAAAGACTCATCACTCTGAGCGTGAGCGATGATCTGTTGAGGCATTTCGGGCATACCTTCCGCGCGGGGTCCGGATAACGTGTGCCGCATTTCGGGCAGAAAAGCTCCGGCTCCTCGCCGACAGGGCCCTCATCCTTTTCGTTTTCGGTGTTGGCTTTTTTGTTGAAGTGCTTGGCAAAGATCTCAAACGCCGCGGATTTACCGATCGTGAAGTCCGCGATCTCCGTCAATTCTCCGTCTTTATCGGAGATAAGCCGGCCCACGGCGATCATCTGGTCGACATCGAGCCGGCCGATTTCCGATATGGGGCGCTCGGAGAAATCGGTCACGTCGAAGACAGCTTCCAGTTTCTTGGATTTTTCGGAGTACTCCACGTGCTCTCTTCCGGTCATGATGAAGAAGCTGTTGTCGTCAAACGCCAGGACCTGGTCGATCAGCGAGAGCTCCAGGTCCATATCGCCCTTCACATACCTGATAATTTTAGAAGGATCAACGCCGCGCTCCTGAAAACGAGCCGCGATATGGCGCGGCATTTTTGTATTATTCAAGGCATTGCACCTCTTTTTTAAGCAAAATAATAGTCGCAGATAACAACAAGCCGTTTGGGCTTTTTGCATCTGCGAGTGCCAACTTTAGCATTTAGATGAAACAAACCGTTCCTTGGTTATGCGCGGGCATAAATCAAAGGAGGTCACAGCAGATACAATTCCATTATTGTCGCTAAAAACAGTGACAGGGGTTTCGCTTTACACTGCTCCCACGACCTATTTAATTGAACAGACTATGAGTTCCTCCTATGGAATAGGTTGGTTCCATACTTGATTAAATTAATTTGCGAAAGTCCGAAAACTGTCCGCCTAAAGCCGCTATCAACTTAGCGGTAATTTATAAACACTATGAGCATTTTAAAGGAATATTCAGGGAATGTCAAGCAAATAGGGGTGAAAAGTTCAACCAATTAATAAATCATTTTGCACAAAAATATAGGTATGTTTTACAACGAAATGCACAAATACCGGCCCTCAGCGCCGCCTGCGGACTTGATTCTTCGGAGAGTTGACCGACTCTGCCTTAGGGATTCAGATAGAGTATCGTTAAAAGCGTCAATGTTCTTTTTCATCTCGAAAAGCTCCCGGAACGCCCGAGTGGGAGGCTTTTTAAGGCCGGCGGGTACGCAGCGGACATCTTCGGGTAAATGCTTGCCACCAGACGGACGCGGCCTTTAAATGTACCGCCGGAGAGCTGTATTTAAGCCCTCCGGCGGTTTTTCTTTCCGTATATATCGCTTTGCTTTCGAAGCTAAGCGGTGTCCGAATTTCCGGACGCTACAGCGTCAGCGTTCCGTTTTCGTCCACGACCAGCAGGAAGATGTTCTGAGTCAAACCGGTTTTCGCGTCGATATAGACAAGGTAGGAGTTTCCGTTCGCGCCGGTGCATTTGAACTCGTAGCAGAGAATTTCGTTTTCGCCGGGGGAGGGGATGATGCAGAGCTTTGCGTCGCCCTCGGGCGTGAGTCCAGAGCTCAGTTTTCCCGCCGCGTCAGCGGAGGATATGGCGGGAGTCAGGTCGCGGCCGGACTTGTTGTTGTTAAGGTAGCCGCTGGCGTCCATGTATGTCACCTTGCCGGAGTCGAGGGCGACGCCGAGCTGGATGAGATCCGGGTAGACCACGACGCCGTTTTCGACATACTCGTAGTTGATATAACAGATACCTCCCGCTGTGTAGTGGTAAGACGAGAGCATGTCGGCATAGCCCTTGCTTGAGAGAAAGGCGGAGCCTACGGAGACGGCGTCTTCAGGGCTGATTGCCGCCGCGCCCGGGATATACGAACCGGAATAGGAGACGACATAACCGCCCACCGCCGTCACGGAGATATAGGACTCCGCGCCGTCATTGGTCGAGAACGTGTATACAACCTTGTCGCCCTCGGTTTTCGAGACAAACTCCAGCGCGGGCTTGGAGATCCCGAGAAAGTTAGCGGCCTTGCCCTGCGCAATGCTCTGGGATATCTCGGCATCCCCCTTCAGCAGGTATTGGGGGACGGTCTGGGTGATATGGCTGGAGTAAGGGCCGTCGTATATTAGCACCGGAGATTCGGGCATATTGGCTTCCATTGTGGAAATGCCGTCAGCGAAATTGGCAGGGGTGTTCTCCTCCGCGCTCTCCGCCTGCGACAGCACGTCGGTTGAGGAGGCCTGAAAGAAATTCTTATTGTTGACTTCCTGATACAGCGTCGAGAGCTCGGACGAAAGGGTGGAAGCGGTCTGGCTCATCGTACTCAGGGAAGAGAGCTCTTCCTCGGATATCTGGGTCCCGCCGGCGGCCTTCCGCGCGAGGGTGATCGAGAAATCGCCCACCTGGGTTATAAATTCGGAGGTTTTGTCCAGCGACATATCCGCAGTCGGCAGGATGGAGAGCGCGCTTTTGGCCGACTCGGAATAGCGGCTGATGTTGTTCGCAAGGGTCACCAGCAGCGGGCCGGAGTTCGCGTAGAGGCTCTTTGAGAGCTCGCTGTCGATTTTAGACATCGAGTCGCAGAGGTCGGTGAACGCCCTGCGGTAGGTGAGCTCGTAGGATCTTTTATACTCCGAGACCTTGATCCAGCCGGTCACGGCGAATATCACGGCGACGGTCAGCGCAGCAGCGGAAAATGTGACAATGCGGATAAGCGTCGTTCGTTTCATGTGATTTCAGCTCCTTTATATGCCTTAAAAGCTGAAATTAGCTTTCCGCAAATCGGTAAAAATATTCAGCATTGTCAATCGATATCCGCAACGACCTTTGCAGGTGGGGTTGAGAGGACGAACGGGTTTTTTAAAAGGTGTTTTATGTATTTCAGAGCCGAAGCGTAGTAGAATCCGTCGCAGATGCGTTCGTCGCAGACAAACTTATAATCGATGAACTTTCTCTCCTCGGTTTTTCCGTCCTTGTTCAGTACGAACTGTGTGCGTTTGGCTCCGAACGCGAGAAAAATCGGGATATTGCCGAAATCGTAGAGGTGGTGGTAGATAGGCGGAATACCGAGAGAACCCATCGAGGTTATAAAAAGCGAGCCGTGAAACGGGCTCAGCTGCAGAAGATTTTTGGGGAGTATGCCGAAATAGTCGAGCAGGCCGAGAAACCAGACGGTGAATTTGAACGCGAGGCCGGGGATATAGCCTAAAAACCCGGCCAGCTTATCGAAGCTTGAATCAAGCTTTGCGCTGTTTTTCTCCTTATCTACCTTTCGGTTTATCTCGGCATAGACATCCTCGGCCGTGGCGTCCGGCTTGAACACTGCCTTTATCACCGTGTCGGGGGAGTTTAGCTGCATGTCTTTCTTTATTGTCAGCGCCACCTCAATGTTGTTTCGGGCGTAGACCTTTTGTCCGCTGATAAACCGGTTGATGCCCGGTCTCTGGGAGACGGTTCTGACATAGGCGGCGATAAAGACGTGGAGCGCGCCGAAATCGGTGAGCCCTTCGGTTCTTTTCTGCCTGATATACCGCTCCATGTTATGGATATCGACGGACTCCGAGATATAGTTCGAAGCGCCGTTCCTTGTTTTCATGATATAGGGCGAAATACGGCTGATCGGCGGAAGCGAGCGCAAGCGCCGGCCGTCGCTTCTGCCTAACAGAGATTTGCGTCTTTTTTTCACCGGAGCGCTTTTTGCACGGCCCTCTTCCATTATAATAAAATGCCCCCTGCGTGTGTTTTTTAAGTATGGTTGTATGGGTGGCAGCGTTCAATCCCGCGCGCTGATATAGCCGAAATATCTGCCGAGCCAATAGCCGATAAGGTAATCGTGGCCGTTAAACTCCATTGCCCCGTCAGGGTCGGCGCTGCCGAGGGAGTTATAGGGGTTTTGCACCCAGCAGGACCAGTCTTTGACTCTGCGGTCTATCGGCACCGGAAGTCCTATTTGGGGTTCGGGGCTGCACGGAGCGGGGTCGTAACGGAACCCGAATTCTTCTTGATACCCGGCTATCGTTCCCTTATTCCACTTGACGTTGAGCGGGAAGTACCGCAGGGTATCCGCCGCCTTGACCGGGACGCCGTCTTCCTCTGCCCTATCTCCCAGGTATTTCTTTGCGATATAGGCGTACAGCGGACAGCCTATCGCCTTAACTCCGTGGTATAGCTTATCCTTGTTCCAGTAGTCCTCGATCTGCGCGGTGATTTTTTCATGGGTTTCTTTATCAGTGGACTCCAGCGCGTATCGTTCCAGCATGCAGCGTATATGCCCGTATATCGTATCCCCTCCGGGCAGCCTGAAGTCAATTTCCGAATAGCCCTCGTAAAACCCCTGAAGGCTTAAAATGTACTTCTCTGTGAGTCCGGGGTCGGTCTCGAGATCTAAGAGCGGAGCGTAAATCATTGCGGCCATCACGTTGTCGGAAAAATTGCTGTACTCCGGCGGGAGCGGAACCCAGCAGCCCACCGAGTAATCGGCGTACTTCTCGTCAAACGCCATTTTTTTATAGAAATCGTCGTACTTTTTCTCGCCGGTAACGTAGTAGGCGATCTTAAGGTGCTGCAGAAGCAGCATCGCGTTCATAAAGCTGTGGGTCTTTATATATTCGGGGTAATACCTGCCCCAGGTAGTGGTTTTTCCGTCGCTGTCAACGATGCGCAGGTCGTTTTTAATCAGATAATCCACAAGGTCGGCCACATGCTTTCTGATTAATTCCCTGTCGCCGTCATCCGCAGCCAGCTTATAGCAGTAATAGAGGCCGAAGAAAAGCCCGTCCATCTGGTCGGTGCTGACGTCGCCGTTCCAGTAAAGCCCCATGGACTCGTTTCTTATCCAGCGTCTGTCATGGAAGTTTGGGTCGGATATCGGCCAGAACGCCCGCGCGAGCAAGCCCCTGGTCCCCGTAACGCGGCAGAGCGTATCCGCGCCGGAGAGCAGTTCCTTGACAAAGAGCCTGACGCTCTCGTCCTTTGTAACCGCGTACTTCATTGACATGGCGGCCATCACGATGCCGGTCATATACGCGTCGTCCGGCATGTTGTAGGCAACGTACGGCCGCTCCGGGGTCGGGACAATCAGCTTGCAGAGCATTTGTCCGCCCTTGATGAACCTCTTTTTGATGTCGTGTTCGAATAACACGGCTTTTTGCCGCATGGACAGGCCAGTCGGATAATTCATCGTATAACCTGCCTTTCCAAGCCCGGGGGTTTGATCTTAATGAGAGTTTGCTGCGCGTCTTATTACTTCTCTTTGATATCAACTGCTTTATACCCGGCTTTTTCCACGGCGTCGGCGAGCGCCGCGTCGGAAACGTCGGCGCTGAGCGTGACGACCGCGGTTTTCTTTTTAAGGTTAACCTTTGCCGAGGCAACCCCGGCGGTTTCGGAGAGCGCTTTTTCGACCCGCGCGGCGCAGTGCCCGCAGGACATGCCTTCGACGGTTAAAACCTTTTTCATAGTTCCGATATCTCCTTTTCTATTGAAGGCTTTCAGCCTCAACGCGTTGGTGACTACTGAAATCGAGCTTAAGCTCATCGCGGCTGCGCCGAACATGGGGCTTAGGCTCCAGCCGAACAGCGGTTCGAAGATGCCTGCCGCGAGCGGGATCCCGAAGGCGTTGTAGCAGAGCGCCCAGAACAGGTTCTGCCTGATGATGCGGATTGTCTTTTCCGACAGCAGCCGGGCGGTAAGCACGCCTTTGAGCGACGGGTCTGTGAGCACGATGTCGGCGGACTCGACGGCGACGTCCGTCCCCCGGAACATAGCCACCCCCACGTCCGCCCGGACAAGCGCGGGCGCGTCGTTGATCCCGTCGCCGACCATCGCGGTTTTTCTGCCCTCGTTTTGCAGCGATGCGATGGTCTTATCCTTTTCGGAGGGCAGAACCCCCGCGAAAACGCGCTCAATGCCGATGCCGGACGCGACCGTCCGGGCGGTGGGTTCGGCGTCTCCGGTTAGCATAATGCACTCAGTACCGTCCTTTTTCAGAGCGTCTATGATAAAACCGCTGTCCGGGCGGGGGACGTCAAGCAGCCCGAAGGCGCAGAGCACCCTGCCGGGCTTGGCGAGATATAAAACGGTTTTACCCTCGGAAGAAAGCTTTTGACCTATCTCGATAACGAGGCCCCGGAAGGCGAGCATTTTGTCCCCGCCGATAAAATACTGTTCCCCGTTGACTGTGGCGGAGGCGCCGACGCCCGTGAGCGCTACGAAATCTGCGGCAGTGTATTTATGAGCACCGCGTGCGTCGGCGTAAGCGACAATCGCCCCGGCGAGCGGGTGCTCAGAGCTTCTCTCAATCGCGGCGGCGATTCCGACAGCCTCGGTTTCAGGCATATCGGCAAGCGGGATCACGTCGGTCACCGAGGGGATGCCCCGGGTGAGGGTACCGGTTTTATCAAACACGATCGTGTCGATTTTCGCAAAGGTTTCGAGGGCCTCCGCGTTTTTAACCAGTACTCCGAGGGAAGCGCCTTTTCCGACCGCCACGGTGATTGCCGTAGGCGTTGCGAGGCCGAGAGAACACGGGCAGGAGATAATCAGAACGGTGATCGCGGCTGTCAGCGCGGTTGAAAAAGCGTCGCCGAGAATCACCCTGACAACCAGCGTGAGCAGTGCAATCGCTATCACAATCGGGACGAAGATCCCGCTCACCCTGTCGGCAAACCTGGCGATGGGCGCTTTAGAGGCGGAGGCCGATTCCACAAGCTTGACGATCTGGGAAAAGACCGTGTTTTCGCCTACCTTTTCGGCTCTGAAGCGGAGATACCCCGTGGTGTTCACGCTGCCGCTGATTACCCGGTCGCCCAATGTTTTTTCTACCGGCACGCTCTCGCCGGTTATCGACGATTCGTCAAGCGCGGCGCTGCCGAAGACGACCGTGCCGTCTGCCGGGATCGTTCCGCCGGGCCTGACGACCACGATGTCTCCGGGGACCAGCCTGTCCGCCGGGATCGTCTCCTCCTCGCCGTTATCCTTTTGCAACACCGCCGTCTTCGGGGTCAGCCTGACGAGCCGCGCGATCGCGCTGCCGGTCTCGTTTTTAGCCCGGCTTTCAAGGTATTTGCCGACGGAGATCAGCGTAAGAATCATCGCAGCGGAATCGAAATAGAGCGGGGGCATGTAATCGGGGTTCACGGTCTGAATAAAGAGGGCGACGGTGCTGTATATCGCGGCGCTGCCAGAGCCGATTGCGATAAGCGAGTTCATGTTCGGCGAGAGGTGGAAAAGCGCTTTGGCGCCTGATGAAAAGAAGCCCCTGTTTATATACAATACGGGGAGTAAAAGGACGAACTGAGTAAGGGACGAGAATACGGAATGGTGTGAAAAAATCGCCGGGACGGGAATGCCGAGCATACTTCCCATGGCGATATAAAAAATCAGAACCGACAAAACCGCGGACACAAGGATGCCGGAGAGGCCGAAGTCCCGTTTTTCCGCCGCCTTTTCCTCCCGCGGGCCCGCAGGAGACGCGCCGTAGCCGGCCGATTCCACCGCGTCGATAATGTCTGCGTCGGAAAGAAGGCTTTCGTCGTAGCTCACGTCCATCGAATTCTGTAAAAGGGAGACATTTACCGAGTCGACGCCCTGAAGCGCCGAGACGCTTTTTTCAACTGCGGCGGAGCAGGCTGCGCAGCTCATCCCTTTGACATCGAATTTTTTAACGGTCATTTTCCAATCACTTTCCTTAAGCGGCATGCGTGTTGTCGTCGTTTAGGAATTTCCATTTGATTTTGTAGGCGAACGGGTAGAGTATCAGCGAGAGGAGAGCGGCTGCAAAGAAATCGATAATCGAGTGCTGCTTGATGAAAACCGTCGATAGGCAGATCGAGAGCATAATCAGCGCCGAAACGGCCTTCGCCAAATACATCTTCTTGAAATAATCCGATTTAAAAACCGCCAGGTTAATGCCTATCGCCGCAAAACAGTGCATGCTCGGACAGACATTTGTCGGGGTGTCGGTGCCGTAGATTAAAAGCACCAGCCTGATAAAGATGTTGTCCCTGTTAAAACCGGCGGGTCTGAAATCGATCGCCGTCGGGAAAACAATGCAGATAACCGTGCAGATAAAGAGTCCTGTAAAGGTGAAGAGCACAAGCCTCAGATAGTCCTTTTTCGAGGTTGATAAGAAAAACAGTATCCCCCCCGCGAGGTATAGAAACCAGAGCATATAGGGGATGATAAAATACTCGCAAAACGGAATCTTATCGTCCAGCGGCGAGTGGATAATTCTGTAATCAAGGGAGATGTACTGGTAGAAAAAATAGACGAAAATATGGTATATGAAATAGAGGAGCGTAAGCTTGTAGCCGTTGTTTTTGAGCCAACTCCGTTTTGACTGCAGCATATCAGAAACGCCGCTCCTTTGTACCGATTTTCTGCCCGAGCTTGACCTCGGTTTCAAACCCCACGCGGGAGCTTTCCCGGATACAGTCGTCGATTTCCGCGGCTCCGCTCTTGAGGAGCAGAACAATCGTCGACCCGCCGTATTCGAAATGACCTTTTTCCTCGCCGCGCGAAAATTCGGAAACATTCTTTCTGTTGACGATTTTTCCGACAAGCATCGCGCCGACCTCTACCTGTACCGCTTTCCCGAAATTTTTCGTCTGCATAATAGAGTATTCACGGCAGTTTTGCTTGTATACATTATACCTTTCAAATGCGACAGGCCTGACGGTATGCAGAATTCCCTTTATGTACCGGGTTGCTTCGATTCTCCCGTCGTCGAAAAAAATGTATCTGTGGTAATCGTCGACCCGGAGTCTGAAAATCAGACAGAACCCGCCGGAGAATTCTTCCGCGAGGGCTTCGTCGTGCAAAAGATCGGAGAGGGAGTAAGGCGAGTTTTTTATGTAGAACACGCTGTCCTTCCCTATGTCGTAAACGCTGAGCTGCCCGTCGCAGGGGGAAATCAGATGCGACGGGGTCTTGTCAATCGTCCTTGCGCCGTCTGCGAGGGCTCTCGTGAAAAAGTCGTTATAGGACTTATATGGGCGTTTTTCGTATAAACTGACGTCGATGCCGGCCCGTTTCACGAACGGGTCGATAATCACGGCGGAGGCGGGCGTGTCGAGCAGTTTCCCTATCACGCGGGAGACCACGGGGGCGGCCGCGACCTTCAGGCAGACCCGGCCCGGGACGGTGCGGTAGAGAAATGTTAGCGCCGTATTGCCGCGACGGTTGCTTCTTTTTCCGGAACTGCGATATCTTGTCATAAAATCACCGCGTTTAGCATGACCGTTTAAGCATTATCTTGCGATGATAACGAAAATCAGGATTAGGGCGCCGATAAACGACACTGCGATCATGCCGTTTTTCTTAAGCTTTTTGACCTTGAACCGCGCGACGAACGCGAGTGCGGTGCAGGCGAGCAGCAGAGCATAGATCGGTGGAAAGAAATCGGGCGTCAGGATGTTTTTGAAGCAGTAGACAACCGGAAATATCAGCGCCGCCGTGGTGACGGGGAGTCCGTCGTACGCGACCCGCTCACTCTCCGAAGTGGATTGGCGCTCGAGCTCGGTAACGCCGTAATAGGCGAGGCGAATCAGTGCCGCGAGCACATACACCGACATAATAAAGTAATAATAACCCCGGTTCATGCCGATCGAAAAGCCGATAAACGCGGGCAGAAGCCCGAAGCACACGAGGTCGGATAAGGAATCTATCCAAACGCCGAAGCTTTTTTCCACGGGGGTTCTCTTCCGGGTTTTGGCCACGGTTCCGTCGAACATATCGCAGACCCCCGCGAAAATCAAACAGAGGATCGCTACAAACGTGTTGCCGTTGGCGGCCGCTATGATCCCGGCCATACCGGCGACGATTCCGACATAGGTCAAAATCACCGTATAATTGTAAAAGCCGATCATTAAGCGCAACTCCCGTTTCCTCGCATTTTTCTATATACATTTTATTTATATGTACTAAAGTATTATACCACTCGTTTCGCTGTTCGGCAATACCGAATTGAAGGTGTTTGACACGGCATGAAATATTGATATAATATAAGAAAAGGGGGCGGGAAAATGGCGGACTGCGAATTTGCAACCGTTTTACCGATCGACGAGGCGGAAAAACGCATATGCAGCTATATTGTGGATGGGAGCATTACCGGAGAGCTGATCAACCGGTATGTGCTGAACGCGGACGGCGGGAGAAAATGCGTGATCCTCGTATTTGAAAAGCATTTCTGGCGGGCCGGCAACAGGCTGATGCTGACCGTGACTGTGGATAACCTCTCCGGAAAAACCCGGATACACTCCACCGGAGGCGGCGGGGGAGAGGGGCTTTTCCGCTTTGACTGGGGTGCGTCCGAAAGCTTCGCCGACGCTCCGGCTCGGGCGCTGAAAGGATTTTTGTGCGAGTAGCATAGGCATTAGTCTAAAACCGCGGCGATGCCGGTTTAAAACCGGGAAGCCGCGGCTTTTTTCTTGCCGCCCGGGACCGGGCGCAGCACCCCATTGGGAATGAATCCTGTTTTCACGGCATATATATTTCACATGAGCGTGTTTATTTTGTGAAATAATCGAAAGCAGGTGTGTTAACGGTGAAGGGCATTCCCGAGGACAGGGCGGTATTGCTGGCGGAATATATTCTTGAAAACAATGCGACGGTTCGAAGGGCGGCAAAGAAGTTCGGAGTCTCCAAATCAACCGTACATAAGGATATCACGTCCAGACTCTCAGCGTTCAATAAGCCTCTCGCGGATGAGGTCAAGCGTGTGCTCGACAATAATAAAGCCGAGCGGCATATCCGGGGCGGACTTGCTACCAAAAGAAAATACGAGCTGACCAGAAGACTTAAAAAGAAATACAAGCTGTACTGATCAGGGTGCGAATTTTGATAAAACCCTTGACAGGGACAGGCAAGGGACTGTATAATATTCGAGTATCTAACAGAATATACCGATGAATAAATGCGATGACCGGAGACAGGGGAGTTTCGGACGCTTTTGCTTCAGAGAGCCGCCGCAACGGTGAAAGGCGGACAAAGCGCGTTATTCTCATCACTCCGTGAGCAGTTCCGCCTAAATCAATACGAAAGTAAGCGGAAACGCGTTCCGGCGTTATACGGAAAAGGATTTCGCGGGTTTTTTCTGCGTTTTGTCCTTGTCAGAGATGGGCGGCGTGCGCCGTCAATCCGGGTGGTACCGCGGAGAAGTATGCTCCGTCCCGTGCGTTGCGGGACGGAGCGTTTTGATTTTGCACGATGATAAACGAAAGGAATGGACATAGGTGTACAAAAAGGTATCGAGCGACTTGAATTTTGCCGCGAGAGAGCGCGAAATAAGCGCGTTCTGGGCCGAAAACAAAATATTCGAAAAGAGCATCAAAAACCGTGAAAACGGCGAGAGTTTCACTTTCTACGACGGGCCCCCGACGGCCAACGGAAAGCCCCATGTCGGACACATCCTTACAAGGGTGATCAAGGACATAATCCCTCGATATAAGACGATGAAGGGCTTCCACGTGGACCGCAAGGCCGGCTGGGACACCCACGGGCTGCCGGTTGAGATCGAGGTAGAAAAGCTCTTAAATATCAACGGTAAGCAGGATATCGAGAAATACGGTATCGCGCCGTTTTGCGAGAAGTGCAAGGAGAGTGTCTGGAAATACACCTCGGAGTGGCGGAAGATGAGCGATACCGTCGGCTACTGGTGCGACATGGACAACCCCTATGTCACATACCACAATGACTATATCGAGTCTGTCTGGTGGGCGATTAAGACAATCGCGGACAAAGGACTGCTGTACAAGGGACACAAGATTGTACCCTACTGCCCGCGCTGCGGAACATCGCTTTCGAGCCATGAGGTGGCGCAGGGGTATAAAGACGTTAAAGAAACAACGGTTTTTGTCAAATTCCGTATCAAAGGCAGCGAAAACAGGTACTTTATCGCCTGGACGACCACGCCGTGGACGCTGCCGTCAAACGTCGCCCTGGCGGTGAACGCGGACGAGAGCTATTCCGAGGTCAGGGTCGGCGGCGAGAACTATATCCTCGCAACCGCGCTGTTATCGTCCGTCGTCGGGGAGGATTACGAGACCGTAAAGACCTTTAAGGGCTCGGAGCTTATCGGAACGGAGTACGTCCCGCTCTTCGACTTCGCCCGTCCCGCGAAGAAGGCCTATTATGTGGTCGCCGGGGATTTTGTCACACTGACGGACGGCGCCGGAATTGTCCACATCGCGCCCGCATTCGGCGAGGACGACGCGCGCGTGGGCAAGGAATATGACCTGCCGTTCGTGCAGCTGGTGGACGCCCGCGGGTGCTTCACAAAGGAGGTTGCGCCCTGGGTTGGCATGTTCTGCAAGGACGGGGACAGGGAGATCATCAAAGACCTCGCCGCGAGGGGGCTGCTGTTAAAGACGCTGCCCTTTACCCACTCGTACCCGTTCTGCTGGCGCTGCGACACGCCGCTTCTCTACTACGCGCAGGACACCTGGTTTATCAAGATGACGGCCGTAAAGGATAAGCTGATTAAAAACAACAACTCGATCAACTGGATGCCCGAGAACATCCGCGACGGGCGCATGGGGAACTTCCTCGAAAACGTAGTGGACTGGGGGCTTTCCCGCTCGCGCTACTGGGGTACGCCGCTTCCGGTCTGGGAGTGCGAGTGCGGGCATTTCCACACAATAGGCAGCATTGAGGAGCTTAAAAGGCTAGGAAACAACGTCCCCGACGATATAGAGCTGCACAAACCCTATGTAGACAAGATTGAGATAGCCTGCCCGAAATGCGGACGCGCGATGCGCCGCACGCCCGAGGTGATCGACTGCTGGTTCGATTCGGGCTCCATGCCCTTCGCGCAGTACCATTACCCGTTTGAGAATCAGGAGGTTTTCAAAAAGCATTTCCCGGCGGATTTCATCAGCGAGGCGATCGACCAGACCCGCGGCTGGTTTTATACGCTGCTGGCGATCTCGACGCTGCTGTTCGATGTGGCGCCGTTTAAGAACTGCATAGTTCTCGGCCATGTCAACGACAAGGACGGGTTCAAGATGTCGAAGCACAAGGGTAACATTGTCGACCCGTTCCCGATCCTGGAAAAGCAGGGCGCGGACGCCGTTCGGTGGTATTTCTACTCCGGCAGCGCACCGTGGCTCCCGAGCCGCTTTTACGAGGAGGCCATCGGCGAGAGCCAGCGCAAATTCATGGGCACGCTGTGGAACACCTATTCGTTCTATGTGCTCTACGCCAATATCGACGAGTTTGACCCGTCGAAGTACTCGCTTTCCGACGCGAAGCTGACGATTATGGACCGCTGGATCCTCTCGCGCCTCAACTCACTTGTGGGCAGGGTGGATGCGCATCTGGAGAACTACCGCATCACCGAATCGGCCCGCGCGATTTCTGATTTTACCGACGAGCTGTCAAACTGGTACGTCAGGCGCGGCAGGGAGAGGTACTGGGTCTCAGAGCTTACTGACGACAAAATTGCCGCGTATATGACGCTTTACACCGTGCTCGTCAAACTCTCAAAGGTGATTGCGCCGTTTGTTCCGTTCCTCGCCGACGAGATCTACCAGAATCTCGTCAGAAGCGTCTATAAGGACGCGCCCGAGAGCGTCCACCTCTGCGATTTCCCGAAGGTCGACCAGACGATTATAGACCCGGAGCTTGAGGAGAATATGGACCTTGTTCTCAGGCTCGTCGTGCTCGGCAGGGCGTGCCGCGCCTCCTCGGCGATTAAAAACCGCCAGCCTCTCGCCGCGATGCTGATCAAATCCGGCGGGGAAAAGTTGGAGGGCGAGTATGTGGGCCTGCTCGAGGACGAGCTGAACGTTAAAAAAGTGGTCTTTACGGATTCCGACGAGGGCTTCGTGACTTACGCGTTCAAGCCCCAGTTGAAAACGGTGGGCAAAAAATTCGGAAAGCTTGTGCCGAGGATCAGGGAGACGCTGGCCGCCGCGGACGGCGACGCGCTGATGAAGGAGCTTAACGACAAGGGCTTCATCACCCTTAACATCGATGGCGAAGAGATCAACATGGACAGAGACGAGCTGCTGATAGAGACGCGCAAGACCGAGGGTTTCGTCTCCGAGAGCGACAGAGAGCTCACGGTCGCGCTGGACGTCAATCTGACGCCGGAGCTGATCGACGAGGGCTTTGTGCGCGAGATCGTAAACAAGCTGCAGACGATGAGAAAAGAAGCCGGCTTCGAGGTGACGGACCGCATCGGGGTTACGTACCGGGTGACGGAAAAGCTGGAAACCGTTCTGGACGAATACCGCGACGAGATCGCCGGCGACGTGCTCGCGGAGAAGCTTGAAGCCGCGGAGCCCCAAGGCTATGTCGCAGAGCGCGACATCAACGGCGAAAGCGCGGTCTTCGGGGTTAAAAAGCTCTAAAAGCGGCTCTGACACCGCTGACAAATAAAGGAGGATCTACGATGATTTTCAAAAAGGGAGATACACTGCTTATGACGGGCGACAGCGTGACCGACTGCGGCCGCTCAGAGGAGGGAGAGAGCGTGAAAAACTCGGTCGCCGGTCTCGGCTCCGGTTATCCCGCCCTGGTAAAGGCGTATTTGAACGCGTTTTATCCCGAGCTTGACCTCAGAATCATCAACAAGGGGATCAGCGGCAACAGGACGCCGGACATCCTCGCGCGCATGGAAAAGGACCATCTCAGCCTGAAACCGGACGTTGTGACAGTGCTGATTGGCGTTAACGACGTCTGGCGGCATTTCGACAGGCCGAATGAGAGACAGGTCGAACCCGACGAATACGAGGCCAACCTCACGGGGATTGTGGAAAAGCTGAAGACCTCGGCGCGGGCGGTCTATGTGCTGACGCCGTTCCTGGTTAAAAAGGACGACGGGCATCCGATGTACGCGATGGTGCAGGAGTACCGCGAGATCGCAAAGCGGGTCGCGGAAAAGACCGGAGCGGCCTGCATAGATTTGCAAAAGACCTACGATAAGCAGATCGAAAACGCCGACCCGACGCTCTATTCCGCCGACACCGTCCACCCGACAATCTGCGGGCATATGGTGATCGCGAGGGAACTGATCAGGGAGTTTACAAAATAAAAAAGCGCGCGCCGCGGATAATTTCCGCGGCGCGCGGTGCTTAAATCCGATTTTTCTCCTTTAGAAGGTCTCTTATCTCCGTCAAAATCAGTTCTTCCTTGGTGGGCGGAGGCGGCGGGGGAGGGACCTCGCTTTTTTCCTCCTCTTTGGCTTTCAGGTATTTCTCCTCCAGCGAGCGGACCTTGGTGAACATGCGCACGAAGAAGAAAACGCAGAGCGCGATTATCAGAAAATCGAGGATGTTCTGAATGAACTGGCCGTAATTGAGAGACACACCCGCTTTGACCACCTCTCCCGCCTCGTTTAGCTGCTCCTTGCGCAGCACGAGCGCCACGTCGGAGAAGTTGACGTTGCCCGTGATAAGGCTGATTAACGGCGTGATAATGTCGTTGACCAGCGAGCTCACGATTTTTGAAAACGCGCTGCCGATGATTACACCGACTGCCATGTCTACGACATTGCCCTTGTTGATGAACTTGCGAAAATCCGAGACGATGTTGGACTTGCGTATTTTTTTCAGACTCTCTTTCATTCCCCGCTCCTTCTTTTAATTTTTAGAAAATTACTTCCTTACCGTCGTATGAGACGTCGAAGCCTAACTTTTCGGCCTGCGGCATAATTTCGTCGTAGTCCGCGCCGCCGTTGTGTGAAAAGTGGTTCAGTACAAACCGGGTGGACCGGTCGCAGCCGGTTTCAAGCAGCCTGTCCTTTACCTCGGCGCAAACGTCGATCGACATGTGGGAACGGCGGTTGCTCTTAAGGCCGAAGGTGCAGTCAAGGCTGACAAGGTCGAAATGAATGCCTTTTATGTAATCCCAGGTCGCGTCCGGGAAGTAGCCGGTGTCGTTGGCGTAGAGAAGGCGTGAGGCGCCGTCGTCGATAACGTAGACAAGGCAGGTCTGCGAGGCGTCGTGGTCGGCCGGGAGAGGAGTGATCTTATACTTGCCGCTGCTGAACGGCTTAAACGGCTCTGCAATTTCAAACGTCATATTGCCGTAAGGCCGCTCCGTGCGGGAGGCGAGGGATTTGCGGACTTCTTCCGTGCCGTTATAAACCGATTTGTTAGAATAGACTCTCAATTGATTTTTTGCGTTGCCGAACGGCGGGCGGAACATCTCGAGATCGTTGGGGTAAAAATGGTCGGCGTGGGAATGAGTGAAAATAAGTGTGTGGATTTTAAGCGTGTCTATGCCGAATTTAAGAACATGGCTGTAGGTGTCGGCCGGAAAGTCTATCAGCAATTCGCCGTCGATAATCGCCTGCGACCTTGTTCTGATGTTTTTTCCACCTGCCGCCTTTGCGCGAAGGCAGTTGTCGCAGTCGCAAAACAGCGCGGGCCAGCCTTCCGCGGCGGCGGTTCCGAGATATATAAGCTTCATTTGTATAGATCTGACCTTTCCGGTAGCAAGTGGATTTGGCTATCACCGATTTCATTTTACAACGGTTGACAACATTTTGCAAGTGTGATAAACTAAAAAAACAGAGATTTTACGGCTGCGCTTTGCCCTTTGAGCAGGGGGCAAAGGGCTTGTTTTTTGATTGAGGCAATTTTACCGGAGAAAGGCCTGTTATGGACTGGTCCGACGACACTTATCAAAAGCTTTCGCGCTGCGAGATCTGCCCGAGGCGGTGCGGGACCGACAGGGCGAACGGCGAAACCGGACTCTGCGGGGCGTCGCTCAACGTTACGGTCGCGAGAGCCGCCCCGCATTTTTGGGAGGAGCCCTGTATTTCGGGAGTAAAAGGCAGCGGCGCCGTTTTTTTCTGCGGCTGTCCGCTTAAATGCGTTTTCTGCCAGAACGACGAGATTTCCCACGGGGGCCGCGGTAAGGCGCTGGGTTTCGACGCCCTCTGCGAGACGCTGTACGGGCTTATTCGCTCCGGCGTGCACAATCTTAATCTTGTGACACCGACACATTACTCCTGTCAGATCAGGGATGTCCTGCGCGCTATGAAGCCGGACATTCCGGTAATCTTCAACTGCGGCGGCTATGAGCGGGTAGAAACCCTCGCAAGCCTCGACGGGCTTGTCGACGTATACCTGCCGGATTTTAAATATCCGAGCGCGGATTACGCGAAAACGCTCTGCGCCCGCGCGGACTACACGGAAGCCGCTCTGCCGGCGCTTGCCGAGATGCAGCGCCAGGTGGGCTGCGCGAGGCTGGACGAAAACGGGCTGATCCGGTCCGGCCTGATCATCCGTCACCTGGTGCTGCCGGGGAGAACGGCGATGTCCAAAAAGGTACTGGATATCATAAAGGCCAATTTTACGGCTGAGACGATGATTTCACTGATGGGGCAGTATATCCCGGCCGGTCCGGCACGAAACATCAAAGGGCTCGACAGAAAGGTGTCGAAAGCGGAGTATGACCGGGTCGCGCAGTACCTCTGCGATCTCGGATTTGAAAACGGGTATTTGCAGGAAGGCGCGTCGGCAGATGGGGTGTACGTGCCGGCTTTCGATCTTTGCGGCGTCGCCGGCGCGGATCACTGCCGACGAGGCTTTGAACTTTATTAAACGGCTGAAAACTCGGAGTCCGGCCATGCCGATTTCCCGATGAAAGGAATAGTCATGAATATGGATACGGAACTGAAAAACGCGTATATAAAACTGCGGAGGAGTATCCTTGAAAGGGAATACGCGTTTTTAAACAATAAGCAGCGCGAGGCCGTTTTCGCCGCGAGCGGGCCGCTGCTCGTCCTCGCCGGCGCGGGCAGCGGGAAGACCACGGCTCTGATCAACCGGATCGCCTACCTGATAAAATACGGGAACGCCTACGAGAGCGACTGCGTGCCCGAGCACATTACGCCGGAAAAGATTGACGAACTGCGTGCCCATTTGGAGGGCCGCGTCGAATGCGCACCCGAGAGGCTCTCCTTTCTGCTGGCGGACAGGCCGGTAAAGCCCTGGCGGATACTCGCGATCACGTTCACCAACAAGGCGGCGGGGGAGATCAAGGACAGGCTCAGGCGCGTGCTCGCGGACGAGAGCGACGGTATTTGGGCCGCCACCTTTCACTCCGCGTGCGTGCGCATCCTCCGGCGCGACTGCGAACGGATCGGCTACAAGCCCGGCTTTACGATATACGACTCGGAGGATTCCGTGCGGGTGATCAAGGACTGCATGGAAAAGCTCGGGATAAACGTCAAGGAGTTCATCCCGAAGGCGGTCGCCGAGGTGATCTCCCGGGCGAAGGACGCTCTTTTGACCCCTTCCGCTTTCCTGGAGGCGAACAAGGGTGACTCGCGGCTTGTAACCATCGCGAAAATCTACCGCCTCTACCAGTCCGCGCTTTTTGATGCGAACGCCTTTGACTTTGACGACCTGATAATGCAGACCGTGCGGCTGCTGCAGGAGAGCGACGAGGCGAGGAGCTTTTACAACGAGAAGTTCTCCCACATACTTGTGGACGAATACCAGGACACAAACCACGCCCAGTACATGCTGGTGTCGCTGTTGGCCCGCCCGAGGGACAACCTCTGCGTCGTCGGCGACGACGACCAGAGCATATACGGCTTCCGCGGGGCGACTATCGACAACATCCTGAACTTCGAAAAGGAATTTGAAAACGCGCGGGTGATAAAGCTCGAGCAGAACTACCGCTCCACCTCCAACATTCTCGACGCGGCGAACGCGGTTATCGAAAACAACAGGAACAGAAAGGGCAAAACCCTCTGGACGGACAGAAAGGGCGGCGACAAGATCGTCGTCTACGAGGCGGAGGACGAGCAGGCGGAGAGCGCGTTTGTAGCGGACACAATCCTGAAGGACATATCCAACGGGATGTCCTGGGCATCTCACACCGTTTTGTACAGGATGAACGTCCAGTCGAACGTGATAGAGCAGGCGCTCAGGTATAAAAGCATCCCATACCGGATTATCGGCGGCATGCGCTTCTACGACCGCGCCGAGGTCAAGGATATGATGTCGTACCTTCAGGTTATTTTAAACCCGGCCGACACGCTGCGCCTTGCGCGCATTGTCAACACACCGGCGCGGGGGATAGGGGAGAAGACGTTCGGGCTTGTCCTCAAAGCGGCCGAGGAGCTTAAAATTACCCCCTTTGAGGCGATGAAAAACGCCGACAGGATCAACATACTGGAGCGCCACGCGCAAAACCTCAAGCGCTTTGCCGATATGATCTCCGAGCTTATCGAGCACTCAAAGCTTGTGCCGGTGGACGAGCTCTACGAAGAGCTGATGGACAGGAGCGGCTACCGCGACGCGCTGATCATGAAACCGAACGACGATAACCGTTCCCGGCTCGAGAACATCATGGAGCTGAAGACGAACATAGTCTACTACATGAAAGCCGCCGACGCGCCCTCCCTCCAGGGCTTTCTGGAGGAGACCGCGCTGCTGACCGACATCGACAGGTACGACGAAAACGCCGACGCCGTCACGCTTATGACGATTCACTCGGCCAAGGGCCTCGAGTTCCCGGTGACCTTCATCGTCGGGCTGGAGGACGGGCTCTTCCCCTCGATGCGGAGCGTCGAGACCCCGGCCGGCATGGAGGAGGAACGCCGCCTCGCCTATGTGGGCATTACCCGGGCGAAGGACGCGCTTTACCTCACCTATACGCGGCACAGGATGATTTTCGGCAGAACCTCCCACAACGCAGTTTCACGGTTCATCGGCGAGCTTCCGTCCGAGTGCATAGTGCTCAAGGGCAAGCGTCCGGTCAAGGCCTATGAGCCCGGCGAGGTTCCGGGGGGCCACAGGTCGGAGACATCCAGGGAGGAAAGGCAGAAGAGAAAGACGATTCCGACGTCGTCGTGGAAATCCTCCGACATGCTCCCGAATATTTCAGCCTCGAAAATCAAGCCGAGCGAGCCGGGGAAGCGCTTTAACGTCGGCGCGGAGGTGACGCACAGCGTGTTCGGAGACGGGATCGTCCTCTCACGCAAGGATACAGCCGGCGACAGCCTTCTGGAGATCCGGTTCGAGAAATACGGCGTAAAGCGCATGATGGAAAATTATACAAGACAGTTTTTAACGCTGAAAAAATGACAAAAATTAAAAAAACGGGGCGGCTTATCCGTGGAAAGGACTGCGGAGGGCCGCCCTGTTTCGTATTTCGAGGATCCGATACGCGGGAATTCGCATAGATATAAATATAAATGTATATAATAAAACGTATATTAACAATTTGTAAATTAATGCCAAGGGTTCTTGACTATTCCTGACCTTGTGCTATAATATGCTTAGCACTCGGGGATATAGAGTGCTAACGAGAAAATAAAAGTATTAAATAAAGGAGTTGTTAATCATGGCAGGACTTGTACCGTTCAATAGGAAGTCTTCACTTTCAAAGTCGGGTTTCGGAGATTTCTACAACATGCTTGACGACTTTTTCAGCAATGCATGGCCGTCGAGGAGCTTCTGGGGTGACACCTTCAAGCTCGACGTTAAGGAGACTGACAAAAACTACAGCGTCGAAGCCGAGCTGCCGGGCGTAAAGAAGGACGAGATCAATATCGATCTCGACGAGGGTACGCTCACAATCTCGGTGAGCAGGGATGAAAACATCGATGAGGAGAAGGAAAACTACATCCACAGAGAGAGGAGATTCTGCTCCATGCGCCGCAGCGTCTATCTGGAGGACGCGATGGACGAAGGCATTACGGCTAAGCTTGACAACGGCGTATTGAGAATCACAGTCCCGAGAAGCGGGAAACAGAGAAAGACCCACAGAATCGAAATCGAATAATTTCTTAAACAAAGCGGGCGCGCCCGGAACAAACCCCGGGCGCGCCCCGTTTTGCTGTCTTTTACAATCCTTGCCGCACAGCGTTTATAACCGTGCTCTACAGCCTGTCAAGGAGGTCGCCGAGGGCTGACCAGTGGTTGACCGCAATATATTCGTTTCCGTCCGGCGTTTTCCGTGTCTCAACGGGAACCGCTGATCTACGGTCGTAGAAGACGGGGGTCATGCCTCCGGCTAGGGCGCCGAGCACGTCGCAGTGGGAGTCGTTCCCGCAGTACCAGCAGTCCTCCGGAGCGAGGCCGGCCGTTTTTACCGCGGCTTCGAACATATCCGGGGCTGGTTTGCACAGGATATAATCGGCGCTGGAAATTACAAATTCCATATCGCTCTCCGGCAGGCCCTCGAGAATCGAGATTGCGAGCCCTTCGGACGACATCCCATTGTTGCTGATGACCGCGGTGCGGATATCCTTCTCCCGGCATTTGTCAAGCAGGTCGGAGATGCCCGGTGTAGGCTCGCGGGTGGAGTTGAACCTGTCGAAAATAAGCTCCTGCTCAAGCGGGGGCAGGTTGTATTTCAGACCGGCGCGGAGCGTTATGTTCCTGAGCGTGGCAGTGATCGGGATCTCAATCGGCCAGCCGCTGCGGCTTTTCGTACCGGAATACTCTTTGATAAGCTTGTCCCAGAGACTAAGGAGCGTTTCGATGGACGCCGCGCCCGGGTTGAGGGCGGCTTTCCGAAGCGCGTCGAGACCGGCGCGGGCGTCGAACGGGCCGTCGTCGAACAGCGTGCCGCCGAAATCAAAGAGGATCATCTGAGGTTTACGGATATCCATTCTTAAACACCTTATCTTTTGTGTTGGATTTTTACTATTATAACCGAAGCGGGGACCGCAGGTCAAGGTCCGGAACGAATTGGGTTGAAATATGTCAATATTGGTGATAGAATATGCTCAGCGAGCGCAATACATAGACGGTGAGTGAATATGGACGGCGATACTGGCTCCCGCAAACGGAAAAGAAAAATCAAAAGAGTAGTCAAATGCGTTCTGCTGTCGATCGCGGGGCTTTTCGGGGCTGTCGTCGCCGCTTTTTTCTTTATGCTCTACGGGCCTTTTCATCAGCTCCGCGATTATTATGTAATCACGATGCTCGAGACCTCGGCCGCGAAATTCATGGCGACGGCGTTTTTCAGCGATAAAAAGATCGCCGAGATTCTGGCCAACAACAGGCTTATCGTGCCGGATGAAAACACAAATCCGTCGCTTGTCAGCATAGTCGTACCGCAGTCGACCGCGGCCGACGGGACGGAGCCGCCGGAGACGGAAGGGACCGGGCAGGCCGTTCAGACGACAGCCGCGGCCGAACCGCAGCGGCCGAGGGAGACGACGGTGACGACGCTCAACCCTATGCAGACGATCGCTTCGGCGCCGGATGAGCTTTTTAAGGATGACCCGAATGCCATGCACGAGACGGACGGTCTTGACGGGCTTCAGCTTGTCAAAGTGAGCGGGTCGACGTTTACCGGATATATGCTTGTGATCTCAGACCCGTCGCGTGTAAGGCTCTGCGTGTCGCAGAGCATTTTATACGCCGCAAATTCGGGGCTCCCGTGGGATAAAGCCTACGGTGAAAAGCTTGCGAGCATGGCGTCCCGCAGCGGCGCCCTCGCGGCGATAAACGGCGGCGCGTTTTACGACCCGGAGGGCAAGGGCAACGGCGGCCAGCCCAAGGGCGCACTTTGCTATGACGGAAAATTACTGTACTGGGGGCCGGAGGAAGAGGCGAAGGCAGCCTACGCGGCCGCGGTAGCCGATATCGACGCGAGAATCGACAGCGGGGAACTCGACCCGAGCTCGCCGGAGGCCGTTTACCCGGAACTTGCGGACACATCGACGACTAAGGTGAACATCATCGGCATCAACCGGGATAATATTTTAATTCTCGGCAGGTTTACCAAGGAGGAATTCCTAAAGCAGGGTTTCAGGGACGCCGTGTCGTTCGACAACCCCGACCCGCCGTTCCTCGTGATTAACGGCGAGGTGTCCAAGATTGTCGGAACCGGCGGAAGCGGCATTCAACCGAGAACCTGTATCGGCCAACGCGCCGACGGGGCGTTTTTGTTCCTTGTGATCGACGGCAGGGGAGCCGGCGGAAGCCTCGGAGCCACGCAGAAGGACGCGATGGATTTGCTGATTCGGTTCGGCGCGGTAAACGCGGCGAATCTGGACGGCGGCTCCTCGAGCGAAATGATTATAAACGGCGTCACCGTTTCCAACCCGTGCTCGCTGTACGGACCGCGCTACCTGCCGGACGGTTTTATCGTAAAATAACAGCGTTACCTGAAAGGCTCTGCGCGATGCGGCGCACTGAGCGGGACGGAAAGCTCAACCTATTATTCAGCTGTGAGCGCCGCTATGGTCCAAAAGATCGGCCTTGCGAGAAGCGGCCCGATCCCGGAGCCGGCGGGTTTTGGACTGGAAGGCTTTCCCGGATAATTTCAAACTTCAAGGGGACAGAGATAAAATGAGAAAAAAGCTGATCATTCTCTCGCACGACGCGCTTGTGTACGACGATCTGGCGTACCTTCGCGAAGAACCGACGTTTAGATACCTGATGGAAAACGGCTCGCGGGTAAACACGCTCCGCTCGATCTACCCGACGATAACATATCCGGCCCACGTAAGCATCATCACCGGGCAGTACCCGGCGGCCCACGGCGTCGTCAACAACGAGGTGACGGATTTCGGGGTGCTCTCTTCGCCCTGGAACTGGTTTGCGGAAGCAAACAGGGGCGAGACGCTTTTTCACGCCGCGAAGAAGGCCGGGCTGACGACGGCCGCGGTATTCTGGCCGGTCACCGGGAACGACCCGGATATCGACTATCTGATCGACGAGTACTGGACGCAGTCCTCCGACGACACAATCGAGAAGATGTTCGCCCGCTCCGGCTCCAGCCCGGAGGTAATAGAAAAGGTGGTCAGAAAGCATCGGGCGAAGCTTGAGGGAAACGAGAGAAGGCATCCGCAGTCCGACGAGTTTATAATTTCGGCCGCCTGCGAGATGATCACGGAGTTCAAGCCGGACCTGCTCGCGATCCATCCCGCGGCGGTGGACGGCGCGCGCCACCGCTCCGGACTCTTTTCGGAGGAAGTGAACGCCTCACTGGACGATACCGAGCGCTGGACGATGCAGCTGATCGAGGCGACGAAAAAGGCGGGGGTCTTCGAGGAGACGAATTTTGCTATCATCAGCGACCACGGCCAGCTTGAGATCAAGCGCTCGATCAATCTGAACGTTTTGTTCAAGGAGAAGGGCTATATCCGGACGGACGATAACGGCGGCTTTATCGATTACGATGCATACTGCAAATCGGCGGGGATGTCCGTTCAGGTTTATCTGAAAAATCCGTCCAACATGGCGCTTCATGACGAGATTTACGAGCTTCTGTGCGGTCTCAGGGACGATGGCGTCTACGGGATAAGCGAGGTCTTCACTCGCAGCGAGGCCAACGAAAAAGAGCACCTTTACGGCGGCTTCTCGTTCGTCCTCGAGACCGACGGCTACACCTCGTTCGGAAACGACTGGAACCGGCCGCTGGTCAGAAGCTTCGATCTGTCCGATTACCGCTTCGGACACGCGACGCACGGCTACCTGCCGGACAAGGGCCCGCAGCCGACCGCGATCTTCTGCGGCCCGGACTTTAAAAAGGGCGTAGAGATATCACGCCGGAATATCGTCGACCTGGCGCCAACCTTTGCCCGCCTGCTCGGAACCGGCCTCCCGAAGGCTGACGGAAAAGTGATCGACGAAGTGCTGAAAATCGAGTAGGAGGGGCTGACTGAGGAGTCGCCCCGACCTCTCACACCACCGTGCGTACCGTTCGGTACACGGCGGTTTCCAAGTTTACGCTTTCACAGAA
>JAPXRI010000020.1:0-372 GCA_033813635.1 Bacillota bacterium
ACTAAGAAGCGTGAAGAATTCAACCGCATGATTGACGAGTGTATGGCCGGTAATATCGATATGATCATTACAAAGTCTATCAGCCGCTTTGCGCGAAACACGCTGGACTGTTTGAAGTATATCCGCCAACTAAAGGACAAGAACATTCCGGTCTATTTTGAGAAAGAAAACATAAACACCATGGATTCCAAGGGCGAGGTTATGCTCACGATTATGGCATCCCTTGCGCAGCAGGAAAGTCAGTCCTTGAGTCAGAATGTGAAGCTGGGTTTGCAGTATCGTTACCAACAAGGTGAAATACAAGTCAACTGCGCACGGTTTCTCGGTTATACCAAGGATGAGAATAAGCGCCTTGTGGTTGTACCCGAAGAA
>JAPXRI010000020.1:382-46232 GCA_033813635.1 Bacillota bacterium
CATTTATCGAGAATACCTTGAGGGTGCAAGTATGCTGAAGATTGCCCGGGGGTTAGAGGCCGACGGTATTCTGAACGGTGCAGGCAATGAGCGCTGGCACACCAGCAACATTAACAATATTTTACGCAATGAAAAGTACATCGGCGATGCTCTCTTACAGAAAACCTATACGGTTGATTTTCTCACAAAAAAGCGGGTCAAGAACAACGGCATCGTTCCGCAGTATTATGTAGAAAACAGCCATGAAGCCATCATCCCGCGTGAAGTTTTCATGCAGGTGCAGGAAGAGCTTATCCGCCGCCGAATTGTCCACACCAGTCCGAACGGAAAGACCAGAACTTTCAGCAGCAACCACGTCTTTGCTCAGATAATCATCTGCGGCAAATGCGGTGAGGTTTTTCGCAGGGTGCATTGGAACAACAGAGGTAAGAAGTCCATCGTCTGGCGCTGTGTCAGCCGGTTAGAAAACACCGGCCTATTCTGCGATGCCCGCACGGTACTGGAGAGCACCATCGAGCAAGTGCTAGTCACCGCCATTAATCAGACGCTTTGCGACAAAGACTCTTTCCTCACAACTCTACGGGATAACATCGCCACCGTTATAAATCGAGAAAGCGACAAGGCCTTGGCGGATATCGATAAGCGGCTGGAGGAACTGCAAACGGAACTACTGAAGCTTGCCACCTCTAATGCCGATTATGATAAAGTCGGTGATGAGATACACCGACTGCGTGACCAGAAACAAAAGATGCAGCTTGAAAGTGCTAACCGTGATGAACTCAAAAAGCGCATGGCTGATATGAGCGCATTCCTAAAAAAGCAATCCGCCGCCCTCGCTGAATACGACGAGCAGCTTATCCGACGGCTGATCGAAAAAGTCAGCATCTATGAGGATAAATTTATTGTGGAATTCAAGTCCGGCGTGACGGTGGATGTAAATAAATAAGCTAAAAATAAACAAGGCACCCTACGTTGTATAATTCTTGTAGAGTGCCTTGCCGTTTTTTTCACTTACGGCCTCATTGTAACTTTATCATAACGCCTTGTCAGAAGGCGGCAAAGAATAGCGTCTGCCATCAACGCAACACCCGACCAGAAAAACCATGTATTCACACCTACGACCTCAACAACCGGACCTGCAACAAGCAGACCTATCGGCATAGCAAGAGTCATGGCAGTCATCAAGAGGGAAAACACCTTGCCCATCATTTCAGGTGCAATGCTTTCTTGAACATAGGCCATAACTGGAACATTCATAAATGTACCGGAGGCACCCAAGAAGAAACAGCATACAACAAAAATCCAGAAACCACTTATTGGAAGCGCCCCACTAATTAGTGTAGTCAGTCCCATTAAGCCAATAGCTAAGGATGCCATGAAAAATCTCCTTTTCATGCCGCCCCACACACCGATAACCAAAGATGAAAGAAGCAATCCGCCTGCAAATACAAATTCCACAATGCCATTGTGCCATGCTTCGCCCATAAAGTGGCTACGTACCAGCAGAGGAAACAAAGAACCTAAGGGCATGTAAAGTATGGTCATCAGCAGCATGGGGAAAAACACAGCCATTAAAGGCTTATTTGCTTTCATTGAGATAAAACCCTGCTTCATGTCAGACAATAGATTCATCTTTTCACTGGCTTGCGGAATATCCGGAATTATAATTAACAAAAGGCAAACTATCGCAAAAGCAGCCCCCAGTATATCCACAACCATAATGGCATAAATAGGCATAAATACCATGAGTGCAGCACCCAGCACAGGCCCCATCATGTTAGATACAGATTGAATCATGTTACCCCAACCGCCTGCTTTGGTCAACATGTCGGTAGGCACAAACATTGGTATAGCCGCTTGCATAGCCGGGCCATGAAAGGTATTGCCCAATCCGCGTATAAATAAAACAATGTAGATAAACCAAATAGGCGGTGTCTGTAAAAGTAAAAAAGCTGCGCCAAGAATGATGCTGGATACGGCTACTAAGCCGTCAGCTGCAATCATTACCGAGCGACGATTGTATCTATCGATCCATACACCGGCAAATGGTCCGATTAACATATTGGGGAGAAAAGCAACAACGGATGCAATCGTCAGTGTGATTGCGGATTCAGTCTGGATGGTAAGCCACCAGATAATGGCAAACTGCACTGCGGCAGAACCCAATATTGAAAAAGCTTGTCCTGCATATATTATAGCAAATTGTTTTTTCCAGTTTATTATTTTGTTCATTTTTAAGAAATCTCCTTTTATAAAATCAGTTTATGCAACATTACAAGCTGCACATTTACAAAAACATAATTTTATAAGGAAGATTTGGAATCTTATTTTCCTTATAGACTATGTTTTTAAACACAACAAATAAACTCCTAAGAGTTCGTGCTTAAAAACATATATTACATGAATACTATCCACATAGGTCATTGCCTCACTTCCTGTTTTTAATTTTATTGCATAAAAGCGTACTGGTAAGGTTTGCTACTTCCTGCTCAACTTCTCACCCATTTTTTTGCCGATGTAAAAAACATACCCATAATGCTGCTTGTGCTTTTCATATAAATCAACCTCATACTTCATACTGTGGACATAGTCCTCTACGGTTTTATCTTCCGGATATTTTATCAAAAGCTCTTTTTCTGTTGCCTGACGTGGGATAAAATAATTTTGAATCCAACATTCCTCTGGTAATGTAAATGCTGCAACAAAACTATACCCCGATTTTTGCATTGATTCGATATTGCTTTCTATCGAATACAAACCACTACCTGCATCAATCCAGAACTTCTCTATTTCGGCAGGCTTTTCTGTGGTAAGCCACGAGGGACTGGTTACGGCTATATATCCATCTGTTTTGAGAAAGCCATTCCAGTAGCTAAGTGTTTTTTCAAACCCTAAGCTGTCTATCATTCCCTCAGACCAGATAAGGTCGAACCCATCTTTTTCAAAAGGGAGTTTTAGGGCGTCGCCGACAATACCTTGCACTCTGTCGGAAAAATTATGTTTCTTGGAAGCATCGTTAAAAATGTTTATAAAATCAGCTACCATATCTACGCCTGTAATATGACCACCAGTATTCTTTGCAAGTATCATCGTTTGACCGCCTGTACCGCAGCCGATATCTGCTATCTTTGAATTGCTGTCAAGGTTCATTATGAAACTTAGGGCTTTTAGCGTCATTTCAGCACTTCCTGGGCCTTGCCTTTCTAAGTCGAGATGGCTTTCGATTAATAATTCGAATTCTGTTATTGTTTTATTTTTCATCGTATATCTCCTTTAGCTCTTTTTCCAGCAAATTCACCGCAATTTCAAAAGCGACGATTCGTCTTTTTGCAAGTGTAACCTGCGATTTATATCTATCAGGATTTTCCTTTGACTCAAGTGTTTTAAGTGTTTCTGTTAGCTTGTGAATGGTTGAATCAATCTGCCGTTTGGCTTCGAACAGTTCTTCTTTCGAGTACACGCTCATTTTATCTCCTTTATTTTTTCAAGGTCGGCACTACACAAAGCCTCAAGGTTATCAAAAATCTTTTTAGCAGGCCATTCCCACCACTTTAATTCCAGCAGATAGCCAATGAGTTCATCCTCAAACCTTTTCTTAATAATTCTGATAGGATTGCCACCTGCAATATGATAAGCCGGTATATCTTTTGTAACTACTGAATTGGCAGCAACAATTGCTCCATCACCAATATGCACGCCGGGCATTACAGTGACATTTTGACCTATCCACACATCATTGCCAACAACAGTATCTCCTTTGAAAGGTAAATCCCCAAGTGTCGGAGTGGCCTTTTCCCAACCATGTCCCATGATATTAAATGGATAAGTAGTGACGCTGCACATTCTATGATTCGCACCGTTCATTATAAACTCGATACCTTTTGCTATAGCGCAGAATTTCCCAATGATGAGCTTATCACCTAAAAATTCATAGTGATGTGTAACGCGCTCCTCAAACCGTACCGGCCCATTGATATCATCATAATAGGTGTAATCACCGACGATAATATTTGGGCGTGTGATTACATTTTTAATATAGCATACGCTTTTTATTTTTTCATTCGGATAAATAGAATTTGGATCTGGTCCATATTGCATATATAATTCTCCTTATAGTTTCGGTCGTTCCTATGTAAATAGTCAGTCTCGGAGCCGACATTCAACCTGGCATAAAACCTCGACAATAGTAGAAAGTAATTTTAAATAGGCAGCCTTACTTTTTCTTGCGTTTAGGCTCAAAGACAAATTAAAATTTGTCAGTTATTTATATTCATTAGGAATAGGAATATTAAACCTCTCGCACAAAAGTCTTACATCATGAACATCATTTTCATCATACTCATATCCCAGGTGAAATAAAACTTGATTCTTAGCATCTATACACTTTACCACTTTATCTCCTATTTTCCCGATACCACTAAACACTTCTGGAGGATAAGCTTCTCCTTCAAAAACAAGGTATCCCTGTTCATCGAATTCAAATATATGAAGATCGATTATCCTACCTTTAGCGTCCTTCCAAACCGTGTGATCTGTAGTGGTATATGCTTCGATAACTTCAGAAAAGCCTTTTTCTTTTATTATTTCAAGAAATTTTTTGCTATTGCTTTTTTCCACAAACAAATCAATATCGTTGTGGACCCTTGTTTCCTCACCTAAGAGAGCATCAACTCCCCAGCCGCCATCTAACCAAATGGCAATCTCATTTTCTTCGGCATAAAAAATTATCTCAATGGCATCTTTTTCATTTACCATGCAACCCCTCCGTTCAAATTTAAATCTTTCGCTTCAATAAACACATTTTTAGTCAACATCAAACCTGACCACACAACCTCAAAAACCCCCGAAAAAACATCTAACCTGACCACTCATGACCCCTGACATCTAACTCGACCACTCGCAGGGCTATGACATCTAACCTGACCACTTGACTATCAAAACAGCCCCTTTGGACTTGTTTCCACGAAGCGATATTTTCATGTTTTTCGTTCAATGGGTTTTACGCCCATGTGTGCTGAAAGCCTTGATATTTAAGGCTTTTTCACACACTCACTCTTTCGCCCTTGACATCAATACTACCGTCTCAACGTGTCTCTACACCGGGGAGACATCGAGGGAGAGGATGAAAAACTCCGCGGGGGCAAGGGGGTCGGAGCAGTGGGGGATATCCGGGGTGTCGGGGGTGCAGTCCCGCTCGTTGATGTCGTGGAGCTCGCCGGTGCGGAAGACGATGCGGGAGACGGCGTCGCAGGAGGCGCAGGCGGCAAAGGAGGCCTGCTCGCCGTTGACCGAAATTTGATAGGAGAAGTCCGCGCAGTCGTTTCTGATGACCATGTCGAGCTTTTCACCCGCCTCGTACCGGCGGAGCTTTCGCCACTCGCTGCCGGCGCGGATCCGGAGCCAGCCGTCAGGCGAAAGGCGCAGGCGCATATGGGCAAGCCCCTTGTTATCCTGCAGCTCTATGAACAGCTCGCCCCGGCCGTTTTGCGCGGGGACGAGGCTGAACCTCGCCTCAAGCTTTTCCGAGGGCGGGAACTGCCGCTCGGCCTTCGCGTAATCCACGGGGTCGGCGTCCTTTAGGGACAGCGCGGGGACACCTTCGAAGGGAACGACGCGTACCGGGGCCCAGATCAGCGAGTAGAGCGTCCAGTCCTCCAGCGCGTTTTCGCCGGAGAAATCCGGCTGATGGGGGAAGCCAATTTCCCGGAGCACAGGGACGGGGATTTTGGAGACAAAGATGTCCTCCTTCGACATGCTGAAGGCGACCCAGAACTCGCCGTTTTCGTTCTGGCCGTTGGTCTCGGTGATGCCCCGGACATAGTTCAAGCCGTAGTCCTTGCAGCGGCCGTAATAGCGCCTCGGCGCCACGTCGCCGCAGACAAGGCGCATATTGTCGTAGGTGTAGCCGTCGTCGGAGACGATCACCGCCAGCGGGTAGCGGAGCTGGTTGCAGGGGGTGGGCGTGTAGACCGCGGCGTATTTGCCGTCCGCCGTCCTCTGGCCCCAGATTTTCTGCCCGGCCATCACCAGGGACGGCTCGCGGACCGCCGGGTCCCAGCTCTGTCCGTTGTCGTGGGAATAGCTGACCTTCGACCATTTCCAAAGGCCGACCACCTCGTTTTCGGAGGTGTGGTAGTAGGACAACGCGGCGACGCGCTCCCTGGCCTCGTCGATTCTGATCAGCGGATCGCCGCGCTCGCTCTCCTCGATCCACTGCAGAACCGTCAGCGGGTCGGAGAGCAGCTCGTCGCAGGCTTCGACAAAGCCGGCGTCCGGCGAGCCGGTATAAAAGGGGAAAAGGGTATTGTCCGGCCCGTACCCGGCGTTGTATCGGATGAAGTACACCGGGCCCAGGGTGTTGTCGGCGTACACTTCGCGGACTACCCGGCCGATGCCCCGCCCGTCGTTGGGGTTGTCGCCGTGGACGCTCAGGCCGTAATAGCCGCAGGCGAGCAGCCGTCCGTTCTTCGCGGCGTACCAGCCCATGCGCTGGTGCATCACCGCGAAGGCGTTGTCGCGAAAGGGCCTGTCCTCAAAGCCGCGCTTCACCGTCCCGGGCTCTAATTTATACTGTGGGAACAGCACCGCCGGGCGCGTCCATTCTACGCCGTCCTCCGAGCGGCAGAAAAAGGTCATCCCCGGCGGGACGTGCTCGGAGACGGGGTTCGAGAGGTAGCTTAAGTAAAACCGCCCGAAATGCCGGCAGAGCATCGGCGCGTGGTTGTAGGTCCAGCCGTAGTCCTCCGCCAGGTCAGGGTTTACCCGGTTGCAGCGGTACACCTGATAGGTCTTCACCCCCGGAACCGGCGCGAGCCCGCCGTGGGTAAACCGCCCGTCGACCCGGGTATTGCCTATGTATCTGACTTTCTTCATAAAAAATATTTCCACCCTTTGTAAGGCTTTTTAACCAGTATACCATAATCCGACATAAATGTCACCGAATAAAGCGAAAACCGCGCATTCCGCGCCGGGGACGGCATATCCTTAAACCAGAGCGCTTTTAAGAGCATATTGAAATCCGCCGCTATTTGCTTTAAAATTTAGGAGAACAGTTTTATCAGATAAGCCTTTTTCAGGGGAGAGGTTAATGGAATACGAGCGCGTTGAGCACAAGATACCGCCGGTCTACGACGAGAACTCGAGGGTGCTGATCCTCGGGTCGATGCCGTCGCCAAAATCCCGGGAGGCCGGGTTTTACTACGGGCACCCGCGAAACCGGTTCTGGAAGGTTCTCGGCGCGGTGTTTGACGTCGAGCTGGAGGGAAAACCGCAAAAAGAAAAGCGCGGATTCCTGCTCTCGCACGGAATCGCGCTCTGGGACGTGCTTTCCTCCTGTATGATAAAGGGGGCGAGCGACGGCAGCATCCGCGCCCCGAAGCCAAACGACATAAATAAAATCCTAAGCGCAGCGCCGATAGGCAAAATCTTCACCACCGGCGGCACGGCCCATATGCTCTACGAAAAGCTCTGCTACCCTGTGACATGGGTGAAGGCGATACCGCTGCCCTCGCCGAGCCCGGCGAACTGCAGAATCAGCTTTGAGGAGCTTGTAAAGGAGTACCGCCAGATCCGCTCAGCTCTTGCCGGCGATCTCTGAGAGCGCCCGGAGGATACCGAGCCGCCCGGACTCGTAGGTAAGGCCGCCCTGCATAAACGCGGTGTACGGCGGCCGCATCGGGGCGTCGGCGGAGAGCTCAATCGAGGCGCCGGAGATAAAGGTCCCGGCCGCCATCACCACCTTGTCGGCGTAGCCGGGCATGTCCCAGGGCTCCGGCGTGACGTAGCTGTCCACCGGAGAGCCGGACTGGATGCCCCGGATGAACGCCAGCATCGGCTCCGGCGCGCCGAAGGTGACGGTCTGGATAATGTCCCGCCGCACCTCGTCGTAGCCGGGCGCGGTGCTAAAGCCCGCCAGCTCCAGGGCACGCGCGGCGAAGACCGCGGTTTTCAGCGCCTGAGCCGTGGTGTGGGGCGCTAGGAACAGCCCCTGATAAAACTGCCTGTAGCCCCAGGCGTAGCTGCCGGCCTCGCTCCCGATGCCCGGGACGCAGAGCCTGCAGGCCGCGAGCTCCACAAGCTCCGGATCGCCCGCGATATAGCCCCCCGTCGGAGCGATGCCTCCGCCGGGGTTTTTTATCAGCGAGCCGCAGAGCAGATCGGCCCTCGGTTCGGAGGCTTCGACAAATTCGCCGTAGCAGTTGTCGCAGATGACAATCGTTCCGGGTCGGGCGCCCTTCGCGGCGGCGGTCATAGCGTCGATCCGGGCGGCGGAGAGCGCCGGGCGTAGGGAGTACCCCCGGGAGCGCTGGATATATACCGCCCGGGGCTTTAGCTTTTCGACCTCAGCGGCCAGCAGCGGCAGAAAGCTATCTTCGTCGTAACCGCCCTCCGAGGTCAGAAATTTCAGTTCAACCGTTTTTACCCCGTACTCCGCGAGGGAGCCGCCGTTTTTGCCGTATATCACCGGCAGCAGCGTGTCGTAGGGCGAGCCGGTGGCACAGAGCAGCGTGTCGCCGGGGCGCAGAACGCCGAAGAGGGCGCAGGCAATCGCGTGGGTGCCGTTGATCAGCTGGGCGCGCACCAGCGCGGCGGGGGTTCCGAGGGCGTCCGCAAACACCTTGTCCAGGGTGTCCCGCCCGGAGTCGCCGTAGCCGTAGCCGGTGGTGGGCGCGAAGTGGGCCTCGGACACCCGGTTTTTTTCAAACGCGGAGAGCACTCTCGCGGTGTTCTGCCGCGAAATTTCGTCTATCCGCGCGAGGGCGGAAGCGATATCCGCCTCCGCCTTCGCGCTTATATCCTCAATGTTTATTTTCCCGGAATTTCCGCTCATAGGTTGTAGATTTCCTCGGGTTTCAGCAGCGGGATGCCGGCCTTCCCGAAAATATCGATCGCCTTGTCGTTGTCCTCGACCCGCAGAATCACGCAGGCGCGGTCGTCCACGCGGGTGATGAACGCGTAGGCGTACTCCACGGAGATCGAGTTCTCGGTCAGGTGCTTCAGAACGTTGTAGAGCGAGCCGGGCCTGTCGTCGAGCTTGACCGCGATCACCTTGGTTTTTCTTACGGTCAGGCCGTAGCCTCTAAGCTCTTCCTCAGCCTTGGAGGGGTTGTTCACGATGAGCCGCAGGATGCCGAAATCGGTCGTGTCGGCTAGCGAGAGGGCGCGGATGTCGATCCCGGCCCTGCTCAGGATGCCCGTGATCTCCGCGAGGCGTCCCGGCTGGTTGGCGACGAAAATCGAAATCTGGTCTATCAGCATGGTCATTCCTCCTATATATCAATCTCTTTTGGCTATTTGATGACGCGCTTATCCAGAATATGCTGGGATTTTCCCTCGAAGCGGGGGAGTGTGTGGGGCTCCACCAGCTTGACCTTGGCGGCGATGCCGAGGGTGGACTCCACGCCCTTGCGGATTTCCGCGCCGAGCTTTTCGATGTCCCTGACCTGGTCGGAGAAGGCCTCGTCCGTCAGCTCCACCTGAATCTCGAGGGTGTCCAGATTGTCCGCCCGGTCGACGATCAGCAGATAGTGGGGGGCGGCAGCGCCGAACTCCAGCAGCACGCTCTCCACCTGGGAGGGGAACACGTTTACGCCGCGGATAATCAGCATATCGTCCGTCCTGCCGGCGGGCTTTGTCATCTTAACCAACGTCCTCCCGCACTCACAGGGGCTGGCGTCCAGCCGGGACACGTCGTGGGTGCGGTAGCGGATCAGCGGCAGGGCCTGCTTGGTGACGCAGGTAAACACCAGCTCGCCGGCATCCCCGTCCGGCAGGGGTTCGCCGGTGTCCGGGTTGACGATTTCGGGGATGAAGTGGTCCTCGTTAATATGCAGGCCGTTCTGGCACTCGCACTCGTAGGCGACGCCCGGCCCGATGATCTCGGAGAGCCCGTAAATGTCCCGGGCGGAGAGCTTCAGGCGGCTCTCGATGGCCCTGCGCATGTTCTCGGTCCAGGGCTCGGCGCCGAAAAAGCCCACTTTAAGCTTGAGCTCCGCCGCGTCGATCCCCATCTCCTCCAGCGTCTCCGCGATGTAGAGGGCGTAGGAGGGGGTGCAGCAGATAAAGGTGCAGCCGAAGTCCTTTAAAATCTGGATCTGCCTCTTCGTATTGCCCACTGAAACCGGCACCGTGGCGCAGCCGATGGTCTCGCTGCCGTTGTGGGCGCCGAGGCCGCCTGTGAACAGGCCGTAGCCGTAGGAGATATGCCCTATGTCCTTTTTCGTGACGCCGCCTGCGGTAAAGGTCCTCGCCATCACATCGCCCCAGAGGGCCAGGTCGTCCCTGGTGTAGCCGACAACCGTCTGCTTTCCGGTGGTGCCGGAGGAGGCGTGGATGCGGCAGACCTCGTCCATCGGCACGGCGAACATCCCGAAGGGGTAGGCGTCCCTCAGATCCTGCTTGCTTGTGAACGGCAGCAGCTTTAGATCGTCTATCGAGCGTATGTCCTCGGGTTTGAGCCCGATATCGTCCATCTTTTTGCGGTAGGGGGCGACGTTCGCGTAGACCCGTTTGACGGCGTCCTTCAGACGAGCGCCCTGCAGCGCGCGCATTTCGTCGCGGCTCATCGTCTCATATTCTTTTTGCCAGTACAAAATCGTTCATCCTTCCGATTTTCAATTTTAGTATATCACAGATGCGCGTTTTTTCCAAGTGAAAAGGCCTTTAAATTCAGCGCCAGATACTTTTCCGGGACGCAGGCCGCCACCGCTCTGTCCCACTCCTCCTCGCTGCCGCCGAGGAAGGCGGAGGCGGCGCCCAGCAGCGCCACGTTGGAGGCCTTTGCGTTTCCGGCCTTGAGAGCCAGGTCCAGCGCGTCCACGTAGACCGCCTTCGCGCCGGCCTTCGAGATCAGCGCCGGGACGTCCTCCGGGTAGGTTTTCGCGCCGGTGATTACCGGCATCGGGTCGATTTTCTGGGTGCTTGCTATCACGACGCCGTCCTTTTTAAGGTAGGACAGGTATCTCGCCGCCTCGAGGAGCTCAAAGGATAATATAACGTCGGCGCAGCCCTGTTCGATCAGCGGGGAGTCGACCCGCTCTCCGGCGCGGACATATGTAACGACGCTCCCGCCCCTCTGGCTCATGCCGTGCACCTCGCTTAGCTTTACGTCAAGCCCCCGGGCGGCGTAGAAGCTGCCGAGAATCCTGCTGGCAAGCAGGGACCCCTGCCCCCCGACGCCGACGATCAGTATATTTTTCATAAACGTACCTCCGAAGAAATGTGTGGGAAAGAAGATAGTGAACTCGGTTCGGGTTTCCACCTAAAGAGAATATCGAAGCAAATCTATTCTTTTTCGATTTCTCTTATTGCGCCGAAGCTGCACAGCTCGGTGCAGAGGCCGCAGCCGACGCAGAGGGAGAAGTCTATCGCGGCACCCCTTTCGCGGGTAAAGGATATGGCGGGGCAGCCGATTTTCATGCAGGAACGGCATTTTCTGCATTTTTCCGCATCAACTTCCAGCGGCGTGCCGTGCTTTGCGGATTTCAGCAGTGCGCAGGGGCGCTTTGCGATGATGACCGAGGGCTCGTCCGCGCCGATTTCCTCTCTTATCGCGGCCTCGGTGGCTTTGAGATCGAAGGGGTCCACCGTTCTGACACGCCTGACGCCCACGGCTTGACAGAGGGCGGCGAGGTCCACCGCCGGAGCGGGTTTGTTTTTCAGCGTAAGGCCGGTGCAGGGGTTTTGCTGGTGCCCCGTCATTGCCGTTATCGAGTTGTCAAGGATGATCACGGTTGCCGGGGACTGGTTGTAGACGATGTTGACAAGCCCGGTGATGCCGGAGTGGATGAAGGTGGAGTCGCCGATTACCGCGACGCTGTTTCTCGCGCTTTCGCCTGCGGCCTTCAGATAGCCGTGCAGGCCGGACACCGACGCGCCCATGCAGAGGGTGGAGTCCAGCGCGGACAGCGGGGGAAGGGCGCCGAGGGTGTAGCAGCCGATGTCGCCCGAGACGAAGAGCTTAAGCTTCGAGAGCACGTAGAATATACCCCTGTGGGGGCAGCCGGGGCAGAGCACCGGAGGCCTCCCGGGGATGTCCGGAGTCTCGAACAGCTCGCGGGTCTCGCCCAACAGCGCAGCGCGGATTTTCGCCGGGCTGTACTCGCCGAGAAATGAAAACAGGTTCTTGCCCTCGCAGCGGAGGCCCAGCTTTTTGACGAAGGTCTCGAAAACGTCGTCCAGCTCCTCGATTACCACAAGGCGCTCAACGCTCTCCGCGAAGCCGCGGATCAGCTTCTCGGGCAGCGGGTTGATCAGCCCGAGCTTTAAATACGAAGCGCCGTCGCCCAGCGCCTCCCGGGCGTAGTCGAAGGCGATGCCCGAGGCGATTATACCGAGCTTTGCGCTCCCGGGGATCACCCGGTTCAGGGGCGTGGTTTCGGCGAATTCGGAGAGGGCCATTTGGCGCTCCTCCACTGCGGCGTGCCGGGGTCTGGCGTTGGCGGGCATCATCACGTATTTCGCCGGGTCCTTTTTGTAGACGCTGGCCTCGGGGACGACGCGCTCCGAGAGCGCCACGGCTGAGCGGGAGTGGGCGATGCGGGTGGTCAGCCGTAAAAGCACGGGCGTGTCGAACTTTTCAGAGATTTCGAAGGCGGCCTTGGCGAACTCCTTGCACTCTGCGGAGTCCGAGGGCTCAAGCATCGGCAGCTTCGAGGCTATCGCGTAGTGCCGGCTGTCCTGCTCGTTTTGCGAGGAGTGCATGCCCATGTCGTCCGCGACGCCGATCACCAGTCCGGCGTTGACGCCGGTGTACGACGCGGTGAAGATCGGGTCGGCGGCGACGTTAAGGCCGACGTGCTTCATCCCGGCAAAGCTCCTCGCCCCGGCCAGCGACGCGCCGAAGGCAGCCTCCACCGCCACCTTTTCGTTCGGGGCCCACTCCGCGTAAATCTCCTCATAATCGGACGCGCACTCGGTTATCTCGGTGCTCGGCGTCCCTGGGTAGCTTGAGACAAAGCGGCAGCCCGCCTCGTAAAGTCCGCGCGCGACCGCGGCGTTTCCCAAAAGCAGCGCTTTTTCGTTTTCCATAAATGCATCCATCCTGCCGTCCATCACGGCCAAAGAAAATTAGAGTAAAAAGTCACGCGTTCCGCGGTTCCGACGGCTAAGACCTCGCCTCGGGAGCGGTGACTTTTCGGGAGATAAGCAAAAAAATATGTATTCTATTTTATCATAAAATCCGCCGGGAATAAAATGTCTTTTATTGGTTTGCTTGGTTTCTGAGGTCCAGCACCCGCTTGGCCTTGCCCTGGAAGCGCTCGAGGGTTCCGGGCTCCACCAGCGTTACCTTGCACTCGAGGCCGAGGACAGACTTTAGCCTGTCGTGAATCCGCTTCTGCAGGCCCTCGAGCTCGGCGAATTTTTCAAGCAGCGCGCCGTCCACAAGCTCCACGTTGACCTCCAGCGTGTCCAGAAAGTTCTTCTTACGCAGCACCAGCTGGTAGTGGGGGCCGATGCCGTCCATGCCCACGAGCACGCTCTCGATCTGGGAGGGGAACACGTTGACGCCCTTGATAATCAGCATATCATCGGTGCGGCCGGTGACCTTGGACATGCGGGCCAGAGTTCTGCCGCAGGCGCAGGGGGAGTAGTCTATCGACGTGATGTCCTTTGTGCGGTAGCGGAGCACCGGCAGGCAGCGCTTGGACAGGCAGGTGATTACCAGCTCGCCCTTTTCGCCCTCGGGCAGCGGCTTGAGGGTCTTGGGGTCAACCACCTCGCAGAGGAAATGGTCCTCTGCGATATGGAGGCCGCAGCGGAGATGGCACTCGCCGGACATGCCCGGGCCGCTGCACTCAGAGAGGCCGTAGTTGTCGGTGGCGAAAACCCCCATGTTCTTCTCAATCTGTGCGCGCATCTCGGGGGTGCAGCCCTCGGAGCCGAACAGCCCGATGCGGAGCTTGAGCTTCCCGGCGAGCCCCCGCTCCCGGATCATCTCGCCGAGGTAGAGCGCGTAGGACGGGGTGGCGATCAGCACCGTGGTGCCGAAGTCCTCCATCAGCATCAGCTGCTTGTCCGTATTGCCGCTGGACATCGGGATCACGGAGGCGCCCAGCTTTTCAAGCCCCATATGCAGGCCCAGGGCGCCTGTAAACAGGCCGTAGCCGAAGGATATCTGCGCGGTGTCGTCCGCGGTGACGCCGGCGGCCATGCAGAACCGGGCGACGCAGTCGCTCCACACATCCAGATCGGCTTTCGTAAAGCCCACCACCGTCGGTTTGCCCGTGGTGCCGGAGGAGGCGTGTATTCTTACAACCTCCCGCTGGGGAACGCCGAACATACCGAAGGGGTAGGTGTTCCGAAGGTCGTCCTTCGTGGTGAACGGGAGGAGCTCCACGTCCTCCGGAGTACTAATATGCTCAGGCCGGACGCCTCGCGCGTCGAGCGCGGCGCGGTAGAACGGGACGTCGTTGTAGGCGTGTTCCACCTGCGCGCGGAGCTTCGCGGACTGGAGCGCGCGGATCTCGTCGCGGCTCATCGTCTCGATTTTTTCCTGAAACATCGGCATAAGAAAGACCGTCCTTTGAAAAAAGATTGCGAAAATCTGCTTTATTGATGGCTATAGGCTGCCGTCCCGGTAGCAGGCGAAGATGCCGTCGACGGTTTCGCCCGGGAGCTTTGGCGTCAGCGAGGATACAAGGGGTACGATCACCATCGAGGAGAGCATCGCTATCGCGCCGGCGTTGATCGGCGAGACTATGAAGCTAAGGGTGCCGCCGGCGGGCGCGAGCCCCAGCGTGCGGATCAGCAGCGCGGCGAGGGTGACGCCGACTCCGGTGACAAAGCCCGCCCAGACGCCGCCCCGGGTGATTTTCTTCGAGTACAGCCCGTAGAGGAACGGCGCAAGGAACGCCCCCGCCAGCGCGCCCCAGGACACGCCCATCAGCTGCGCGATAAAGGTCAGCGGGTTCGCCGCGATCAGCACCGACAGCGCGACAAACAGCGCGATCAGCACGCGCATGCAGAGCAGCTTTTGCTTGTCGCCGAGCTTTTTGACTATCAGGCCGTCTATCAGGTCGATGGTCAGCGTGGAGCTGGAGGTCAGTACCAGGCCGGAGAGAGTGGACATCGAGGCGCTCAACACAAGCACCACCACGATGCCGATTATGGCGTCGGACAGGCCGGAGAGCATTGCCGGGACCACGGAGTCGTATTTGACCGCGCCGTCGACGATTACGCCGGGGGCGCCGGCGAACAGCCGCCCGAAGCCGCCCATGAAGTAGGAGCCGCCGGCGATTACCAGCGCGAACACCGTGGAGATCAGCGTGCCGATTCGAACGGAGCGATCGTCCTTGATCGAGTAGAACTTATGTACCATCTGCGGAAGGCCCCAGGTGCCCAGCGAGGTCAGGATTACCACACCCAGCAGCGCCAGCGGCTCGGGCCCGAACAGGCTTGTGAATTCGCCGCCCTCCCCGATTTTCGTGAGCTCGGAGACGGCTTCGGTAAAGCCGCCCCGGCCGGCCAGCACCGAGCAGATCACGATAACAATGCCCGCCAGCATGATGATACCCTGCACGAAATCGTTGACAGACGTGGCGACGTACCCGCCGAGAATCACGTAGATCGCGGTCAGCACCGCCATCGCGATTATGCAGTAGATGTACTCGACGTCGAAGGCCATCGCGAACAGCTTCGCAAGCCCGGTGTAGACCGAGGCCGTGTAGGGGATCATGAACACAAACATGATAAGGGACGAGGCGATTTTCAACGCGCGGCTCTGGTAGCGCTCGCCGAAGAATTCGGGCATCGTCCTCGAGTCCAGCTTTTTAGTCATGATGCGCGTGCGCCTGCCGAGCACCAGCCAGGCCAGCAGCGAGCCAATCAGCGCGTTGCCGATGCCGATCCAGGTGGCGGACAGGCCGTATTTCCACCCGAACTGGCCGGCGTAGCCGATGAAGACCACGGCGGAGAAGTAGGTGGTGCCGTAGGCGAAGGAGGTGAGCCAGGGGCCGAACGCCCGGCCGCCGAGGACGAAGTCCTCGGTGCTGTTGGCGCGCCTGCGGGTCAGGCAGCCGATTACTATCATCGTGGCTGCGAACAAAACGAGCATAAGTATCTTTATAAACATAAGTCAAAAACCTTTCGAAGTAAAATGGGAAAACGCCCGCGGGAGCGCGCGGCGCCCGCGAAAAAAGATAAAGCTCATCCGGGCCTCGGGGCTTCAAGCCTCAGGCCTTAAAAATAAAAAACAGCCCGATCGATTGCGACGCATAAAAAGCGCGTCACAGCCAAACGGCCGCGTGAAAATAGGCAAACATATCCCTACCGTCCTTCCGTCCTAAAATTTTCGCCAAAGAAAGCTGCCGTCCTACAAAACCGGAACAACGCGTCCCGGTGATCCTAAAATGCCTGATTATTATACCATTCCGTGCGCAAAAAGTAAAGGGATTTTGGCGAAAAAAGGCTCCGGCCTGCGCCGAAGCTCTTTTCGATTGATTAGATTGGTTTTTTCAGCCGTACCGCCTCTGATCCATCAGCGTGACGGTTATCTCGATGTATGTCCCGGGGTAGAAGTCGTTGAAGTTCGTATCCCGGTAGATTTTTAGAACGATTTTGTCGCCGGCGCTGTGGCTGTCCATTATGGTGTTGAACGCGGTCAGGTCGGCCAGGGTCACTCCGTCTATCGCCGTGATCACGTCCCCCTTTGAAAGGCCGCTCAAGTAGGCGTCGCTCTGCTCGTTCACATAGGTGACCAGGAGGCCGACGGGCACGTTGTAGGCCAGGGCGCCTGTCTGGTTGAGGAAGATGCCGTTTATGCCCAGCGTCGGCTTGCCGGAGACATAGCCGTTGACAAGCAGCGCCTCGATGATCGGCTTGGCTGTGTTCATCGGAATCGCGAAGCCCAGCCCCTCGTACTCCTCGCCGATCTTCGCGGAGACAATGCCGATGATCTGGCCGTATTTGTTGATCAGCGGCCCGCCGGAGTTGCCGAAATTGACCGAGGCGTCGGTCTGGATCAGCGTCATCGAACGGTTGTTGATCACGATGTCCCGGCGTATCGCGGAGATGATGCCGGCGGTCGCCGTGCCCTTAAGGCTCAGGTCGTAAGGGGTGCCTATCGCCACGGCCAGGTCGCCCACGTCGATGGCGTCGGAATTGCCGAACACCGCCTTGGTCAGCGTCTGCCCGGTGGCGTCAACCTTGATCACCGCCAGGTCCGAGCTCTCGTCAAGCCCCTGAATCGCCGCGTTGAGGCGGGCGCCGGAGTTTAAAACCACGATGATCGACGTCATATCCGCGACCACATGGTAGTTTGTGACGATGTAGCCGACGCCGCCCTCCACGTCCAGGATGATGCCGGAGGCGAGCCCGGACTTGTACTGGTTCTGGACGAGAATGCTGACGACTGAGGGGGTGACCTTTTCGGCTATCTCGGAGACGGTCAGCTCGCCGGTGTCCTCCACGGTCTCCGTCTGGACGGGCGGGTCTTTAATATCTATTTTATTGTTGTCGGTCTCGGCCGGGTCCGCGCCGCCGGTTTCGGCGGCGAAGGGGTTGGAGTCCTCGGGGCCCCGGCCGAGGAGCAGCGAGAGCTTTCCGTCGCTGGTGGTGATAACCGCGCTCTTGGAAATGATCAGCACCGCAGCCGTGACCACCACTGCCACCAGCGTGAGGGCGATCACTGAGAGTGTCGCCACCTCCCTGTTTCTATTCGGGTGGCAGATGTTGATGCAGATTTCCGGCGCGGGCTCGGGGGGCGCCTGTTCCGGTCTGCCGGAGACCTCCAAAAGGTCATAATCCGGAACCACCGGCAGGTACTCCTGCGGCTGTGTTGAACGATTATCGTTTTCGCTTGACATCCGAGACCATTCCCTTACAGATTTCCTACGCTATATGATACGTCAAAATGCGGCGGTCTTTTGTTATCGGATTGTAAAGAAATTTAAAATTTCAGTTCTTCAGCTCCGGGTGATTCTGGAATTTCGAGGCCTCGAGGGTAAAGGTAAAGCGTATCCACTTTCCGTACTCGCTCTCGGCGAAGATCTCCTGCTTTAAGTTTTTCAGAATTGACTTGACTATATATAGGCCGAGGCCGGTGCTGTTCTTGTCCATGCCCCGGGAGCGGTCCGCCTTGTAGAACCTGTCGAAGATGTAGGGGATATCCTCCGGCTTTACCCCCTTGCCGGTGTTGAACACCGTGACGTAGACCCGGTCGTTGCGCCTGGCGACGGTGACCGAGATCTTACCGCCCTCGTTGCCGTACTTCACCGCGTTGTCCACGAGGTTCGTGACCACCTGCGTCAGCGCGTCGGCGTCGCCGTTGACGAAGAGGCGGTCCTGGGGGAAGCTGATGTCCACGTTCATGTTTTTTGCCTCGATCGCCTGCTCCGCCCCCACGACCACGGAGCTTATCAGCGAGCAGATGTCGAGGCTGGTGATGTTCAAGTCCTGTTTGCCGGACTGGAGCCGCGTCGCCAGCAGCAGCTTGGCCACCATGCGGGAGAGCCTGTGGATTTCGCCGCTGACGATTTCAAGGTAGTCCGCCTCCTTGTCGCGGGGGATCGTGCCGTCGAGAATGCCGTCCACAAAGCCGCTGATGGTGGTCATCGGCGTTTTCAGCTCGTGGGAGACATTGGCGATGAATTCGCTGCGCAGGCTCTCCAGCTTTTCCATCGAATCAGCCATATAGTTGAAGGATTTCGCCAGATCAGCGATCTCGTCGTTCCCGGTGACGGCGACGCGGGCGGAGAAATCGCCCATCGCGAAGCGCCTGGCGGCGACGGCCATGTCCTTGAGGGGCCGGGTGAACCGCTGGGAGATAAAGAAGATCATCGCGGAGGAGAGGGCGAGGATGAACATCGTAATCAGCATTATGCCCTGGAGGAAGATGCTGAAGACCTGGACGATGCTGCTGGCCGGAGCCGACACGAAGACGGCGCCGCGGAAATTGCCCGCCGGGTCCACAATCGCCACCGCCACGGTGACCAGCCTGTTGACGTAATACCCGCCGAGGGTGCCTATCTCCCGGTAGGTCTTGTTCTCCTTAAGCTCCCGGATAATCGGCTGCGAAACCGTCCCGCCGGAGGTGCCCGACGTGTATGAGTCCGCGAACAGCCTGATGACGCCGAATTCGTCGGCAACCATCGTGCGGGTGTTGTTTACCTCGGACTGGGACTTGAGAACGCTTTTGAACGCGTTGGTGCTCAGGCTGTAATCCTGTGTTCTCCACACGTAAGCGAAGTACGACGAGGCGCGGGCGTCCCGCTCCAGGCTGTTGTACTTCTCGTTGATCGAGTACCTGTAGAGCTGGACCAGCAGCAGCGACGTGAAGATCACAATGCAGATCAGAATAGTCAGCGCGGAGATCAGAAAATTCCGCAGCGCTATTTTACTCATATAAAGGCTCCGTTTCTCCTATCTGCGCGTTTTAGGTGCGGGCATTCAGGCCTTCTGCTCGAATTTGTAGCCGACGCCCCAGACCGTCTTCAGCGACCATTTGTCGCTGACCCCCTCCAGCTTTTCCCGGAGCCTTTTCACGTGGACGTCGACGGTGCGCGTTTCGCCGATATACTCAAAGCCCCAGACCTGATCCAAAAGCTGGTCGCGGGTGTAGACCTTGTTTGCGTTCTTCGCCAGGAAGAACAAAAGCTCGATCTCCTTCGGGGGGATGTCCATCGGCACGCCCTTGACGGTGAGCTGGTAGGACTCCATGTCGATGATAAGGTTGTCCAGCTCGATGCGCCTCTCGTTCGCGCCGACGCCGGAATCCGGCATATACCGCCGCATCACGGCGTGGATGCGGGCAATCACCTCGCGCATCTCGAAGGGCTTGATGATATAGTCGTCCGCCCCAAGCTCGAGGCCGGTGACCTTGTCGGTGGTCTCCCCGCGGGCGGTGATCATGATGATCGGGATTTTGGACTCTTTTCTTATGCTGTGGCAGACCTCCCAGCCGTCGATGCCGGGCATCATGATGTCCAGAAGCACTATGTCGGGCTGGAAGGTGCGGAACTTTACAAGGGCTTCGCTGCCGTTTTTCGCGGTCTCGACCTTGAAGCCCTCCTTGCTCATATAGATTTTTAAAAGCTCCAGAATATTCGCGTCATCCTCGGCGATAAGCATTTTTTTGTTGTCCATAATATCAAAAACTCCTTTTTAGGATTTCTGCTTCGCGGGCTTTAAGACGATTATACGCTTTTTAAATTCGTAATTCGTTAATACAGTGTAAAGATTAGCCCGCCGTCCCGCCGTCCCGGTTCACTTTTTTGACGCCTTTCTCCACCTTCTGCCGGGGCAGCAGCACCTCGTGCCCGCAGCCGCCGCACTTAATCCTGAAATCCATGCCGACGCGCAGAACGCGCCAGAGCTTCGAGCCGCAGGGGTGGGGCTTTTTCATTTCAATTGTGTCGCCTACGCGTATGTCCATCATTTTGTCACCGTCCGATATTCCAGCTTAAAATTTCGAGCTTAAAGCGGTTATTCTATTCCCGGGGGAGAATAATATGAATGCTTTAATTTATGGCTAAGGGGAGTTTCTTTGTGAGAAGCATCGTCAGCGCGGAGTTTGACGGGATAGACGACGCGGAGCTCGCGGCTGGGAGAGTCGCCGGGCAGGGCATCCAGATCTATAAAAGGCGCATCGAGGGGAGCAGAAAGCATGTGGACGAGGACGAGCCGCTGGCCGGGATCGACTCCTACGACGAGGCGGAATCCCTGGGGGCGGACAGCGTGATTCTCGGGAGCTACCCGATCAGCTTCGCGGCGCCGGACAGGTACGACTCGCCGGAGTTCTTTTACGGGAGAAAGCCGGACGTCTACGATAAAAACCCCAGGCTGGTTCTGGTCACGGACGCAGAAAGCGTCGCCGCTGTCCGGAGGATTCTGAGGAACGCCCACGGCAGGGAGATCCGGGACAAAATTATCCGCTGAAACAGCTAAAAAACCGTCACTTTTTCCGGAACGCGGCATATGATATCATTACATCAAAATTTTTTAAAAAGGCTGGTGTGATTATGGATTGCCGCCGCTTTTGCGCGGAATGCGTTTCCGAGGCCGAGAGGGAGACGACTCATATCAGGCTTTTGTCGTGGCTGATTCCGGGGGATGTGGTAGAGGGAGTCGTGTGCGGCGAGGACGGAAAAAATGTGTACGTGGACCTGGGCGGGGCGGAGAGCGCCGTTTTGCCGGCGGACAGAATCGCCCTGGCTCCTGAAGCCTGCCGCACCGGCCTTTTCAGAGCCGGGCAGCGGATTTACGCGGCGGTGCGACGGATAGACCGCCGGGAGAGGAGGGTTTACCTGACCCACCGGGAGCTCCTCGGTACCTTCGATGAGCTCTGCGCCGGGTTGAAGGAGGGGAACGCGCTTTCGGGCCTGAAGTGCGGCGGCCGGGTGCTGCTCTCTCCAAACCTCGCCGCCGCCGCGCGAAATCCGGAGGCCGCCCGGGACGGCCAGACGGTGAGCGCGCGCGTCGCGGGTATTTTTCCCGGTAGGGTGGAGGTACATATCACCGGCGCGGCGGACCGCGGCTTTGAGCTCCGTTTCCGATATTATATCACATCCGGAAGAATAAAACACTGGGATTTCGGCAATCTCCCGGGATTTGCGCCCGCAGTGGAGTCCTTTTCCTGTATCGAAAACTAAAAAAAGGACTGTATCGAAAACTAAAAAAAGGACGGGTTTGACGCCGGCCCGAAAAAATGCTATAATAAACAAATAATGCGGAAATACCGTAAAATCCGACGATGACGGAGCTGCATATGTGCATATGAGGGATTGGGAAGAACTTGAAAAGGCCTGTCGGAGCTGCAGCCGGTGCGAGCTCTGCAAAACCCGGAAAAACGTGGTGTTCGGGAGCGGCGACAGGCACGCGAAGCTGATGTTTGTGGGCGAGGGCCCCGGGGAGACGGAGGACGAGACCGGACTGCCCTTTGTGGGGCGGGCCGGGAAGCTGTTGGACGCGATGCTGGCCTCCGTCGGACTGGAGCGGAGCCGGGTTTACATAGCAAATATAGTAAAGTGCCGGCCGCCGCAGAACAGGGACCCGCTGCCGGAGGAGCGGGAGATGTGCTTCCCGTGGCTCGACAACCAGATCAGGCTGATCTCCCCGGCAGTCATTGTCTGCCTCGGCCGCATTGCGGCGATGCGCTTTATCAAGCCGGATTTTAAGATTACCCAGGAACACGGGCTCTGGTTTGAGTACTTCGGCATAAAGACGATGGCGATCTACCACCCCGCGGCGCTGCTGCGCGACCCGTCCAAGCGGGGAGACACCTTCGAGGACCTGCGTAAGGTCGAGGACGAGCTCGCCGCCCTTTCCACCGCCGGAAAATAACTCCGGGCTCCTTTCCCAAAAGACCCGGGTGAAAAACACATAACACACTGAAAAGAGCTTTCCCGCTTGAAAAGCGGGAAAGCTCTTTGTCATTCGTTCCTGAATCTGCAGTTTTTGTCGTCGCAGTTATCGTCGCGGTTTTCGTTCCGATTTTCGTTGCGGTTTTCGCTGCGGTTATCGTTCCGATTTTCGTTGCGATTATCGTTCTTATTCTGAATATCCTGGCGATTCTGCTTGTTTCTGGCCTGATTTTTATCCCTGTTGTTTTTGTCCATGGATTCACCTCCGCCTATAGCATACCCAGAATTGATAAATTATAGCAAATAAAACGCTGCCATTATTTACCTTGAGCGTGCGCGGCGGGGTTTATTTTAGGTTTAGGCCAGGGCGGCGCGGACCTTTTTCAGAAGCTTCGGCACGTCCAGGTTCTGCGGGCATTTTTTAACGCACTGCCCGCACCCGGCGCAGGCCCAGGAGGCGTCCCCCTCCGACTCCGCGGACACGGCGAGCTTTGCGTAGCTCTCCCGGGCGAGGTCATTCAGGCCGTAGACGTTTTGCAGGTTATAAGCCCTGAAGATCTTCGGTATCTCGACGCCCTTCGGGCAGGGCAGGCAGTACTCGCAGCCGGTGCAGTAGAGCTCGGCAAACTTCTCGATTTCCTTGAGCATGCGGTTGACGTCTGCAAACTGTTTTTCGGTCATCGGCGTCTCGTCGGAGGCGACGGCGGCGTTGGCGAGGAGCATTTCCTCGGTCCGCATGCCCGACAGCGCGCAGGAGACGTATTTATTGCCCAGCACGAAGCGCAGAGCCAGCTCGGGGGTCGCGAGATTAGAGTCTTTGAGCACCTTTTCGGAGAGTGCCGAGGCTCCGCCGAGCCTTCCGCCCCCGACAGGCCCCATAATCACCACGCCCAGCCCCTTTTCCCAGGCGTTTTGTATAGCCTCCTCGTTTGATCGGTCGAGCAGGTTGTACTGGCACAGAACGGAGGAGAAGATCTCGCCACGCTCGATGATATGGGCCATCACCTCGGGCTTGTCGTGGAAGGAAAAGGAGATATGGCGGATCAGCCCCTCGTCGATCGCTTTGCGCGCCTCGTCCATCATTTTCTGGGGGAGGATCACGTTGTCGAAGATGTTTCCGTTGATGCCGTGGAAATGATAGACGTCGATGTAGTCGGTGTCCAGCCGGGATAGGGACTCCTCAAGCTTTTTCCTGAAATACTCCGTTTTGCAGGACTCGTTCAGGGGCAGCTTGGTGGACAGCATCACCTTGTCCCGGAACGGCTTGATCGCCTTGCCGACGGTGTACTGGGAGCGCTGGTTGCAGTAGCCGACGGCGGTGTCGAAGTAGTTGATGCCGAGCTCGTAGGCTTTGCGGAGCATCGGGATCGCCTTTTCCTCGTCCACGGTCTTCTGCCCGTCGACGTCGGTCTCGGGAAGCCTCATGCAGCCAAAGCCCAGGGCAGAAATGCTGCCTATTTTTCCGAATTTGCGGTATTGCATAAATAGATCCTGCCTTTCGTAAAATGCTTTTTTAATTCCTTCTGATATGGAGCCTGCAGGGCCGTACCCCGCAGGTGTGGCTTCTCGCCTCGACGGAAATCTCCGAGTCCTTGTCCGGGTACAGCGCCAGAAGCTCGTCGGGGGAGCAAAGCCGGCAGCTCTGCGAGCCGCGCGCCTCGAGGGAAAAGGCCGCGCCCGGCAGGCCGAGGGGGAGAGTGGAGTTCTCGTCGTAGAGTAAAGCCTTTCCCTTTACAGGATAGTCCGATAAATTCTTCAGGGAGAGGACGATCTCCCCGTCCGCGGCTTTCAGGGACGAGAGCACATGGGGGACCGGAATTCTGCGTTTTTCCCGGGTTAGCCCGGTTTCGGAGAGGGGGACGGGGCCCTTTTCCGGCGGGTCCTTCAGGTCGAATACGCCAAAGTCGAAATCAGTAAAGTCCTCCGGCTTTACATCGGAGTTGTCCGTCTCGACAAAGCCCTCGCCGTCGGTCTCCCAGGAATACTCGATTTTTCTCTCCGAGCAGAAGAGGTTTCCGGCGATCACACCGTCCGGGCGGAATACGGGGGTGTCGCTTTCCCGGTAGAGCGCGTCGATCTTGGAGAGCTCGGGGTAGGCGTCGATGTACGGGCTCTTGTCGCCGGAACCCTCCCCGCTTTTACCCTTTATATGGTAAAACCTGTCCCTCATCAGCGCCGTGACCATGTCGCGCCAGACCGGGTGTTCGGACGCGCCCCTGCCGTCGGCCTGGACCGCCGGGTAGCAGCTGACAAAGAGGTTGTTTTTAACGATGAAGTCCACTCCGCCCCCGAGAAAGGCAGCGCGGCAGACCTCGAAGAACACGTTTCGCTCCATCGCCGTGCCGGAGACGCAGTCGTCGTTGTAGACCGCCATCGTACCGCCGTTTTTGCCGCCGCATAAATGGTGGATGTAGTTTCCGCAAACCGCGTTGCCCCGGAACGTGAAGTCCCGCCCGGTGTAGATCGCCCCGGCGTCGCCGGTCTCCTGCAGAACGGAGTATATCTCGTTGTTCTCGATTTTTATCTCGTTTCCCCAGAACAAAATCGCGCTGTGGGGGCAGTCGTGAATCAGGTTATGGGAGATCTCGAAGCCTACGCCGGAGGCGTTGACCGGGCAGACATAGGTCCGCGACCATTTGGCGATGCGGCAGAGGTGGTTGTTTGTGATCACCGTCTCGCCGGAGGAAAGGCCGGCCCTGTCCCCGGCGGAGACCTCGATGCCGCCGTCGCCCGTGTCGCGGATGTCGCAGCCCGAGATTTTGAGCCGGCGTGTGTCCTCCGCGGACACCGCGTAGTTGCCGATGTTTTTAAAGACGCAGTTTGATATTTTGATGTTCTCGCCGCCCTTTACCCTCACGGCGTGGCCGCAGCAGGCCTCGAAGGACAGGTTTTCCAGCGTGACATCGGAGGCGTTTTCGAGGGAGAGCGCCGGCTCGGTTAAAAACGACACGATAAGCTCGCCCCCCGCCTTCCCGTCCGGAGGTATAAAATAGAGATTGTTATCGGCGCGGTCGATATAGTAATCCCCCGGCTCCGACAGCTCCTCGGCCACGTTGTAGAACGAAAAGCGCTGATTTTTCCGGAACTGGTAGTTGCCGTAAGGCGGCAGTGTTTTGACAAAGCCCTTTTCGGCGTCAAGAATGTCGACGAGCTCGCAGGAGTTTGCCCAGTCGTAGCACCAGTAGCCGAAAACGAGAATATCATCGGATTTCACCCAGGTCTTCGGACGCTCGTCGGAGTAGAAAAAGCCCGCCTTAAGGTCGCCGTTTTCCTCGCCCCACTCGTTTTTCCGGCCCTCGGGAAAGCCGGTGATTTGCAGATAGCGCCCGTGCCGCGGGTACTGGGCGAGGGTGAGGGCCTCGCCGTTGTAAAAGGCCTCGGAGTGGGAGGGCGCAGTCTGGCGGGAAAAGCCTCTGGAGGAAAAGGGCGCCGGGGTCCGGGGCAGGGGACAGGCGTAAACTGCCGCCCTCGCCCGGGGGAACCGGATGGCCGAGGTTTTGTCGTCGACGGGCCGCGCAGTTTCGAGCCTCTGCCCGCCGATCAGCCGCGCCCCCTCCTCCGCGGCAATTCTGACCGGAATGCCGGGAGAGCCGATTGAAATGCCTTTTTCCAGAAAGTGCGCGCCGCCCTTGATAACGATATCAAGCCCCGCAGCGCCCGACGCCCGCGCGGCGCGAATGATCTCGGGGATGCGTTCGGGAGATTCCGTGTAGACGGTTTGGCCCATTTTCAGATCACCCTTTTTCAAAAGCGGATTGCCTGCATGATACACGCGTATATGTAACATACATATTGTATGCGTTAATATGATTATATAGCATAGCTTCCCAGATGTACAGCGTTGCGCGCAAAGAATTTTGCCGCGGCTTGAACGCTTGTTTTACTTGGAAAGATATGCTATACTGGACTTCAAAGCAACTTTGTGAGGTGTATGCTGTGAACTATCAGGAGAGCATCAAAGGCGAAATCAAGGAAGTACTATTTTCAAAGCTTGAGGAGGCCGCGAAAACCGGCAGGCCTGAGCTTTTCAGAAATCAGGACTGGATGGTCCTCGGCCCGTACGTGATGGAGACGGACGGTGCCTTTGAGACCGAGTATATGTACGAGCGGGAGAAAATTCTCGCCCCGGACTACCTTTCAAACGACGGCGGAGAGAGAAATATCGTACCCTACCTGGGCAAAAAATGCTCCAACTCCTACCTCGGCGCGAAGGAGCCGGTGTGGAGCCCCGGCATCATCAAATGGGACACGCTGCGTTTTGACGCCGCGGACGAGGACAAGGCGGTGGACGACGCGTTCTATCTGACAGAGCAGAGGAATTGCGTCTATTACGCCGCGGTGTACGTGCGCTGCGACGGACCGAAAAAGGCGGTCATCTGGTATGACAACTCGGGCGGCAGGCTCTTCCTGAACGGCGAGATGATCGGCGACGAGCCCTACGGCAGGGTCAAGGGCGTGCCGACTATGGGGCACGAGGTGGCCGTCGAGTTCGAGGACGGGCTGAATCTATTGCTGTTCAAGCTCCGCCCGGGCTATATCTGCGACACGGTGGACCTGTCGATGGTGAACTGCTCGATCTTCCCGATCTGCGCGGAGTCCGGAAACCTAGGCATCTCATACCCGACGGTGACCACCGTCTACACGAAAAAGGACGGGCAGATCAGGCGGGTATACCCCTGCTTCGCCGCGGCCTTCGCCGACACGGCGGGCGGCGTCTTCTCCGCCTGCGGCAGGGAAACGCGTATCCCCGCGCTTAAAAAGGGCCAGTGCTCCCTTGTCCGCGCCGAGCTGGACCTTGACGCGGAGTTCAGAGCGTTCGACGTCACCCTCGCCGAGACCGGCGCGGCGGAGGCGTCCGGCACCTTCCACACAAAAACCGGCGGCTTCGGCGGCTTCGAGGGCTCCGAGCTGACGTTCACCAGCTTCCATTTCGACACCACCTACCACCAGGAGCAGAGGGTTTACGCCCTGGGCGCGTTCTATATCCTGAAATGCATTTTGAACGAGATGCGCCGCGACGACAGCTACAAGGCGATAATCTCGGAGATTGACTATCTGCACCCCTATTACAGCATATATCCAGAGGACAGGGATTTCCTGAAGCGGATGTTCGTCGAGGGCAGGGCTGAGGCGGACTGCTTCTACAACCAGCCCAACGAGATGACCTCCTCCGCCGAGGGCATCACCCGGAACCTGATTTATGGACAGGCCTACCACCGGGACGTGCTGGGCAGAATCTGCCACGTCTACGGCCCGGGCGACGTGTTCGGGCATTTCAACCAGATCTCACAGCTCAGCGCTAAGGGCGGCTGCGACGGCGTGAACTGGGGCAAGCATATCTTCGGCCTGCCGCCGATCTTCCGGCACGTCTCCCCGGACGGCACATCCCTGATCCACGTCCGCGGCGGCTTCGGCAGGGACTACGCCAAGGGAATGGGTCTCTCTGTCTGCGAAGGCATGGGCAGCGCCCTTTCCGTGGTGCCGGGCTATCCGGTGGACGGAAAAACGGAGTGGATGAAGGACACGGTTCCGCGCGCCAGATACGCAGTATTGTCTGAACTGAACGACGGGCTCGCGTCCGACGATAAAAAGGCCGCTGAGGAGACGGGCAGGGGCGTCTTCGAGCTGACGTCGAGGGACATCTCCCTCTACCACGCGGGCACGGCGCTGACGCGCGCGGATTTAAAGCAGGCCAACCGCCTCGCCGAAAATCTGCTGGTCACCGCAGAAAAGCTCTCGGTGATCGCCTCGCTCTGCGGCGCGAAATACCCCGAAAAGGCGCTGGACAAGGCCTGGCGCCAGCTGCTCTGCGGCCAGCACCACGACTCTATCACCGGCACGAACAACGAGGTGTCGTTCGTCGACCTGATGGTGGAGTACCGGGAGGCCTGCGAGCTGGCGGCGGACATCGTGAAGAACGCCTCGGCGTATATCGCTTCGGCAATAAAGGTTAAGAAGGACTCGCTCCCGGTGGTCATCTTCAACCCCCACACATGGGAGAGGGAAGAGGCCTGCGAGCTGGATTACACGCTGCCCTCGAAGCCGTCGGACTACGCGCTGACGGACGCCTCGGGCGAGCGCGTGCCGTTCCAGGTTGTCTCCTCTGAGGCGGACGGCGATAAATACCGCGTCAGAATTACCTTTGCGCCGAAGCTTCCGGCGCTGGGCTATACGGTCTGCTATTTTGTCAAAAAGGACGCCCTCGTCCTCCCCGGCGGACTCGAGGTTCCGTCGGAGGCGCTCCGCAAGGGCTGCGACAGGGTAATCGAGAACGACTACTACCGCCTCGAGGTCGACCCGGAGAGGGGCGGCGGCATCGTCTCGCTCTACGACAAGGAAAATAAAAAGGAATTAATTGACACCTCCGTCGGCGGGCCCGCGAACCGGCTCGTCGCCCTCAGGGAAATCCATAATCGCATGGAGACCCAGCACGAGTTCTACACGACCGGCGAAAGGCTGGGCTCGGAGCATATCAAGGCGGAGGTCTCCTCGGAGAAGTGCGGAGAGTACGAAAAGCTCACTGTCAGATACAAGCTCGGCACCCTCGCGCCGGTGGTCCAGGAGATCCGGCTTGACAGGAAGAGCCGCCGCATCGATTTCAAAACGCGGATAGACGACTACCGCGACAACGACCACCTGTTCACAGTCACGTTCCCTGTGGCGCTTAAGGGCGCGAAGCCGGTGTTCGACGACCGCTTTGCCCCGCAGGTGAGGACCGGGAGCAAGGAGGCCCTGAGCTTCCAGACCCACCAGTACGCGATGTTCTCCCACTGCGCGGTCTACGCCGCGAACCAGTGGATGGACTACGGCCCCTCCGTCACGTTTAAGCTGTCCGACACCGCGCGGCGCGGGAGCTTCAACCTCGGCATGACGCAGCTTATCCGCGCGAAAAACGGGGTCTTCGACGGGGTCGTCGACAAACTGCTGCTGGCGCTGGCGAAAAAGGCCGTGCCGGTCACGGTGTTCCCGGACGTCAAACAGCCCTGCACCGGCTCGCAGATTATCCACTTCAACGAGGACCTCTGTTCCGACACGCGGATTATACTCTCCGTCGCCGGAGTTGCAGACGCATACGAGGAAAAGCTTTTGGGCTCCGTCGGCGCGCCCGTCCGCAGGGCGTTCGAAAAAGCTCTTGAAACGGAGGGCTCGGCCGCGCTGTTCCTCCGGGATTCCGACAACCTCTGGGCAAAGCCGATAGACTGCCTGCTTATAAAGGCGTCAAACGCGGAGACGCTGTCCGCGGCGGTGGATAAGCTCGCGCTCCAGCTTGAGAGCGGCCGCTTCGTCTCCCTCAACGCCGTGATCTCCGGCGAGCTCCCGACAGCCGACGACTACGGCGTCGCGCTGCTGAACACCGGCAATCTAGCCTGCAGCGTCGAAAAGGGCCCGATGCTCAATATGATGCTGTTCCACACCGCCGAGTTCTACGGCAACATCGGCAAGGCCTTCGACGGCAAGGAGCTTGTGCCGGAGCAGAAGAGCCACGTGTTCGTCTACGCGCTGCTGCCCCACGCCGGGAGCTACCGCGAGGGCGAGGTCTACCGCCGCGCGCTGGAGTTCAACGACCCGCCGTTCGCCGTCATACCGGATAGCACCGGAAACGGCTTCCTGCCGGAGACCAGGGGCTTTGTCAAGACCTCGGGCGACGTGATCCTCACCGCGCTCAAGGCCGGCGGCAACCCGATGGCCTCCATGAGGAAAAACTACGGCGATATCTTTGAGCGCGGGATCGCGCTGCGGGTCTTCGAGCCCCACGGCCTGACGGCGCAGGCGAGAATCGAGCTCGGCTTCGGCGTATCGGGCGGAAAGAGCGTCAACCTGCTTGAGGAGGGCGACGGCTTTGTCGCGGTCGACGGGAATACCGTCGCGCTCCCGGTCACGCCGCACAGCATCGAGACGCTGCTGCTCTCGCCGGTGAAGCCGGCGGAGCGCCTGCCGGAAAAGGTTCTCGGCGCCGAGCGCGAGCCCTTCGAGCCCACCTATATCCGGACCTGGGAGCACGACCTCGGCAGCATGCCGATAGGCTTTCTGTCGTTTGCGGCTGTGGTCGGCAGAAACCCGAAAAAGCTGGACAAAACCCGCTTTGAGATTGAGGTCTCCGCGGCGAACAACTATACCGACGCAAGCGTCGCAGGGGAGATGACCCTCGAGCTGCCCGACGGCTGGGCCGCGGACAAGACGGAGTTTAGCTACGACCTGCCCGCGGGCGCGCACAGGGTATGGCCGGTGGTGGTCACTAAGCCGGACGAAAACGCCAAGGGCATCCTGCGGCTCTGCTACGGGCACGACGGCCAGCGCTTCGAGGATATCTTCGAGGTGGGCTACTTCAACCCCGAGATGACGCTTTCGATAAGCGGCGGCGAGATTGTGGCGAAGGTTAAAAACACGACTAATGAGCACCTGCGGGGCGAGCTCTATATGGCCTCCCCGATCGAGACCTGGGGCGGGCTCGGAGGGCACAGCCGCTTCGAGGCCGCGGAGATCTCACCGTCGGCGGTGGGCGTCGACCTCGCGCCGAACTCCGAGAAGGACTATGTCTTTAAAATCTCGGGCGGCGACAAGACCTCGTTCTGGGCTGTCGCGAAGCTCTGCGTCAACGGCCGCATCCACTTTGCCGGCGTCTCGAAATACGGCGAAAGGCATAACTACTGGGCCCATGAGATGATCAACGACATCTACCGCGACGGCGGCTCGCTGAGAACGCTGCTCGAGCTGTAAAGAGCAATAACAATAAAAAAGGGGGGCGGTTCATTTTAAGAACCGCCCTCCGTATTTATTTTGAAAAGCCTACGGCGCTGTAATGCGATGTCCTTACCTTTTCGGCGCCGTTGACCGCGTAGGTGATCTTCAGCGTCGCCGTGCCGTTTTTGTTGTCGGTCAGCGAGAGGGAGCGAACCGGCGGTTCCTGATTGTCGGGTCTTTCTGCCATAAGTTTATTGAGCTCGTCGCCGAAGACAACCTCTGTAATCTCGGTATCCATGATCGCGTTGCTCCAGGTAACGCCGCCGTCGTCCGTCCACAGGACAAGATACCCATAAGCGAAATAATATTTATCATTGCTTACGGCCAAGCCGTGCTTTTCATCGGCAAAATAGAGATAGCTGACTTGACAACAGAGGTTATAAACATGTGCCGAGAGTCCGAATTTGGGAGAAGTCACAAGCGTCCAGGTATGGCCGCCGTCGGTCGTTTTCCATAAATCGTTGAGCGAAGCGCCTGCCGCGGCTACGCTGTGATAATCCGCCCAGCCGATATCAGCGTTGAGAAAATACTCGGCGCGGAATTCTCCGCTGTGAAAGCGTGAGAAATCCCTGTATTCCTCCACGCTTGCGGGGAGCCTGTAATCGTCATAACCGTAATACGGTCGCGTTTGGCCGTTTTCCAGCGTGGTCATCGGAGGCGCTTCGGGAAGCGGCTCCGTCGTCCATGCGGAAACAGCGGTTGTTTCGGCCGTTGTCCCGGCTGAGGTATCGGAAGGTTCCGCGGTCGTCTCCGAGGAACAGCTTATCGCAGACGACGTGTTCTCCTTCGTCCCGCTTTCCCCACAGGCGGCGAAAGTCATAATGTACAGGCAGAAGATCAGCACGAGAGAAAAAAGCATCTTTGCGTTTTTCACTGATTTACCCCTCCTTTATTTATCGGTTTTCAGCACCCACGGCTCGATATAGTCAAATTTGTCCCCGTAGGTCTCCCGGAGAAGCGCGTCGCTGTCCGCGTCGGTCTCGCATTGCGCGGTGATTTCGCACCATTCTTTTCTGAGGGCGACAATCCTTTCATCGGTGACGGGGAGAACGGTCTTTCCCTCGACGAACCGCCGGTCAAGCGCGACGAATTTGATGACTTCATAATGGCTCATCAGAGTCGGCGTCGAATGCCTGCTTGCTATTAATATCGGGAAGATCATCAGTTCATTTTTATCCGTCTCCCAAATAACCGTAAGCATTCTTTTGACGGCGGAATCCGACGTGTATTCCGGCAATGCCGCCAGGATACGATCCGAAAAAAACGCGTCGTCATAGGTTTCTCTGAGCGTATCCAAATCCATCACGGTTTCGTTTTTGTAAACCGTACCGTCATATGAGACCCGGATCGTCGAAAGGTCGAATCCGTAAGACCAAAAATCCCATATGGGAACGGCGTTGTGATCTTCCCAACGGGATACAATGTGATTGGAAATGAATTCGCGGTAGCTTTCCGCGGAATCGATGATGTACGGACTGTTGTCATCGATAACAGGAAAACGGTATAAACTGACCTCGCTGTTGTCGGTATAATATGCCGGGTCTCCGCAGAGCTGCCGTACATTCGGCGCGTACAGCTCCCGCGCGCTCGTGTCGGCGGTTTTAGACGGAAGGAAGCTTCCCGCAGACGAGGAGGTTCCGGGGGTACAGCCCGATATCAGGATCAGGGCGATCAGAAAAAGCGAAAACAGCTTTTTAAACATCAAAACCACCCTTTAATTTTATTATGTCCATAACAATATAATATCACGAATATAAAATGAAAGCAATGACAAAGAAGTGACAAAACGGGTACAATTTAAAAGAACGAAACGCGAAAAACGGCGAAAAAAATACGCGCGGGACGGTTTGCTTCGTCCCGCGCGCGGCGGTATTATTTACTTTTTCCGAAGTCTCGTTTTCCGTACTCACGGTTCGCGCCGCCCGGTCTTTTTTCGCCGGGAGCTCTTCCCGAGTCGTAGGTTCTTCCTGTTCCGGAAGGCTTCCCCTTTTCGTAGGGTTTTCCCGGTTCGGACGATCTGCCCGGCTTGTACGGTTTTCCCGGTTCGGACGGTCCGTCCGGCTTGTACGGTTTTCCCGGTTCGGACGATCTGCCCGGCTTGTATGGCTTTCCCGGTTCGGAACAGCTGCCCGTACCGAAAGACCTCCCCGGCCCGGCGGGTTTTCCCGTTCTAAAAGGTCTGTCCGGTCCGGCGGGTCTTTTCTGCCCGAAAGCTCTGTCCGTTCCGGCGGACCTGCCCGGTATTCCCGGCCGCGCGCCGCGGTGGAAAGGACGGGCTTCGTTTCGTTCGGGCTCGGGGTCCGCCGGGATAAGGCAGTTTTTGCCGGAGCCGATCAGGTCACGCCGGCCGGCGAGGATCAGCGCCTTGCGGACAAGAGCGCGGTTGTTCGGCTCTTTGAACTGTAAAAGCGCCCGCTGCATCGCCTTTTCCTCGGGCGAGCGGGGGACGAACACGGGCTTCAGAGTCCGCGGGTCGAGCCCGGTATAGAACATGCAGGTCGAGAGCGTGCCTGGGGTTGGGTAGAAGTCCTGCACCTGCTCGGGGTTGATGTTTTCGGCCTTCAGATACTCCGCGAGCATCACCGCGTCGGCCAGCGTGCTCCCCGGGTGGGACGACATCAGGTACGGGACAAGGTACTGCTTCAGCCCGAAGCGCGCGTTCAGCGTGTCAAAGCGCTCCTTAAAACGTTTAAAAACCGAGAAATCCGGCTTGTTCATATAGGAAAGCACGTTCGGAGAGCAGTGCTCCGGGGCGACTTTAAGCTGCCCGCTGACATGGTTTCTCACAAGGTCGCTGAAAAAGCGTTCGTCCCTGTCGGCGATCAGATAGTCAAAGCGTATCCCGGAGCGGATAAACACCTTTTTGACACCGGGGACCTCCGAGAGCTCCTTCAAAAGCGCGTCGTAATCGGCGTGGCTGACCTCGACGTTTTTGCACATCTCGGGCGCGAGACAGGATTTGTCCCGGCAAAGGCCGCCTTTGCCCTGTTTTGAACAGGACGGCGCGCGGAAATTCGCGGTCGGCCCGCCGACGTCGTGGATATAACCCTTAAAGCCGGGCAGCTTGGTCAGAAGGTAGGCCTCGTCAATGATGGATTCGTGGCTCCGCACCGAGATATACCGCCCCTGATGGAACGCAAGCGAGCAAAACGAGCAGTTGCCAAAGCATCCCCGGACGTGGGTGATTGAGAATTTGACCTCCTCGAGCGCGGGGACGCCGCCCGCGTCCGTATAGGACGGGTGCCATTCCCGGCAGTAGGGGAGCGAGTAGACATAGTCCATCTCCGGCGTGGTGAGCGGGATGGCCGGCGGGTTTTGCACGAGATACTTTCCCTGATGGCGCTGGATGATCGCCTTGTCAGACGTGAAGTCCTGCTCGCGGTACTGGAGGCGGCAGGCTTTGGCGTATTCCAGTTTGTCGCCGCACTTTTCAAACGGCGCGCACTCGATCTCGGCGAAAGGCGAGGCGCCGCGTTTATCGGACACAAAGCATGTCCCGCGGACGCCGGTGATGTCTCCGACATCTTTGCCGGAGGCGAGCAGCGCCGCGATCTCGGAGATCGAATGCTCGCCCATGCCGTAGCTTAAAAGGTCCGCGCCGGAGTCAATTAAAACGGACGGGCGCACCGCGTCGTCCCAGTAGTCGTAGTGCGCGAAGCGGCGAAGCGAGGCCTCGAGCCCGCCGATAATGATCGGAACGCCCGGGAAGGCCTTTCGCGCGAGACGCGAATAGACGATCACGGCCCTGTCCGGACGGAGCCCGGCGCGCTTGCCGGGGGAGTAGTAGTCCTCGCTCCGGCGGCGCTTCGCCGCGGTGTAGTGGGCGACCATCGAGTCGATGTTTCCGGAGGAGACGAGGATGCCCAGTCGCGGCTTCGGGAACGGGATGTCCATGCCCTCCCCGGAGATTTCAGGCTGGCAGAGCATACAGACGCGGTACCCCTCATCCTCCAGCAGCCTTGAGATGATCGCCGCGCCGAAGGACGGGTGGTCGACATACGCGTCGCCGCAGATGTATAGAAAATCGTATTCGTCCCAGCCGCGCCTTTTCGCGTCGGCCGGGTTTACGGGCAGGAATTCATGCCCGAGGCGCGCATAGTCGCGCCCGGTAAAGCTTTTAATAAGCCCTCATCTCCAAATGAATAGTCAGATCAACAACAAGATACATTGAAAAATCCGCGCCGCAGCGGTTTCACTCAAATCCGTAATTCCGGCGACATTGTGCTCAAAAGTATGCGAAGCAAACTTTAGGAACAACACCGAAGGATAAGCGCGAGGCGCTTCAGCGTGTTGACAAAGTCAATACGCTGTTTTATTATTCCCAAGCCCCGGCCGGCGCGATACCGAGCTTGCTTTTTTTCCATTTTCCGGTGAAAACGAACCACGCAGTCATCGTGATGCCGCCGAGGGTCGCGCAGGGGGCGGCCGCGCCGAGTCCGCCCATACCGAAGCCGAAGGTGTAGCAGAGCAGGTAGGCAATCGGCATACGGATGACCACCGCGCTGATGATCCCGGCCAGCAGCGAATAGGTGGTGTGGCCGGAGGCGATAATCAGGCCGTTGAAGCAGAACTGGAACGAGACGAGAAGGTAGTCAAAGGAGAAGAGCTTCAGATACGAAACGCCGGCGCGGATCACGTCGCCCTCGTCCGAGAACATGCGGAGTATGAACTCCGGGAACAGCTGGACGAGCCCGAACACCAGCGCGCTGACAAGCAGGGATATCCGGACCGCAATCCACATCGTCTTTTTAGCGCGGTCGTACAGCCCGGCGCCCAGGTTCTGGCCGGCCATCGCCGACACGGAGGAGGACATCGCCACCGCCGGCATGATAGCGAAGCCGTTGAACTTCGAGACGATTCCGATCGCCGCCGACGCCGCGACGCCGCCGTAGCTGTTGCCCAGGGCGGTCATCAGCATGAAGGAAAACGAGACGATGGTGTTCTGGACCGAGGAGGGCAGGCCGATGCTGAAAATCTTCCCGAGCTTGTCCTTTTTCGGGACAAAGCTTTTAAGCCGGAAATCGAACAGGAAATCGCTCCGTCTCAGATAGGCCACTGAGAGCACGACGCTGAGCATCTGGGAGATAACGGTGGCGATAGCGGCGCCAGCGGCGGACATTTTGAAGCCGCCGACCAGCAGCAAATCTAGAAAGACATTGATAAAGCAGGCAATCGCGACGAAGCAGAGCGGCCTTTTCGAGTCGCCGAGGCCGCGCAGTATCGCCGCGACGGCGTTGTAGGCGAAGATGAAGATGTTCCCGCAAAGGCAGATCACAAGGTAGTCATAGGCTTCGGAGTAGGACTCCGCCGGCGTCTGCAGCGCGCGGAGAATCGGGTGGGCGAGGGCGAAGAACAATAGGGTCATCACCACCGCCGAAACGCCGAGCAGGAAAAACAGCGTCCCGATGGTCTCCTGAACGTCCCTGTGCTTTTTTGCGCCGAAATATTGGGCGACAAGAACCGTGCCGCCAACGGTGAAGCCGGTGACGAGCATCACGATCAGATGCGTTACCTGCCCGCCTGTCGCGACGCCGGAGATGCCGTTTTTGCCGGAGAACCAACCGACAATCAGCATATCGGCGACGCTGTAAAGACTTTGGATGATGTTGGACAGCAGAAACGGCATCGAAAAGCGGATCAGCCTCGTGGTCACGCTGCCCTGGGTGAGATCGGTGTGGAGTTTTTTCAAGTTGAGTTACCGCCGGATCGTTAAAAATAGGTAAGGAAATTATACACGAATACCGCCGCCAATGCAAGCTCGGCGGTGTTTCTTAAGCGCCTGTGGAGGAAATTCGGCCCAAAACACTTTTATTTGTGGGGCGGTTATGGTATAATAAATCAGTTTAAATCAATCTTCGGGAGGATAAGGATGTTTAAGATAGTGTTGTCTCGCCGCCTCAACCCGCAGGTGAAGCTTATCTGCGTCGAGGCCCCGCTTATCGCTAAAAAGACAAAACCCGGGCAGTTTGTAATGCTGAGAATAGATGAAAACGGCGAGAGGATCCCGCTGACAATCGCGGACTCGGACGCCGAGAAGGGCACGATCACGCTGGTTTTCCAGGAGATCGGCAAAACTACGATGCAGCTCGGAACGCTGGGCGAGGGCGACTCCCTGGCCGACTTGGTGGGCCCTCTGGGGCTTCCCTCCGAGCTCTCCGGCCTTAGGCGGGTCTGCGTGGTGGGAGGCGGCCTCGGCTGCGCGATCGCGTACCCCCAGGCGAAGGCGCTGTCCGCGATGGGGGCTGAGGTCGATATGATCGCCGGTTTCAGAAACAAGGATCTGATCTTTTTCGAGGACGAGATGCGCTCGGTCTCGAAGCGCCTCGTTGTTGCGACGGACGACGGCTCAAACGGCAACAAGGGCCTCGTCACCGACTACCTAAAGAGGTTTATCGAGGAAAACCCGGCCTACGACGCGGTCATCGCGATCGGCCCGCTGGTGATGATGAAATATGTAAGCCTGACCACGAAGCCCTACGGGATTAAGACGATTGTCAGCATGAACCCGCTGATGATCGACGGCACCGGCATGTGCGGCGGCTGCCGCGTTACTGTCGGCGGGGAGACGAAGTTCGCCTGCGTCGACGGGCCGGATTTCGACGGGCACCTGGTGGACTTCGATGGGGCGATGCGCCGCGCGGCCTTCTATAAGCCGGAGGAGAGCCACGCGATCATGAGCTACCAATGCAGACTATCTAACACGCAGAAAGAGGGCGAATAATCATGCCGAACATGCAGAAGGAAAAAACCAGGATGCCCGAACAGGAGCCGGCGGTCCGCGCGCGGAACTTCAGCGAGGTCGCCCTCGGGTATACAAAGGAGCAGGCGGTCAACGAGGCCGGGAGGTGCCTGAACTGCAAAAACAAGCCCTGCGTCGAGGGCTGCCCGGTCAACGTGGCAATACCGGAGTTTGTCAAATGCGTCGCGGAGGAGGACTTCGCCTCGGCGTATAAAATCATAAAGAAGACGAACGCCCTGCCCGCGGTCTGCGGCAGGGTATGCCCACAGGAGACCCAGTGCGAGATGCACTGCGTGCGGGGCATTAAGAACGAGCCGGTGGCTATCGGCCGGCTTGAGCGCTTTGTCGCCGACTGGGCGATGGAAAACGGCATAGAAGACGTCGGGGAAGCGCAGCCGGCACCCCCGGTTAACGCGAAAGTGGCGGTAATCGGCGCGGGCCCGTCGGGTCTGACCTGCGCGGGGGACCTCAGAAAAAAGGGCTACGACGTGACGATTTTCGAGGCGTTCCACACGCCGGGCGGCGTGCTCGTGTACGGCATTCCTGAGTTCCGTCTCCCGAAGGCCATCGTCGCCAAGGAGATACAAAAGCTTGAGAAAAGCGGCGTGAAGATCGAGACCGACTGCGTGATCGGCAAAACGCTGACCGTAGACGAGCTATTCGAGCAGGGGTACAGCGCGGTGTTCATCGGTACCGGCGCCGGGCTCCCATCCTTCATGAAAATCCCCGGAGAAAATTTGAACGGGGTGTACTCGGCAAACGAATTTCTGACAAGAATAAACCTGATGAAGGCCTACCGCGAGGACTACGACACGCCGATTAAGACCCACAAGCGCGTCGGCGTCGTTGGCGGAGGAAACGTGGCGATGGACGCCGCGCGCTGCGCGCTGCGCCTCGGGGCCGAACTGGTGACGATTATATACCGGCGCGGCCGTGAGGAGCTCCCGGCGAGGGCCGAGGAGATTCACCACGCCGAGGAGGAGGGCGTCGTCTTCAACCTGCTGACAAACCCGGTGGAAATCCTCGGGGACGAGACGGGCTCTGTTAGGGCGGTGCGCTGCGTCAGGATGGAACTGGGCGAGCCGGACGCCAGCGGCAGGCGCAGGCCGGTGGAGATCAAGGGCAGCGAGTTTGAGATCGAGCTGGACGCGGTGATTATGGCGATAGGCACCTCGCCCAACCCGCTGATTAGGATGACCACAAAGGGCCTCGAGACTAACAAACACGGCTGCATCGTCGCGGACGAGGAAACCGGACTTACGAGCCGCGAGCATGTCTACGCGGGGGGCGACGCCGTAACCGGCGCGGCCACTGTGATTCTGGCGATGGGCGCCGGCAAAAAGGCCGCCGCGGCGATCGACGAGATGATAATAGGTAAAAATAATGGCTGACATCTGTTAGGAGGTCCCCATGGAGGATATTTTTAACGAATACCTGATCAAAAGGCTGCCGAGACCTTCCGACTACCTGAAGAAGTTCGGAATCGGCGTCGCGGCGATTATCATCATGGCCCTCGGGTTTATGTACGCCGGGATGCTGGTAATCCTGATTATCGCGGGGGTCGGGTACGGTGTCTACTTCCTTTTCAAAAGGTTCGACATCGAGTACGAGTATATTCTCACAAACGACGAGCTCGACGTGGACAAGGTTATCGCCCGGGAGTCGAGAAAGCACCTTCTGACCGTCAGGGTGACGGATTTTGAAATCCTCGCGCCGATGACGGAGGAATACAAAAACGAGTACAGTCAGACCTCCATCATGAAGAAAATCGACGTGTCCTCCAGCGCGAAGTCCCCGAAGCGCATGTTCGCGGTCTACGGCGCCGGGAAGGACAGGACCCTGCTGATTTTCGAGCCGCCGCAGAAGATGCTAAACGGCATCAAAACCTTCATTCCGCGGCGGGTCAAGAGCTAAAAAAATGAAGCTCAGCGTCGGGACGGACATCGTCGAGGTCTCGAGGATCGAAGACCTGATTAAAAAGGCGCGGTTTAAAGCCCGCGTCTTTTCCGAGCGCGAGAGAGCGTATATAGAGAGCAGGGGCAAGGGCGCGGCGCAGACGGCCGCCGGCATGTTCGCGGCGAAGGAGGCCTTCGGCAAGTCCGTCGGCACGGGGATTTTTCTAAACACGCTGCCGCAAATTGAGGTGGTCCACGGCGAAAACGGGGAGCCCCGCATAGCTCTTTCCGGCGAGCTGGCGGAAAAATACGCCGGCATGTCGTTTTCGCTCTCGATCTCCCACAGCAACCACTACGCTATCGCGACGGTGGTCGCCTACGCGCTCTGAGTTTTTTGCGGAGCGCTGCTCGTTATTTTTTTCTTAAGCTTTAGGAGAAACGGAGAATCTATGCTTGCGCCAGAGACAGACGGCAGAAAAATTTTAGCGGAGCTTCTCCCGAAAAGAAAAGAGGATACCCATAAGGGGCATTACGGCAGGCTCGCGCTGCTCTGCGGCTCGGTGGGGCTGACGGGCGCGCCCTTTTTCGCGGCGGAGTCAGCGGTCAGGGCTGGAGCCGGGCTTGTGGGGCTGCTGGTCCCGGCGGATATCTACCAGATCGCAGCGGTGAAGCTCAACGAGGCGATGCCCTATCCGGTGCCCTGCGACTCGGGCACTGTGTCCGAAGCCGCGCTGCCGGAGATTCAAAAGCGGTTCGCCGCGGCGGACGCCTGCCTCGCGGGCTGCGGCCTCGGAACGGGGGACGGGGTGAAGAAAATCATCCGCACGCTGATATCCGCCGTATCCGCTCCGATGGTTCTGGACGCCGACGGCATAAACGCGCTTTCCGGGCATATAGATTTAATCGGGGGCGCATCCTGCCCGCTCGTGCTGACCCCCCACGACGGGGAGCTCTCCCGCCTGCTTCGCGGTGAGATCTTAAAGCCGGGAGAGGGCAGACCCGAGGCCGCCGTGCGGATCGCGAAGAGCCTGAACGCGGTTCTGGTGATGAAGGGGCATAAAACCGTGGTAGCCTCGCCGGAGGGGCGGGTCTACATAAACAATACCGGCAACCCGGGCATGGCGAAGGGCGGGAGCGGCGACGTTCTCGCCGGGATCATCACGGCCTTTATCGGCCAGAGCGGGAAGCCCTTCGAGTCCGCGGCCGCCGGGGTGTTCGTCCACGGCCTTGCCGGGGACATGGCGAGGGACGTAAAGGGCGAGATCGGCATGACGCCGACGGACATTCTCGAAAAGCTGCCCGAGGCGATCAGGACCTGCCGCGGGCGCTGAAAAAGAAAACGAAAGGCATGTAGTCTATGCGCAGAGTGACGGCATCACTGATTTGCGCACTGATGATAACCCTCGCCGCGGGCTGCTCCGGCGGCGAAGCCGAAAAATACACAGCCGATATCTATTCGTTTTACAAAAACATGATAAGCTACGGCGCGACACTCGAGGTCACGATGAATCACGGGGACTACGTGACAAACTACACCCTCGAGCACGCGTATACGCCGGAGAGCGGGCACGTCATCACCGTGGTAGAGCCCCTCTCGCTCGCCGGGCTGGTGACGAAGATCAGCTCGGGCTCCACGGAAATCATCTACGCGGGCAGCCTGTTCGCGCCCCAGAGCTTAGAGGGGACCGGCGTGACCCCGATCAAGCTTCTTCCGAATATGCTCGAGGCCTGGGCCGGGGGCGTGCCGGGCAGCTCCTATTTTGAAAGCATCGACGGCACAGAATACGTGGTGCAGAGCTTTTACGCAAACGTCGACGGCGACGAGTTCATGTACCGGACCTGGTTTGACACAGACTCTCTCCAGCCTAAGCGAAACGAGACGTTTTACGGCGGGAAATGCGTGATGACCCTCGAATTTACGGCGATTGAGATCTCCTCGGGAGCGCATTAGACTTTTGCGCCCCCGGTTAAAATTTTTGCGTAGAGACTATCGCCTTAAAAGGATTGGATAAAAGGATGGAAAATAAATTCTTAAGAAGAAGCTGGGCGGAGATCGACCTCGAAGCCCTGCGTGAAAACTACAGAGCCATCAGAGCCCGCGTCCCGGCGAAAGCCGGGATTATGAGCGTCGTCAAGGCGGACGCTTACGGGCACGGCAGCAGGGAGGTCGCGGCTGAGCTCGAGGCGCTGGGCAGCGACGCTTTCGCGGTCAGCAATCTAAACGAGGGCATCGACCTGCGGGAGTGCGGAATAACAAAGCCGATTCTGATACTGGGCAACACACCCGCCGAGTGCGCGGACAAGCTTTTGGCCTACGACATCGCCACGGCGGTGTCGTCGTTTGAGGCGGCGCAAAATCTCTCCTCCGCCGCGGAAAGGCTCGAAAAAAAGATTAAGGTTCACGTCAAGGCGGAGACCGGCATGGGGAGGCTCGGGGTCGCCGCCCACGGGGAGGAGCTCCTCGAGAACGCCAAAAACGAGATTTTGAAAATCGGGAGACTAAACGGCCTTAGCGCGGAGGGGATATTCACCCATTTCGCCACCGCCGACGAGTCCTGCGAGGACATGGTTTTTTCACAGTACAGGCTGTTTTACGAGCTGGTCTCGATGCTGGAAAAGGACGGGATGACCTTCAGGCTCAGGCACTGCTCGAACAGCGCGGCCTGCATCCGGCACCCGGAGTTCGCGTTGGACATGGTGCGGCCGGGGATCGTGCTCTACGGGCTGAGCCCGGACAACGACTACAACAGCGAAATGCTGAAGCTCTGCCCCCTTTCGCCGGTGATGACGCTGAAATCCGTGATTTCCCAGGTCTCGCGCTACGACAAGGGCTGCACTATCAGCTACGGCGCAAAAAGGCTCGAGCGGGAGAGCGAGATCGCCGTGGTGTCGATCGGGTACGCGGACGGGTTCAGCAGATGCCTGTCGGACACCGGGATGGCGCTGATTCGGGGGATTATGGTCCCGGTGGTCGGCAAGGTCTGCATGGATATGACGATGTTCGACGTCACCGGTCTCCAAGCCGCGGCGGGAGACGAGGTCATAATCTTCGGGAAGGATGCCGCGACCGGGGCGTCCCTTCCCACTGAGCTTATCGCCTGCGCCTCGGGGACGATCGCCTACGAGGTCGTCTGCCGCGTCGGACAGAGGGTGCCGAGGGTATATATAAACAAGAAAAGATAATAATACCGTATAAGAGCGGTGTAAAGCAAAGGACTTTACGCCGCTCTTTTCGGAGAGATGAATCCCGAGCAGCGGCGCTGTTGACAAGCGGGACAGCGCCGTGTTATACTTTTTTATCTGCGCTTTGCAAAATCGGGAATCTGTGAGGATGAAAAATGAACAGCTGGAAAAAGAACATCGCGCTGTACCTTGCGAGCCAGATCATATCGCTGTTTGGCTCGATGCTGGTGCAGTGCGCGATGTCGTGGTATATAACGCTGGAGACCCAGAGCGGCACGATGATGACGATAGCGATCATATGCGGTTTTCTGCCGACCTTCCTGGTGTCGCCGTTTGCCGGCGTGTGGGCGGACAGGTACGACTGTAAAAAAATCATCGTTCTCGCGGACGGGCTCGTCGCGGCGTCGACGCTTGGATTGGTCGCAGCGTTTATGTTCGGGCTGCGGGATTTCAAGCTGATATTCGCGGTTATGGCGGTGCGCGGACTGGGCCAGGGCATACAGCAGCCGGCAGTCAACGCGTTTTTGCCTAGGCTTGTGCCTCAGGATATGCTGATGCGTGTCAACAGCGTCAGCAGCTCTGCGCAGAGTGCGATGTCCCTGCTCTCGCCGGCGCTCGCGGGCGCGCTTATGACCTTTGCTCCCCTCGAGTATATCTTTTTGATCGACGTGGCCACGGCCGCCCTGGCGATAACCATCATGTGGATCTTTGTCCGTGCAGAAAAGCCGGAGCGGGCGCAGGCGGCACAAAAAGCCGGCTATTTTGATGACCTGAAGATCGGTCTGCGGTATATCGGCGGGCATAAGGTCGTAAGAGCGCTGTTCGCCTTCAGCTCCGCGCTGATGATCCTGTCCGCACCCGCGGCGATGCTCTGCGGGCTGCGGGTGACGCAGGCCTTCGGGCCGGAGGCCTGGCGCTTGTCGGTCTCGGACGTGGGGTTCAGCGCCGGAATGCTTGTCGGTAGCGCGCTGCTGATGACCTGGGGAGGGTTCAAGAACAGGCACGCCACCATATGCCTCGGGAATTACATCTTCGCCGTGACGACGATACTGTTCGGAGTCGTCCCTGATTTCTGGCTGTTCATAGCGGTGATGGTGTTATGCGGCACCGCAATGCCTTTTTTCTCCACACCCTTTGTCGTGCTGCTGCAGGAAACGGTGGAGCCGGAGTATATGGGGCGCGTGTTCAGCTTCAGCTCGATGGTGATGAGTCTGGGAATGCCCCTGGGGCTGGTGGTTTTGGGGCCTCTCGGGGATGTGATTGGGCTGGACATGCTGTTTATCGGCTGCGGCGCGGTTCTGCTTGTGATGAGCGTATTGTTCAACGCCAACAAAACGCTGAGGGCGGCGGGCGAGCCGCGCGGCGTTCGGGAGACGGATACTGAGGCCGGCTGATCGGACGAACATCTTAAACGCTTTTCCGGGATTGGCTTAAACTATCAAATTGCGGCAAGACGCGTTCCACGCGTTTTGCCGCAATTTATTTTACTTATCTCCGCATTCGTGCCGGAACGGGGGTCTGTCTAATGCCATATTACAGCTTGAAGCTGCCCTTTAAACGCTCTTTTGAGTATTTGTTCCAGAAGCTCGCCGCATAGACCTCGACCCGGTACTCCTTTCCGGCCTCGAGACCGTCTATGCGCCAGGTCATTGTTTTCGGCATATCCAGAAAGTAGTATTCGGACCAGATGCTGACCTTTTTTACCTCCGCGCCGGAGGCGGCGTCGTAAACCGTCATGTAATAGGAATCCACATTGAACTTGTCGATCTTGGCCTGGGGGAACGTGAGAGTGCAGCCGCCGTCGCAGACCTCGGTGATCGAGAGCTTGTCGCCCTCCGAGAAGTAGGGGACGCACTCGGAGCCCGGGCGGCTGTCGTTGTAGATGAATGTCGATTTATCCCAGGGCTTTTCTATCAGCCATTCCTCCGGGAAAAAGCGTTTCGTGATCAGATCGTAGAGCAAAACGCGTACCCGCCCCGCGGCGTCGGCCTCGACGATATAGAACTGCGCGGCCTTTTCCCTATCCGGCGGCAGCGTGCCGTAGACTTTGTCGAACTCGTCGAGCTCGAAATAGCTCAGGGTTCCGCAGCCGAGCGAGGTGAAATCCCGCTGGTGGATCGAGCGCGGGTCGTTGATCGGGGCGTGGGAATGGCCGGAGAACGTGACCAGCGCGGGGTAGTCCTTCTGAACCGTGTAGAGGTCGCCGTTTCCCCAATTTATGCAGCCGTAGACCGTGTCTTTCGGGTGCGGGTGCTGGAACATGAAGATCGGCTTTTCAGGCGTGTCGGCGGAGGCCTTTTCGCACTGCTCCCGGAACCAGGCGCGCTTCGCGGCGTTGTAGCCGCAGCGCTTGCTGGTCTCGCTATCGGAGGTGGACAGCGAGATGAAGTGGAAACCGTTGATAACCTCGTGCACGTCCGGGTCTTTTCCGAAAATGCGTTTAAGCTTTTCGGTGGCGCCCTCCATGCCGGAGTCGGAGAACTCGTGGCTCGCGTAGGAGATGACAAGCGTTGTCTCCGGCCGGATATATTTGTCCAGCGACGCCTTAAAGGCCTGCATCTGCAGCTCGGTGCCTTTGTCTGCGAAGTCGCCCACGACACAGATGGCGTCGAGGCGCTTATAGGCGTCGGATTCGTCGGCGTAAGCGTAGGTCGTCTTCAATGCGAGCTCAAACCTGTCCCTTTCGACCGTGTGCTCGTCCTTGTAATGGATGTCGCTCATTGCGATAAAGCGGAGAATCGGCTTAAACCCCACGCTGCTTCGTGCCATTAATAATCATCCTCCAACAAAAAACAGTTTATGCCGGAAATTATACCACGATGCCTCCCGGAACACAAGGGCGGACGGGAATCACGGATTGCCGGGGTGTAGGATTACAATAGATGTGTTACACAGGCGAATAAAAAAGGTAGCGAATAGGAAGAACCTGTGCTAAAGTTGAGTTACCACACACCAACACAGCAAGGAGACACCTATTCGCTATGAATAAGATA
>JAPXRI010000021.1:0-45730 GCA_033813635.1 Bacillota bacterium
CTTGCTGTGTTGGTGTGTGGTAACTCAACTTTAGCACAGGTTCTTCCTATTCGCTACCTTTTTTATTCGCCTGTGTAACACATCTATTGTAATCCTACATTTTAAAATTTATTCCTGAAAAATAACACTTGACAACCGCTTTTTCCCGTGATAGAATAGTCAAGCTATTGTAAGTTACGCGGGCGTGATTCAATGGTAGAATTCCAGCCTTCCAAGCTGGCAACGTGGGTTCGATTCCCATCGCCCGCTCCATTTTGCGCTTTGCGGCTTAAGGGATATGCGCCTGTAGCTCAGGTGGATAGAGCAACTGCCTTCTAAGCAGTGGGTCAGGAGTTCGAGTCTCTTCAGGCGCGCCATTATTGATCTGGTGGGTGTAGCTCAGCTGGTTAGAGTACCAGGTTGTGGCCCTGGGGGTCATCGGTTCGAAACCGATCACCCACCCCATTCAATATTCTTTATTCGGGCCGGCGGACTCAGCGTCAAACCGTATTTTAGACCGAGAAAGCGCAAGGTTTAAGGCGAATCTCCCGGCGGGGGTAATCTGTTATCCCCTGCAACAACATTGGGATGTCGCCAAGTCGGCAAGGCACGGGACTTTGACTCCCGCATCCGCAGGTTCGAGTCCTGCCATCCCAGCCACCATGATCCATTAGCTCAGTCGGCAGAGCACCTGCCTTTTAAGCAGGGTGTCCCGCGTTCGAATCGCGGATGGATCACCAGAAATACCATAACCGAACGTAAAGCATTTTTCTTTCTTTTGGCGAGAGGTTCGGCTTAACAGTCTTCGGGAACTGATATTCCTGAAGACTTTTGGTTTTTTAAACGCATTTTTCGGATTATTTCGTTTTACCGGCCTTATGCTTTTTCTTATGGTCATACATCCGGTCGTCGGCCTCTTTAAGTATTTTTTTAAAGTCCATGGGTTCGTCCCCTTTGAAGACGCGGTATCCGTAGGCCACCGTCGGCATACGCTTGTCTTTTTCCTCCGAAAGCGCTTTAGTCAGCTTTTCCAGCTGGCTTTCAATCTTTTCCCTGTCGGTTACCCTGCTGAGAACACAGAACTCATCCCCGCCGACGCGAAAACAGATATAGCGGTCGTCAAGCTCTCTTCTGAGAATAGACGCCAGTGTTTTTAAGACGCTGTCTCCGTAGTCGTGACCGTAGGTGTCGTTTATTGCTTTAAAGTCGTTAATGTCAAGATTGATTATTGAGAAAGCTTTTCGTCCCGTAATCCGCCTTAAGATTTTTTTATAAGCCGCCCGGTTGTACAGCTCCGTCAGCGTGTCAAAGCTGCTGTCAAATTCGGACATCAGGAAATAATACAGGAACAAGGCCATGACAACGCAGTGCCAGGAGGAGTAAACCGACGGGACAAAAAGCTGCACGCTGGTACCCGCCACGGTAAACAGAGCCAGCGCGATCAACCTGCCTTTAATCGGATAATTATATTTTTTAACGTTATACAGCGCGCTGACGGCGAGAAGAGTCAGGTTGACGATATAAGCCGCCACAAACACATAAAAGAAGCCGCCTCTCTGATACTGATTGTCCCGGTCGACATAGAATATCAGCCCTAAAAACGGAGAGAGTACCGCCGCGGCGGCGTTGAGCAGCGACGGCAGAATAAATACGCACCAGGTTCTGCGGATTTTTATCTCGGATATGAAAATCAGAGCAATCGGGATTAACGGCGTAAGCGTAAAGCCCAGAACATTGCAGAGAATATTCAGAGCCCTCAGTCTCGCGCCTGCACCGTTTGTCAGTATCGTCCCCGCCTCAGAGAGAATTACCGCAACTGTGAGCAGGATACCGTATAAAAACGGCTTTTTTCGGTCGTTTCTAAGGATATGGCTGTCTCTCAACATGGCATACAGCAGAATAAGCGCGACAACGTCGATGGCGTATGTGGCAATATAGTTTTTAAGCATACAGCTACGCCTCCTTACGGCGGATTACACCCACCCCAAACGAGCAGTCAATGCTTTTTTTTTACGAACAGCGCGACGATATCTTCTCTCTCATCGACAAGGGTATACCCCTTTGCGGCCATGTTGTCATACTCTTCCCCGATCTGATCATCCTTCAGCCCTCTGAAGTCCAGTACGATATATTCGGTCTCATTCTGGGACGGGTATTGGTAGATCAAGTCGCGGTTGGCGATATGGGGCAGAAGAAACGTAGACGCCGTCACGCTCGCGTCCTCCGGGATTTCTTCCAGCACTTCGTTGATCGAGTTTATCACGGTCAGATTGTTATAATAGCTCCCCATATAGCCGCTCTTGCCCGACATCGTTGCCGAGAACACCAGAATCGTGGAGGCGGCGGAGCCGACGGAGAGCAGAAAACGCGGCTTCATCTCCTCCAGGTCCGCGAAATTCATCACCGTGAGGTAGAACAACAGCGCCGCCACACCGTAAGTATACTGGAAGTCAATCGAGTGCTGATAGACATAATCGGGCATCAGGTTGACCAGCACAAGTGGGATAAGCAGGATATATCTTGAGATTTTTTTCGTTATCAGCGGCAAAAACAGCAGCGGCAGCAGCATTTCGAACAAAAATACAAGCTTATCACTGTCCAGGCACTCGCGAATGACGCGCGCGGGGTTGACAAAGACCGAAGTAACGATACCGAAAAACCCGTCGTCCGAAATATTGGCGTAGCGCCATGTCATCGCGCCGCGGCCGAAATTATTGAGCAGCGCCACCGCGCCGGCGAAATACGCGATCGCGCCGAGGAAGAGCGCGGTCCCGTGCTTATGCTCCCGCCTTCCCAAAAGAAGATACAGGCCCGCGACCGAGACATAAATCGGCGCGTCTTCCTTAACCATGCATACGAGCGCCGCGAACACGTACATCCACGGGATTTTTCGTTTCTCATAGAAGTACAGCATCCAGAGGAGCAGCGGGGTCAGCATGACGTTCTCGTGGAAATCGTAAAACGCGCCGCCGGTCAGCGCCGGGTACATCAGGTAGGCAACACAAAACATCGCGCGGGCGTAATTCGGCAGCGTGTATTTTTTCGTTATAAGCCACAGCGGCACTACGCCCGAGACAATAACGGCGGCCTGGACAATGAGGAGGGTTTCAGGTCTCGGAACCAACGCGAAAAACGGCAGCAGCAGGTAATACGCCGGCGAGATATGCACAGCGAAATGCGAGAGAAGCGTGTCCCTCTCGCTGGTTACAAGCGGCAGAAAACGCTCCTTCATGTTGTAGAACATGTTGACGAAGAGGCCGAAGTCGAAATTCGAGGAGCAAAACGCCAGATACCGGTAAACGGTAAAAACGCCGATGAACAGGGCGGAAAACCACGTGGCCGCGAGAACTAGCGCGAAGGCGTGCTTTTTTTCAAGGTCCGTTTCCGGTACGGAAAGCCTGCCCTTATCAAAACAAAACACCGTCACGGCCGCCAGTACCGCTATCAGCGCCGCGCTCAGGATAAACTCCCTGAATTTCAAAACGTAGACAAGGGAGGCAAAACAAGCGGTGGCGAGGAGCGCGGCGTAATCGGCCTTCTCCTTCAGCCACGGAAGCAGCGACAAAAGCGTTATCACGGCGAAGAACACGGCCATAACGGCCATGCCCTTGGGAATTATACTATAACCGTAGGTTTTTGCGCCGATGTCGCCGCCGAAAAATATAATAAGCACCGCGTTCGCAAAAAGCCAGGAGGCGATTAGCCTCACCGTGAGTTTTTCGCCTGTTTTTCGCAAATCCAGTCTATCCATGTATTTCAAACGTTCCTCTCCAAGGGAATCGCACGGTTTCGGTCAAGCCGGATTCTAAGCCTGGCAGGCTGAAAACACGAAACTCATGCTTAAAGATTATTTTACTCCGGCGCGCCCATTTATTCCCTTTTTAGTCCTTATTGCAGATAACTTTTAGATTTTTCGTATGCTATAATATGAAAAAATCCCTGCGGAGGTAATCTTTATGATAACAAAACTGTTTTTTGACCGGTACCATATTTCAATGCACGGGCTTATGATGCAGACAAGGGGCGAATGCGCGTTTGAATGCTGCCCGCCGCAAAAACCGGACAAGCCCTTCCTCACCGCCGACAGACCGTGGGAATCCATGTCATGCGGCTGGGGAACGCTGATGATCGAGAACGGGCTGTACCGCCTTTGGTACGAAGCCTGGGACAAGGAATATACGCACGACTGTGACGGTAGACTCTGCTACGCCGAGAGCACCGACGGTGTCAACTGGGTCAAGCCCTCGCTCGGCATTATCGAATACAAGGGGAGCCGCGACAACAACATAGTAATCGATCGCTCTACGGTTAACGGCTTCGGCTTTCACGGGCACAGCATTTTCGTCGACCCCACAAGCCCGGCATGCGCAAGATACCGCTGCGTCTATCTCGGCCATGTCCCCCGCGCAGGCCACGGCGACATGACTGTTATGAGCACCGCTTACTCGCCGGACGGTCTTCACTGGACCTGGGGCGCGCCCGATCTCCCGAACGATTTCCTGCACCCCGGTACGACCTCGTTCGGAAGCGACACCCAGTGCGTCGTCCGCTGGGACAACGAGCTCCGCAAATACGTCGGATACTTCCGCACCTGGGCGCCCAACGGCTGCCGCACAATCGCCCGGAGCGAGACAAACACCCTTTACGATTGGCCCGTACCGAAAACGATTCTTTCGCCGGACAACCTTGACGCGTACAACTCGGACTACTACAACAGCGCCGCCTCAAAATACTGTTCCGGCGGGGATATCGGGCATTTTATGTTCATCTCGGTTTTCGACCATTTAAGCGACACCTTGGACGTAAGGCTCGCCACAAGCCGCGACGGCATAATTTACGACAGATTCGACCGCAAACCTTTTATTAAGAACGACCGACCCTTCGACTCCGGCGGGGTATATGTCTGCCCGGGCATTCAAACCGTCGGAGGCGAGTGTGTTATGGCGTATTCGGCAACCGCCCGAAAGCACGGCGAAAGCGAAGCAACTATCAATTACTCGGGCGGACTTGTGATGCTTAAGTTTAAGCGCGACAGATTCCAGGGACTTGACACAAAAACAAAGTTTGAGTTCGCCGTTGTAGGCGAAATCGACCCGCGCTGTCCGATTACCGTAAACGCCGACATTCGCGGGAGCCTGCGGGCAGGTCTGATCGAGGGCGGAGCATACGGGCGCTATATCGAGGGCTTCGCGCCCGAGGACTGCGTCCCCCTGAAGGGCGACGGCACCGACCTTGAGCTTCGCTGGCGCGGAGGGAAGCCCTCGGCGGAGAAAGCCGAGCTGAAAATCCTGCTTGAGGACGCGACTATCTACTCAGTCACCTCTCACGACGATTGAGCTCTGAATATCAGCCCCCGCATATCTTCGGGGAGCGCTGACCTTACGGTGACCTTTTTCCCTGAAAGAGGGTTTAAAAAGCTTATCTCGGCGACGTGCAGAGCCTGCCTCGCGATGACCTCCGTATTGCCGCCGTAAAGCTGGTCCCCGCAGAGCGGGAATCCCTTATATGCGCAGTGGACTCTTATCTGATGGGTTCTCCCCGTTTCTATCACGAAGCGAAGCAGGGAGAACCCGTTTTTTTCGCATATTTTCCAGTAGCGGGTGACCGCCCTCCTGCCGTCGCCCCGCACTGTCCGCTTCGGGAGAAATTCCGTCTCTCTCTCGATACACGCGTCGATCGTGCCTTCCGGCTCTGTTACAGCCCTATCCGTTATTCCGTAGTATACCTTTAAGATGCCCGACCTGTCAATACTTGCCACAAGTTTGTTTTTCGCGATCAGCACGGTCCCGGTGGTGTCCGCGTCAAGCCGCGTCAGCGGCCGGAACACAATGTCCGGGTACAGGGAAGCAAACGCGTTCGCGAGAGTATCGTAGACATGCGCGCGGGAGGGGTGAACCGTCATGCCGGCGGGCTTGTCCATTACCACAAAATCCTCGTCCTCGTATAAAACGGGGACGGCCGCGCCCGATGGGGCGATGTTGCAGACCTTCCCGCAGTCGTCAAAACTCTCCGGCAGGAAAACCTCGATCTTATCCCCGGGTTTTACTTTCGAATTCAGTCTCGCCGGCTCCCCGTTCACGAGCACGCCGCCGTCATTTTTCCTCAGATTGATAAGCAGACTCCGCGTTGCGCAGAGTCTGCTTCTTAGGTATGATGATAGCTTTTGCTCTTGTACGATATCACAGGCGGTAAGCCCGAATCGTCTGGCCATAGTGATATTTTACGCGTTTGCCGGCGCCGGAGGAATAGCATCCGGTCCGTCGTTTCGCAGAATCGTATCGACAGCCGGCGTCCCGTCGCCCGCGTCAAAGAGGGCGTTGAACTCGTCGGCCTCCATCTTCTCATGCTCCAGCAGGTAATCCGCAACGGACTTGACCTTGTCGGCCTTCAGGCTCAGGATGTCGCGGGCGCGGTTATAGGATTCCTCGATGATATTCTTGATCTCTCGGTCTATTTTCGCGGCGATCTCCTCGGAGTAATTCCGGACGGTGCCGAAGTCCCTGCCGATAAAGATCTCGTCGTGCCCGGATGTAAACGCGACGGGGCCGAGGTCGTCGCTCATCCCGTATTTCATCACCATCTTGCGGGCCGTCTCGGTCGCGCGGCTGATATCGTTTGAAGCGCCGGTGGAAATATCGTCAAGGAACAGCTTTTCCGAGACTCTTCCGCCCAGCAGCGTGACGATATCCTCAAGCATTTCGCTCTTAGAGGCAAAGGATTTATCCTCCGACGGGAGCGAAAGCGTATATCCCCCGGCGACGCCCCTCGGGATAATCGATATCTGGTGCACCGGCGGCTGGGTCGGCAGGAACCTTGTGACCACGGCGTGGCCGGCCTCGTGGTAGGCCGTGAGCTTTTTCTCCTTTTCCGACACAACCTTGCTCTTCTTCTCCGGACCGGCAATGACCTTGACCATCGCCTCCGAGAGTTCGTCCATGGATATTTTCTTCTTGCCCCTGCGCGCCGTCAGCAGTGCGGCTTCGTTTAGCAGATTCTCCAGCTCGGCAGGGCTGAAGCCGGCCGTCGAGCGGGCGATGATGCTTAAATCCGCCCCGCGGTCGAGCTGTTTGCCGCGGGCATGTATTTTAAGAATGGCCTCGCGGGCTTTGACGTCCGGAAGTCCGATAACGACCTGCCTGTCAAACCTGCCCGGGCGCAGAAGCGCCGTATCGAGGATATCGGGTCTGTTCGTGGCGGCGATGATAATGACGCCCTCGTTTGTGGAAAAGCCGTCCATCTCCACAAGCAGCTGGTTCAGTGTCTGCTCCCGCTCGTCGTGTCCGCCGCCGAGACCGGCGCCGCGCTGTCTGCCCACCGCGTCGATCTCATCGATAAAGATGATTGAAGGCTGGTTCCGCTTCGCTTGGTCAAACAGGTCGCGCACTCTCGAGGCGCCGACGCCGACGTACATTTCGACGAAATCCGAACCAGATATCGATAAAAACGGCACGCCCGCCTCTCCGGCCACAGCCTTCGCGAGATAGGTCTTACCTGTTCCCGGAGGCCCGACGAGCAGAACGCCCTTCGGCACATGCGCGCCGAGATCCGTATACTTTCTCGGATCCTTCAGAAAATCAACGATCTCGCTTAACTCCTCTTTTTCCTCGTCAGCGCCCGCCACATCGGCGAACGTAATTTTCTTTTTTGAGTCTATGTGGACCCGGGTTCTGGCCTTGCCGAACGACATGGCCTTCCCGCCGCCGCTCGCCTGGCGCATCATGAAATACCAGAGCACGATGACCACGCCGAACAGCAAAATATACGGTATGAAGCTGGCCCACCACGGCGTTTCCGTCGGCGGGATATAGTCATAGCTCTGAACCGTCTGCGTGCCCGCAGCCGCCTGAGCGTCCATAATTTTTGACACATCTTCTATAAACAGCGAAAGATACGGAACATCGTATTTGACGATCGTACCGTCATATAGCTCCAGCGTAAGGTCGGTATCCTTGACGACAAAGGTCTTGACTTCGGCGTTTTTAAAATAATCGATGATGTCCGAATAAGTTATGGTTTTGCCTGTGCCCGTATTGTCGAACAGGAGCGTCAACGCCAGTATCAATAAGGCGAACATGGCGAGGTAGAGTATCGCGCCCTTAACATTTTTCTTCAAATAATTCACGCCTTTCTCCGCGGGCTTCTTTTACCCCGCTGGAAGTTTTATTTCGAATAGACCTCTCGTTTCAGTATACCGATGTAGGGGAGGTTCCGGTATTTTTCAGCGTAATCGAGCCCGTAGCCGACGACAAACTCATCGGGAATCTTAAATCCGGAGTAGTCGACTGCGACGGGTACGGTGCGTCTCTCCGGCTTGTCAAGCAGCGTGCAGAGACGAATTGACGCGGCACTGCGGGCTCTCAGCATCTCGAAGATGTAGGAAAGCGTCAGACCGCTGTCGAGTATGTCCTCGACAACGATGATATGTTTATTGGTTATGTCATGGTCAAGGTCCTTTAAAATCCGGACGACGCCGTTGCTTTTGTGACCTTTTCCGTATGAGGAAACGCTCATAAAATCTATCTCGCAGTCAATGGTGATCTCGCGCATCAGATCAGCCATAAACACGACCGAGCCCTTTAAAACGCTCACCAGCAAAGGGTTTTTCCCCTCGTAATCACGGCTTATCGCCTGTCCGAGCTCAGCGACCTTTTTTTTCAGGTCGGCCTCGCTTAATAAAACCCTTGCGATATCGTTTGTCATAATAATACCCCTCAGTAAATTTTAGTATACTCTATTTTCGTCGCTTTCGTCTATTGTTATCGTAAGACTTTCGTTATTTTCATCGTAATCTCGAAATTCCGCGTTTGCTCCGATTCCATAAACCCACAGAACGCCGCGGCCGTCGGCGACTACCGGGACCAGCGCCCGTCTTTTTCTGGGAATCTTTTTATCGATAAACAGCCTTGAAAGCTTTTTAGAGCCGCTTTTTTCGTTTTTTCTGAAGCGGTCGTCCCCTCGCGGGGTCCGGACCACCAAGTCACCGACTATCGTATCACAATTTACCCTGAAATTATTGAATAATCTATAAATATTTTCACCGTTCGCCGTTTTTCTCACGGATACGACATATCCGCCGGGCAAGGCGCGCTTTAAGCCGTCGGTCAGCGAGAAGCAATAGCAAAAGGGTTCTTCCTTCGCTTTTTTCTCAAAGTGGAGAAAGCCGTAGCTTCTTTCGCAGACAACGCCGCCTCCCACGTCGGAAAGCCAGGTCGTCCCGCCAGTTTTTAAAAGCGCCGCGAGCTCGAAGGCCTTTTTTCTGTCAAGCTCCGCGCCGGCGTTTTCCGCCGCCTTCCTTAAAGCTCTGAAAAGCAGAGCCTCATCGAGCCCGGAAAGCTTTTTTATGTCGAGCCCGTTTTCACAGTCGAGCCCGGCCAGCGCTTTTTCCGCCGTTTTTAAAAGATACTCATCCTCTTTTCGGAGTATAACGCCGTTTTCCAGCACGGCCGCGGAAATATCCGGGTTGAACTCGTACAGAATCGGCACGATGTCGTGGCGGATCCTGTTTCTCCTGCAAAAATCCGTCTCATTCGACGAATCCAGAACGAAGGTTTCGCCGAATGCCGAGACTGCTTGCTTGGTCTCGCGCTTCGTAAGTGGAAGGATCGGCCGTATGATCTCACCGTTTTTCGGCTGAATTCCGGAAAGCCCCCGAAGCGCAGCGCCCCTGGCGAGGTTGATAAGCACCGTCTCAAGGTTGTCGTCGGCGTTGTGGGCGGTGGCGATTTTATTGAATCCGAGGCGGGAGATCTCGGACTTCAGCAGCCCGTACCTGAGCTCCCTAGCGGCTTCCTCCAGCCCGAGCTTTTTTTCTTTAGCAAGCCCGGCGGCGTCGCCCCGAAGCAGCGTAAAACCGATGCCCCGTTTTTCGCAGAACGCCCGGCAGAACTCCGCGTCCCGCTCGGCCTCCGCGCCTCTCAGCATGTGGTTGACATGGGCGGCTCGGATTGAAAAACCCAGCTCATCCTTCAGTGCGTCAAGAATCAGAAGCATCGCGACGGAATCCGACCCGCCCGACAGGCCGCACAAAATAAGGTCGCCCGGAAATATCAGGTTTTCCGAGCTTATCCATTTTTTTACCTTTGATATCAGACTCCGTCCGATTCCGTCAATGCAGCTCATGCACATTGTCCTGTGTCGTAAATCTTGTAAACTGCCCGTGCCACTGGAATTTCACGGTGCTTGTCTGGCCGTTTCTGTTTTTCGCGATGATGCAGTCGCACTGGTTTTTCTCCGCCGCGTCCGGACCGTCCTCCCTGTAGAGGAACAAAACGATGTCCGCGTCCTGTTCAATCGCGCCGGAATCCCGCAGATCGGACAGCCTCGGGCGTTTGTCCCCTTCCCGCTGTTCGGGCGCGCGGCTCAGCTGTGAGAGGCACAGAACGGGAATGTTCAGCTCTTTGGCCATGATTTTGAGTGTCCTCGAAATCTCAGCCACTTCGAGCACCCTGTTTCCGTCCTTACGGGTGCCGCGGATTAGCTGCAGATAGTCTATGATAACCAAGCCGAGATTTTTAAGCCTTCTCGCGCGGGCTTTTATTTCGGCCACGGAGATGTTCGACGTATCGTCTATATAGATCGGCAGCGCCGCCAGCGTCTGCGTGGCCCGGGCAAGCCTGTCCCACTCCTCGTCGTTCATCTCCGCGGTACGGATTTTCTTCAGCTCGACCATGCTCTCACTGGATAAAAGGCGCTGTACCAGCTGGACCCTGCTCATTTCAAGGTTGAATATGGCGATATTTTTTCCGGAGCTCTGCGCTGCGTTTCGCGCGATGTTCAACGCGACGGAGGTCTTTCCTATGCCGGGCCTCGCCGCGAGCAGCACAAGGTCCGAGTTGTTGAGCCCGGTGATATAAAAATCCAGTTCGGAAAAGCCCGTCGGAATCCCGGGAAGCTTGCCCTTGTTTTTAGCGAGGGCGTTGATGGTCTCGAGGCTCTCCGCAACCGCCTTTCGGATGTGGATAAGGCCCTGTCCCGTCCTCTCCCCCCGGAGATTGAAAAGCTGCTGCTCGAGGGATTCGATAAGCTCCGCCGCCTCGCCCGCCTCGCTCAGCGCGCGCTCGTGGGCCTCTCCAGTAACCTTGGCAAGCTCCCTGAGCTTTGCCTTTCCCCTGACAACCTCGGCGTACGCGGTCATATTCGCCGCCGACGGGGTGGACTCCATCAGCTTATAAAGGTAGGCGCGCCCGCCGGCCTCGTCGTAGAGCTCCCTCGCCTTCAGCTCGTCCAGCATCAGCACTGGGTCGATTTTCTTACCCAGCGTGAACATGTCGAAAAGGGTCTCGAATATTTTCTTGTTTTCAGGCAGGTAAAAATCCTCCGCCGAGACGATATCGACGGCTGCCGCTATGCAGGAGGGGTCGATCAGTATGCTGCCAAGAACGGCTTGCTCGGCTTCCGCGCTGTACGGCTGCCTGCGCAAAACCAGATCTTCCATGCGACCTCTCCTTTCCGAAGCTATAAATAAGTATTATACATTATAATATAAATTCGCGTTTTATTCAATAGCGGACCATTCGACGCAAGGTAAATTTATTTTTATTTAACTACGACGTTTCCCTTCCCGAGAAGCCGGACAAGCTCGTTGAAAAGCCGCTCGTCCGAATTTACGGCGTAGTTCAGCCCGCTGCTAAGCGTCTTCTTCGTTTTCGGATAGTGCAGTATAACCTCCATATCCCCCGGAAACATCACAAAAAGTCCTCTGAGCCGGTTTGTGAGCGCGGCGCCGTCGTCGTACAGCCTGAGGTATACCTTCCGAGGCTTTTTTTCCGCCCCGTCCTCCTCGTCTCGCTGCGGGTCCTGAGGGAGTCCGACATCGGGTTTCAGCATATCCGGCGGATAGTACTCCCCGTTATTCTCCCTGACCGGGCCGGTTTTGGCGAGGCGGCACTCCTCGCAGAGAATCTCCGGCTTCTGTCCCTCCCGCAGGCTCACCCTGCCTTTGATCAGAACGGCGTTGTCCTGGCGGAGATAACCTCCGCAGATGGTGAGAATCTTCGGGAATACGATGATATCGATCGACGCGGTAAGGTCCTCGAGCGTCGCGAACGCCATCATCTGGCCGCTCTTCGTAGTCTTCGTCCGAAGGGCGGTAATAATCCCGCCGACCGTCACCGCTTTCCCGTCGTAGTTCACGTTGCCCTGAAGCTCTTCCCCGCCCTCCCCGTTGTCTTCGTCTTCTCCGACAATCTCGTTGAGCGGAATTGTGCGGGCCGCTTCAAAATACTCGTCGTACTCGTCGAGCGGGTGCCCGGACAGGTATATGCCGGCGGTCTCCTTTTCCATCGCCAGCTTCTCGCGGCGCGAGAACTCTTCGAGAGCCGGGGGCTCCGGATCGTCAAACTCCGCCTCTTCGCCTTCGAAAAGGCCGAGCTGGCCCTCAAGCATCAGCTTTTTTTCGCGCTGCGCGGTCTCCGTGATGCCTTCGAACATCGCCAGCATCTGCGAGCGGTAAAGTCCGAAGGAGTCGCAGGCGCCGCAGCGGATCAGCGCTTCGGCGGCTCTCTTGTTGAAATCGTACGCGCTCATGCGGCGGCAGAAATCCGCAAAGCCCTTAAAGAGTCCGTTTTTCTGCCGCTCGCTCACCAGGTCCTGGATCAGCTTCAGCCCGACGTTTTTAACGGCGACAAGTCCGAAGCGTATGTTTTTGCCCTCGACCGTAAACCCGTCCTCCGAGTGGTTGACATCCGGCGGGAGTACGGCGATGCCCATGTTTTTACACTCGGCGATATACTCCGCGACCTTCGACATCGAGTCCAGCACCGAGCTTAATAGCGCGCCCATATATTCGCCCGGATGCCTGCATTTCAGATAGGCCGTCTGGTAGCTGACCAGCGCGTAGGCCGCGGCGTGGGCCTTGTTGAACGCGTATCCGCCGAAGTCCAATATCTCCTCGAAAAGCTGCTTTGCCGTCTGCTCGTCCACTCCGTTGGCTATGCAGCCGGGCACATGTTCCTCGGGGTTGCCGTAGATGAAGTTGTCCCTCTCTTTTTCCAGCACCGCGGTTTTTTTCTTGCTGATCGCGCTCCTGACTATATCGGCTCTGGCCATCGAGTAGCCGGCCAGCACCTTGAATATCTCCATCACCTGCTCCTGGTAGATTATGCAGCCGTATGTGACGCCGAGAATGTTTTTCAGCAGCGGGTGCTTGTATCTGACGTGTCCCGGATTGTGCTTGCAGTCTATAAACTTGGGGATCTGCTCCATCGGACCCGGTCTGAACAGCGCGATGCACGCGGTGATCTCCTCGATCGACTGCGCCTTGAGGCCGACGGCGACGCTTTTCATCCCCGAGCTCTCCAGCTGGAATACACCGCAGGTCCTGCCCTCCGCGAGCATCTGATACGTCGCCGGGTCGTCGTCCGGGATTTTGTCCAGATCGAAATCCGGCTCTTTTTTGCGGATCAGCTTCACCGTATCGTCTATGATCGTCAGGTTCCTGAGCCCGAGAAAGTCCATCTTTACAAGCCCGAGCTCCGAAAGCGTAGTCATCGTGAACTGGGTCACAACGACGTCGTCGTTTTTCGCCAGCGGAACGTATTCGTAGGTGGGGAGCGGGGTCACGACTATGCCCGCCGCATGGGTCGACGCGTTTCTCGGCATGCCTTCAAGACCCTTCGCCACATCAATCAGCTTTTTGACGGCGGGGTCGTTATCATAGAACTCCTTCAGCGCCGAGGACTTCTCAAGCGCTTTGTCCAGCGTGATATGGAGGTCAAAGGGAATAAGCTTCGCGATGGCGTCTACCTGGGACAGCGGAAGGCCCATCACCCTGCCGGCGTCCCTTATCGCGGCGCGGGCGGCCATCGTGCCGAAGGTAATAATCTGCGTGACTCTGTCGGCGCCGTACCTCGAGATCATATAGTCGATCATCTCGCCGCGGCGCTTCGGGCAGAAATCTACGTCGAAGTCCGGCATCGATATTCTGTCCGGGTTTAAAAAGCGCTCGAAAATCAGCGAGTATTTCATCGGGCAGATGTTGGTGATGCCGAGGCAATAGGCGACGATGCTGCCCGCGCCCGAGCCCCTGCCCGGCCCCACCGGGATGCCGGAGCGCTTAGCGAAACTGACATAGTCGGCCACGATCAGGTAGTAGTCCGAATAGCCCATTTTCGTGATGACGCCGAGCTCGTATTCAAGCCTGTCCCTGTAGCTAGAAGGCGCGTTTTCGCCGTATCGCTTTAAAAAACCCTTCTCGCTTTCGCACCGCAGGTAGTCGTCCGCCGAAGTCTCGCCCTCCGGAAGCGGAAATTTAGGCTGGATGTAGCCCTGAAACTTAAAGCTCACGTCGCACATCGAGGCGATTTTAACCGTGTTGCCGATAGCCTCGGGCGTATTCGGAAAAAGGGAGGCCATCTCGTCCCCCGATTTTATATAAAACTCCTGCGTCTCAAACCGGATCCTGTCGGCATCGTCGACGGTTTTGTTCGTCTGTATGCAGAGAAGCACATCCTGGATCTCGGCGTCCTTTTTTTCGATATAGTGGGCGTCGTTCGTGGCGACGACGGGAATGCCTGTCTCCCTGGATATGCGGAGAAGCTCGCGGTTGACGTGCTTTTGCTCCGGGATGTTATGGTCCTGCAGCTCAAGGTAGAAATTCCCCTCGCCGAAAATCCCGGCGAATTCCAGCGCCGCGCTTTTCGCCGCGTCATAGTCCCCCGCGGTAATCAGCCTCGGAATTTTTCCGGCAAGGCAGGCCGAAAGGCAGATCAGGCCCTTTGAGTATTTTTTTAATAGCTCGATATCCACTCTCGGCTTGACGTAAAACCCTTCGGTATAGGAAAAGCTCACAAGCCTCGAGAGGTTTTTATAGCCCTCGTTGTCTTTGCATAAAAGGATTAGGTGCGTCGGCGACAGGTCGAAGTCGTGCATTTTATCGAACCTGGTGCGGGGCGCCAGGTAGACCTCGCATCCGATTATCGGCTTTATGCCCTCCTGTTTCGCCTGGGTGTAAAAATCGTAGACGCCGAACATCGCGCCGTGGTCGGTGATCGCGACGGCGGTCTGCCCGAGGGCCTTGACCCGGGCGATCAGATCCTTTATCCTGCAAGCCCCGTCGAGCAGGCTGAATTCGCTGTGGACATGCAGATGCACAAAATCCGCCATCTCTCTTCTCCTCCCCTAAAATCGCCGTCCTGTCGGCGGTCTTATCTGTTTTTCCCGCGCTTTTCGTATTTCCCGGCAAGCTCGAGAAGCTTGGTTATCCTGTGATTGAAGCCGGACTTCGACACCGGCGGATTAGTCAGCTTCGCCAGAGCGGATAGCGGCTCGTTCGGGTACTTCATACGGAGCATGCCTGCCTCCCTCAGCTTCTCATCGATATCCGCGTCCCCTCCGGCGGCGAAGAACTTCGATATTATCTCGAGCTGGGAATTTCCCGTCTCGACCGTTTTGAAAAGGTTGGCCGTCTCGCAGTTCACCTTTCGGTTTATCTTATTCCGCACGTCCTTTATCACGCGCGCCTCCATCAGGGCGATGACGGAGCGGTGGAGCCCGGCCAGGGTCAGAAAGTTTTCTATAAGCTCGCACTCCTTGAAATAGATAACGTGGCTTCCGTTGCGGCGCGTGAGCTTCGGCCTTAAATCCATATCCGATAAAAACGCGTATATCTCCCGCATCAGCGCGGCGTGAGGTCCGGAGATATCGAGGTAGTATATTTTCTCAGGATTGGCGATATATCCGCCGGTTAAAAATATGCCGCGCAGAAAAGCAGCGCGGCAGCAGTCTTCTTCAATAAGCCAGCCGTTCAGGTGGAGCGCGACCTGCGTTTCCATATCGTACTCGAACGCGTCGTAGACTTTTTTAATCTCGTCCCTGTCCGAGAGGAAAATCGTATACCGCCCGGGGCTTACCGAGGCGGTCTCCCATTTAGGTTTTTCGGCCATAACCGCGGCCGACAGGAGATCGATTCTTTTATAAAGCTTTGAGTTTCTCGTCAATATCCTGATTTCGCGGGGCTCGAAAACGCTTGCGAAAAGCAGGATCCCGTAGAGCTCTGCCAGCGCGCAGCACGGCTTTGGCACCGCGATTTTTACTATTTCCGATTTAACATCCCCGGTAAAAGACATGCCCGCCGCCCTCTCTCTTTAATATATCCGCGTATCCTCGCTATTTAAGTATTTTTATCTCGCATTCGAGCGTAACCCCGCACCGCGCATAGACCATTTCCCGGATATGGGTTATCAGCATGAGAACGTCTTTCGCCGTGGCTCCGCCCGTATTGACGATAAAACCAGAATGCTTATTGGAGATCTGAGCCCCGCCTATGGAAAATCCCCGAAGGCCGCACTCGTCGATCAGCTTCCCCGTATAGTAGCCCTCCGGGCGCTTGAATACGCTGCCCGCGCTCGGCATGTCGAGGGGCTGGCTGCTCTTCCGCTTCGCCGCCAGCTCGGCCATACGGGACCGGATAACCTCCGGGTCTCCGTTTTTCAGCCTGAAAACTGTCCGAAGGACGATCATGGACGAGCCGGAAAAGACGCTTTTCCGATACCCGAATTCATGTTCGTCCCCGGTAATCTCCGCGATCCTGCCGCCGTCGGTCAGACACCGCGTTTTGATGGCCGCGTCTTTTATCTCGCCGCCGTAGGCGCCGGCGTTCATCACGACACCCCCGCCTACGCTGCCAGGAATCCCGTGGGCGAATTCCAGCCCCGTAAGCGAAGCTCCCAGCGCGGCCGACGCGGTTTTCGCCAGCGTCGCGCCGCAGTCCGCGGCTATTCCGTCCCCGTCGACGCTGACGCCGTTTATACCGGTTGTCTTAATCACAATCCCGTCATAACCCTCGTCGCTGCAGAGAAGGTTCGTGCCGTTTCCCATGATAAAATACGGAACACGGTATTTTTTCGCAAGGCCGATGGTCTCGACAAGCGTATTGGTGTCCGAAGGCAGCGCCATAAAGGCGCACGGTCCGCCTATTCTAAACGAGGTATGCTTTGAAAGCGCTTCGTTTAGAAGCAAGCCGCCGCTGCCGAGCAGTGTCTGAAGCTCCGAAAGCAAGCTGTTTTCCATCTATATAACCTTTATGAAATGATTTTCAGTGTTTAACGGTTATCGCGTGGGCGGCTCCCACTGCGTCGTCTGCGCGGACGTTGATGACGTCGCCTTTGTGCCGGTCGGGCGCGTCGTTTCGGTGGGTGCGGTTTGCCCCGTTGTCGTCGCCTCGGTCACCGGCGCGGAATGGACTGTGCAATACTCCTCCAGCGCGTTTCCGTCGTAGGCCACCGCCGGGAAATAACTGGAGAGGATGTTTTCAGGCAGTGTGCCCGGGTAGTGTACGCAATATTTTTCGTCGCTTACCGTTATCCCCGGCACGGCAAAATACCGGTAGAGATTTAAAAGCGATACCTGTTTGACTTCCGTCGCGGGGCAGTGCTCCGTCGCTATTTTCCCCGTCGCGGTGCAGACATCCACAGTTTTATGGACGTCGCAGAGCATTGTCGGCGCATCCTCCGGGAAAAACTTACCGGTAGCCACCCTGTTTCCGCGGGTATCCGCCCTGCAGGCGTCCGTCGGCTGCTTGCCGCTGTCCGAGCAGTAATAATAGGTCTGAAGTCCGTCCGGGTCGACAAAGCGCGCCGGCTCCTTATCGGCGAGGAGCTTGGTCATAACGGTTTTCCATGTGCCTACGGCCGGATTTGGATAGAGCAAGATTTCTTTGTTGATGTCATAACCGTACCATACACCGGCGACATAATAGGGCGTTATGCCCACAAACCAACGGTCGTAGTTTTTGGTGGTCGTACCGGTTTTGCCGGCGACGCCGAAGCCGCTGATATTCGCGCCGGTAGCCGTACCGTTTTTGACAACTTCTTCAAGCATTGAGCGCATATAATACGCGGTTTTCGGTTTTATCGCCTCCTGAACGTTGTTTGTGTTGTCCAAAATCACTTTCCCTTCGGAGTCAATAACCTGCGTATAGGTCGACGGGGCTCTGTAGACGCCGTTGTTGTTAAACGGAACATACGCCGCCGTCAGGTCCAGAAGGCTTACGCCGTTCGTATATCCGCCCAGAGCGAGCGCGGCGTATCCTATGTCCTCCTCCCCCAGATCAAGACCGAATTTTTTAGTCGCGTACTCGAATGACTTCTGCGGCGTCAGCTTCATCAGCACGCGAACCGCCAATGTGTTAACCGAGTCTGCGACACCTTTCTTGACCGTCATCAGTCCGGTATAAATCCGGTTGCTGTTCGCAGGCCACGCTTCGACTCTGGTTCCTTCCGCGAGCGCTGTTTCCGCATCGATAATCACGCCGCTGTCGTCTATTAAAAGCGGGGGCGAGTCGTCAAATACCGAATAGGGCGTGATCAGGCCCAGATCCAGCGCCGGCGCGTAGACCGTCACCGGCTTGGTCGAGGAACCCGTCTGCCGCTTGGAAAGCGCCCTGTTCAGTACGAGGTTTCCCGTCTTCCGGCCTATGCCCCCGACAATCCCGCGCAGATATCCGTCGGTCGAGTAAACCACCATTGCCGACTCAATCTGAGTCGTCCCCTTGACCGTCGGGAAGTTGGTCCTTTCGGAATAAACCTCTTCGAGCGACTTCTGAACGTCCGGGTCGATGGTCGAATATATCTTGAGGCCGCCGGCATAGAGCATCTTGTACGCAATCGTCTGGGAATACCCGTACTGCTCTTCCAGCTGATCCACGATTTCGTTAACCAGCATGTCGACGAAATAGGACTGGATTTCGCCCTCGTCGTCGCTGTCGTCGGATGAAGATTTGAATACCAGCGTCTCGTTGACCGCTTCGATGTACTCTTCCTTTGTTATTTTCCCGAGCTCCAGCATTTTCGAGAGAATAAGCTCCTGCCTCTCCTTATTGTTGTCGGGATTCTGGAGCGGGTCGTAGTAGGTCGGTCTGTTTGTGATCCCGGCAAGGCACGCGCACTCCGCAAGGGAGAGATCGCTCACGCTCTTTCCAAAATATACATATGCGGCGGAAGCCACGCCGTAACATCCCTGGCTTAAATTTATCGTGTTCAGATACATCTCCATGATCTGTTCTTTTGAAAGCTTCCTTTCAAGATTCAAAGCCCGGAGAATTTCGAGCACCTTCCGCTGTATTGTAATCTCATCGTCGCTCGTAATGCTCTTTACCAGCTGCTGCGTGATGGTTGAGCCGCCGAAATTGCTGGAAAACGGCATAATTACGTTTGCCGCCGCGCCGATCGTTCTTCTCCAGTCGACGCCCTTATGACTTTCAAAGCGTTCATCCTCAATCGCTATGACAGCGTTGACCAGGTCCTGCGGAATATCGCTGTAGTTGACCCACACGCGGTTTTCGGAGCCGTGCAGCCTTGTTAGCTCAATCTGCTCGCCCGTATCGCTGTCCGTATAATAGACAACCGACGTGAGATTCATGTTGATCTCGCCGACGTCGATATCCGCCTGCGGCAGCAGATAGGCCTTGACATACAGCCCGAAAACCGCAAAGCAGATAACTCCGGTAAACACCGCCACGAGAAACGCACCTATCGCGACCTTCAGGGCCGCCGCCCCGACGCGCGCGGATACGTCTACGACCTTTTTGGCCTTATCCATCAGCGGTTTTATTTTAATATTTTTAAGCTGCATCATAGTTTAAGCCTTTCCTCCCAACCCGGCGCAGTTGCCGGGCCGGGATGCCGCATGGTTTCTATTTCAGATCTTTCTGTATCAGCTCGGTCAGAAGCACCTGATCGTCCGGTGAAACCGTGTCCTCCGCGACAATGTTTTTCGAGGTATACCCGCATTTTCGGCATTTGTGTATGATCTGATAGCCCTTACCGGACTTATAGGTCACTCCCACCGGATCCATAATCCCGCCGCAGCCGCTCTGCCTGTCGCCCGGCTTGTCGTCTACATGCTTCGAGCATAGACAAAACGGGCAGTGGTTCCGGTAGCTCCCGTTTGTGACGGGCACGACCTTTTTGCCGCAATTTTCGCATATAAAGCCGGTATTTTCCGTCTTATGTCCCATAATGACTAAATCCTCACACGGCGCTTTCAGCCCGGTCTCCGCTCGCCGAAAATCCCTCTGCCTACCCTGACGATCGTAGCGCCCTCCTCGACGGCGACATCGTAATCCTCGGACATCCCCATTGATAGGATGTCGAAACCCTCCGGGGCATTCGCTCTAAGCTTTAAAAACAGCTCCCGCATCGCCGAAAAATATTTTCTCGCCTCTTCCGGTTCGGAAACCGGCGGAATCGCCATAAGTCCCCTGGTTCTGATCCCGCCGCAGTTCCAAAGCCTTTCACAGAGCTCCGCCGCCTGCTCCGGCATAATTCCGGATTTATTCTCCTCTTTTCCTATATTAACCTCAATAAGAATATCCGTGACGAGGTTTTGCCGCTCGGAAAGCTTCGCGATAGTCGTACCGAGTTTTTCCGAGTTTACGGAGTGGATTAGGCATACCTTACCTACGAGATATTTTGCCTTGTTGGTCTGCAGGGAGCCGATAAAATGCAGCGGGACGCCGCAGTACGCACCGTCGCCGTATTTCGCGATAAGCTCCTGCACCCGGTTTTCACCGGCCGCGTCAATTCCGGCTTCCACCGCCGCTCGTATCTCAGCCGCCGTCCTTGTTTTCGTGGCTGCCAGCAGCGTGATATCTTTCCCTTTACGCCCGCTCTTCGCCGCCGCAATCTCTATTCTTCCGCGGATTTCGCCAATCTTTTCCCGGATTTTGTTTTTTTCGGTCTCAAACTGTTCGTAATCCTCCATGCGCGCCTCCAGCCCGCCGCTTATCGGCGGGGCCGAACCTTTAGAAAACTGTTTTTATTTGCAAATTCAAATGATAATTCTTTATTATTATAGCAAATCGACCGTAAAAATCAAGTAACAAACCGTGAACGACTACAGTATAAAAAACCCGCGGGGTTTGACCCGCGGGCTTTTAACGGTGTCTCATCTGATATCCAGTTATATTTTATTGTCCCCGGCGAAATCCCGGCCGCCGTGGAGCTGCGGATAATAGCTGGCAAAGACATATTTCGGCTGGCCGTCGAACTCCAGCCTGATTACGGTAACGCCGGCGATTTTATCCGGCACTTCCGTCGGAAGATTTTTTAGTATGATTCTATGGCCCCTGTACTCGAAATCTATCGGCGTCCCGTCGATGAAGCTCACGGATTTCGGGGCGGTTAGGTACCCGCCTATGCCCATTGTGCCGGATTTCGGCCATATCATGTTCCAGAGATAGACGTATTTATCGTCCGCGCTCGCCATACAGACCCCGTTTCCTCTGAAAAAGCCCTCTTTTTCATTGTGGAGTTTGCCGTATACCGCGGCGCCGTTCACGGAGAGCCATTTGCCGACCGTCGTCAGCGGTTCGGCCGCTTCGAGCGGCACGGAACCGTCCGGCGCCGGGCCGATATTCAAAAGAAGATTCCCGTTGCCGGCCGCGCAGGTATGCAGCATCTTAATGATGCGCTGCGCGTTATAGCTGTAGGGTTTCGCCTGTTCAGAGTCGACATAGCCCCAGCTGATATCGTTGAACGTCATGCAGGCCTCCCAGTCGCGCTTGTCCGCCGTGACATGGCCCTCGGGCGTTGAGAAATCCTCTGCCAGCCCGCTCCGGTTGTTGATGATTATATGGGGCTGGAGCGAGCGGAGATACTGGTTCCTCTCAAGGGAGTCCCAGCCCTCCCAGCTCTCCATCGGCGCGGAAACGTCGTACCAGAGGATGTCGATTTTTCCGTACTGCGTCAGGAGCTCCGTATTCAGCGCTTTTATGTAATCGGTAAAACGGCGGCGCGCCTCCTTGTCATAGGCGCAGGCGTAGCCGTCCGGATGATGCCAGTCCATAAGTGATGAGTAAAAACCGATTTTCAGACCGAATTCGCGGCAGGCGTCGACAAACTCGCGCACAATGTCGCGTTTCGGCCCGTAGTTGACCGAGTTAAAGGGGTTAGCCTTTGAGTCCCAGAGTGAAAAGCCCTCGTGGTGGCGGGTCGTCATCACCATGTACTTCATTCCCGCCTTTTTGGCAAGCGCCGCCCACTCGCGTGGCGCGCCGGGCTTCGGGCAGAAGGTGTCGGCCAGCTTTTCGTATTCCTTCACCGGAATATTCTCAAGGGTCTGCACCCACTCGTTTCTCCCCAGCTGGGAATAGAGCCCGTAATGGACGAACATGCCGAAACGGGCTTTGCGCCACCAGTCCATCCGCTCGTCCCTCGTCGAGGCCACCTGCTCCTCATACTCGGACTTTGACAGTATTTTCACAGCAATCATCCTTTCGTAATAAATACTTCCGACTTTATTCTATACGCTGCCGCGCCAAAAGTAAAGAAAAACGGAGTCTTTTCTTTGCTAAGCGCGGATAGATTTACGGCTGCTTTTCCGGTACTCCGTAATCGCTTTTAGAAATTCGGCACTGTACCTCTCAAGCTTTCGCTTTCCGACGCCCGACACCTTGAGAAATTCCTCCTCCGTTTCCGGAAGCTTTTGACACATGTCCGATAGGGCCGCATCCGTAAAGACCAGATAGGCCGGAACCTTTGCCTCCGCGGCGAGCGTTGCGCGGAGCTTATTCAATTCGGCGAGCAGCCCGTCGGAGCAAGCATTATCGTTTTTCTGTCTCTTTTTCGCATGCGCGGCGTTTTCCGAGGCCGGGACGCGCATTTCGACCCTGCATTTACGGTATAAAACATCCGCCGATTTCGCCGTCAGCGTTAAGACCGGGTATTGCCCGTCCGACACCGCAGCAAAGCCCTGAGCGATAAGCGCATCCACTATTCTACGCAGCCCATTTTCCGGAACGTCCGCCATCAGGCCGTAGGTCGACTCTCGGTCAAGCCCTGTGCCGACGATTCTCCGTCTCTCGCTGCCGCGCAGGATATCAACTATCATTTTTACTCCGAAACGCTGGCCCGTCCGCGCACAGCACGAGAGGATTTTCTGCGCATCGAGCGTGACGTCGACGGTTTTAAACCCCGCCAGACAAGATAACTCGGCCTGAAATCCTTCCCCCACTGGGACACGCAGTGGGCCTCGTCAACGGCCGCAAGCGAGACGCGGATCTTTGAACACGCCTCTAAAAAGCCGGTTGCTTCCAGGCGCTCCGGCGCGACGTAGACGATTTTATAGGCGCCCTCCACCATCAGCCAGATTACCTTATTGTACTGGGGCGGAGTAAGCGAGCTGTTTGTATACGCAGCGCGCACGCCTGCCTGGGTCAGGGCGTTCACCTGGTCCTTCATCAGCGAGATTAGCGGCGATATCACAAGCGTAATCCCCGGAAGCATCAGCGCCGGGAGCTGATAGCAGATCGATTTGCCCGCGCCGGTGGGCATCACGCAGAGAGCGTCCCTCCCGGAGAGCAGACTGTCCACGATCTTCTCCTGCCCGTCCCTGAACCCGGAGTGCCCGAAGCAGGTCTTCAGCACCTCTATTTTCGTCATTTGCGGCACCTTTCCAAGGCAAGCGTTTACGAAAGCCTCCCGGCCCCCGCTATGCGGGTTGACGGACTCGTTTCAACCCGCAGCTATCCCGCAGCTATCATTTTATCACAAACGGGCGTTTCCAACAACGCCGCTTGGCCGACACCGCTTCTTATTTTTTTAAACCGGATAATTGCCCGCAGGGCCTTTGCGGCATTAATCCGTCGCTTAATCGTACAGCCCGAAAAGCTTTAGCAACCTCTGCCAGAAATTCAGCCGGACGGGCTCCTGGACCGGAGTGTCCTCCGTTTCCTCAACCCTTATGGCTTGCGTTTTCAGCACAAACTGCACCGACGCGACATTAGTATTTTTATCCGAGACAAAGGACACAACCTCATCGCCGCTGCCGGTGATACCCTCGAGAATTTCGTCTATTTTTTCGGCTATTTCAGCGTCGACGCCGGCCGCTCCGTTTTTCATCTCGCCGGTCCCCGCCTTATACGACGCAAGGCCGCCGCGCAGCTCGCCGATCGCCGCGTTCAGTTCCGCCCCCGCGCTGTAAATCTCGTTTGCGGACGCGGCGAGCTTCGAAACCGAGGACTCAAGCCCGGCAGCGCCTCCCGCCAGGTCCGAAGCACCCAGGCTGAGCTGCGAAACGCCGTCCGTATAGCTTTTAATCCCGGCGGCAAACTCCACCGCCCCGTCAAGCTGAGCCTTTATCGCCGCGAGCTCCGGAATATTTTCAAGAATCGCGGCGTAATTATCCGGGGTTAGGACCGGGAGACCGGGATACGCTGACGAAAGCTGCTGGTCCGCCGCGGCAAATATCGATTGCAAGATCGACTGCGCGCCGTTTACCAGCGACTCGTTTTGCGCCGAAAGCGCCGCGAGACCGCTGCTCAGAGCCGCAGTGCCGGCGTTTAGGTCGCCGATTCCGCCCGAAAGCCTGGAGATTCCGTTTTTAAATGCTGCGATTCCGGCAACGTATCTGCTCATCCCCTCCGCGAGCTTTTCCGCGCCCTCAAGCAGATCGCCGGCGCCGCCGTCGAGATCGTCTATCGCGTCGATAAACTGTGAGATTTCTTCGGTAAACTGAGTTACGTCGACGTCGATATCCAGCGCGAGCCTGATCCCGTTAATCGAGATAGCGTCCATCTCAAAATTACGCACGTCGGCGGTTACCGTGAATTCGGCTCCCTTGCCCGGAAGAACGGTATAGCTGATCTGTTTTTCGCTGCCCGCGTCCGCTATCGTCGCCCCGGCGGCGGAGATATTGCCGCAAATCTTCGTATCGAGACTCAGCGAGACCTGAAGCGCGTAGTTGTTGAAAAACGTTTCGTTCACGTCCGGGTTTTTCTCGACGGTAATTTCAATCTTAAGCGCTCCGCTCTTGCCGGCGAGCTCCATAGCCGTTATTTCAACGCCGCCCAGGAAGTAGCGGACCAATATTTTCCACGGCAGCGCCTTTGTCGAAAGCGTCCCCTTGTAATAGAGCCTTGCGGCCGTGGTATTTATCGTTATCTCGCCGTCCTTTTTTCCTATTTGTTCCGCGGTAGTCAGATTTTCGACGGCGGTATAGTCCCCGTAGTCCGTGATCTTCCCGCCGTTAAAAGCGTTGACGACAAATATTTCGCCGACTCCGCCGTTTGCGTCAAGAATGCCGTAAACGACTTCTTCCTTTTCGGAGGGCGTTCCCGCGGCAGAGGCGGAAAACCCCCGAGCTAGTATCATTGTCAGAGCCAATATTAAAGCGAGCGGCTTTCCTAGCTTTTTTATCATCACAGATCTCCTTTCACATATTGTCCGACGACTGTTCCGTGTTTTTTCGATTTCCGACAGGTCTCCGCTTTTTCAACGCGGTTGCCCGGATCGCGCCGTCGAAGAGCAAAAGCAGCGCCGGCAGCACGCATACGACCATCAGGAACGACAATAGCGTACCCCTCCCGAGAAGGACGCCCAGCTCGGAGATTATACGGTTCGACGAGGCCGCCGCGAGAATGAATCCCGCCGACGAGAGTATCACCGCCGATATCAGTATCGAGATAAGATTGTCGCCGAGCGCCTTCGCGATCGCTTCCTTTTTGGAGAGCTCCCTCCTGTTCCCTAGATACCGGTCCGTCAGCAATATCGCGTAGTCCACGGTCGAGCCGAGCTGTACGGTGCTGACCACCAGGTACCCGATAAAGCTGAACTCCCTACCCGAGAAATACGCGAACGAGAGGTTGAGCCATATCGCCGACTCGATCGTAAAAACAAGCAGGAACGGGGCCGCCATCGATTTGTAGGTCAGCAGCAAGACGACGAATATTCCAATAATTGCGCACAGATTAACCGTCTCCGTATCTGCCGAGACGATGTTTTTCATATCGTAGAGCGTCGCGCTCTTTCCGGCGAGGTAAAAGCCGTCGTAATACTTCTCCGCCGTGTTTTTTACCGCGCTCACCGTGTCGAAGGCCTCCGTCCCCTCCTCTTCCGTGTCGGTATAAACAATAATCCGCGCGTAATTTTCCGAATAAAACGACTTTTGCACCTCATCGCCTAAGTATTCCGGAGGAATTTCCGCGCCGACGGAAGTTGCGTAGGAGACCACGCTCTTCACATGGGGTATGCGCGCAAGCTCGCCGCAGAGTTCAGTCTCTTTGCCCGTATCGCCCTTTCCCACAAGCAGGACGAGCGCGTTGTCTTTACCGAACTCGGCCTCTATCAGGGCTTCGTCCTTTCCCGCGCGGGAGGCCTCTGCGATGCTGCCAGAGCCGTAGTTGAAAGGAACGTTTTTCTGCGCCAGATAGCAGGGGGCGGCAATAACAACGGCCGCAATCAAAAACGGGAGGCTGATTTTCGACAGCCTTCTGCCGACGCCGTTGAAATCCGGAATCAGCCTTCTGTGCTTCGTCCTGATAATCAGCTTGTAGCATGAGAGCGTCAGCGCCGGCAGCAGCACGATAACCGAGACGAAGCTCAATACCACACCCTTGACCAGGTTTATTCCGAGATCGGGGCCGATCCTGAAACGCATGAAGGCCAGCGCAAGAAAGCCGATTACCGTTGTGGCCGCGCTGGCCGCGATAGCCGCGAGGGCTTTTTTCATCGCGCGCTTCATGGCCTCCGCGGGTTCGAAGGTCCGAAGGTATTCGTTAAAGCTGTGCAGAAGGAATATCGCATAGTCCAGCGAGACAGCGAGCTGCAGAATCGGGCTGACGGTCTGGGTTATAAAAGAGACCTCTCCGAAGATGACGTTTAAGCCCATATTGATGAGAACGGCGATCCCTATCGCGCCGATGAACAAAAGCGGCTCGATCCACGAAGAAGTGGATAAAACCAGAATGGCGATGACCACCGGAATCAATATTGCCAGCGCTTTGAGCACTTCGGTGACCGACATCTGCTGCGATGCGGCCGTGTTGACGGCCTCACCCCCGACGGCGTTGTCCTCCCCGATCAGAGCCCTTATCGCGGCGACGGTATCCTTTTCCCTGCCGTTTTCGATTGCGGCGCTATAGAGGGCTTTCCCGCCCTTGTAGTAATTTTCAACCAACGACCGGTCCAAAAACTCCACCGGCGTCGTGTTCAGCGTCTCCCGGCCAACAGCGTCGTCGAGCCAGGTCACCTCCGTCACCCCGTCGGTCGCGGCGAGCTGATCCTTTAACTCGAGCGCTTCCCGAACCGTCACGTTTGAAATCATTATCCGGGCGTTTGGCATTTCATCGCCGAATTCCTCGCTCATCACACTGATAGCTACCGTGGACTGCGCGTCGGAGGGCAGATAATCGACCATATTGTAGTTGACGGACACTTCGGGTATGAAGACAACGCTTAATGCGGCAAAAATCAGGAATACCGCAATGACTGTTTTTCTATATTTGATAACGGCATCCGAAAATTGATTCATCCAGCACTCCACACTTCCCAATATATTAAACACAATGTTGACATTCATCACCGTGTATAATATAATTAAAGCCGATATATTAGTCAACAGACAGATATTTCGAATCTGTCTGTTGTTAAACACAAGAAACTCTAAGTGTTTATTATTAAAAATTTGTTTACAAACCGGGGATGAAAAATGAAAAACGGGACGGACGACCGGCGCGTGAAATATACCAAGGCGGCGCTGAAGGAGAGCTTCATTCATCTGTTGGAGAAAAAAGACATTTCCAAAATAACGATAAAAGAGATCTGCGCCAACGCCGACATCAACCGGGCTACCTTTTACGCCCATTACAGCGATCAGTACGATCTGATGCGAAAGATCGAAGACGAGCTTTTAGATAATATCAGCGACTACCTCTACGAATACACCCACAAGGACCCGGCGAAAATCGACACCGTGAGAATGGTGGAGAGGATTTTTGAATATATCAAGGAAAACGCGCGACTCTGCAAGCTGCTTCTGAGCGAGCGCGGAGACCTGCATTTTCAGAAAAAAATCATGATGCTGATCTACGAGAAAAATATCGATTATCTGACGAGCGGCGGCTTTATCAGCAAAGAGGAAGCGGAGTTTATCTACTCCTACACGATAACCGGCTGCGTCGGCGTTATTCAGCGCTGGCTGGACGACGACATGCCCCAATCCACGCGCCTGATGGCCGAGGTCCTGGTCAAGCTGACAAACGCACTCACGATTCCGTTTATGAGCAAAAGCAAATCATAATATATGGAGGAATAGGTTATGGCTTATCGGACGGGGATTATCGGTTACGGCGGAATGGGACGGGATTACCATTTCAAGCGGGTCTCCGAGCTTACTGACTGCGTGAAGGTCCGCGCGGTGTTCGATATTCGGGAGTCCGCCCGGCAGAGAGCGCGCGAGGACGGGCTTATCGCCTACGACAATATCGGCGCGTTTCTTTCCGACCCCGAAATTGATATTGTAGTTATCGCCACGCCTAATCATGTGCACAAAAAATACGCCGTGGCGGCGATGCGTGCGGGAAAAAATGTGATATGCGAAAAGCCGGTGACGATGAACGCCGCGGAAATGCATGAAATCCTGGACGTGAGAAACGAGACCGGAAAGCAGTTCGCCGTTCACCAGAACAGGCGGTGGGACGGCGGGTTTAGAAAGCTGAAAATCATCGTCGAGAGCGGTCTGATCGGGGAGCTGTTCTATATCAAGCACAGGGTTCACGGAACCGGCGGCGCGATCGGCGGCTGGAGAAGCGACGTTTCAAACGGCGGGGGATTTCTGATGGACTGGGGCATTCACCTGCTCGACAGAACCATCTGGCTGATGCGCCAACACAAAATCATAGAGGTCAACGGCATCGTCAAAAAGCTGCGCTCGATGACCGACGACAACGCAATCGTCAACATCACATTCGACAACGGCTGCCGCCTTTTGGTTGAAACGATGATGTACGCCGGGTTTCCCGAACCGCTTTTCGAGGTCCACGGTGACCGCGGCGCGTTCATTCTGAAAGACGAGGACGACGAGGGCAGAGTGCTGGTCTCCGAAATCACCGGAGAGAAATACGTTGAAAACCTCGTCTACCGCGAGCAGGGCCCGGTGCCGATCAGGTCACGGGTCCTGCAGGAGAAATTCAGGGAAATCTCTGCGCCAGACACGAAAATTCCCAGCGACATGAAAGCCGGCAACGATTGGGTAGCGTTTTATAACAATTTTACCGCCGCCCTCGACGGCAGGGAGGACCTGATCGTCACGCCCGAGCAGAGCCTCAGGCTGATGAAGGTGATGGATATGATCAACGCGTCAGCAACGACGGGCAGGAGTATTGCGTGTTGCCTGTAAAAAACGTGCGGCAGGCAACAAGGCTAAAAGCGAGACGGGACGATTCCGTAAAAATCGTCCCGTCTCTGTTTTTTTGCTTATTTGCAGATATTTATCTAAGCGCTGCGCCGCATGCGCTATTTCTCGATCTTTAGCGTCTTGATTTCCCAGCCGTGGAGCTCAAGGTCTTTTCCGTCGGTCTCCGCGATGGTGTTCCCAAGCAGGTCCGTCTCGGCAGTGACGCGGCCGGCAAACGGCGCAAAGGAGAGCGATGCCGGGTTTCGCGAATAGTTGCACCAGCGGGCGAAAACCGCTCCGTCCTCCGGGTAGAGCGCGGTCAGCACTGCGCCGCCTCCGGCGTTTACCGCGGCAATTTCAATCGTATCGCCGAGGCCGCCGTTTCCGCGGCCGAGCGGCCGCACGAAGGCGGGGTATTCGTAGGAAAGCGCCGCCCTGTGCAAATCGGCGTCGGAAAGCCCCGCGTCGAACGGGAAAATTGCGAATTCATGGCAGTATGTGCCGCTCAGCATGCGCGTGCCCTGTATATAGGCGTTGGAATAGGCCAGCGGCACGGAGAGGCGGTTGCCCTCGACCACCGTACACATTGCGCCTTTGTTGAAGATGGCAAGACCCCGCGCGTTATCCCTGAGGCAGGTCCAGTAGTTGCCCTGCAGATAGGTCGGCGTCTCGAAAGGCGCGTCCCCGGCCGGCAGGTCCGCCGGGTTATAGCGGTCCTTATACCAGAAGGCGTTGGGCCGCACAAGCGATCCGTCCCAGTCGGCGATCACATACGGCAGATCCCGGACCATACGGCGGTCCTTATCAAGACAGACGTTCAGAACAAAGCGCAGTTTGTCCTCATGGATAAAGCCGTTGACAATTTGGATTTGTTCCTTGCCCAGCCCGGCGTCAAGCCCGGTGCGGCCGATATGCTCTCCGTTGAACTCAAAGCTCACGCCGCATTCGATGCGTGCGATCCCGTCGTAAAGCCGGAGTTCAAACCGGAACGGGATGCCGCCGATCTGCCCCTGATGTACGGCGCAGGCCGAACGCGGGGATATGCCCACCGTCCAGCTCCCGCTTGAAGCGCAGTCTTTGTCCTCAATCCAGCCGCGGAAAAGCGCTCCGCCGCCGTTGTCAACGAGCCTTTTCCCTGTCGCCGCGTCATCAACGGAGACGATGCCGGCGTTGTTAAGCGCGATGCGGTATAAGGGCGATTTCAACACACCGGAGGCTTCGTCCCACGTAAAGAGGCCTTGGGACAGTGCGGGCTTGTCGTTTTTTATGCGGAAACGGCGCGCCGTCAGCGGCGGTAGGTCGGCGGCAAAACGGACGCGGTTTCCGGCTACCTCGCAGGGCAGCTCGCGCTCCCCGTCCAGAACGCGGATATCCGAGCCGCTCCCGACGTCGGCTTCAAGCCACTGGCGCACCGGGAACGAATGGAGGTTGACGGCCAGTATGCCCTCGCCGTCCGGCGTCTCAAAGCGGGATGCGATATAAGCCATGGAGCGCTCCGCCGCGGCTTCTGACGCTTTCAGCGAATCCGGTATAAAGCGGTGCGCGTATTCGAGCAGACCGCAAATCGTCACGTCGTGGTGCTGCGCGACGAGAACGTTTTTCCACGCCGTCTCCAGCGCCGCCTGCTCGGAAGCGCCCCCAAGCATCACGGCCAGCGCGTTCGCCCGTTCGGCCAAGGCAACCGAAACCTCTGCCTTCCGGCAGCCGTTGAATATTTCGTTGCCGCAGTAGCCCCAGGGCATGCGCCCGTGGAAATCGTTCGCCGTTGTAGGGAGCAGGGTCTCCGGTTCCCCGTAAAGCGCCGGGAGCTCCTCAAGCAGCACGAATTGCATGTTTTCTTTTTTCTCCACATCGGCGACAAGCTCTTCCTTGCGGAGCGTCAGGTCGTCGACCCGGGACGCGAGCAGCGGCGAGTATTTTTTAAATCTCTCGGCAAAATCCTCGAGCGAAAATTCCGAGCCGCCGGGCCAGCGGGTCAGAATCCAGTTATCCAGCGTTGTGACGAAGAAACCCTCGCCCTCGCCGTCATATGTCGGTAAAGCGGGAATGGCGGTGCCGTCGTCGCCGACCCAGGAACCCCAAGCCGCGTCGAAGGTCTTGGCGTAGCCGTACGCCATCACGTGCGTACGCATAATGGCGGCCTGATAGCCGCAGAGCTTTAAAAGCTGCGGTAGCTGGTTGTTCAGCGCGTGCTCCGAAATCGAGTAGACGGGAGGTGTCTGCCCAAAATGCTTCAAATTCGAGCGGATGGCGTAGACGAGCTGACGTGTGTTGGACTCTTCGGAGATAAAAAGCGAAAGCGGCTGGCCGTAGGTGCTCGAGCCGATGCCGAAGCGCCCGGGGAACTTCTTCAGGGCTTCGGCAATTTTCGCGTTGATTTCCGGGTTCGTCACCGCGAACTCGTCATAGGTGAAGCTCTCGTAGTCCAGCCCGATTTTGAATTTCGGGTATTTCTCGAGCCATTCGATCGCCTGGCCGAGCTGCGGCGAGACTTTGTCACCCCATAAAACAAAACCGCCGTGGTCGTAGGTCAGTATGTACAGGTTTTTCTCAGACATAGGTCAATTTCCCTTCGTATCGCAGGTTTTATTATCATACGCTCCTTATCTTAACATAACAAAGACGCTTGTTTCAACACCAATCTTCATATTATGCAAATACAGACGCTATTCCAATCCCTCCATCACCGTTTTTTCGAACTCCCGCGCGGTGGCGGCGCCGCTGCCGCCGTCGTACAGCGAGTTTTTCATGTAGACCGCATAGAGGTCCAGAGACGGATCCACCCAAAAATGCGTGCCATAGGCGCCGCTCCAGCCGAAGCAGCCGTCCGGCAAAAACCGGTCGTTTTTTACGACGCGCACGCCGAGCCCCCAGCCCGGCCAGTGCTCCGCGCGCATAAGGGCGACGCTTTCGGGCTTTAAAAGCCCCTCTCCCCCGCGGCGCAGCATATCCGCAAATTTCGCGTAATCATCAATAGTGCCGGCAAGCCCGCCGCCCGCTGAAAAATACGTGTCCGGAAAATCCCCCATCGTTCCGCGAAATTCCGCGGTGTAAGGGTTTCCTTGCGCGTCCAGCGCGTGTACGGGCGTCAGGCGTGCGCAGCGCTCCGGTCTAAGCGAAAAGCCGGTGTCGGTCATGCCCAGAGGCATAAACACGTTATTCTTAAGGTATTCGTCGTAGGGCATCCCCGAAGTCAGCTCCACAATCCTCGCGGCGACATCGAATGCGGCGAGCGGGCTGTAGCTGTCCTTCGTAAACGGCTCAAAGGCCAGAAGCGTTTCGGGATAGTAGTCAACCGCCTCTTTCAGCGTCGTCCTGTGGGCGTTTGCTTCCGGGAAGCACTGCTCTCCCATCTCGCCGCAGAGAAGCCCCGACGTATGGGTCAGCAGGTGGAGAATTTTAATATCGTTTTTTGCGACATGGTCCGGCACAGGGCGGCCGTTCTCGAGTCTGCCGACGGCCATCCCGGCATAGGAGGGCAGAAATCTTTTCACCGGGTCGTCAAGACAAATCCGCCCCCGCTCTGCCTCGAGCAGGACCGCCGCGGCGGTAACCGGCTTCGTCATTGACGCCAGCCGAAAAAGCGCTCCCCCCTTAACTCCGATATCGGCACTGAGCAGCGTTCTGCCCCCTCTCGCGACATGGACTCCCGCGCCGAAGAGCTTCCCCTCCGCGATGTCTCTCTCTATCAGCGTGCGCACCGATTTTTCAAGCCCGGACGAAGCCATATTACCACTCCTTTCCCTTAATAATCATTTTACCTTAAGCGTACGCAGGTACGCTTTCCGCTCCTCGGTAATCCGGTAGCTTTCAATCGCCTTCTGTATCGCCTTGTTGTGCGTCCAGACGTCCAGCCGCCGTTCCAGGATAAAGGACAGCGCGGCGTCGTATTGCTTATACAGCGCCGTCGCGAAATACCAGGCGATCATCATGTTGACGTAGTATTCCTCCGACCTAACGCCGGCGACCAGCTCGGCATACTCCGGCTTGAAATTCTCGTCCAGATAAAAGCGCATCAACATGCCGATACCGAAGCGGACGGTATATGTACGGCCGGATTTCAGCCATTCGCCGATCTTTTCAAGCAGCTCGGGCAGGTGGTTCTTGAACGCCTTCGGACACATCAGGTCGCAGGTCGCCCAGTTGTCCACATACGGCAGGAAAGCGTCTATTGCCGCAACCGCCCTGTCGTAGTCTGCGATATGCTCTATCAGAAAACCGTGCAGGTTATCTTCCTCATAGTATTTGTGCGGAAGTATTTTGAGAAACTCCTCCGACTCCGGCTCTCTCGAAAACGATTTCGCCAGCTTTCGCAGTTCCGGCGTCCGGACGCCGATGACTCTTTCCCTGTCCACCGTCGGCATCAGTTTGCACTGGAAATCCCGGTATTCCCTATCCTGAAGGGTAAAAAGGCGTGCCTGTATCGTCTTTTCCACACCGCTCATATCACGCTCTCCTTTGGCTCGTCCCGTTTCACACGTCCGGACGCGACGGCTTTGATATTACTTTTCCCGCATCAGAAGGTTCAGTATCTCCTCGTCTGCCGGACAGAATTTATACTGCGGGATCTCCGCCGGCGTTATCCACCTGATATCCTTATGCTCCAGCTTCGTCGGTACGCCTTTTGCGATTGCCGCGTTGAACAGCGTCAGGCGGACCGTGATATCCGGGTACGCATACGTAACAACCGTGAACACGCTTCCGACCGAGAGAGTGACGCCCAGCTCCTCGCGGCACTCGCGAATCAGGGCCTGCTCCTTTGTCTCCCCGGGCTCCACCTTTCCGCCGACAAACTCCCACAGAAGTCCCCGCGTCTTGCCCGCCGGACGTTGGCAGATCATAAACTTTCTTTCGCCGCCGGTATTATCCCATATCAGAGCGGCTGCAACTTCGGTCATAGGCTAATCCTCTTATCCTTTTTTCGTTGGCTGTTTCAATTATACCACGCTTTTTCTCTCGTGAATATACAATATCCGCCCCTGATACTACCATAGGAAAGGGGTGGAAACACGCACCGGGCGCAAAAGCAGGAGACCGGTCTGTTTTGACCGATCTCCTGTTATCAGGTATTCGTGATTTTGACGTCGATGCCGTTGACCGCGACGCCCTCGTCGGCCGGAATCAGAATATATCTTTTTCCGTCGATAATTCTTGTCTCCACCATATAGCTGTATTCGGGGTCGACAGCTATCCTGACCTGCGGCGTTGTCAGTTCAAACTTCCTGCTTTCTATGATGTTGCCCGGGTTCAGTACCGCCCCGTCCCCGAACGTTTCTTTGCACTTCTCCCGGAACATCTGAACCCGGTTTTCGGATATGCCGCAATCCTGAAGAATCCTGGCCACCTCGTTCACCGGGATGTCCGGCGGTTCCGGGTCGTTGCTCTCCTTGTGCTGCTCTATGCGCTCGAGGAACTGCTCATGGATTGTCTGTACAATATCAAAGCTGCAGTCGTTCTCCAGTGCGTCGGCCAGAACGCTTCGAAACGCCTCCTGCTGCTCGCCGGCGGACATCGGTGCTTCTACATTAAAAACGGCATCTATGAACTCCTGATGGAGCTGGGAAGCGTCCTTAGAATAGAAAAGCGCTTTGTAGATATTGGCCGAGCGGTCGTCGAAAGCCGGAAACATAAAGCCGAGCTCCGGAGCCGCGACGATTTGCTTTGCGGCGTAACCATGAAACTCGTTCTCGCCGGAAAAGTATCCGAGCTCCGGCCTGCCGTCCTTTACCGGGCAGAGCGTACAGATTATGTATGTGAACACCGTATCCGACGCGTCCGCCTGGGGCTCGTCATCCTTGCCGCGGTAAGGTACGTCATATGTGTCGCAGGCGAGAAGGAGCAGATAATTGGTGTCCTTCATGCCCACCGACCTTATTACTTTTTGGTAGAACTGTTCCCTTATCTCCCTGTTGTTAAGCTTAGAGTCCCGCAGACCCATCAGCAGCCGGTGTTCCTCGCTATCCTGTACCTGCTTTGTGGAGAACACGATGTCTATCAGGTTCCTGCCCAGCCTGCCGGAGAGCGTTTTTTGGAAAAGATCCATGTATTTTTCAGCTTCCAGCGCGGGCATGAGACCGAAAGATTCATCGATATAGGATATAATCTCCCGGTTGCTGTTCACATAGCAGCCGTATATTCTGCCGATGCCGCTCTTATCGGGAGCCATGCGCCGGCGGATTTCATTGAGTTCTTTTCGATTCATAACAGGACCTCACAGTAAAATAAAGTGTCGGCAAAACTGCTGACAGCGTTAAATTATACCATATGCGAAAGAATAAATCCACAGCCGGTGCGGGGTTTGTTTCCGTTTACCCCCCTTTCGCGACAACAGTGCACCTTGAATTTTTTCGCCCGGTTGCATATAATCAGGTTAAGCACTCAAGGAGGAAATGCAATGTTTAACGGTTTCAGCGAAAGAACAATAGATTTCATGTGGAACATCCGCTTCAACAACGAGAAAAGCTGGTTTGAAGCCCACAGGGACGAGTACAGAACCCATCTTGAAAGGCCCATGCGCGAGCTTGCGGAGGAAATCTACTACGGCTTTGCCTCCGGCCACAGCGAGCTGAGTCTGCAGCTGCATGTTTCGCGCATCTACCGTGACGCAAGGCGGCTGCACGGCGGCGGCCCTTACAAAGACCATCTCTGGTTTACGCTCCGGGATAATTACGAGGAGTGGACGGACAAGCCCGTGTTCTGGTTTGAGCTTGAACCCGAGTCCTGGTCGTACGGCTTGGGATATTACAGAGCCAAACCGCTGACAATGGAAAAGCTCCGCGCGCGCATTGACAACGATCCCCGTCCGCTGGAGCAGCTGCACCGTGAGCTTAGCGCGCAGTCCGAGTTTATACTCGATGGCCCCGACTATGCAAGGGCGAAATGTGACCCGGGCAGGCCTCTCGCCGTCTGGTACAACAAAAAGACCTTTTCACTCATTCACGAGGAGCAAATCAGTGAGGCCGTGTTTTCTCCGGGATTGGTTAAACGTTTGGAGAGCGGATTTGAGTTTCTGGTGCCTTTTTATAATTATTTTTTCACGCTGGATTCGGATCCGACGCCGGAGCTATAGTTTTAAAACGAAACCGGACACCTCCGGCGACGCTTCCCTCCCCGGGTTCTCCGTTGACAATTAAAAACGATGTATGCTACAATATAACTATGAAACGCGGGCGCAACGGCGACGCGCACTACGCACATCTCCATACCCCCATTTCATATGTTGAAAATTTTTATTGTAAAGAGGTTTGTATTATGAGAGCACCGAAGCTCGTTTTTATCGGAGCAGGAAGTATGTCCTTTGGTGTCCCCACTTTTAAGGATATTTTTTCAAGCAAAAAAATGAAGGGGGCGCATTTATGTCTGGTCGATATCAACGAGGAAAATCTCGACAGAATGTATAAATTGGCAAACAAAATCAATGACATAAGCGGAATGGGCTTGAAAATTGAAAAAACAACGGAGCGCCGGGACGTGCTGTGCGGTGCGGATTTTGTCATATCGAGCCTTGCCATAGAGCGCTGCGATCTTTGGAAGCATGATTTCAACGTGCCTAAAAAGTACGGCGTCAGGCACACTCTGGGTGAGAACGGCGGCCCCGGGGCCCTGTATTTCACCATGAGGACTCTGCCGCTGGTTATCGATATCATGAGAGATATGGAGGAGCTCTGTCCCGACGCATGGTTTCTGAACTTCTCGAATCCCGAGTCAAGAATCGTTCTCGGTGTGAATAAATACACAAAAATCAAGTGTATCGGGCTCTGCCACGGCATTTACATGGCGCGGCACGACATCGCCCATATACTCGGCAGAGACCCCGCCGAAATCGATGTTTTCGGCGCCGGCATGAACCATTTCCAGTGGATTCTCGACATCCGCGATAAAAAAACCGGCGAGGATTTATATCCGCTGTTCCGCGAAAATGAAGCGCGTTATGACGCGGCGTTCAGACCGTACACAAGGAAAATATTTAGAGTCTTCGGGCTGTGGCCGACCTGTTCGGACGACCATCTCGGCGAATACCAGTCATACGGCTATGAGGCGGGCGAGGAAGGGTACAATTTTGACGGCGACGCGATGGACAGAGTCAGAGCAAAGCAGGAGATTGAAGAGATTATCTCTGGCAAAAAGGACATAAGCGATTGGCTTCGCCCGTCCGGAGAGCACGCAATTGACGCCGTGGTCTCAATTTTCTTTAACGAACGCCGTCAGCTGCCCGCCGCGATTGTCTATAACGGTGGAGCGATTCCGCAGCTCCCGCCGGACGTCGCGGTTGAAATCCCGGTTACCGTCGACGGTGCCGGTGTCCATAAAACCATTGTAGACAATCTGCCCGAGGGCGTGATCGGCATGCTCAGCATGCAGGTATCACCCCAGAGGCTCTCGGTGCATGCGGCTTACAACGGCTCGAAGGAGCTTGCGCTTCAGGCGCTGCTCTGTGAACCGACAATTAACAGCACCAGCGCCGCGGAAAAGATTAACAACGAGCTGTTTGAGATTAACAGAAAATATATAAAAAAATGCAGATAAGACCTCGGACTAAATAATGCTCTCCGTTTCGTAAAGCACCGCTGTGGATTTTGAAATCCACAGCGGTGTTTCGTTATTGTACCGGGCTTTAACGCTTAGTCTTCGATAAGGTTTGTCTCAACCGCTTTACCGTCGACGATTCTGAAGGTCTTTATCTCGAACGGCGTAAACTCGGCTTTTAAGTCGCAGCCGAGGGACGGCAGCGAGATGCGCGCCTCCGCAACCTTTCCGTCACACTCGTAAAGGCGGACTATGGTGCCGTTTCCGTCTTCCGCCTTCTTCATAGCGGAGATAATCACATTGTCCGCGCTGACGGAGCAATTAGTGCTCGTCAGAGGCAGCGAACCCTTGTGATATGTTTCCATCACGGCTGCAACGGGGCTGTTCAGCTCCCAGCCGCGGCGAACCACCTTGCCTTCGGAGAATCCGCCGGTATACGGATGTATCAGGTATGCGAATTCATGCTCACCCTGCTCCTGGTATATGCGGGGAAGTCCGTCGCGGTTGTCTCCGAAGCTGTGGTCGGTATACAGGGCGCTTCGTATAACAGTCAGGCGGATCTCGCCTTCCTTCACATCGTAGGAGTACTTGCCGTCGTTAATCAGAGCAAGTCCTCTGCCGTCGCAGCCTTCGACAGCGCCCCAGGCCTGCGCCGGCTGCTCCTCGCCGTCGGCAGGCTTGCGTATAACTCCGTAGGGTATCTCGTAAACCGCCTCGGTATTCGTAATATTTGTGGGGAACGCCAGCTTCAGCAGCTTATGCTGTTCGTGCCAGAAAAGCGTGGCAATGACCTCGACATCGGTGGACTCGGGATAGAGCGTGTACAGCTGTTCCAGCTCCGAGTTGCCGAAGGTTGTCTTGACGCACACCCTCGCTCTGACCGGACCATTCTCCACAACGGTTATCTCCGCGTTGCGGAAATCGCCGATTTCGTTTCTGAACCGGGTGCGTATATGGCCCCATGTGTCCAGTTCGGTCTCATCGCAGACCAGGGGGCGGGCCGGCGCGGAGAGGAATTCTCTGCCGGAGCGCAGATCGAAGATGCTGCGCAAATGTCCGGTCTCGGGGTCGAACTCCACGCGTATGTTTTCGTTTTCAATATAGAAAGGCGTGGCCCGCAGATGCTTTCTCCAGTATCCGGTGGGCTTCTCCAGATTTTTGTACAGCCAGAAGGTTTTCCAGCCGAAAGCGGGTATCTTCGCAGTGAAGACACAGTTGGGCCGGCAGGTTACTCCGTTCAGATGCCGGCCGTTTACCACCTGATAAAGCACGGCGTTGCCGTCCGAATCCGTTATGCTCTTAAGCTGCCCTTCATAGTTGATATAAACCGGGGTCTCCACCTCCCACGAAAGCGGGTTGTAGACCACTACAGGGCTGCCCTTGTTTTCAATCTCCCAGATGCGCCCATCGGTTTCCTTTGACAGCTTGCGTACACCTTTGTCCGTATCTATCTGCCAGGTAATCTTCTGCAGCGCCTGGTTATAGCCTTCCGAGGCGATGGTCAGGCTCTGTCCGTAGAACTCCTCCGCATCCGTGTAGGCATCCTTCGCGGAACAGCCGCCCATGATATCGTGGAACTGGTTAAAAAGCACCTTTTCCCAGGCTGCGCGGTATTTCTCCGGATCATTTTTAAAACTCAGGAGGCTTTCCGCAAGAACCGAGGTCTTTTCCGCGCACATAAGCCTCTGCTCGGCGCGTCGGTTCAGAGCTTTTACCTTAACGTAGGAAGCGTAGCAGCCCGTCGCATGGTGTTGCAAATCACCGACGACAACCGGCAGCGGGTGCTTTTCAAGATCGGCCTTTACCTTATTAAAATACACATCCGGGGACGCGATTTCAAAGTCCACCGATCCGTCCGCCGCCTGGAATTCATGAATCCTTTCAATTGAGCTTATCGTTGGGCCGCCGCCGTGGTTTCCGACGCCGTAGAACAGCATGAACTCGCCCCGGTCGGAGGCAAGGGCCATCTCTTCGGCCAATCTTCTCAGGCCGCCGTCCACTCCGAATCCGTAGCTCCTGGGTATGTTATAGGCGATAATTTCGCTGCCGTCGACACCGCGCCATATGAAAGGCTCGCCCTCTTTGAACGGATATTTTTTCTCGTGGGGACCCGGACGCATATAGATGTAGGCGGTTATACCGCTTTTTTTGTAAATCTGCGGCAGATTGCCGTTGTGGCCAAAGGAGTCCACATTCCAGCCGATAGTGGCCTTTACGCCGAACTTCTCCTCAAAGTACCTCTGTGAGTAGAGGGAGTGGCGGGAGAAGCTCTCCCCAGAGGGGATATTGCAGTCCGGCTGGATCCACCACCCGCCGACTATATACCATTTACCGGCGGCGACTGCTTTCTGGATCTCCGCAAACATCTCCGGTTCTGAGTCCTCAATCCATTTGTAGTAGGCCGCGCAGGCTGTCGTAAACACAAAATCGTCGAACTGCTCGATGCGGTCCAGCGCGCTCCGGTATGTGGCGCGTACCTCCGCATAGCCTTCCTGCCAACGCCACAACCATACAGGGTCAATGTGGGCATTGCCTATCATGTATGCCTTCGGTTTCTTCGGTTTCATAATACCATCCTCCCATAGATTAGCTTAACTATATATGAAACTGCTTACCCTGTCAAGACACAAAAACGAGTTTTCAGTTCTCATTTCTCTGCGTCAAAGCAGTTCTAGTATTCCATTTTTTCATAACAGGTTCAAATACCTTCGCGAAATCTCTTCTTCCCAGCTCCATAAAAAACCGAAAATTCGCATAAAAAGGCAGCGGCCTTATACCGGACAATGAAAAGCCCTTCAGCGCTGCCTTTTATTTCGGTATCTATTTACACATATATATCTTTATATCATGTTTCTTTAAAAACTCGAGAGCTAATTCTTCGTCCAGAGGTTTGCTGATCAGGTATCCCTGTATCATGTCGCAGTTGTGCTCCTTCAAATACTGCAACTGGGCATCATGCTCGACCCCCTCGGCAATTATATAATGTCCGAGTTTATGGGCTATCGCAATGATATCGCTTGTTATCGCTTTATTCGGGTCGGTATACATCAGTTTATCGATAAAATATTTATCGATCTTCATGCAGTCAACCTTTAACCTTTTTTCTCTGGACAGTGACGAGTGACCGGCTCCGAAGTCGTCTATAGCTATGCGAATCCCCGCGTTCCGCAGCTCCTCAATAATACTGTTGATGCTGTCGTAATCGGAGGTAAACACCGATTCGGTAATTTCAATATCAATATTCCTCGGATTAACCTGCATCTCGCTCATTAACTCAAACAGCCTGCTTGTAAAATCGGGCTTCAACAGCTGGATTACAGAAATGTTTATCGAAACACTGATATCATTGTATCCAAGTTTCTTGAGCTTGTTTAAAAAGCGAAATGCTTTGACAATAACTTTTTCGCCGATCGGAAGAATGAGCTTTGTCTTCTCGGTTATCGGGATGAATTCCAACGGTGACACCAGCCCCAGCTTTTCCGTCCTTAATCTGGCCAATGCCTCAAAACCGCGGATTGAACCCGTCTTTAAATTCACAATCGGCTGATACTGCAAGAACAGGTCATCATCGGCATGATTATCCGCAGCTATAGTGTTGAGAGCTTCAACAATATCTCTTTCGCGGTTAACCAGGGCCTCCAGCTCTTCGTTGTAAAAGCAGATTTGAAAGTCCTTCCCGGACAGGCTGACAGGTCGCTCCGACGCAACCAGGATTCTTCTCAGAAGCAAATCGATATCGATTTCATTTCGGTTATGCCCGATTTCAAGAATCCCGATTCCGCCGCCTATTCTGTCTGTTACAAACAAGGATTCCAAAGCATCTTCAATGACGCCGGCAAAACAAAGAAGCTCGTTTTTATCTTTGTAGTCAACGACATAGAAAATAAAGTGATTCTCGCAGGGTTGGAACAAAAGACGCTTGTCGGTACAATACCGGCCAAGAGCCTCGGCGGCTTTTATTATCAGATTCTGCGAATACTGGAATCCGTAATTGGCCCTTATCAACTGAACCATGCTTATGTTGATGCCGATAAGCGCTCTTTTTAATTTTTCCTTTCGCATCGCATCTCTTTCAAGCAACGCCACCAAATAGTCGCGATTGTACAGCCCCGTCCATCTATCGTGTTCATTGTTGTATTTGAGGGAATTTTCAACCGCTTTCCGATCGGATATGTCGAGAACGATTCCCTCCAGAGCTTCAACCTCGCCCTTATCGTTATATATACCCTGTCCCATCTCGAGAACCCATTTTTTCCCGCCGGTGGCAGTAATAATCTCATACTCATGTTTAAACGGTTGCCTTTTCGCGAGGATTCGTGCCCACTCATTCCACAGGACTTCACGGTATTCGGGGGCAATGAGATCATTATAGGACAGGTCTCTGTTGTACAAAAGGGCCTCCGTAGGATAACCCGTGAGGTTATAACAGCCGTTAGACACATACTGCATTGTCCAATTCTGATCGTAATTGCATCTGTATGCAAGTCCCGGAAGATGGGAGAGCAGGACAGTTTTACTGCGCTCACTCTCATTCAGCGCTTTTTCAATCGCCTTACGCTCGGTGATGTCCTGAATCAGACAGATATGGTTATAATGGCCATTCGATAGATTAAGCGTAGCAGCAGTTATATGTACCCAGACGATCGAACCGTCCGGTTTAATATACCTCTTATCCATTGAGTAGGCATTGGTTTCGCCCGATTGGAGTCTCCTGAAATTTTTTAAATCCTCTTCCAGGTCGTCGGGATGGGTTATTTTCGCCCAGCCCAAATCAATAAGCTCCTGTTTTGTTCTGCCCGTAATACGCTCGTACATTGAGTTTATTTTTACAATAGACTCGTCAGATTGGCCCGGGCCGCTGTTTAATGAAACCGCAATGCCGATAGGCGCCTGATCTAAAATCATATCGAAGGCAAGCGCCTGTTCATGCAGATGCTGCTCCAGCGCGTGCTCGGCGCGCAGCAGCGCTGCGTGGACATCAATCCTCGCCCTCAGCGAATCCATTTGTATCGGTTTGCGGATATAGTCTACGGCGCCCAGCTTTAGACCCTTTATTTCATTGTCCAGCTCGTCGTAATTGGTCAATATTATCGTGCGCAGCTTCTTTAGCCGCTCGTCCTCTCTTAAGGCTTCAAGAACCTGAAATCCGTTCATATTGGGCATATTCAGATCAAGCACGAGCAGGTTTATCCCGTCATTCTCCCGAAGCATACGCATAGCGTCAATACCGTCGCGGGCGGTCAATATGCAGTATTCGCTTAGCATATTTTTAAGTATTAATCTGTCAGATGCCGAGTCGTCAACAACCAAAATTTTAATTGGCATTGCATATCCTCCTCTTTAACCCGAACTCACTTCTAAAATCCCTTGAATCTTTTTTATTTCTTCAAGGAGTTTTCCCAGTAATTCCGCGAAGCGTTCATGCAATGAGGCGATCTCGTCCTCCTTTCCCTCTTTAAGCGTATTCTGTAACAGCAACGCCGTGTCCTGCAATGATATGGCCCCGATGCTCCCGGAGCTGCTCTTTACCTTATGTACAATTTGCGCGGCGTCGGCGTATCTTTTTTCATAAACCGCAGCTTCAAGCTTGTCCAAGGTAGCCTGATTCTCATTTCGGTATTCATTTAAAACCTGATGATACAGCTCTTCGTTTCCGCCCATATTCTTCAAACCCAGCTGCCGGTCAAGGACGCCTGTATCGGTTTCATTTTCAAGAATAATACCCATGATGGTTTGAATAAAATCATCCGGATTGAAGGGTTTGCTGATGTAATGGAAAATGCCTCTCTGCCTGCATCTGTCCCGAACACCCAAAATGACATCCGCCGTCATTGCCACGATCGGCACCTTTGTCGACAGCTCCCGGATTTTTTCCGCGGCTTCATAGCCGTTCATGACCGGCATATGCAAATCCATTAGTATTAAATCGATGCTGTCCCTGTGCTCTCGATATAGCTCTAACGCTTCTTTCCCGTCGTTGGCAACGATGGATTCAATCCCCACCTGCTTTAAAAGCGTTTTGGCAATCAGCTGGTTTGTTTTGTTGTCTTCCGCCAGCAATACGCAATACGGCTTTTCAAGCTTTGCCGGGATGGATTCTCTGTTTGCTGATGGGTGTGAGCCGGAAATTGCCCTGAGATTAAAAATATCCAGGATCCCGTTTAGCAGTATGGAGGGGATGATCGGTTTACATCTTGAATCACCTGATCCATGCTGAAGGAGGTGATTTCAAGCGTAACTTTTCCCGCTTCGATTTTGGAGAAATCGAGAATATCGTTTATGACGCTAAGCATGTTATTTGCCGCCTGTGTAATCCGGTCGATATACATGCTTTGTGTCAAGGTAATCTCGGTCTTTTTCAACAGGTACGACATACCCGTAATCGCATTTAGCGGAGTTCTTATCTCGTGGGACATTCTCGCCATGAAGCTTGATTTGAATTCATTAGCCTCATCGGCCTCTCTTTTTGCTTTTTCCAAATCAGACTGGATCTGTTTTCTTCGCCGTATCTCCTTTCGCAGTCTCGCAATCCAGTAGAAGGAAATCCCCATTACAACGGCGATAAAACCGCCGACAATTGCAATTACGCGGATAATCGGACCGTAGTCGATATCCGTTTCCAGGTCAATCCACTTGTTGTTAATAGCCTGTTTTTCGCTTTCGGTTACGGTGCTCATCGCCTTATCGAAGATGCTTACCAGTTCGGGCCAGTCGTCTCTCACCGCAAAGTACAGGGCCTGCTGTTTTTCGGCCTCAAACGACACAAATCTGAGATTCGTTAAACCGTTTGTACGGATGAGGTAATTCGTTGTGGCGAGGTTTCCGATGAAGGCTCTTTCCGTTCCTGTCACAACGGCGGTCAGCGCGGCTTCGACCGAGTCGTAAAGGCTGAGATTTATCTTCGGATACGATGCCAGGTAACTGTGGTGCGAACTGTTTCTCTGTACGGCTACGGTTAATCCATCCAGATCATCCATTCCGGATATGCTGGTATCTATGTCGCGGGTTACGATCACTCATTTATAGTAGCAATACGGTTCGGAAAAGAAAAAATATTCTTCCCTTTCCTCTGTTTTGCCTATAGCGGGCAGGACATCAATATCTCCCGCCAGGGCCATATCGTAAGCTTCCGGCCATGTCAGGCCTTTCATTATTTCAAACTGTAAACCGGTCTTTTTGCTTATCAGCGAAAGATAGTCTGCGGCGATTCCTTTGTACTCCCCGTTTTCGTCGATAAACTCAAAGGGTACAAATCCCGGGTCCACACCGACGCGAATCACCGGATGCTCTTCGATAAAAGCAAGCTCATCCTCTGTCTAGCTAATGTCGTTTTCAGCCGCAAAGCAGGGCGCCGTTATAGCGCTTAACATGACTATTGCGAGAATGACTGAACCTGCAACAACACGCTTGTTTCTCCATGCGCGGATCATAGAATGCCGGCCGCTGCGCCTGTTTTTTTCCCTGTCAAGCCAAACCATAACCCCACCCTTTCTTTTTTTCCGCAAGTCTATCTTTATTAGCCTATATGCTGTTTAGAACTGCCTCCTTTGGCTGTGCTTTTTAGTATAAATAAAAAAAATCCGGGAGCTTCGAGCCTGCAAGAAAAAATTGATAGTTACCTTTATCTTTCAATAACCTTATATTAACCGCCCGGAACTGTGAGTGTCAACCGGGGAGGAACGCCGCCTCTCAAATCATGTAAAAATAACGCTCTATCGTTCGAATATACGTTCTTATTACGGCAGTATTGTGCAGTATAAAAATACATAATACATTGTAAGTATTGCAAACGCTATAGTCAATATGATTTTGCTTTTAGTTTTTTTAAAACCGATCAACCCGGTAACTGCTTGGATACGGCTTTTCAATCTTATCCATATTGATGATATTCTCCGGCAATCAGAGGAAATTCCGGGTATGAAAAAGACCTCCCGTTGTAGAAACAACTACAACGGGAGGTCTTTTTCACTGTCCGTTTTTTAGGTTTGATCCTCTTGTCCGGAGAGGCTTTTTTATGCTAAATCGCCTTTGTCGGCCAGCCGGAAAACTCGCCCGTTTCGCCGAGGCTGTCCGAGAGCTCCTTCGCGGCGGCGGCGACGCGCTCGCACCAGTAAAT
>JAPXRI010000022.1:0-44608 GCA_033813635.1 Bacillota bacterium
TTGCTGTGTTGGTGTGTGGTAACTCAACTTTAGCACAGGTTCTTCCTATTCGCTACCTTTTTTATTCGCCTGTGTAACACATCTATTGTAATCCTACAACCGCAATTTTGCCCTTCTCGCCGATTTATCCTTTTTTGTGCTTTTTTTGGCGGCATATTGCCCGGTTTTTCGCGGTATTGACAAACAATGGCATCTATAGTATACTACATATAGATGCTGTCGACACGCGGCATAATGATATATAGCGTTTTATCTTAATATAAAGGGTGGAAAATATGGCGGCAAAAACGGGTTCAGGCTACGGAAACGAGAGCATAACCCAGCTGAAGGGTGCCGACAGAGTAAGAAAACGTCCCGGCGTCATTTTCGGGTCGGACGGGATCGAGGGCTGCGAGCACTCTTTTTTTGAGATACTCTCAAACTCCGTCGACGAGGCTAAGGCGGGCTACGGCAAGGTGATTACCATCACGCGCTATCTCGACAAATCCATCGAGGTGGAGGATAACGGCCGCGGCTGCCCGGTGGACTGGAACCCGGTGGAAAAGCGGTACAACTGGGAGCTTGTCTACTGCGAGCTCTACGCCGGCGGCAAGTATAAAAACAACGAGAACTCGAGCTACGAGTTCTCCCTCGGCTTAAACGGTCTCGGCTCCTGCGCCACGCAGTACGCCTCCGAGTACATGGACGTTATCAGCTGCTACGACGGATACAAATACACGCTCCACTTCAAAAAAGGCGTCAACGTGACTGAGGCAGAGGGCAAGCTGATTAAGGAGCCCTACGATAAAAAGAAAACCGGCACGATACACCGCTGGCGGCCGGACCTCGAGGTTTTCACCGACATCGACATCCCGCTCGAATACTATATCGACACGCTGAAAAAGCAGGCGGTGGTCAACACCGGAATCCGTTTCGTTCTGCGCGACGAACAGGAAAACGGCAAGTTCGTCACCACTGAGTTCTATTATGAAAACGGAATCGCCGACTACGTGACCGAGCTGGCCGGCGAGGACGCTATCACCCCGGTCCATTTCGCCCAGACCGAGCGCCGCGGCCGCGACAGGGAGGACAAGCCCGAATACAAGGTCAGACTCGCGGCTGCGTTCTGCTTTACGAAAAACACGCCCTACATCACCTATTTCCACAACTCCTCGTGGCTCGAGCATGGCGGCGCTCCGGAAAAAGCGGTTAAAAGCGCGTTTACCTCCGCAATCGACGTCTATATAAGGCAGGCGAACAAGTACCCCAAGGGCGCCTCGAAGATCACTTTCAACGACATCGCAGACAGCCTCGTCCTGGTAACCAACTCGTTTTCAACTGAGACCTCCTACGAAAATCAGACCAAAAAGGCGATCACGAACAAATTCATCCAGGAAGCGATGACCGATTTTCTCCGGAGCACGCTTGAGGTCTACTTTATCGAAAACCGGCAGGAAGCCGATAAAATCGCCGACCAGATTTTGAGAAACAAGCAGATTCGCGAGTCCGCCGAGTCCGCGCGGGTCAACGCCCGCAAAAAGCTCTCCGGCAATATGGACGTTACGAGCCGCGTCGAGAAATTCGTGGACTGCCGGAGCCGCGACGTCTCCAAGCGCGAGCTCTACATCGTCGAGGGCGATTCCGCGCTGGGCTCCTGCAAGCTCGGAAGAGACGCCGAGTTTCAGGCAATCATGCCCGTCCGCGGCAAGATACTTAACTGCATGAAAGCCGACTATGCCCAGATATTCAAAAGCCCGATTATAACCGACCTGATCAAGGTCCTCGGCTGCGGCGTGGAGGCCGGCTCCAAAAACAAGGAGCTGTCCGGCTTCGACCTTAACTCGCTGCGCTGGAGCAAGGTCGTCATCTGCACCGACGCGGATTTTGACGGGTTCCATATCCGGACACTGGTGCTCGCGATGCTCTACCGGCTTGTGCCGACGCTGATCTCCAAAGGCTACGTCTATATCGCCGAGAGCCCGCTCTACGAGATTACATGCAAAAACAAATCATATTTCGCATATGACGAAAGGGAGAAAAACGAGATTATCGCCTCGCTCGGAAACGCGAAATACACGATTCAGCGCTCCAAGGGGCTCGGTGAAAACGAGCCGGAGATGATGTGGGAGACCACGATGTCGCCCTATACGCGCCGTCTGATCAAGGTCATGCCGGACGACGCGGAGCAGACCGCGCAGATGTTCGATCTGATGATCGGAGACAACCTGGCCGGGCGCAAGCAGTTTATATCAGAAAAAGGCTCCTATTATCTCGACCTCGCGGACATCTCCTAAAACGGCCGGGAGCACCGCCAAACGCGGGAGATGCCGCAGCAAAGGAAGGATCGTCATATGCCAAGGAAAAACGAAAAAAACGCGGCCGGGACCCCGAAGGAACCGAGCCCGATGCTGATAACAAAAACGCTGGAGACGAATTTCATGCCCTACGCGATGAGCGTAATCGTCTCCCGCGCTATTCCCGAAATCGACGGGTTTAAGCCCTCCCACCGCAAGCTCCTTTATACGATGTATAAGATGGGGCTCCTTAGCGGCGCGCGCACTAAATCCGCCAATGTCGTCGGCGCGACGATGAAGCTTAACCCCCACGGCGACACCGCGATATACGATACAATGGTGCGCCTGAGCCGCAGCAACGAAGCGCTTCTCTACCCCTTTATCGATTCCAAGGGCAATTTCGGAAAGGTTTACTCCCGCGACATGGCTTACGCCGCGGCCCGCTATACCGAGGTTAAGCTCGAGCCCATCTGTGCGGAGATTTTTTCCGGCATAGACGCCGACGCCGTCGACTTCACGGACAACTACGACGGCACGATGAAGGAACCAGTGCTGCTCCCGACCACGTTCCCGAACATACTCGTCAACCCGAACCTCGGCATCGCCGTGGGCATGACTAGCAATATCTGCAGCTTCAACCTGAAAGAGGTCTGCGAGACGACGATCGAGCTGATTAAAAACCCGCAGCACAATATCCTGTCGACCCTCAAGGGCCCCGATTTTTCCACCGGCGGCGAGCTCATCTACGACAAAGGCGCCCTTGAGAAGATCTACGAGACCGGCGTCGGCAGCGTTAAGGTCCGCGCCGTGTGGAAATACGACGCCAAGCAGGGCGTCATCGAGATCACCGAAATCCCGTACACGACGACGGTTGAGGCGATCATCGACAAGGTCGCCGATCTGATTAAGGACGGCAAAATAAAGGAAATCTCCGACATGCGCGACGAGACCGACAAGCAGGGTCTCAAGCTCACCATAGATTTGAAGCGGGGCACCGATCCCGACAGGCTGATGTCCAGACTGATGAGGATGACCCCTCTGACGGACAGCTTCTCCTGCAACTTCAACGTGCTGATCGCCGGCACCCCCCACGTGATGGGCGTGCGCGAAATCATCGACGAGTGGGTGTCATGGCGCACAGAGTGCCTGCAGCGCCAGATTTACTTCAAGATGACCAAAATGAAGGAACGTCTTCACCTGCTTCTCGGCCTCCAGAAAATCCTCGTGGACATTGACAAGGCTATTAGAATCATCCGCAACACCGAGGAGGACTCCGAGGTCATCCCGAACCTGATGATCGGCTTTGGCATCGACGAGGCGCAGGCCAACTTCATCGCCGAGATCAAGCTCCGGAACATCAACAAGGAGTATATTCTGACAAGGACCTCCGAGACCGAACAGCTTCAAAAGGACATCGCGGACGCGGAGGAAATCCTGAAAAGCAAGGTAAAAATCCGGAACATTATAATCAGGGAACTCACCGAGGTCTCAAAAAAGTACGGCGCCGAGCGGAAAACGAAAATCGTCTACGCCGACGAGGCCGAGGAGCCCGATGAGGAGAACCCCGTCGAGGACTACCCCGTCCGCTATTTCCTGACCCGGGAGGGGTACTTCAAAAAGGCCACCCCGCTCTCCCTCCGCATGAGCGGAGAGCACAAGCTGAAGGAGGGCGACGAGGTGGTAACCGAGCTTGACGGAAGCAACGCCGACGACCTGTTGTTTTTCACGAGCAAATGTCAGGTCTATAAGGTCCGCTCCGACGAGATTCCCGAGAACAAGATCAGCGTCCTCGGGCTATACCTGCCCCAGCAACTCGGGATGGACCCGGGCGAGGAGGTCTCCGGCATGGCGGTGGCGCCGAAGGGCAGCTATACCGGCAGCATCCTGTTCGTCTACGCGGACGGCAAGGCCGCCCGGGTGGAGTTCTCAGCCTACGAGACGAAGACCAATCGCCGCCGCCTGACAAACGCGTTCTCGTCCAAGGCCCCTCTCGCCGCGATTCTGCAGCTCTTGGAGGACCGGGAGGTTCTGCTGACCTCGAGCGCCGGCAAGGGATTGATCTTCAACACCGCCTCCCTCGCCCCGAAGCCGACGCGCACCACCGCCGGCGTCAAGGTGATGACGCTCAAAACCAGACAGACGGTCACGCAGGCCGTTTTCGCCGAGACGCGGATAACCCGGAACGCCTCGCGGTACAAAACAAAAAACATCCCCGCCGCCGGCGCGGTGCTCAGAGCCGAAGACCTGGGCCAGGTTCAGACGACCCTCGAGTAACGGCCGTGGGTATATAATGAGTATATAGGCAAAAACGATAAAACCCCGCGGAGCCTCTTTGTCGAAGCTCCGCGGGGCTCTTCGTTCCCGTTTAGCGCACTGTTGCGGCATTAACCGCGTTTTTAATCATCCACCCAGTCGTAATCCGCCGTAAGCGCTTTTTGCAGCACGGTTATTAAATCACCGTTTTCTGAAATCCACTTTCCGGCGTCCGCGGTTCCCGGAAACGCCTCGTTCAGCGCCGCCAACAGCGCGGTTTCCGCCGATTTATCGCTTTCATATCGGTCGGCAAGCACTGCAATGGCAAGGTAACCGTATTTTTCTACGGTCAGCTCCTCCGAAGGCGCGGCAAGAGCGCCTTTCCTGAGATCAAGGAATTGCTGATACCATACCCTGCAATTGTCATTGTTGCAAAGGTTATTTTCTATACGGATTGACAATAAAAGCTCAAAACCTACGATCTTTTGCTTTCTGCATCCTGGCTCGGTGCAGATTCGCTGCCAGAGTTCCGGAATACTCGTGTAATCCAGCTTTTTCATGCTCCATGTGATTGCTGTGTTGTTGAACGGGTCTTCGGGAATGCTGCTTACTCCGGTATTTGGCGGTCTCTTTCTGAGCTTTTCTATGCTTTCCAGAATCACCCGGTCAATGGGATTTTGCGAATCCTTATGGGTTTCATACCAGTAATCGTCCGCGGAAAGAACCTCGCCACCGGCGTAAGTCCCGTATTTTGCTTCCACGTTAAATTTATCCCAGTTGATCTCATATTCTCCGGAGTCGTTTTTCACGAGGTCATCGCTTACGTACATTCCGAGATTTTCGTCCCAGACCGCAGAATCCGGAATATCAGGCCTGTTCTCCGGCTCGGCGTAACGCAATCCCGACGCGGAAATGGGTATAATTATCGCCGTCATAACAACCAGTGCGCAAAGGCTCAACACTTTTCGTTTTTTCACGATAATCGCTTCCTTTCATTAATAATTATTAGCTAATTTTCTTGAAATATGCTTTGGGGGAACCATAAGTGCCTATAAACGGATCATCATCTTGACTATAAATCAATTCTAATGATCCCCATTTTGAAATGATTCTTGTAGGATTGCCATTTGAATCCCATGCGCATACCTTTGCGAAATGCCCGTCATTACCCACACCCCATATATTATCAGAGTAATATATAACATCAAAGTTTTGAGCTGATGACATAACGATAAAATCATCTCATGAACGGTTCGCGTAAGCGCCTTCCTTTGTCATGAAATTATAAAGCTGGGTTTGTGTTGGATTCTGTGACCACGGCCATGTCCAAACATTATTAAGTCCAATTACAAATGATAGGCAATTATATTCAGGAGTTCCGACTCCCCATATGCTATTGCTTTCATTATTCGTGTAATAGAATGTAGAATCTATACTTGTATAAAATGATCTACTTTTCGCCGCTATATATGCGCCCGTAATTTTTGTAGCTGTCTCACCACTTTGTGTTGTTGCCTGTGTATAAAATCGCCTTGTTTGCCATGTTGATCCGACCAATCGTCCCGGGACATAATTATTGCTAATGAATTGATATGTCTTCGTGTATCTATAAGTCGAACCAACTCGGGTTAGTGGGCCAAATGTAGTAACAGTATGCCCCGAATATGTATCATATGGATAATAGACGTAAACAGTTGCAAGGTTATTACTTGCTCCCGAAACTGTTACATCGAGCAAGTAACTTTCCCCTTGTAGATATGTTCAGCTATATGGTACTGAAACAGATATGTCACTAGAAGAGATTGCATAGATTGTCAGTGTTCCAAGAAAAACAAAAATAATCGAAAGAATCGCAATAGCCCTACTATTTGATCGTTTTCTCATGTGTTCCTCTTTTTCATTTGTAGACACCAACATTGTGTCGATACATCCGCCGCAACCCATCTAAATCCGGTTAAAAACCGATTGTCAATTTTTGATACGCGCATATACAATGTGCAATTTATGCATTATTATTGCCAAAATAAAATGCACAGCTTAGGTTATTCCAAGCCGCGCGTTCGGATTTTATTATTATGTGTTCTTCATAATCACGCTCTCGACGACGTCGGCGGCGTGCTCGCAGTTGTCGCAGCATTTTTCAAGCTGGTTATAGATCTCGTGCCAGGCGAGGATTTTCGGCGGCGCCTCATTGGAGGCGAACAGGGTCTGGACGGATTTGAAATAGATGCTGTCGCCCACCTCTTCGAGCCTGTTGATCTCGACAATCTGCCTGTGTATCTCGCTGGACTTTCTGAAGTTCTTGAATTCCGCCATCATGTCCCGCAGCACTTCGCAGCACCTGACGATAGTCTTCACGAACTCGTAGGTATCCTTTCTGATCTCTGTGATATTGTACATGTTGATTTTGAGAAGCACGTCCTCGATGGAGTCCGTTATCTCGTCGATTTCCCCGGACAATGTGCCAATATCGTCCCGCTCTATCGGCGGCAGGAATTCACCCGCGAGTTTTTTCATCATCTCATGTTTTTTAATATCCGCCTCGTGCTCGATTTTATGGAGATCCGGCAGCGTGACGGAAAGCTTTTTCGGGTCGAAATCCATAATCGTCTCCAGAAGGAATTTTGCCGCCTTCACGGAATAGTCCACCAGCTCCTCGAACATCTGAAAGTAATTGTTTTTCTGTTTCATATCCGTTTGAACTCCCCAATATAATTTTACGGTAATGTGTTTCGTACCGGCGCGCGGCGATTAGAATATCGCGAGGAACAGCCTCACCATAATATATGCGATCGCGCCGCAGCCGGGAAAGGTCAGAACCCATGTCCACACCATTTCTTTAACAACTCCCCAGTTGACCGCCGACAGCCTGCGGGACGCGCCCACGCCCATGATCGCGGTGGTCTTCATATGGGTCGTGCTCACCGGGATGCCGAATATGGAGGAAACAAGCAGCCCTCCGGAGGCCGCGATGTCGGCGGAGAAACCCTGATACTTCTCCTGTTTTACCATCTGCATTCCGACCTTCTTGATGATTTTGTAACCGCCCACCGATGTACCCAAAGCCATCATCACGGAGCAAAACAGCATAAGCCAGACCGGAACCGTGAATTCACTCACCGACGCGCGGCCCTCCGAGAGAAATATCCCCAGCATAAATACGCCCAGAAATTTCTGCCCGTCCTGCGCCCCGTGCATAAAGGCCATCGCCGCACCGCCGAAAATCTGCGCGTTTTTAAAAAAGCCCAGCGTTTTTTTCCTGTTTGCCCGGCTGAAGGCGGCCTCCACCGCCCTGACGGTTAAAAAGCCCAACCCAAAGCCGAGAATCGTAGACATCGCGAGGCCGTAGAGTACCTTGACCCATTCGGAGCCGTTAATGCCGGAGAGGTTCCCGTGCATGGCAATCGCCGCGCCGCTGAGCCCGGCGATAAGCGCGTGGCTCTCGCTGGTCGGTATCCCGAATATCCAGGCCGCGATCGCCCAGATGACGATTGCCAGCATCCCGGCGCAGAGCCCGATAACGGCATCGCCCGCGTTGTCCCCGAAATCTACCATCTTCGAAATCGTCTCGGCAACGGTCGCGTTGACTGCAGTCATCACCAGAACGCCTAAAAAATTGAACACAGCAGCCATTATTATCGCGGCTTTCGCCGAGATGGCGCGCGTGGCAACGCAGGTGGCAATAGCGTTCGGCGCGTCGGTGCCGCCGTTTACCAGGATGACGCCCGTCGCTAAAACCACGACGACGGCCAGCGCCGGATTGTGTAAAAGCTCGTATAAAAAATCCGTAAGCGATACGGTCATTTGTTTTCCACCCTTGGTTGATTTATTATAGTCGGATTTTATATAAAACACCTGTACAACAGACGGAGTTTGCGGTATAATAGGAAAGCATTTCTTTAATTTCAGCGAAAGGCGTTGTTTATCCGATGCTTGATATTCTAAAAAACGGTTTTTACGGGCTGATTATCGGGGCGGCCATGCTGATTCCGGGTGTGAGCGGCGGAACCACGGCGATCATCCTCGGGATCTACGACAGGCTTGTGGCCTCAGTCAGTTCGTTTTTTAAAGATATAAAGCACAACTTTATTTTCCTCGCGGCCGTGGCTGTCGGCGGCATACTCGGCGTTTTGCTCTTTGCAAAGCCGCTGCAGTCTCTCGTCAATCTCTGGGAGGCGCCGATGCTCTGCCTGTTTATGGGCGCCACCTGCGGCAGCCTTCCGATGCTGATCAGAAAATCAAAGGGCGGTTTCCGCTTCTCCTCGGTAGTGGCGGCGCTCGCCGGGTTCGCGCTGGTGCTGTCGATCTCGCTGCTGCCGGAAGGCCTTTTTTCTTTCGATACCCATTCCGTTTCAGGCTTTCTTATACTGCTCGTTTCGGGAATCCCGCTCGCCGTGGCGCTTGTGCTGCCCGGCATCAGCGTTTCGTATATGATGCTGGTAATCGGCATCTGGGAGCCCATGCTGAACGCGGTGTCGTCGCTGGATATCTTTTTCCTGGCCCCCCTCGCCATCGGGCTCGGTCTCGGCGTAATCCTGACTACAAAGGTGCTGGAGTATGCGATGAACCGCCATCCGGGACAGACCTATTTTGCCATTATCGGCTTCGTGCTGGGCTCGGTGCTTGAAATCGTACGCGAGATCCCGAAACCGGAGCATTTATATATCTACCCCGTCTGCGTTCTGATGTTTGCAGCCGGAACGGCCGCGATATGGTTTTACGCGTCTAAAATCGAATAACCGCCAAATAATAGAATAATCGTCGCATAAAAATAGATTCTCAATATGCCTGTTACATAGAATATGGGTCTTGGCATACTCAGAATCTTTTTTTATGCCTATTACAGCGCTTTTCTGACCGTGTCAAGGTCGCTTGTATACATCACACTGATGTCCGCGCCTAGACTTCTGAGCTTGGACACTATATCCTCATAGCCTCTCTCGATGTGGACGACTCCGTCGATCTCTGTTCTTCCCTTTGCGGACAGCCCGGCAATTATCAGCGCAACGCCCGCCCGCAGGTCGCAGGCGCAGACCGGAGCGCCGGTCAGCTCGTCCACCGGGTCGACTACGGCGAGCTTTCCGTCCACCTGGATCTTAGCTCCCATCCGCCGCAGCTCATCGACATAGCGGAAACGGTTGTCGAAAACTCCGTCGATTATTACGCTTGTCCCGTTGGCGCGGCACAGAACGCTGACCACCTGGGGCTGCATGTCCGTCGGAAAGCCGGGGTAAGGCAGCGCGTTGATATTGGTCTTTATCAGCTCCCCCGTGCGCCTGACATGCAGAAAGTCGTCTCCCTCCTCGATGTCCACGCCCATTTCCTGGAACTTGGTCGTAATGCATTCGAGGTGCTTCGGGATGATGTTGTTTATCGTAATCTCCCCGCCGGCGGCGGCGACAGCCGCGATAAAGGTGCCGGCCTCGATCTGATCCGGGATGATCGAATAGGTGCCGCCGTGGAGCTTCGGCACACCGCGGACCTTGATAACGTCCGTTCCGGCTCCGCGGATGTCGGCGCCCATGGAGTTTAAGAAGTTCGCGGTGTCGACGATATGGGGCTCCTTCGCGGCGTTCTCGATAATCGTCATACCCGGCGCACGAACCGCCGCAATCATCGTATTAATCGTAGCCCCGACGGTTTTCACGTCGAAATAGATATGCCCGCTTTTTATGCCGTTCTCCGTGACCGCGTGGATGACGCCGTTTTTCACGTCAACCTTAGCGCCCATCGCCTCAAAGCCCTTGATATGCTGGTCGATAGGCCTGCCCCCGAAATCGCAGCCGCCGGGCATGCCTACGCGCGCCCAACCCATTCTGCCGAGCATCGCTCCGACAAGGTAATAGGACGCGCGCATCTTTCTCATCAATTCGTAGGGCGGTTCAACTGTCCGCAAAACCGTTGTGTCTATCTCAATCGTCGAGTCGTTGATGAGCCTTATTTTCGCTCCTATCGACTCCAGGATATTAAGCCATATCGTTACGTCGCTGATTTTCGGTACATTCTCGATGCGGCATACGCCTTCGACCAGTACCGTCGCCGGTATAATGGCGACCGCCGCATTTTTCATTCCCGCAATATTAACACTGCCATAAAGCGGCTTGCCGCCGTTTATAACATATTTTGTCAAATAAAACCCTTCTTTCCGGGTATTATACGCATCTTGAGCGAGATTGATTATACCATTATTTGTATGGCCTGTCAACCGATACATCCGCCAAAAAGCAAATTAGCCGCCAAGGCTCGGCAAACAGGCAAATCGGGAGTAATGAAAATGCCGACGTCGGCGGATATTTCACGGAATGCTGAATTTAAGTATGAAAAAGGCGTCGGCGACGCCGACAAACACCTTTTTCCGAACCGGCCTACATGGGCGCGGCGCTGCCCTCCGGCCGGCTTTATTTTTCGGCCTTTATCTCTTTCCCGGTTCTGATAAGCGCTCCGGTGACAATTTCTGTCGCCGCGATGAATATTCCCCGGGAGAAGTTGTTTAAAGCTTCCGAGAGCCTGTTGACGGCCGTGATCAGCTTGAATATAAGGCAGATAAAAGTCCCTCCGGCAACGGGCGCCGGGCTTTTTTCTTTTTTTGCCCGAAGCAGGAGCGATACCGCGGCCGCCGCCATAGCGACCATCAGCGGGACAACGATTTTTTTGATTTTCGTCATTTCAATCTCCATTCTGCCGCGTATTGTCAGCACTAACGCCTGACAGCTTGAAATTTCGCTGTTTAAGCTGCGGTAATTCCGACAATAGCATTAACCGGAGCGGAGATTTTTATCCGTTTTCAGGCCTTTGCCTCGTCTTTTCTCGTGACGTTTCTGATCCAGCGGAACCTGTTCACCTTGACCACGGCGACGGCGCATTTGAGCACCTGGTCGGATTTCAGGCAGATAAACGTAATCACCGGCGGAGACTTAAACACGAACGCTGAGAGCGCGGAGGCCGGCAGCACGATTCCCCACATGAAAATAATATCGTTGAACAGCACAAAATTTGTCTGGCCGCCACCGGAGACAATTCCTGTCAGGGAAGACATCTGGTACGCCGTGCCGATTACGGTGACGCACAGCACCAGAATGAAGCTGTGCGCCAGCGCGGCGCTGTCCGGCGAGACCTTGTAAAAGTCGACGATTATCTGTTTTGCCCCGTAGAGCAGCAGCGAGGTAATAACGCCGATGCAGATGAAGAGTATCTGAAGGGTTTTCGCGTACTGCCTGACGTCGTCGTACCGCTCCTCGCCGACCGTCTTGCCGATGATAACGCTCGTGGCGGACGCCAGACCGTACACGCCGACGGTGACGAACTGGAACAGCGTAGTCGCGATGCTGTTGGCGGAAATCGCCGCGGCGCCGAGCCTCCCGATAATCGCCGTCTGAACCGACATGGCGATACCCCACGACGAATTCGAGAGCACAAGCGGCAGACCCGTTTTCACGTAATCCCTGATATAAATCCGATTTACAATAAACGCGTCCCTGAGCTTTAAATGAAGCTTCTTATCCCTGAAACGGATATATCCGATAATCACAAGAAACTCGACGATTCTTGAAATCAGCGTCGCTATGGCCGCGCCCCTGATCCCCAGCTCCGGAAAGCCGAACTCGCCGTAAATCATGCAGTAGTTCAGCGCCACGTTGACGAAAAGGGACGCAAGAGATACGTAAAACCCGATTCTCACGGTCTCGACGCTTCTGAGGACCCCGATCAGTATCGTGGTGATTGTAAAAATAACGTATGTAAAGCAGACGATCCGCAGGTATTTCGTCCCCTCCGCGATTACGGCGGTCTCGTTTGTTAAAAGCCAGAGCACCTTCTCCGGGATGATAAACACAATCGCCGTCAGCGCCGCGGAGACGATGATCCCGAGCCAAAGCCCGACGGCATACACGCGTTTGATCGGCTCGACCTTTTTCAAGCCCCAGTACTGCGCCGCTATCACCGCGATGCCCGTGGCCGTCCCTCCGGCAAAGAGCTGCAGAAAAAACTGGATCTGATTGACGATCGCGACGCCGTTGAGCGCGTCCTGACTGTAGCCGCCGACCATGATGTTGTCGGCCATGTTCACCCCGTACGAAACCAGGTTCTGCAGCGCGATGACACCAGCGAGCGAGAAAAGCGACCGGTAAAACCGTCTGTCCTTAACTAAAATCCCCATACCTGCAAATCTCTTTTCCGTTAACAAAAACAGCCGCAAAACGCGGCTGTTTTTCCGATTATTAACAACCTTGTAGAGTTTATCACACCAAGCCCTCGGTTGTCAACGCCGATATTTCTCTACTCCGCCGATAAAATCGCCTGAAAATCCGCGCCGAGGTCTGAGGAATAATAAAACCAGACGTAGTCGTCCGGGTTGAGCTCCGTGCTGCCCGCGCCGGCTGTCGCGTACACTCCGTTTACGGCGAACACCCAGCCCGACGACGGCCCCTTGTCGCGCTCCTTCAGCCCGCCGATCGCGCTGACATAGGCGAAGGCTCCGCTCCCGCTGGATTCAAATTCGATTCCGTTTGCCTCGCAGACCGCTTTGAGCCCGTCAAAAACGCTGATGCCGTCCGTCACCTCGACCCGCGCCCCGGTGAGCAGGTCGCCCTCCGGCCCCGTTATCTGATAATACGCGTACGGTACGCCCACATTGTTCTCGCTGCCGGCTTTAAAATACTCGTACGCGCTCTTCCCGTTTTTCAGGCTGACGAGGGCGAGCAGTGCCTGATATGTGGAGACGGTGTTGACCCCGCCGTCCTGCTTTGTGTGGCTGAAACCTCCGTCGTGGGTCTGGTACGCGAGCAGACTGCTCACAAGCGCGGAAAACGGCTCCGCTTTCAAGTCGGCGCCGTAGGCGATCAGTCCCGAGATAACCGTCGAGATCGTATCGCTGGTCTCCGCCCCGTTTTCCCACGCCGACGGATACCCGCCGTTCTCGCTGATGTTCGCGGCGAGCCAGGCTATCGCGTTTTTCGCCGTAGCATCCGCCGCCGCGTTATCCTTGTTAAACCCCAGAGCGACCAGCGCCATACCCGTCAGGTCGGGGTCGACAGTCGTCCCGTCATAGGAAAAGCCGCCGCCCGGGAGGCTCTGACCGCACAGATACGAATATGCCGCGTCCCGGTCATAATCCTCTCCGCCCGCGCACTCGAGGGCGATAATCGCGTAGATCTGCTCGTTTAAGTATGATCCGAACTGGCCGTTGCTTTTCTGCTGCGACGCGAGCGCCTGGACAAGGTCGCCGCCGCCGAAATACGTGCGCGGGTCCGCATCGATTGCGTAAAGCGCCATAATCGCTTTGGCGGCGGCCGCGACCGAGCCCTCTGTCAACACGTCTTCCTCGTTCAGCGGGGGAGGCAGATACCCTTCATTCTGTACATCGACTCCCGCGGAGACAAGCGCCATGACCTGCCACCAGTCATCCAGCTCCTTGTGCGAGGCGTAATATGAGACGGTCGCGTTCAGCGCGGTGGCTATGGGATCGGCGGCTGTCGTCTCAGCGGTTGACGTGCCGCTTCCCGCTCCGTTTTTACCGCAGGCCAACATCCCCAAGATGAACGCTGCCGTGAGTAAAATCAAAGATACTCTCTTTTTCGTCACGCTATCCTGTCCTTTCTCAAGGAAATGCAAAACAATTGCGCCCGTGAAGCCCCGAGTAAGAGAAGCCGCGGACGCATTTGTAATGCTTAATCTTCACGCGGCAGGGGTTTTGTTTTCTCCGCGGGTTTTGCTTCTCCCGCGGGTTCCACTTACGCTTGACGCTGTGCGGAACAGGCAAGCGCTGCCGTGGTTCTTTTATCTTCTATTCGCCCTTTACGAGCCTTACGGTGTCGGAAGCGATGACGAGCTCCTCGTTTGTCTCTATCACCAGTATCCTGGCCTTCGAGTCGGCCGCCGCGATGTCGGCGTTTTTAATCTGTTTGTCTGCCTTCTCCGGGTCAAGCTTGATACCCATAAATTCAAGCCCGCTGACCGAATTTTTCCGCACCGCCGCGTTGTTCTCGCCGATTCCGCCGGTAAACACGACGGCGTTAACCCCGCCCATCGCCGCGGCGTAAGAGCCGATGTATTTTTTGACCGAATACTCAAACATCTCAAGGGCTAAAATCGCCTGTTTCTGCCCTTTGTCCGCGGCCTCCGCGAGATCGCGGAAATCGCTGGAAACCTCCGATATTCCGAGCACGCCGGATTTCTTGTTCAGCATCGTCACAATCTCGCCGGCGCTCATATCCTCATGCTCGCTCAAAAATCCCACAATCGCCGGGTCGATGTCGCCGGAGCGGGTACCCATCGGCAGCCCCGCCAGCGGGGTGAGCCCCATCGAGGTGTCTACGCACTTTCCGCCGTCAACGGCGGCGATCGACGAGCCGTTGCCCAAATGGCAGGTGATGATTTTAATCTCGCTTGCCGGGCGACCGAGCATCTCCGCGGCCTTTGCCGAAACATATCTGTGGCTTGTCCCGTGGAAGCCGTAGCGCCTGATCTGGTATTTGCGGTAATACTCATAGGGTATCGCGTACATGAACGCCTTTTCCGGCATCGTCTGGTGGAACGCGGTGTCGAACACGGCGACCTGCGGAACGTCTCCCATAACCTCGGCGCAGGCGCGGATGCCCATCAGGTTCGCGGGGTTGTGCAGCGGGCCGAGCGGGATGCACTCTTCAATGGCCTGCAGCACCTTGTCGTCGACTAGAACGGACTCCGAGAACTTGGCTCCGCCGTGGAGGATGCGGTGCCCGACCGCATCGATCTCGGACATTGAGCGGATAACGCCGATCTCCGGGTCCGTAAGTACCTTCGTCAGGATGCGTATCGCGTCGGTGTGGGTTTTCATTTCGTACACGGCCTCAATCTTCGGCTTACCGGTGACCGTATGGACGTTTTTTCCGCCGGGGATCCCGATTCGCTCAAAAACACCCTTCGTCAGCACCCTGCCCGACGGCATGTCGAACAGCTGGTATTTCAGGGACGAGCTGCCCGCGTTGATTACGAGAACAAGCATTTGTTTTATCTCCTTTTGTCTTGCATCTTGCTTTTTTATTGCGGTTTATATAAAATAGCTGCAACGGCGAACGAAAATCCGCCCGTTTCGATTCCGTAAAACGCAGCGCGCTTTCGCAGCCGGCAAGACCCCGTAGAAGCGGATTTTACCGGGATCACACATTATTAAATAATACTCTATTTGTTTGCCTTTTACAAGTGACAAAAGCTACAAATATGATAAAATGCCGATAAAAGCGTTTATTGATAACGGCTTATTACTGTCGGCTTACCCAAAGGACGGCGATATTTTTGACGGTCGGAATAATAGCTGAATACAACCCCCTGCACTCAGGGCATCTGTTCCACATAACGGAGACGAAAAAGCGCCTCCCCGGCGCCAAGGTCGTCTGCGTGATAAGCGGTAACTTCGTCCAGCGCGGCGACATCGCGATCGCGGATAAAAATGCCCGCGCCCGCGCCGCGGTTCTCGCCGGCGCGGACCTGGTGTTTGAGCTGCCGACGCCCTACGCGCTGGCTCCGGCCCCGCTCTTCGCCCGTGGCGCGGTCTTTCTGCTGAACGCGACCGGCGTTCTGACCCATATCTCCTTCGGCTGCGAGTGCGGCGACGTCCGCCCTCTGATTGAGGCCGCGGCGGAGACCTCCTCGCCGGAGTTCCGCGAAAATATCAGGGTCGCGCTCACAGAGGGCAGGTCCTACGCCGCCGCCTGCGGCGCGTCGTTTTCCGACGGGCTGGCGGAGATATGCGCCTCGCCGAACAACCTTCTCGGTATTGAGTATATCCGCGCCGTGAATCAAATAAACCCGAAAATCGTCCCGGTCGCAATCCGGAGAACCGGCGGCGGACACGACGATCTGTCCGAAACGAAATTCCCCAGCGCATCGCTGATCCGTTCCCGCATCCTCTCCGGAGTGAAACCGCCCGACGGCGCGCTTCCGGACTTTATGGACGCCGTCACGGTGTCGGAACGCCAAGCCGGGCGTTTTCCGGCGGATATCCGCGCGCTCGACCAGGCGATGACCGCCGTCTTGAAACGCATGAGCGTCGAGGAGTTAAAAGAGGTCCCCGAGATCACCGAGGGCCTTGAAAACGCCGTTTTCAACGCCGCGAAGACCGCCGGCTCCGTCCCGGCCATGCTGGATGCGCTTAAATCCAAACGCTACACCCATTCCCGGCTGAGGCGCGTACTGCTCTCCGCGTTCCTCGGACTGACGCGGGAGTTCCAGCAGGCCGATCCGCCCTATCTCCGCCTGCTCGCGGCCGGCGAAAACGGCCGCGAGCTGCTGCGCGAGATCGCCGAAAAAGCGGCCGTCCCGGTGGTCACAAAGCCCGCGCGCCTAAAGGAGCTTCCCGGCTGCGCAAAGCTCGCCGAGTTCGAGGCCAGGGCCGACGCTCTCTACTCCCTCGCCTATCCGGACCCGAAGGCCAGGGGCGACGGCGGCTTTTTCACCCGGTCGCCCTTCGTAATCCGGTAAAATTAAAAGAGTTATTTGCGGCGAGAGGACCGGCTTTTTCCGAATTATTGCTAATCTGCAAATTATGTCATCAATCTCCGATAAAAAATTTTTCCGTTGTAATATATTCTGCGTTATAATATAAACAACAGAGGAGTATCCGAGATGGGTTAGGTTTTACGATGCTTCGATAACAACGCCGAGTACAAACGAATACCGTCATCCGCGTCAGGTTTATTAACCCGAGCATATCTTAGATATGAGAGGAATTATTCAGAGATGAAAAGAGTATTTTTATCCTTCTTTCGGCGCTGTTTTTACTTTTCATCCCCGCGTGTTCATCAAAAAGCGAAGACAACGTTTTAAGCAGCGCGGACTCCCCCCTCTGCGGGCGCGGTTCTGAAAAACCGATATTCCCCCGAATATAAGGAAACCGGCGTGCTGAACGCTGCCTACGCAAAAAGCTACGACACGCTTGAATCGCTCTATAAAGGCTGCGACGCGATCGCAATCGGTACAGCCGGCGATATCGTTGAAGAGCGGCAGTTTGGAGTTGCTGTCGAGTTCGCCGTTGAGGAGAGCATTAAAGGGACCCCCCGGAACCATAGGCGTTTTGCAGATGAAGGAGGAAAAACCGTTTAGAAGCGGCGGGACATACCTTCTTGTAATGCTAAAGGAAGACTACGGAAAAGAAAACGAGTACAGCATTCTGACGGGGTGTCAGGGCATGTTTGAGCTCAATAAAGACGGCACGGTAAATTTCTTCGACGCTCTCGGCGGCACGGACTATAAAAACCAGCCTTCCGCCGTAAACCGCAAACGGAATAAGCGCCGAGAGTCAAAAGCTTATCGCTTATTTTACCGGGTTGTGCGATAAGGTCGGATAAACAGCATAACGGCAGATATTATTAAGAAAGGGTAAAACGACACGTTTTACCCTTTCTTATTATATTTTTATTATCTTTTCTTCGCTTTTCATGTTCTTTCTGAAGTTCGGAAGCTCCATCACTCTGCCCCGGTTGGTGGCGGAGAGCTCGCTTAGAAGCCCCACGGCGGTCCATTCGGCTGCGCGGTAGACGTTGACCTCCGGCTCGGTATTGTTTACGACGGCGTCGTAAAAATCCTTTACAAGGTAGTAGTCCCCGCCCTGGTGGCCGGCTTTTTTGGCCTCCTCCGTCGGGTTCTTATAGCGCTCGGGCAGGTAGTCTTTGAAATCCCAGAGAGAGCGCCACACGCGCTCCTTGCCGTCGCCGGACGGTCTGTCTTCCAGCCAGACCTTATGGTCGTCGCCGAAGCCGCGCGGGGCCTCGTAGCAGCCCTTTGTGCCCTGCAGCAGATAGGCGTGCATGTTGTGTGGGCGGGGCGCCTTGCAGGCGACGGTGATCTTCGCGAGCGCGCCGCTCTCCATCCGGCACATCGTGACCGTCAGCTCGTCCTGCCTGAGCTCCGGCTTGACATAGCCGCCGCCGGTGCCGAAGCACGAGATTTCCTTTACACGGTCGCTGTAGAACCACTCCATCACCGGGCCGAGGCTGTGGGTGGGGTAGAAATTGCCGCGCTTGCCGAGCTGCCAGTACGACCTCCACGAGCGCTTGCCGTTCGGATAGACTGCCAGATCGGTCACGTCGTGCAGGTATTCGCCTTCGGCGTAGAACGGCTCGCCGAACAGGCCCTCCCTGCGTAGGCTCTTGACCAGTTGGACCGCCGGGGTGTAGATATAATTCTCGGCCATCATATAGATTTTGCCGTATTTTTCCTTGGCCTCGATCAGCCACCAGAGCTCGTCCATCGTGACGCCCGCGGTGACCTCGCTTAAAACGTGCTTTCCCGCCTCGAGCGCGGCCACCGCCTGCGGAACATGGCACTGCATCGGCGTCGAGATTACCACCGCGTCGATATCGCTTTCGAGCATATCCTCAAAAATCCTGTACCGGTTCGGAATATTCCACTTGCCGCCGATCTCTTTAAGCCTTGTCTCGTCGAGATCGCAGACCGCCGTCACCTTTACGTCCGGTATCGCGCTGAAGCCGGCCATCGTGGACTGCGCCCTCCCGCCGGCTATACCTACCTTCAACATGCTTATTCCTCTTTTCATCTGTTTTTCGCCGGGTACAAAACGGTTTTAGCTCATATGTATCGTTTATGATATGCATTATAGCATAAGAGCGGCTGAGGTTTAAATAAGCGTTTATGTCCGGCAGAGCATCGGAAACATCAGCTTATTGTTCCTAAAGGGGTTTTCTTTTCGCGAGTAGACAAAAAGGTGGTTGTCCTCCTCCTGATACAGGTTGCGGAGCAGGCGTACTCCGCCTTCGGCGTGAAACCGAAGATCACCTCCGCGTCCCCCTCCCCAGAGAGCAACGCGGTGACGTCGCCGAGCGCCGGGCCCAGCCCGCAGAAAATATCGAAGCAGAAAAGCGTCCGCCCGTGCTTTTTCGCGACCGCCGCGGCGTCGCAGCCCGGCAGGTACCAGAGGTTGTCTTTCTGAAACATAAGCGCGTGAAACATCACAATGTCGGCGCTTCCGGGCATCGTCAGCGCCGAAAACGGGTTCCCGAGCCGGCATTTTTCGTAAAACAGCGCCCGGTCCGCGCCGTCGTCGATGTCAAGCTTCCGGATTTCGCCTTTTCTGCCCGCAACGTTGGTGCGGTACTGGTACTCATGCTCCTCTATAAAGCCGAATTTCAGGTAGTAATCGACAACGCCGTCGTTTGCGTACAGATATATCCCGTCGCACGTATGCTCCCAGTCAGAAAATATCTCCCGCATCAGGAAGCGGGACAGACCCATTCTCCTATACTCCGGGTCCGTCATCACGGTGCCGAGCTGCAGATAGGTTTTATCCGTGCCGCGAAAAGCCACGTGAAAAAGGCTTGCCAAAATATTCGCGGCGCACCTTTCGTCATCAAAGAGCGCGTACGGCATGAAGTTTTCGCTCCAATAGCCCAGAGCATGCCATTTTTTAAAGGACAGTCCGTCGAAGGTTTTACGCGCAAGTGCTTCCATCGCCCCGCGCAGAGTATCGTCGTTCTGAAAGCGTTTCCTGAATGAAAAGCGTTTTCCTCCCGCCCCGTATTCCATAATTATTTATCCTTTTAGTCCGTTGTCATTAAAATTTTAATATCGTGCACACCGCGTGCGCCGAGATGCCCTCACCGCTGCCCGTAAACCCGAGGCCCTCCTCGGTTTTTCCCTTGATGTTCACGTCAGCCGCCCGTATTCCCAGCGCTTTCGCGATGTTTTCCCGCATCGCACCGATATGGCCGGAAAGTCTCGGCGCCTGGCAGACGACCGTCGCGTCGACGTTGCCGACGGCATAGCCTTTATCCCTGAGAATAACCCGGGTTTTTTCAAGCAGAACCAGGCTTGAAACGCCTCTGTACGCCTCGTCGCTGTCGGGGAAGTGAAAGCCGATGTCCCGCTCGCCGGCCGCGCCGAGCAGCGCGTCGATTACCGCGTGCAAAAGCACGTCGGCGTCGCTGTGGCCCAGAAGCCCCTTCTCAAACGGAATATTGACCCCGCCGAGGACAAGCCTCCTGTCAGGAACAAGCCTGTGAACGTCGTACCCGCAGCCGACCCTCATTCTCCCCGCTCCTATCTCAGATGAAATCCTCTCCGCAGCGGGGATATCCCGCGGCGTGGTCAGCTTGATGTTGTTCTCGTCCCCCGAAACCGCCTCACAGCGCTCGCCCGGCGTAAAAACTCTTGACACAAGCATACAGTCGTCCGTCGCCGTGACGCCGTCGCGCTCCGCCGCGGCGTACGCCCGGAGGAGCAGCTCTTTTCTGAAAATCTGCGGCGTCTGGGCGGCGAACAGCTCCGCCCTGTCCGGCGTCGAGACGACCTCTCCGCCTCTAACGACGTGCATTGTCTCCTTTGCGAACAGACCCGGGAGCGCCGCGCCGGACCTTGCCGCGGCTGCAAGGGTTTTCTCGATCAGTTCTCTCGTGACAAACGGCCTCGCCCCGTCGTGCACGGCGACGAAATCGATATCGCTTTCAAGCGCCTTGAGCGCGTTGGCAACGCTTTCCTGTCTCGTCTCCCCGCCCAGGCAGACGGTGATTTTTACGCCCGTTTTTCGCGCCTTTTCAGCGCCAAACATCGTCGAAATCGCGTCGAAATTCTCACGCGACGCCGCGATGATCAGCTGCCTTGTGAAGCCGCAATCCAAAAACGCGCCCGCCGCGCTCTCCAGAACCGTCGCTTCCCCGAGTCTCAGCGCAAGCTTGTCCGTCCCCCCCATCCGCGACGAGCTTCCCGCCGCGCAGATGACGACGCCGAGATTAAACTTTTTTTCCATAGCTCAAACAAATAAGCGCCGCTTTTTTAGCCGTCACCGCCTAGTGGCAAAAGCCCGGTGAATTGGTAAACCCCGTACTTTTAGACCTGCGGCTGACGCCGGCCAAAGCGGCGCTTTCTTCTCCGTAATATTTTAAATTTTATGCCAGAGCCTTTTCGAGAAGCTCCTCCGCCGATTCGTAGGTGATATCCTTTGCCATCGCGATCTCCGACGCGAAAATCGCGTTTGCCGTCCTGAAAATCTTTTTTTCGCCGGCCGAGAGCGCTTTTTCCCTGTTTCTGAGGCTGAGCGACTTGACCACATATGCGACAGCGCAGATGTCTCCGCTTTTCAGGCGCTCCATGTTCTCCCGGCACCGCCTGTTCCAGTTTTCTTCCTGTCCGATTTCGAGGAGCTTTAGAAAATCGAGGAGCCTGTCGGCCTCCCCGCTCTTAATGATCGGACGGAGCCCTATTTTTTCGGCAGAATCCGCCGGAATCAGGACAGTCATCGCCCCGACGAGCACCCTGAAGACGTAAAAAGCCTCCGTCTTGCCGCCCCGGGCCTGATATTCGATCATCTCTATCGTGCCCGCGCCGTGGTTTGGGTGGACGACCCTGTCGCCTGCAGCGAACATATCCGCCCCTCCTCTCGGTTTTTATTCGCGAAAACATAGTGCTTCCCGGTTTTAGCTGACGCCGCCGAGATATTCGACCGCAGCCATGATCTGCGGATCGTCGGTATATGAAGCGCTGCCTATCGCCGCGATCTGATCATCGGTCATATCCACGGCAAGGTTCGGTTGAATCCCACCCTCTTCGCCTATGCTGACGCCGTTCGGCGTGAAGTACTTGATTACCGAGAACGTAACCGCCGAGCCGTCGCTGAGCTCGAAGGTCTGCTGGCCCTCGCCCTTGCCGGTCGTCGCCTCTCCGATAACGTACGCTCTGCCCTGCTCCTGCGTCACCGCCGCGAGGTACTCCGCGGCGCTGTAGGAATACCGGTTGGCCAGCACCACCAGGGGCAGATCGCAGTATTCCGCATCGGAGGTATAGATGTTCTCATTTCCCTGCTTATCTTTTTCGATAAACAGCTTGCCCTCCGGCATCACCTGATCGAGGACCGACAACAGCGTCGTCAGGGAACCGCCGGGATTGCTCCTGACGTCTATAATCAGCGATTTTACGTTGAGATTGATAAGATTATTGAGCTTTTCGGTAAACTGGTCCGCCGCGTTGGTGGTGAACTGAGTAATCCTGAGATAGCCCACCTCGCCGTTGATAAGTTCGGAGGAGACAATCGGCCTGTCAATTATCTCCCGGACCACGTTGAAATCGATATATTCGCCGTCGCGCAGTATCGTGAGCTTAACGGAGGTTCCCGCCTCGCCCTTGACAAGCGCGGCGGTCGCCTCGAGCCCCAGTTCCCTGACGGGCTGGCCGTTGACCGCGTAGAGCTTATCCGTCGACCTGATCCCCGCTTTCGCCGCCGGCGAATCCTTGTAGACCTCGAGGACTGAGAGCAGACCTGTATCCGCGTCCTGCGAAACCGTCATGCCGACGCCGGCGTATTCGCCGCTTTTATTGTCATACAGGTCCTGAAGATTCGACGCGGGCGTGTAGTAGGCCCATTTGTCGTTGATTCCGGAGACATAGCCGGCGCAGATGCTGTCCATCAGCTCGTCTTCCGTAAACTCTCCGACGTATTTCTCGTCGATCAGCTCTCTGATCTCATCAAGCTTGGAATAGTCCCCCAGCTTGATTGAAAGCTCTTTTTCGTATTTTGTCTTCAGAAAATAGCCCATTCCGAGGGTGCAGAGCACCGCCACGATTAAAACGATGGCAATGGTCTGAACCCATGTCGGCCTTCTGTATAACCTGCCCGATGTCGTCATGATTTATCTGTCTCCGATGATAAAAATAAATTTCAGCAATCTTTAGATTTTCGCCGATTTACCGTTTCACATAATTCAAAGGGTTTGTATTAGAGCCGTTGCAGTATATCGTAAGGTGCAGATGGGGACCGGTGGACATCCCCGTACTCCCGACATACCCGATAACATCGCCCTGTTTTACGCTCGAACCGATCGCGCACTTTGACCTCGCGTTCATATGCCCGTAGAGCGACACAATTCCGCCGCCGTGGTCCACCTTGACCATATTGCCGTACACGCTGCTGTAGGTATTCTCTATAACGGTGCCGTTGGCGATGCAGCGGATCGCGGTGCCGTATGGCGCGCCGATATCGATGCCGGAGTGGAACGAGTACACGCCCGTAACCGGGTGGTACCTGTAGCCGTAGTCCGACGTGATTATCGTGTAGCCCGGGGTCGGCCAGATATAGCTGCCGGACGGTGAGGACGGCGGTGTCGTCGTGCTTCCCGAGCCTGCGGGGGGCTCCGTCGCCGCGGTAGTCATTGCGGCGAGCCGTGAGCTCTCCTCGGCTTTTTTCTGCTCGGCGAGCTGTCTGGTCAGGCTCTCCTCTTTCGCGGCGGCTTCGGCCCAGGCCTTTTCGTACGCGGCGAGCAGCTCCTTGTTTGCCTGCTCTTCATCCTCAAGCTGGGACATCAATTCGACGGAGGCGTTGTAGTCCGCCTCAAGGTCCGCCTTGGTAGCCTGGAGAGAGGCGTATTTTTCGTCCGCCTGCTGTTTGTCGTTTTGCAGCTGCGTCTGTGTATTTTGTATCTCCTCGCAGAGCAATTCGATATCGCGTATCATCTGCTTATCCTGCTTCAGGATATCTCCGACAAGCTGCGTCCTGTTTAGCAGATCCTCGATTGTATCTGATTTGAGTATTACCTCGAGATAGGAGGTTTTCCCCTCCTCATAGAGGACGCGAAGCCTTTTTTTGAAAAGCTCGTACTTCGCCTCTTTTTCACTGTTGAGCTCGGCGAGCTTGGTGTTATTATCGGCAATCCTCTGCTCCAATATTTCAATCGACTGAGAAATCAGTTCGATTTCGTCGTTGCAGATGTTGATTTTGTTATCCAGCAGCTCTTTCTGCTCCAGCACCGAGCTGATATCGCTCTTGATGGACTCCAGCTTTTTCTCCGTGTCCGATTTCTTTCCCTTAAGCTCATCGAGCTTTTTATTGATAGCGTCAATGTCGCTCTGGCTCACGGCCCACAGCGAGGAAAGCCCCACAAGGAACGGCAGCAGCATCCCTATCGCCAGAACAAGCAGGAGCAGTCTCTTCATTTTATCGGCTTTTGTCAGGGGTTTTCTCTCGTTCTTATCCATTTTTTTGCCGTACACGCGCATTTTGGCCACCTTCCTATCTGCGGAGATACCGTCTCAGCGCAAGCGAGCTGCCGAGCAGTCCTATCAGCAGCCCGGCTCCGCCGTATACCAGGGCGAGCGGAGCGACGAAGCTTTGAAAGGGTATCGGTTCGATAAAGTTCAGCGAGGAAACAGCGGGCTCGAAGGCTTTTATATAAATCAGCCATATCCCTATGTACGAGATTACCGCCCCGATTATGCCTATGAACAAGCCCTCGAAAATAAAAGATAATCGTATAAACCCGTTTGTCGCCCCGACGGTCTTCATAATCGCTATCTCGGTACGTCTTGTAAACGCCGATATGCGCACGGAATTTGCGATGATGAACACGCTTAATACCCCGAGCACAACGATGAACGCAGCGCCCACAAGGGCAATCATATTTCTGATTTTAAGAAATCTCTGCGCCACATCGCTGTTGTAGTTGATGTTTGCGATTCCGGAAATCGTCTCAAGCCTCTGCACCACCGACACAATCTGGGACTGGTCGGAAATTTCTACTATGTAGCTGTCCCTGATCGGGTTATCGTCCTCCAGCCCGTCAAGAAGTGAGCCGAACTCCTCCCTGAGGGATTCGAGACCTTCCTCTTTCGAGACATATTTCAAACCGGTAACGGACGGAATACCCGTAATCAGCTGGCCGATCTGTATCGCCTGTTCGTCGGTGCAGCTCTCGTCCAGAAAGACGGAGATTTCGTTTTCGGCACCGATGTCGTTTATTATTTTATTGATATTGAACACCAACAGCGAAAAAGCCCCCGTCACCAGCAGGCACGCAATCAGCATGCCGACCGCGGCGGTATTGACGAGTCTGTTCTTTACAAATCCGTTGATGCCTTCTTTTATATGATAGACTAAACCGCTGAACACGCAATAAACCCGTCTTTCTCAAAGCGTCATTTTGTCGCAATATCCGCCCGTCCTGTCGCCGGCAATTCTGCCGCCGTCGAGCGTCACGACGCGCTTTGTAAAGCAGTTGACCAATTCTTTCGCATGGGTGATGACGATGATTGTGGAGCCGAGCTCGTTGATTCGCATCAAAAGCTGCATAATCTCATACGACCGGTCGGGATCTAAATTCCCCGTCGGCTCGTCTGCCACAATCACTCCGGGATTGTTGACCAGGGCGCGGGCGATGACTACGCGCTGCTGCTCTCCGCCCGAAAGCTCGCAGGGGAGGCTTTTGGCTTTATCGCGGAGACCGACAAGCTCGAGTACGTACATCACCCGTTTTGCTATCTTTTTCTTGTTATGTATTCCTATAACGCGCATCGCGAACGCCACGTTGTCAAACACGCTCATCCTGTCTATCAGGCGAAAATCCTGATAGACGACGCCGATAGTACGGCGCAGCTTCGGAATCTGGTTGGCCTTTATCGCCGCCACGCTGAAGCCGTTTACGAGAACAATCCCCGCCGTCGGCCTTATCTCCGCCGTCAGAAGCTTGATCAGTGTCGACTTTCCCGCGCCGGACGGGCCTACGATGAAGACGAACTCGCCGTCATTGATCTCCAGACTTACGCCGTTCAACGCTTTCGTCCCGGATTTGTACTGAACGTATGTATCCGACAGCCGAATCATCTTTTTGTTTTCCTCCGGAAATGCTTTTTTGTCAGAGGACGCTTAAATATCGTCGTTGTCCCTCGACTCAAGGTACTTCTTAACCATCAGCGCGACCTTGAATATGATCGCGTCGTCAAATTCACGCAGGTCAAGCCCGGTGATCTTCTTTATCTTTTCAAGCCTGTAGACAAGCGTATTCCTGTGCACGAACAGTTTTCTCGAGGTCTCCGAAACGTTCAGGTTGTTCTCGAAAAACTTCTGTATCGTCATCATCGTCTCCTGGCCGAGGGAATCGACGGAGCCTTTTTTGAATACCTCGCTTAAGAACATGCGGCAGAGCGTCGTCGGGAGTTGATAAATCAGCCTGCCGATGCCGAGGTTTTCGTAATTGATGATGGTCTTGTCCGCGTCGAAGACCCTGCCGACCTCGATAGCGACCTGAGCCTCCTTGAGAGAGCGGGAAAGGTCCTTCAGCTGGGTGATTACCGTGCCGATGCCTATTATGCACTTCAGATACAGTTCGGAGCTGATGGTATCCTCAATGCCCTTGGCGATCTTGCGGAGCTCTTTGATATCCGTGTTCGCCTTGACTTCCTTGACAATAGCCACGTCGCTCTCGTTGATCGAGACGATGAAGTCCTTCTGCTTGTCCGGGAACAAGCCGGCTATCACGTCGTTGGTCGCCACGTCGAGCTTATCCACCATGCGTACAAGGAACACCACCCTGGGCATATCGCCGCCGAAATGGAGTTCCTTTGACTTGATATAGATATCACCGGGCAGCACGTTATCCAGCATGATGTTTTTGATAAACGTCGCCTTGTCGTATTTCTCATCGTAATACTGTTTGATGCCGTTGAGCGAGACCACGGCCATCGAGCAGAGCGTCAGCGTCTCCTCGTCGGTGCCCTCGACAAACACAGCGTATTCAAGCCTCACCCCGCGGAGAGCGAGCGATTTGAAGGTAAGCCCGTTCTGAACAACAGGCTCGGATGTCTGGTTTAAATCGTCGACCGCGTTTTCGTAGATTTCACCGATACGTCTCAGGTCACTGCAGGCGATAACGGTTCCGTCGCTGTCGATCACGCCGACGTTTCTGTTTATGGCGTCCCGCATCTGCAGGGCCAAATTCTGAAATAGCCTTCTTGACATTTTTCCAACCCCCAATAATATAACGCAAGGCAAGGTCCCCGCGGATGTGTTACCTGCGCCCGCCGCAATATATTTTAACTCATATATAATACACTATTTCGAATACTTTTACAAGCCCTGCGTTTGTATATTTTTCCCTTGGTTTACAAAATGTTAACTTTCGCGGGAAATGCATAAATGCATAAATGCATAAATGCATAAATGCATAAATGCATAAATGCATAAATGTAAAAATTCATAAAAACAAACCCGGACGGTGGTTTAAGCCGTACGGGTTTGTTTTTACAATGCTATTTTGTCGTCATCTCGGCGGTTGTTCCCTCCGCCGTCGTCATCTCCGTCGTCATGGGCGGGACTGTCACGGTTGTAGCCTCATTTGTGGTTATAATCGGTTCGACCGTCGTCACCATCGTCGTAACCTTCGTTGTTGCCGTCGTCGTCGCTTTATTACCGGCTGTTTTGCAGCCGGCAGCAAACGTGAGTACAGCCGCTATGCAGACTAACGATACCAGTAATTTCCTCATCGTATACTTCTCCTCATATTATGCATAATACTTTCTGCCCGTCGTGCTATTCGAATGCACAGTACTATATTTCTATTTACCGTCAAAAAATATGCAGCATAACAGTTGGAAAAAATTACCTCACGTCCGCCGTCGCCACGATGTCGCTGCCCGTGCCGGCCACGTTTCGTATTATGACCTGCCCGGCGCTTACCGGCGCTTTAGTGGAGGCCCTTTTAATCTCGCCCATAACCTCGGCAATTTTGCCTTTCGGAATCGGGCCGGACGTCTTTACCGAAAAAACAGGCTTCTCCCCGCCGTTTAAAGCCACGGTGGACGAGATGTTTCTTCTCGGGTCGACGGCCTCCTGCCGGACGTAGGCATCCCCTCTTTTGCATTTATTCCCCGAAACCGACAATATCTTCCCGGCGGCGTCCGTCTCCACCGCAATCGAACACCCCTCCGGACAGACAACGCAGGTATATGTCTTTTTCATGCTTCCACCTCGATTGTGACGGTGCCGTCATTCTCGGTAAGGCCTTCGAGATTTGCCGTCAGCTTCTCCATCTCTCCGGGAATCATCACGGAGCGTTTTTTTACTGCGAGCACCCTGCCGTCGGCTCGGCATATCAACCGCGCGCTTTTATAGACGTTTTTCACCCGAAAATTGAAGGTCACGCTCTTCGCCGGCAGGTTTATTCTCTCCGGAACGATATAGCTAATACCGTTTCCGGCCTCCGTCCTCGCAAATCCCGGCGAAGCGGATAAGCCGCCTTTGATATATTCCGCCGCGCTCTCCCCGGCTATCTTCCCCTCTTCGGCGACATAGTCGACAAGGTCGTGCACCTGCACCACGTTTCCGCAGGCGAATATGCCCGGGAGCGTGGTCTGTCTTTTTTCATCGACCGAAAGGCCCCGGTTTTTGCCGAGCTCGACTCCGGCGTTGACCGCGAGCTCCGTCTCCGGAATCAGCCCGACCGACAGCAAAAGGGTGTCGCAGGGGATAAATTCCTTTCTGTCGGTCAACGGCTTAAGCGTATCCTTATCCACCGGGGCAACCCATACCCCCTCGACCCGGTTTCTTCCTTCGATACCGATAACTGTCGTCGAGAGCCGGAGCGGAATGCCGAAATCGTCCAGGCACTGGACGATGTTTCTGTTCAGTCCGTTGGAGTAGGGCATCAGCTCGCAGACGCAGAGGACCTTCGCGCCCTCGAGCGTCATGCGGCGCGCCATTATCAGTCCGATATCCCCCGAGCCCAGAATCACCGCGCGGCGGCCGACCATATAGCCCTCAAGGTTGATGTACCTCTGCGCTGTGCCGGCGGTCAGTACGCCGGCGGGCCGCTGCCCTTCAATGCCTATCGCCCCGGCCGGCCGCTCCCTGCAGCCCATCGCGACGACGACCGCGCCGGCCGAAAGCGTGAAAACGCCCTCTTCTTTTGAAACAACCGTCATCGTCCTGTCGGGGCGGAGCTCCATCACCGGGCTGTCAGTGAACACCCTAATGCTCCGCTCCGCCACCATCTGTTCAAAGCGCGCGGAGTACTCCGGGCCGGTGAGTTCCTCGCCGAAGGTGTGGAGGCCGAACCCCGAGTGTATGCACTGGCGCAGGACGCCGCCCAGGGCCGGACCGATCTCAACTATCACGACGTCGCGGACCCCGGCGTCGTACGCCGCCACCGCGGCCGCCATTCCGCCGACGCCGCCGCCTATTACCGCCAGCGCGCAAGTTTTCACATTCATGTCCATATCTCCATTCCGCCGCGGTTTAACGCGTTTTTTCGGCGAGAATGTTCGAGCCCTCGCCGTCATAGAGCACCTCAGATTTGTCTATCCCGAGCTCTCTGGCGAGGACGGCGACGACCTCCGGCTGGCAGTAGCCGCCCTGGCAGCCGCCCGCTCCGGCGCCCGTTCTCAGCTTAACGCCCTTTACCGTGCGCGCGCCGCAGTTGCGCCTGATGGAATCTATAATCTCCGCCTCACTCACCCTTTCGCACCGGCAGATGATATTTGATGAGCCCGGGACGCCCGCCGCCGCGGCGGCGGGCGTTTTAAACCTCTGACGTCTCGCGGCGCGGAAATCGGTTCTTTTCCGGCTCACCCCGAGATGAGTTGCCACAAGGCCCGCCATATACTCGGCGATTGCCGGGGAACTGGCGAGGCCCGGCGACTCGATGCCCGCGGCCTCGAAAAAGCCTCTCACGTCCGGGCACTCCTCAACGATAAAATCTCCCCTGTCGGACGACGGGCGAACGCCGGAGAACGTGCGGATTGTCAGATCAAACGGAATCCTTACGGAGAGGTATTTTTCAACAGTCTCCCTGACCCGCGAGAGCCCGTCCCTCGTCGTGCGCACATCGGTCTTGTCCTCCGCCGCCTCGCTGTCCGGGCCGAGAAGGACCCTGCCGTGAATCTCCGGGAGAATCAGCATGCCTTTGCCCTTTTCAGTCGGGCATGGGAACAGAATATTTCTGACAAGCCCGGCGGCCTGCTTGTCGAGCACGTAGTACTGCCCCCGCTTGCCGGTGATTTTATAGCTGGGGGCGGCCACCATATTATGTATATCGTCGGCGCAGACGCCCGCAGCGTTGACTACGCAGGACGCGCGGAAGGTCTTTTTCTCCGATTTATGCTCCGCCGTCACCGTAAAGCCGTCGCCTGTTTTTTCAATTGCCGTAACGCTGTGCCCAAGCAGCACCTCCGCGCCGTTGTCGCAGGCGTTTTCAGCGCCCGCGATCGCCACCGTCCAGGGCTCGACGATTGCCGAAGAGCCCGCGAACAGCGCGCACTCGGCGTTTTCGGATATATTGGGCTCGACTCGCCTAAGCTCCGCTCTGGATATGATTCGGAGCTCCGGAACCCCGTTTTCAACGCCCCGGGCATAGAGCTTTTCAACCGTACCCGCCTGCTCCCCGCCGTAAGCCGCGACGAGTGAGGGTATCGGCTCGTAGGGGATGTCCAGTTTTTCGCAGAGCTCGGGGTACATCTCCGCCCCTCTGACGTTGAAATAAGCTTTTTTTGTGCCGGGCAACGGGTCGTAGCCCGCGTGGATAATCGCGCTGTTTGCCCTCGTGGCCCCCGAGGCCAGATCGTTGCCGGCCTCCAAAAGCAGCAGCTTCAGGCTGTATTTCGAAAGCTCCCGCAGCGTCAGCGCGCCGGTTACGCCTCCGCCGATGACAATGACGTCGTAACCATCATGACGCAGCCCCATATCCCAAACCTCTTTCCGTTTTCAGCTTCGCGCAACGAAAAAACGCCAAGCCGAAATACCTCTGGCCGGGCTGACCCGGCGAAAAGTATTTCGCTTCGCGTTCTCAAAACTCTGCCGCGCAATCTATTTCCTTTTATACTATTATTATATTATCCGGCGGCGCATTTGTCAAACGTGATTTCCGCATATCTTTCTTGACATACAGGCGCAGGGCAATATATAATTTGTACTGGAATTGATTTTTTAAATGTAAAAGAAGGTTTTTTTAGTGCTTATCGAAGGCGGCGAAAAAGTAAAGGAGGCCGGGATTTCAAATCCCGCCGTTATGCAGATACGAAAGCTTTTAGCCTTATCGGGCGGGAATCCCGAGCGCCTCTGCGTTCTCGACGGATACTGGGCTCTCGAAAAGGCGGCGAACGCCGGGATGAGGATAAGGTCGTTTCTAATCTGCCCTCCGCTTGTGGTGAGCGATGATGCAAAAGCCCTCGCCGCGAGGTATATGCGGCTGACGGACGAGCGCTATTCCGTGTCCGAAAAGACCTTCGAAAAACTGAGCGAGCGGGATGCCCCCTGCGGTATGATGGCCGTCGCCGAATTTCCGGCGTTTACCCCGGATTCTCTGAGGGGCGCGCGGGTTCTCGCGGTTCTCGACGGGCTGGAGACCCCCGGCAATTTCGGTACGATCCTCCGCACCTGCGACGGTGCCGGTGTGGACGGGGTTCTGGTGGTCAACCGCCATGTGCGCGTCGCGCACCCTAAAATGATTAAGGCGAGCATGGGCGCCGCGTTCACCGTACCGGCCGTGGACTTTGATTCCGTGGCGGAGTGCCGGAAATGGCTCTCCGACAACGGCTTTTCCGTTTACCTGGCTGACACCCGCGCGGAAAACGACTACTACCGAAGCGAATACCGGTATCCCGCCGCGCTGGTGGTGGGCTGCGAGCGCTACGGGATTTCACGGGAGTGGTACGACGGGAGCGAAAATCTGATTAAAATCCCGATGCGCGGGATTTCAGATTCGCTTAACGCCGGCGTCGCCGCGTCGATCCTCCTCTACGATATGACGAACAAGTTATGAGTTGTACGAAGCGAGGGCTTCCCTGAAATACATGTAGTCTTCAAACGAAACCTCCTCGGGGACGCCGTGGTCGCACATCGGGATATAGCCGCCCCGTTCCTTCATAAACGGGATCACCCGCTCAAGCTCCCGGGCGATCGCGTCCCTTCCCTTCGCGAGAATCCGCTTGTCGATTCCGCCGCGGAGCAGCAGATCGGGGTATTTCTTTCTGATTTCGACCACGTCGCACCCCGCCGCTACCTCGCAGGGGGAGATGTACTCCATTCCGATTTCCTGATAAAGAGGTATGACAGGCCGGCAGTCCCCGTCTGTGTCTACCTGGATCCAGAGCTTTTTCGATTTATCCCTCTGTCTTGACCGCATGTTTTGAATCAGCTGCCGATAGTAGGGCAGCAAAAACCCGCGCATCATCTCCGGCGAGATCAGCGGCCCTTTGTTATAGCAGATATCCTCGCTGAAAAACAGCTCGTCGATGTCGATATGCTCCTGATGGCGGGCGATTACGCGGTCTGCGAGCTCAAACCACAATCGCATGCAGGCGTGGATCAGGTCGGGGTCGTCGTAGAACTTAAACAGCAGATCCTCCGGTCCGATTAGGGCGCGGAGGTACATATATCCGCCCACAAGCAGCTGCTGAATATGTGCGCCCTCGGCTTTCCGCTTTTTAGCCCTGTCCATGCGCTTTTCCAGGTCCCTGTACCGCTCCGGCGAAGAGGGGTCCAGACGCCATCTGAGCGCCTCAAGGGTTTTGATGTCCTTGACCGGGTGGTCCACATACTGGGGCATGAATCCGTTTCTGCGGCCCTTAAAATAGAGCACCTTCCTGCCCGCAAAGTCCTGGGCGAGCTCGTATTCCCCCCGATCTTCGAGCACCTTTTCCTCAAAGCACGGGCAGAATGCCGCCTCGCAGCCACCGAGCTGGCCGAGATTGTGCCACGCCTCCTGGTCAAAGCCAAACAGCCGGTTCAGATCTGTATTGTCCGAAATATACCCTTCCCTCTTCCAACGGTCGAGGGAGTAATATCCGAATTCCTTCAGGACAAGGTCGGCGTCTTTTTTGCGCGCATAAAAATCGTCTTTCTTTTGCACGCTTTCCGCCTGCGATGCCAGTTTCATTTAAAACCCTCCTTTTCACGACAATAATATAGCATAAGGCTGTACCGATAACAATAACGGAGAGGGCTTTGCGCGTGAAATTTTTTTACGCCGCGGCAAGCTCCGGTGTAAAATGGAGATTAATATGGAGAAAATGACTTCACACGACAGATTTTTGCGGATGTACCAGCACCGGGAGGCGGACAGGGTCCCGATTACTGACGGGCCGTGGCGCGGGACGATCAAGCGCTGGGAACGCGAGGGGATGCCCGCCGGCGCGGACTGGCGCGATTTCTTCGGGGTCGATAAGGTCGAGAGCATCGGCGTCAACATCTCACCGAGGTACCCTTACCGGGTCATAGAGGAGACCGACAGGTATGTGATCTACACCTCGGAGTGGGGCGTCACGATGAAGCAGTTCAAGGAGGACGACTCAACCCCCGAGTTCATCGATTACCGCGTGCACGACCCGGACAGCTGGGCTGAGGCCAAAGCACGGATGACGGTCAGCCGCGAAAGGGTGAACTGGGATTTTCTTGAGAAAAACTATCCGAAATGGAGGGCCGACGGGCGCTGGATACAGGGCGGGTTCTGGTTCGGCTTCGACGTAACCCACTCATGGATGGCCGGGACCGAGAACGTGCTGATAGCGATGATTGAGGAGCCCGAGTGGGTCAAGGATATGTTTGGCACCTACCTCGACATGTGCATAAAGCACTTCGACATGATCTGGGACGCGGGCTACAGTTTCGACTGCATCTCCTGGCCGGACGACATGGGGTATAAGGGCACCGCGTTTTTCTCAAACGAGCTCTACAAAAGCCTGCTCCAGCCGTTCCAGCGCAGGGCGGTGGAGTGGGCGCACAACAAGGGAATATACGCTCACCTGCACTCCTGCGGGGATATCATGAAGCTTCTTCCGGACGTGCTGGACACCGGCATCGACGCGCTGAACCCGCTCGAGGTAAAGGCCGGGATGGACGTCTGCGCCATCAAACGGAACTACGGCGACCGCCTCGTGCTGCACGGCGGGATAAACGCCGTTTTATGGAACGACAAGGAAAAAATAATCAATGAAATCGAAGACCTCGTCCCCGTACTCAAGGAAAACGGCGGATATATTTTCTCGTCGGACCACTCGATTCCGAACACGGTGAGCCTTGAAAACTTCAGAGCCATCGTCGAAACGGTCAAGCGCGTCGGCGCTTACAATTAACGGTGGCCGGCATGTCGAGGGAGTACCAGGGCAGATATGTCTCCGGCAGAGGGGACGAGAAATGGTTTTCACTGATCGACAGGAGCTTTTCGATGCTCCGCCCGACACCCGAGCTGCCCTATCTCCAGATGCTCTACAACCCAACGGACGGCACGTTCAAGGAGGGCTTTATCTGGGGAAACGGCTGGTGGATTCAAAACAGCTACGGCTTCGCTCTGGGCGCGGTCCCGTTTTTGAACGAAAAATGGTCGCGCGTTTTGCAGAACTCGCTTGATCTGTTCTGGGACCGCATGGGCGACGGCAAACGCATCGGCAGCGACGACGGCAGGCCCAGGCCGCAGCACCGGGTATTCAACCTCGCCGCGCCGGACGGGGCGCTGGGCGACTGCGTTTTTCCGGGCGAGGGGATTATCTACAAACAGGGCGACGGCGATTTCGACCTCTACGACTGGTTTTACGAGGCGACGGCGGCCGGGCTTCTAATGCAGTCCGAACTCCTGCTCTTCGGGCGGGACAGGGCGAAAATCGCAGAATATCTCCCAAAAATGCGGCGCTCGATGGAGCATATCGAGAAAACCCGCGCCGGGAACGGGCTGTTTCTGGTCGGACCCTCGGCCAACCTGCTGGCGCCGAGCTACGGCGGCTCCTGGGACCCGGTAAAAAAGGCAATCGGAAAAGGGTATCTGACCGGGCTCGCGGTCACCTACGGCGCGGCGCTGCGGAACATGGCCGGGCTCGCCGAGCTCGCGGGGGACGCAGCTCTTTCCGCGCTCTGCCGGCAGCGGTTTGATAAAACCTCGGCGGCGCTGCCGCTTTTACTGACGCCGGAGGGGTATTTCGCAAAATCGATGGACCCGGACGGGACGCTGCACGGCGTGTACGGCGCGGCAAAATACGGTTACCTCGAGGGCGTCTGCAACGTGGACGCGGTGGCGCTCGACATGGTTCCGCGCCGGATTGCGGAAATGATTTACGATAAGCTCTCGTCGGTGGAGGGTATACGGCCAGCGGGAGTGCTGTGCACAAATTACCCGCACCTGGACGACACATGCAAAAGCTATCTGGACGCTACGTCCGCGCCAAACTCGCTGGGCTGGCTCTCCGGCGACTGGGTGGACGGGGGCTGCCGGGCGACAGTCGAGGGCCGGGCGATCCTCGCGTACCTAAGGCTCAATAAATTCGGCGACGCCTACCGCGCGGCGGACTACTATATGAAATGGGCCGAGGATTACCGGCAGGACGCGCCGCTCTCGCAGTGGGGGCGCAACACCCACAACCCCTGGGCAAACGAAAAGCCGGGAAAAGCATACGAGAGCTGTTCCCGGCCTGTGGGAGTGATGATCGACAATTTCGCTCCTGTCACCTGCCTTCTGCGTGGTCTGCTCTCCTACCGGGCGGACGCGCACGGGCTCTCCGTTGAGCCGCACATCCCGCTGGAGATCTCAGAGTATGTTCAGCGGGAACCGGTTTATTACAGCGGGCACAGGCTCTTTATCTCCGTGGCCAACGGGGATAAACAACCGGTGCTATATATAAACGGCAAAGCTGCCGGAGGGCTTTTCATCAGCGCCGAGTTCCTTTCCGAGTCGGCGCGCGGCGGGAAGCCTGTGCGAGTACATATCGACATGGCCGGCCGGGGCGATGCGGCGCGTGAGCCCGAACCGGTGAAAACGGATATTGCTCTTGAGAGCGCGGTCCCTCTTTTACCGGAGGATTTGCGAAAGCTGTGCGAAAATCTCCCCGCCGCAGACGACAGCTATGTGAGGGAGGCGCTTCAGGCGGCGGCCGCCCGGAGAATGATTCCGATGACAACGGAAAACTTCCGGCCGATGACGGGGGAAAAGCAGTCGAAAATCCTCGAGCTATACGACACCGCCGCGAGAAACCTCTGCGCGGGCGCGCTAAACGGAAAATCAAAGTAAAATTTATATACGGAAAGGGAGATTATATGCAAAATCTGAACATCGGCCTTGTCGGGTACAAGTTCATGGGAAAAGCGCACAGCAACGCCTACAGCCGCCTCGGGATGTTCTTCGACTGCAGCGTGCAGGTTACTAAAAAGGCAATCTGCGGCAGAGATCAGAACTGGGTCGCGAAGTCGGCGGAGAAGTTCGGCTGGGAGAGCTGCGAGACCTCCTGGAAAAAGCTCGTCTCGCGGGAGGATATCGACGTTATCGACATCACCGCGCCCTCGAATGTCCACAAGGAGATCGCTCTCGCGGCCGCCGCGAACGGCAAGCATATTTTCTGCGAAAAGCCGCTCGCGCTGACGCTTTCCGACGCGCGGGAGATGTACGACGCGGCGGTTAAAAACAAGGTAAAGCACCAGATCGGCTTTAACTACCGCTTCGCGCCGGCGGTGCAGCTTGCGAAAAATATGATCGCCGCAGGCAAGCTCGGCACGATCCGCCATGTCCGCGCGTCGTATCTGCAGGATTTCATCATCGACCCGGATTTCCCGCTGGTCTGGCGGCTGCAAAAGGACGTCTGCGGGTCAGGCTCGCTGGGCGACCTCGGCGCACACTTTATCGACCTTGCGCGCTTTCTCGTCGGCGACATCAAAACCGTGATGGGGATGCAGAAGACCTTTATCAAAAAGCGCCCGATTGTCGAGCGAATGACCGGTCTCTCCGCGTCGGCGGCGGCCGACGCGCCGATGGGCGAAGTCGACGTCGACGACGGGACGGTATTCCTCGCCGAGTTCGAAAACGGCGCCCTCGGCGTGTTCGAGGCGACGCGCTTCGCGCAGGGACACAAAAACGACCTCTCGATCGAGATAAACGGCGACAGGGGCAGCGTGAAATTCGTCTTTGAGCGGATGAACGAGCTGCAGTACTTCAGCGCGGACGACGAGCCTGGCCTTCAGGGCTTCCGGCTGATCCAGGCGAGCGAGGGCATTCACCCCTATATGCACGCCTGGTGGCCGGCCGGGCATGTGATCGGCTATGAGCACACGTTTGTGCACGAGATGTACGAATACGTCGAATCCATCGCAAACGACCGCCCCACCTCGCCAGATTTCTACGACGGCGTCAAGTGCTCGCAGATCATCGAGGCCGTGGAGCTCGCCTCCCAGCGCAGAGCCGCGGTGGACGTAGACAGTCTTTGAAAAATGTTTAAAGGGGTCGCGGCTTTCACCGCGGCCTTTTTTTATTCGTCCGTATTTGAAAATCTGCAAAAGCTTGCGCGTTTACAGTAAATATGCTATATTGGTGAAAACACATTCTAGGAGGCTTTGATATGCCGGAGAGAAAAACGGTCGTGATATCAGATTTGGGGAGTGCTCTGCCGGAGGACGCGGCGGTCCCTCGTGTGACGCCGGATAAGTGGCAGGCGGTGCCCTACGTCTGCGACGAATTCACCGGGACGATGGTGATCGCCCACGGGACGATGCGCGTCCCCGATCTGACCCTTGACCCCGGGCTTTCCGGGTGGTACCGGGTTTTTACCGGCATGCTCCACACCGTCGGAGACGATGGCGCGGCCAACCTGACCGGGTTCCGGCTTTCGGAAGACAAATACCCCCGCTATTTCGAGCACGGCTTTTACGGAGATTTCGCCCGCGCGCCCTATTTGATGGAGGCCGAATGGAAGGCCGCGGACATGACCGGGCAGAAGGTGCATATCCTCCACCCGGAGGGCGGTCACCCCTGCCTTTCGAACGCGGCGTTCCTGAAATTCGTGCCGATGGACGACGCCGAGGTATTGTCCGAGCTTGCGGACAGGGAGAATAAGGCAAACAAAAAACTGATCGCGGTACACGACATGCATTCGGCTTTCTATTATAACAACCCGCAGACTTCCGGCGATATCGCCGCGGAGCTTGAGCCTTTGGCGGAGAGCGACGCGGGACATGTGATGCTCGAATACTACGCGGACGTCCGGGACCCGGCGTTTACCCACAACTTTTTCGTCAGTATGGACGGGTACGGCTGCTTTACCGGGGAAGGAGACCGGTTCTTCCACACCGCGCGGGCCGGCTTTGTCCGCCGGGGCGAGGATTTTTACGCCGCGTTCGCCGACTACGCCCACGAGCTCGGGCTTAAGGTCGGCTTTTCATACCGGATGAACATGTTCGCGGCTCAGCCCCCATGGGACGTGGGCTTCAACACGGTGATCTACCGCGAGCACCCGGAGTGGCGCTGCGTCGACCGGGACGGCTCCGAGATCGCGAGACTCTCATACGCGTTCCCCGAGGTATCCGGGACAGTCGTGGACCTGTTTCGCAGAATGCTCCGCTCCGGTTGCGACGGGGTGCACCTGCTTTTCTGCCGGGGCGTGCCGAACCTGCTCTACGAAAAACCGCTGACCGACGCGTTTACCCGGGAGACCGGGCTCGACGCGTTCTCCCTCGCGGAGGAAGACGAGCGGTATATCGACTTTCGCTGCCGGTATTTTACTGAAAATTTCATGATTCCGCTGAAAAAAGCGCTTACGGAGGAGGCCGAAAGACTCGGCCGTACAGAGCCGCCGTTTATCTCCGTCCACGCCCTGGCCGACAGGCGGACCAACCGGTTTTTCGCGCTGGACCTCGAGGACTGGGCAAGGCGCGGTCTGATTGATATCGCCGTCGGTTACCCCTCGGTGATGACCGCGCCGGAGGATTTTTGCTACAATAAGCAGCTAAGCGTCGACCTTGCGTTCTACGCCGGACTGAAAAGCTCAGGCATCGAAACCGGGGCCGACATTTTACCCAGGGGCGTCGGCCCGGAAGAGATCGTCCGCCGGGCAAATCAGGTCTACGACGCCGGGCTCGACCATGTGGCGCTGTGGGACACAAACTCGTACACCGCCCGGAAAACCTTCTGGCCGGTCGTCCGCCGGCTCGGGCACAGGGATTTGCTGAAAACCCCCGGCGCGCTGCCTGAGAGGCCCGTCCGCTATATCCGCGTGATGAAAATGAACGGCTTGAAGCTTGACAAATACAACCCGTGGTGGTGCTTATAATGGATACTCTCGCCAAACTGAAACTGCGCCTTAAAAACCGGGAGCAGGTTTTTATGCCTTCGCTCCCGCCCGAGGCGGCTTACGCCGCGAAGGCTTACGCCGGGGCGGGCGTGGATTGCATGCTGATTGATGCGGAGCATTCCCCCGTCGGCATCGAAACTCTCCGGCGCGCGCTTGCCGCCTGCCGCGCGGCCGACCTGCCGGCGATCGTCCGCGTACCGGACGCGTTCTACGCGTTCATCTCGCGAACGCTGGACGCCGGGGCGGACGGCATTATGGTCCCCCGCGTAGAATCGCTCGCGCAGGTGGAGATCGCGGTGTCCTCCTCGAAATTCCCGCCTGTTGGCAGAAAGGGCTGCGGCGGCCCCGGCATATTCAGGCCCGGGGAGAGCGTTTCGGATTTTAACCGGAACCGCGTTTTGTTCATCCAGATCGAGTCCCCCGCGGGGATCGATCTGCTTCCGGACATGCTCGGCCGTTACGGCGGGCAAATCGACGGCGTAATTGTGGGGCCGGCGGACCTCTCGATCGCGCTGGGCATCCCTCTCGAGTTTGAAAACCCGCTGCTCGCGGATGAAATCCGCCGTCTGATCGGCGTCTGCCGCCGATACGAAAAATCCTGCGGCATGTACCTCTCGGACCTCGGCGCGGCGGCGCGCTGGGAGCGCGAGGGTATGAACGTGCTGTGGACCTCCGACGCCGGGCAGTTCGCCGCCGCGGGCGCGGCTGAGTTTGTTCGCAGGGTTCGCGGCTTAAATCCGGCCGCGGGAGGGAACAGAAATGGATAACCTGCGCCAACTCGCGGCGGCGACTCCGTTTTTCGACACCCACAGCCATACAGTCGCGCCGTCCGACGGCCGGAATGCTCCCGGGCTCGCCGAGCGGTTGGTCAACCTCGCCTGCCGCCCGACGTTTTTATCCGCCGGAATGGACCCCGGACTTTTATCCCGCATCGCCTCCGGCCGGGCCGACCCCGACGAGGCCAGGCGCGCGGTTTTAGCTTTTCTCCCCTATGTAGAGACCACCTCCGCGCTCCGCGCGACGATACGCGGAGCGTTCCTCTGCGCCGGGCTAGACGGCGACCGCATCACGGGCGAGAATTACGACGCGCTGGAGCGCGCCCTCGCCTCGCCTTCCGCCTTAAGCCGGGCGCAATACGCGAAACGCTTCAATATCGGGCGCGTGGCGCTGAATCTTAACTCCGCCCAGGGCGCCGAGCTTATCTGCCGCGGAGACGAGCCGCCGGAGAAAAACGATCCGTTCGCGCTGATCCCGACGTTCGACGCCCACGCGCTGGACCCGCGTTCGGCGCCGGTGAAAAAATATGCGCGGTTTTTAGGATGCTCCCTCGGCACGCTATCCGAGTACTACTCTTTTATCGAAATGCTCCTCGACTGTTTTATCAGCCGCTGCGGCGTTTGCGGGCTCAAGGTGAGCGAACAGTACTTCCGCCGGCTTGACTACGCGAAAAGCGACCGCGGGGAAGCAGAAAGGCTCTATCTCTCGGGAGAAAACGGCGTCGAGGACAAGGCGCTCGCTGACGACATCGCAAACTTCATCTTAGGTCTCGCGGAAAGGCGCGGACTGACCGTACAGCTCCACACCGGGATGCTCTGGGGCGAGCCGGACGTCTCTAGTGTCCACCCAAGCGACCTCTGCGCCGCGATAAAGCGGTTCCCGGGGGTAAAATTCGACCTTCTGCACCTCGGCTTTCCGCACCTCGGCGAGGCCGCGGCGATCGCGCTGAACGCGCCAAACGCCTATCTCAATTTGAGCTGGCTCCCGCTGATCTCCGAAAAACTGGCCGAGGACTGGCTTGTCAGGCTTCTCCAAATGGTCCCGCTGAATAAAATCACGTTCGGGACGGATGTTTTCGATTTCGAGACCCTCTGCGGCGCGGTGGAGATGATACGGGATATAGTCGCCCGGGCCGCCGCACGCTTTCCCGGAAGGGAAAAAGAGGTTATCCGCCGTCTGCTTTGGGAAAACGCGGAAGAATTGTATCGGGTTAAAAGGCTTTAGACGGGTAAAAAGAAAATATCGCAATATTCTATTATTATTTCTTGATATTTTTGTTCTATTGATTTATCATAATATTAACTTCGGATTTCCGTTACGGCACCGCGGTGAAAACGAGTTATATTATGATAAAGGAGAGCGCAAAATGAGAAAAATCGGTTTGATATCCGTTATTCTCAGCGTTTTATTATCTTTCGCGGCATGTGGGACGGGTAGCCGGACCGGTGCTGATACTTCGGTCACTTCCGGGGGAACAACGACGGTCTCAGGCACGACGGTTCCGGAGGGAAAGCAGCTTTCCGCGATTGAAAACACGAAGAAATATACCGTTACAGCCGCCGATATTACACCGGAGGACGCCGCGCGGAAATTAGCTGTTTTGTTTATTGACGACTTGAAAACCGCGTCGGACGAACGCACCTTCCGTTTCACCGCGTATAAAGACCTCAGCGTCACCGTATCCCGCGCCACCGAACTTTCAAGCGAGGTATCGGCCGAATACGGCGTTCTGCCAAGTGAAATATCCGAGAACAAATGGATCGTGGAAATAGCCGTTTCGTTTCAGTTTGAAGGCAGTTACGCAGTCATCGGCCCCTCGGGCGGCGGCTGGTACAGTGCGCTCTATCAGGGGAGTAAAATCGGTTTTCTGATGACAAAAGACGGGAATACCTATACGCTGCGCTCACGCAATGACACCGTCAACGGGCGGTAAACCGGATTTTTGGAAACGGTCCGCGGAAATTCTCCGCGGACCGCGTTTTAATATACCCTTATCTCATAGATGCCGGGCGAGCTCTCCTCGTCCCAGACGCGTTTGACGATGATTCTGAGGCGGTCGGAGATAACCGAGCCGAAGCTTTGTTTTCTGAAGCGGTGAATATTGTCGGTCACGTCGAAAAGCGGTCTCCATTCTCCCCCGACGAAAGCGTCCGCCGAGTAATCCCGGACGAGCCTGCCCGACACGCGCTTACCGCAGTCCAGCGGCATCTCGTGGAATGTGCGTTCAAGCGTGTCGAATGTGATATGGACCTCTGAAAAGGTTTGGGGCGACGGCCAGGAAAACTCGAGGATCTGCGGGGTTTTTCCGTTTTGCGCCGACTGCCACATATGGAGCGGGTTGTTTGAAAATCTGCGGTTTACCCCGTCGGTCACGTTTTGCGCCTCGCCGTAGGGAAGCTTCGGCGTAATGTCGACCACCGGGCAGTCCCCGTAAACAACGTATTCCCCATCCCCGGCCTCGGCCCGCCTTCCCCAAGTGCAGAAGCGGTTATTGACCGCCATTTTCACGCCGGGCGCGGCTGAAATAAGGATCAGATAGCGCTCCTCGTCGACCGTATCTTTTTTCTCCAAAAGCTCCGAATCAAAGCGGAAGACGGCGCGGTTCTGCCCGGGCATTATCTCGGCGGACGCTTTTTTAATCTCTTTAAAAATGCCGGAGGCGTTGTCGTCGGCCCACTCGACCTCGTTTTTCGTCTTTTCATAAGGGAAACCCTTCTGCCGCGAACCCTGGTCCTTTTTCTGCCACCCCTGCGGGTAGGCCCGCTCGAAAAGCGCGGCCGTCAGCGCGACGGGCTCGCTCCCGTTGTTTTCCAGCAAAAACGAAACCGTTTCAAGCTTTTTCGGAAAATCCCAGAGCATCACGCCTATGGCTTTGTCCAACGCGACCCATTTTTCGGCGGTCTCCGCGCAGAAAGCGCGCTCGGAGGTCGCTTTTACCAAGGCTCTGCGCGCAAGGTCCCGTTCATCCTCGTTTTTCGCGCCGGGAATCGAGCCGTCCTCTCTGAGGATCATCTGCCGGAGTTCTTCGATATGCTTTTCGCCGACCTCGCGGGGAGAAACGCCGTATTTTTTCATAAGGTACGCCGCGCAGCCGACCGCCTGACCGACCGCCGCCAGCGTACGCTGAAGCCGCGTCGTGCCGTGCGCGATATGCGAAACGCTGAAAAGCCGCGAGGCAAACAGCAGATTGCCGATATTTTTCGAATAAAGGCAGCGAAACGGGATCGTGTAGATCGGCGGTATGCCGATATAGGTGATTTTAACGTAGTCCGGCATGCCTTCTCTCGGATAGTGGATATCCTCGGCGAAGCCGCCGAACGCGACCGCGTCGTCAAACACCCTGCCGCTCTCCACGTCGTTTTGCGTCAGCGTATAATCGCCGACGAAACGGCGGCTCTCTCTTTTTAATAATTTAGGGCTGATCCATATAAGCTCCCAGTTTTTGGCTTCCTCTATGTATTTTTCATTTTTGATATAGTTCCAGGCGCTGAAAAGCTGTCTTCTCGCCTCTTTGTAAATCTCTGCCTCGTCTTTTATCGTATTTTTCTGCCCACCGGTTTCGGACGGAAAAAAGTATCTGAGGCTCTCGTCCGGCCCGGGTCGGAAAGTCGGGTATTCGCCGTAGCCCGGGAAAAACGGCGGCGTGCCCTCCGGCGGGATGAACGGCACCGGTCCGTCCGCCTTTCTGAGAAGAGCGACAAGGCTTGAGCCCATCGTGACGGCGTCGGCCTTTTCCAGTGCGCTTCGTTCGTTATACTCGCTTTTCGCCTCCCGCCCCATGCGCCAGAGCGCGCCGGCCGCGGCGGAGATACTGCCGTCGCCCGAGGCGTCAATCACGCCAAGGCGCACCGTTACGGTCTTGGTCTCGTACGCGCCGGTATCCTCGAGGACTACGCCGGCGATGCGCGCCCCGTCCATGATCGGTTCTCTGGCGTAATGGTTTCTGAACACCCGCACGCCGGACCCGATCAGGGTCTGATATAAAACCTCGTCCCACAGAAGGCTTGAATTATAATGCAGTCCGGATGAGACGGTTTTCGCGCGCATCCACGCGGCGCGCTCGGTAATCTCCTCGATCACGCCGGTTTCGGCGGCGTAAGCGTGGAACCGGTGCGCGCCTGACGGGTGCACCCCGCCGTCCGGCCCGGAGTTCCCTCCGAGCACCAGGCTTTTTTCGGCGAGGCAAACGTCGACCCCGAGCCGCGCAGCCTGGACCGCGGCGCAGATCCCGCCGAGCCCTCCGCCTATCACGAGAAAATCTGTAATGATTGTATTGCCGCCCATGTGTATTCTCCTCCGGAGCTTCGATTTAAAAAGATTTTATACCCATTCGGAAAATGTGTCAAGAAACGCTGTTGCTATTTGGAAGACGAATTATTATAATAGTTTTGGGGATATCGTAAAAAAGGAGACAAAAGAACCGTCTCCCTGTCTCCGATGAGGTGACTAACTATTAAAAGTCAAGCCCTTAATTCAAAAAAATGCAAGGCAAAAAAAGGCGCAGAAAACCAAGCCCTCTTGCG
>JAPXRI010000023.1:0-42643 GCA_033813635.1 Bacillota bacterium
GTCCTGTATGGCAGTAAAGCAAGTGCATTATACCACGAAACTACCGCCCCAACCCACTCCGAGATTTCAAACAATCTCACGTTGTCCAATATTGGGGGAGCACTTTACAATATCATATTGTCTGCGCCGGTTCACTTTTAGGAATCGCTTTGCATCAAGGTACATCTTTTCCGGTCGGCAAAGTGGATCTTCTGAAGCTCTATCCGTTATCCTTCAAGGAATTTTTAGTAGCAACAGGGAAAGAACGCTTTGCGGAGCTGCTTGACAAACGGGATTACCGGATGATTACCTCTTTTAAGCAAACCTATATCGACTCACTCAAACAGTATTACTTCGTCGGCGGTATGCCTGAGGCGGTCCAGAGCTTTGCCGATGATAAGGTCTTTAACGAAGTGCGTAATATTCAAAAACGGATTCTGGCAGCATATGAGCAGGATTTTGCCAAGCACGCGCCAAACGAAATCGTTCCGAAAATCCGCAAGGTCTGGAACAGCATACCTTCACAGCTTGCCAAAGAAAACAAGAAATTTATTTATGGCCTTATACATGAGGGCGGACGGGCGAAGGAATACGAAACAGCGATCATGTGGCTTGCCGACTGCGGTCTTGTACACAAGGTCAGCCGTGTGAATGCGGCTGGTATCCCGCTGAAAGCCTATGAGGATTTGAAAGCGTTCAAGCTGTTTATGGTCGTTGTGGGGCTTCTTGGATGTATGACCGGACTACGCCAGCAAAAACTTCTTGACGGAAACGATTTATTTACCGAGTTTAAGGGTGCGCTGACAGAACAATATGTATGCCAACAGCTGAAAACCATAAATGATTTAGGCATTTATTACCACACCAACGACCGTGGCTCATGCGAGGTTGATTTTGTTATCGACACCGGGGTTCAGATTATACCGATTGAGGTCAAAGCGGAGGTTAATCTTAAAGCTAAGAGCTTGCGGGTTTATAAGGATAAATACAACCCCGACATATCAATCCGTGCGTCGATGGCTGATTATAAAAAAGAGGATTGGCTTATAAGTTTGCCGTTGTATGCGATAGGGAGCGAAGATAGTTTTCGTTGCGGATGAGAAAGGAATATAACAGCGTTTTAAATGTGGTGTAAATGAACTCTGTTCGCCGGGAATGCCTGAAAAAGGAATTCACGCCGAAGGCCGGCAGGATGCTTGACTTTTTTACTAATCAGAGGTAAAATGATACGCAAAATGCCCAATCGCATAAGCCGAAGAAACGGATTTTAAATCTCGTTGATCCGACCGAATAAGAATGGTTATTTTTACGTGAAATGCCGTTCTTATTTTTTGCATAAAGCAGCTGCTTTAAGGACATGGAAATACCGATAACATGCTTATCAGAGCCTGTTGGCGCGGTCGGTTCCGTAAACAGCGAGTTCGATTAATCTGACTATTGGTGGGATTATTACGCTACGGAAAATCAAGCAGATTTTAATTGGTAAACCTTTGCAAAACGAAGACATACAGAGCCAGAAATACAGCGTTTTTCTCGGCCTGCCTATATTGTCGAGCGACGCGGTTTCCTCCGTCGCCTATGCGAGCGAAGAGATTTTGATAGTGCTTATACCGGCAATCGGTATGCTTGCATACAGGGAACTGGCGTATATTTCAGCCGCGATAATCGCGCTTCTCCTGATTCTCACATTCTCATACTGGCAGACAATAAACGCCTATCCGAACGGCGGCGGCTCATATATTGTGGCTTCGGATAATATAGGCCACGTCGCCGGAGTTACGGCGGGGGCTTCTTTAGCTGTGGATTACATTCTTACCGCGGCGGTAAGCATTTCCTCCGGCGCCGCCGCGATCACCTCGGCTTTTCCCTCGCTGTTCCCCTATACCGTTCCGATCTGTTTGGCCCTCCTAGCGCTGATCATGCTGGGGAACCTGCGCGGACTCAGAGAGTCTTCAATCCTTTTCAGCTTTCCGCCGTACGCGTTTATTCTTGTTATGCTGGTTACGATTGCGGTCGGAATAATCAAATATTTTACCGGCGGCGTGCAGACGGATGCCGCGCAAAACCTCGCCGTTCCCGCGGCTACGCAGCCGGTCACCCTTTTTCTTATATTAAGCGCCTTCTCAAACGGCTGTTCGGCTCTGACCGGAGTCGAGGCGGTGAGCGACGGCGTTCCGAATTTCCGTGAACCCCAGGTGAAGAACGCGCATAAGGTGCTTCTGCTGCTGTCGTTTTTCGTTCTGATTATTTTCGGCGGTGTTTCGGTGCTGGCCAATCTCTACCATACGGTGCCTACGGTCGGCAATACGGTGTTGTCGCAGATTTCGGATAAGATTTACGGAAATACCCCGATGTACTATATCGTTCAGGCGACGACCGCGGTTGTCTTGCTGATGGCCGCGAACACGTCCTATTCCGACTTTCCGCTTCTGATGTCTCTGATAAGCAGGGACGGGTATGCGCCGCGTCAGCTTTCACACAGGGGGGACCGGCTTACATTTTCAAACGGCATACTTGTCCTGTCAGCCGCCGTGGCGGTGCTGCTTATCGTCTTCCGGGGTGAGACGAACCGTCTGATTCCGCTTTACGCGATCGGGGTCTTTATTTCGTTTACACTTTCCCAGTTCGGTATGTTTAAGCGCTGGATAACCAGGCGCGAGGCGCACTGGGTGTATAAGGCGGTCATTAACGGCATCGGTACGCTTGTTACGGGCGTTGTGGTCATAATCATAACGATGACAAAATTCCCGAAGGGCGCATGGGTTGTTATTGTGGTTATTCCCACGTTGGTGATAGCCATGCTGAAGGTAAAAAAGCACTATACCTCTGTTGCCAAACAGCTTAAGCTGAGTCCTGAAGAGGTTGAAAAGGCCGAGATCGGTAAAATCCGTTATCGGAACAGCGTTATAGTTCCGATTGACAGCCTGAACAAAGCCAGCATAAGAGCGTTGAAGTACGCAAAAACGATATCCGACAGTGTGGTCGCCTTTAACGTCTCGATAGACGCCGAGCAGGGTGAAAAAATCAAACGGAACTACGCGATGCTTCACACCGATATTCCGCTGTATGTGCAGTATTCGCCTTATCGGAAAGTCGCAGAGCCATTGCTTAAGTTTATTGAATCGGAGGAATACAGCCACAAAAAGGGAGATATTATAACGGTGATTCTTCCGGAGTTCGAGGTAAACAAGCGTTGGCAGCGTATATTGCACAACAACTCGGGCAGGTATCTCTCGAGCATGCTGTTGAAATACAGGCATATCGTGGTGGCCAGGATGCCGCTGCACCTTGAGGGCGACGGTCTGCTGTTCAACGGTAGAAAGAAATAATTATACCGGGAAAAAATGGGCATGCACTTAGCGTAAGCGGGGCATGCCCGCCTTTATATACTTGCCCCGGTTTTTTAGATGAATGGTGCCAGCAGGGGCCGGAACACCATATCGCGTTGGGTGTCGGAGACCTGTCGGCGGAAATGAGAATGTTTGCGCAGAAAGTGAGATTCAATTATTCCGAGATTTAAAACGCGTAAATCTCCGATTGCTTTCGCCGGTTTATGTAATTTTTTACTGTATTACAGATATGTTTTGCCGTATTATTATGGAAGTAATAAAAAAATTAAGTATAACCGTACATTTAGCTCGGGCGGGGCGCATGCCCGCCGTCGCGGCCGCGGCGTAGGGCATGCATAATCGGGGCCGTATATTTGATTTTCTCCACATCGGGCGCCCGGTGTACCCGGCGGCGTCGCGCTTCTTTCAATTATAACATATCATGAAATAAGGACATATGAACGCGGGGAAGATGTCATCTCATCAAAGCGCGAAGGCAACTATCACGCCGGGGCTGAGGACTGAAGTCGTCGCCTATTGGTGCGGAGAAGGAGCGGCCCCGAGCGCCCTGGGGTCTTATCGTTTGACGACTGGTATTTAAATGCCTATGAAAACGAAGGATTCAAAGACGCTTTTTACGCTGAAAATAAATCCGCCGCTCCCGCGTAGATGTTTTAGGTAAAGAGGCTTAAAAAGGGCGATGCGGAAGGCAGGACGACAAAAGCTCGATTGCCAGCATAGCAAAATTATTATAACGGGATATTTAAAAGAATGAGTATTTAATATAATATTATTTACGTCTAAAGCTAATAATAACAGCGGGGCATGAGCATCTGAACTGCCGTGAGAATGGGCGCAGCAAGGCTAATAAATGATAATGAAATTAACAGGGGACATCCGCCGGGTTTTCGGACAGCCGGGCAGGTCAAGCCGAAAAGCGGGAAAAGGATACGTTAATTTTTACATTTGTGTTGTTTATACAAAAAACGCAAAAATCACCCATTAAAACATGTATTTGATTATAATTAAATAACGCAAGTATTACAGCTTATTAATAAATTTTTTTAAAAGGTACTTGCATTTCCCTATGCGATATACTATACTATAAATAATAAAAAAATAAAAACAAAATGGGAGAATGGTGAAAAAGCATGAGTAACATCAAGTTTGTAGATGAATTGGGGCTGCTGCGCGATCTTCTCTATATCTACATCACAAAATTCAACGACAGCCAATCGGTGGATGAAAATTCGACGATCGTCAACGACGGCAAAGAGGAAATTGACTTACAAAACATTATTAAGGATTTCTCAGAAATACCGGATGAGCTTGAGGTTTTCTTTCACATAGGAGAGAGCGGCAACTGCTTCCTGTCGAATTATGTGCTGAATGTCCCGGAAAAAGAGCTTGAAGAATTCTCTTCCGATTCTTACAAGAATTATTTGTCGGATTACGAGAAAACGGCCTTCAACTTATTGTCGTTCTACTTCCCGACAGCTAAGAAGGATCCAAGCCTACTTGAGCGGGATTACCAGGAGGAGCTTTCGGAGCTGATTTCAGCGTCGAATTATTCGGACGCGCTTAAGTTCGCCTTCCTTAAATTCTTCCTGTCGCCGGAAAAATATGTCCGCCTGCTCCTGCGCGACATGGCGAAAAAGAAGATTGAAATCACCGACTACATCAATTCCAATATCGAGAGGCTGAACAAGGAAAAGAACTCATTCGACCAGTCAGCTCTCGCCAGGCAGCTTATGCTCGGAAAAGACAACACGGTCGACATCATGGAATTCGAGACGCTTTACGTCACTTTCTGCCTTGTCAACAAGCGCCTGATCATGATCAAGCCGTATAACGGCTACGCGGTAGTCGCTCTCGGCGTCGACTATATGTACTACCTTAAATCCCAGTTCACGCAGTATGACGAGAATGCTTCGAACCTCCTGATGTTCGGCAAGGTAATTTCTGAAAAGGTTCGCCTTGAAATGATCGATATGCTCATCCGCAACAACGAGATGACCAATACCGAGATGGCGAGAGAACTGGACCTTACGCCGGCATCCTGCTATTACCATACCGAGATGATGCAGAAGACGGGCATTCTGAACTACCGCACAAAGGGCAGAGAGGTCTTCTTCAGCATAGACGAAAACGCGTTCGCGAGCTTCGGCCGCCTCGTGTTCGGATATATCGGAAAAATCAAAGAAAAATACGCCCAGAATAAATAAAGCAGCAAAAACAAGAGTGCCGAAAATACTTAAATGTATTTTCGGCGCTTTTTATATGCAACGAAACGTTGCGCGGTTATTGACCGTTTTTTGTTGAAAAACGGAGGTGATTTTATATAATGGTAGTATCATTCAATGTTAAAAGGAGCAAATAAATGGAATTTCCGGATTTGCTGTTCGCTGAGAAGCAAAATATCAGTCCGTTTGACGCGGTTTTATTCGAGAATTTGAAACAAAACGAGCTATTAGCGGCCTTTTTTTCGGAACCGGAAAGAGACGAGATTGTGCAGGTGTTGAAATGCCCCTGCACAGCAGAAAATATCAGACACAGGCGCGAGCTTGTTTTTACTTTATTGGAGGATGCGGCGGTTCTCGACACGGTAAGGAAGCTTCAGACGGCTCTTTTCACGCTTTCGAGAAGCGAAAAAATGTACGCCTCGGCCGGAAGCGCCGCAGAAAAATACGCGGCGTTTTTTATGCTTGTCCGGGATTATCTCGGCTTTATCGATGCCGCTGCGAAAACACCGCGAAAATGCTTCCTTTTAAACCGCTTTGCCGATTATTTCGCGGAAATTTCGGCCTCTGACCGGGCGGAACAGGCAAGACGGGAAATGAAGTTCGCCGGGGAGGAATTTTTGGGACTGAAACCGGTGAAGCTTACACCGGCCAGCCGTATGGGCGTTTCTTTTGCAGAGGATGCGGACATAACGGTCAATGAAAAGCTTCGCCGCATATCGGAAAGCCTAGGCATTGCCTGCGGAGAGAACGCGGCGGACGAGCGGCACAGGCCGTCGGCCAATATGATGGCCGCGCTTTTTAGCTTATGCGCGGACTATTCCGACGCGCTTTACAGGCTTCACAATGGGTTTGAAAGCTTTTATAATCCTGGGATTCTCGGTTATATCAGGCAGCTGCGTTTCCTGCTCAATATCGAATCACTTCTGGAAAGGCTCAGGGAGAAAGGAATCCCGCTCAGCGCCGCGGTAATTTCAAATAAAAGAGAGATCGTTGTCTACGGCGGCTGCGATCCGGCGCTTATTCTGAAGGACGGCGTCATTGTCCGAAATGATGTGCGGCTTGATGAAAACGAAAGATTCGCTTTTTTGCTCGGCGCGAACGGCGGCGGAAAAACGACCTATATCCGCATGGTCGGCGCGGTGACGCTCTTTTTTCTCGCCGGGCTTCCCGTTCCCTGCGAGAGCGCAAGGCTCTATCCGTCTACAAAGATACTCACCCATTTTCCGGTGGCTGAGAATTTTGTCGGAGAGGGGAGACTGCAAAATGAACTAAAAAGGCTCAAAGAAATTCTCGATAAGTCCGACGGAGAAACCCTTGTTCTGCTAAACGAGACGTTTTCCGGCACTACCGAGGAAAAAGCTGTCGCTCTCACCGCAAAAGCGGCCGAGGATTTTCTGGAAAAAAACTCGATCGGAATTTTCGTCACCCATCAGCGCGGCGTATGCGAAAAGTGCGCAGCGGTTCGGGGCCTTTCTTTTTTGGAAACCGCGCCAGAGGAAAGATTCAAAATCCGCGAAATGACGGATATGCCGGGTACCGGGATGGCGGAAATTTTAAAAAAATACGGGCTTACCAGAGCGCAGCTTGAGGAAAGGGCCGGCAAAGCGATATGAAAATCAGCCTTTTGTACAGGGAAAACGCGAAGAGCTTTAAAACGGACTGTGTCGCGGACTTCGGCCTGAATACGGCCTTGTCTTCGCTGTGTCCGGATATCGATTCGCTTAAAGCTTTTACGGAGATCCTCTCCTCCCCGCTTTCCGACCGGGATGACATCATATACCGCCGGGATATTTTAAAGGATTTTTCGGAAAACCGAAACATTTTCGGAGCCCTGTTGGCGCTGTTTAAAAAAATTGACGAGATGAACGCGGAGAGTGCGGCGTCAGTGAGAAAACTAAACAGCAGGCAGATTTCCAAATATACGCCGCCGGGAGCGTTTATCGACTGCCTAAGCGCGAAAGCGTTTTACCTCGGAAGCCTTCTGGGATATGTCCGGGAGGCCTGGCGGCTGATGTCCGCCGGACGTTTTGCCTCGGAAGGCCTGATAAAAATGCGCTGCCTATGCGGGGAAATCGTTGAAAATCCCGCGTTTGCCGAAGCTGAAAAGCTTGCCGATACGCTTTCCGATATGTCTCCGGAGAGCGGTTTCCGGGTCGTCGCCCGGGTGGCCGAAAACTTCTGCCTTAACAATTTCGAGCTGCTTTTACCTGGGACGCGCATGCAGTTTATCAAAAACAAAAAATCACATCGGGATAAAAGCGGCGGCGAGCTCGCCTTTGCCGCGCTCGGCGATGAGGAAAACATTGTCTCGGCGTTGGCGCTCAGGCGCGTCGAAGCGATGACGGGTGCCCTCTATAAAAATATTTATATGCTTTTCGACGGCTGCGTTCGGGAGCTTTTATTTTTCGACACGGCGCTCCGCATGATCGATTGCTTAAGAAAACGGGGTATGCCGTACTGCTTTCCGGAAATCATGCCGGCCGGCGACAGCGTGTTTTCGGCTGTCGGGCTTTACGACTTTATACTTTTTTCCAATATGCGAAACACGGAACAAATTGTAAAGAACAATGTGGATATCAAAACGCGCGGGACGGTCATTTTCGGCGGAAACGGCAGCGGGAAGACGGTCCTGCTCCGAGCGATGTGCACGGCGAGGCTGTTTGCGCAGTCCGGGCTGCCCGTCTGCGCCGATCACGCGAGAATCAGCCCAAAAACGGGTATTTTTTCGCTGATCGCCGCGGCCGAGGAAAGATTCGGACAGGATGAGGCGGGCAGATTCGAGGGTGAAGCGGCAAGGCTGTCGCTGATTATCGATAATCTTAAGCCCGGCGGCGTACTGTACATAAACGAAATATTCCAGACCACGGCTTACGACGCCGCGGCCGAAGGGATTTTTCCCATCCTGGAATATCTGAAAATGATTGGCGCAGCGTTTGCCTGCGTTACCCACCTTGACGCCCTAATTTCAAAATACAGGATTCAAAGCGACGATACATCTCTTCTGACCTCCCGCGCCGGAAGCTATGTATTCGAAACGGTATAAAAACAAAAAAACGGTGCGATGAGAAATCTAATCCTTATCGCACCGGTTTTCGCATATCTGCTTTACTGTGTTACCCGATAAACACCTGCGTCCAGTATCTGCCGTCGGCCACGTACCCGACGCCTATTTGCGTAAAGCTCGGGCTGAGGATGTTCGCCCTGTGTCCGGACGAGTTCATCCATCCGTTCATAACCGCCTCGGGCGTAGTAAAGCCCTTCGCGATGTTCTCGCCAGCCGCGCGGTACGAGATGCCGTGCGAATTCAACAGGTTGAACGTCGAGCCGAAGCTCGGACTTGTGTGGGAAAAATAATTGTTGTCGTGCATATCCTGCGATTTGATTCTCGCGATGTCTGAAAGCTCCGCACTCAGCGTCAGCGGCTCGAGTCCGTATTTTGCGCGCTCGGCGTTTACAAGCTCGGCGACCTTCTCCTCAAAAGACAGATTATCCGCGCTGCCGGACGGCGTAGTCGCCGGGGGTTCTGTCGCCGGGGGTTCTGTTGTCGCGGGCTTTGTCGTCGCCGGTTTTGTGGTCGAAGGTTTTGTCGCAGCGGGCTTTGTTGTGGTAGGTTTTGTCGCCGTCGTCGTCTCGGCAGGCGATGAGTTCTGGGTTGACGCCGGCGTCTCCGTCACCGCAATATCCGCCGGCTCACGGGTGTCGGACGGTTCGGAGGTATTATCGTCCTGAGGCCCGGTCGACTGGCACGCGCGCCAGTCTGAAAATTTTCTCATGAACCAGGATATAAAATGGGAGAGCCTATCCCTGAAGGATTTTGAATTGACGTTGAATTTGCATCCGAGACCGGAACCGTCGGCGCCGCTGTTGCAGACAGCGCCGTTATCGCCGCCGGCGGTGTCTTCGCGGCTTGTGTTGTTTTCCAGGGCGTTGCTGTTCCCGCAATCCGTGTTTTCATCCGCGGTCGCGGCGGCGTCCGATTTTCTATTCGCGCAGCTGTCGCCGTATACGCTATTTACGACCGTTTGGCTGCAGATAACGGAACCGCCGTCGAAAATGCATTCGGGCAAATTGAAGGCGTACGCGCTTGCCGTAAACGGCAATATCAGCAAGACGGTCGCTGCGAGAGCGATGATTCTCTTTTTCATATCAAACTCCTTTTCTCCGGCGTTGATAATTATTAAAGAGGAATATCCGCGTTTCACCGGTAAAATGTATGTTATTCAAGACCTCTTTGACTATATTGTAACTGTTTTGTAACCATTTTTCAACCGGTAAATTATGGTGGACGTTAATGTTGAAAAAAAGTGGTAAAGAGCAGCCGGCGAGTTTATAATCAAGTTGACCTATCCGAAGGCGGTTTGCGGACACTTTTTAAGTGTAAAGGCCTTTACGGAGAACGTGAAAAGGATGGAAAATCACGGCGAAAGAATTATAAAATACACGGAGTCCGTGCTGCGCTTTTGCCTCTCAAGGGTCGGAAACAGGCAGGGCGCCGAGGACCTTGCGGCTGAGATCATACTTTACGCCCTCGATGGTCTGGAAAAGTACGAGATCAAATCGCTCGACGCCTGGGTAATGGCGCGTCGCGCACAACCGATGCGCGCGCTTTTTCCGGTTGAGAAGCAATAATCCTGAGACGCCGTTGGACGAGCTATCGCCGTATATTAAGTCGGACGACGATACGGAGGAACAGACGCTTGCGAGCGCTGAATACGCGGAGGCATATTCAGCGCTGCACACAATTTCGAGCGCATACCGGGATATTTTTGTCGACTGTTATCTCGGCGGCGCTTCGGTTAAAGCGCTTGCGGAAAAATACGGCCTTCCTGTGAGCACGGTGAAATGGCGCTTGAATGTCAGCCGAGAAGAAAATAAAAAACGGATAGGAGAGAACAGTATGGACAGGGTTTACAAACGCATCAACATGAACACGACGACCTGCAACGGCAGCATGGATTAGGATCAATACCTTGGAAGCCAGGTTGCCCGGGCGATTTACCTCGCCGCCTACGAAAAGCCGCTGACCGTGGATGAGATCAGCCTTCAGACCGGTCTGCCGACGATTTATGTGGAGGACGAGCTCCCGAGGCTGATCTACGGCGACGCGATTGTAAAGGAAGGCAATAAGTACGCGGCGGATTTCATCATCCTTCGGCTGTCGGACAATGCCCGAATGGAGAAAAATCTCACGCCTGCCGCTGTAAAAAACGCGGACTATTACGAAAGGCTTTTTGACGCAAAACGGGAGGATATCGAAGCCCTGAGTTTTTATGGTTCGGATTTCGGCATCGAAAGGCTCGGATATATCGCGCTCGCGCAGACGCTGAGGCAAGATATTGAAAAATCAAGGAGTCTGACGAAAGGTTTAAAAGCGGACGATATCCTCCGAGAAAGGACGGCGGCTACGGCTGGTTTCGTCGACGGGATATTCTATATCAACGGCGTGCCGGAATTCCAGCCTTAAAACCGTTCGGAGATAAAATATAGAAAAATACGGGTGCCGCGAAACGGAATTATTCGCTTTGCGGCGCCTGTGATTTTAAAAGCAGCGCTTGTTGTGGGAATGGTCGCAGCTCCCGTACTGGAGGCACTGGTAACAGATCTCGTTTTTAAGCGCGTCCCCGTTGAAATACGCCTTGAGATTTTCAAGCGTGGTCCGGGCAATATTTTCGAGTGCTTCCTTCGTTAAAAACGCCTGGTGCCCGGTTACGATCACGTTGGGCATCGACAGAAGGCGGGCGAGCGTATCATCCTCGAGGATTTCGCCTGAGAAGTCCTCGAAAAACACGTCAGCTTCCTCCTCGTACACGTCGAGCCCCACCGCACCGACGCGGTGGTCCTTTATCGCGTCGATCAGCGCCTCAGCGTCGATCAGCGCGCCGCGGGAGGTGTTGATGATGTAAACGCCTTCCTTCATCAGCGAGAGCGCGCGGGCATCGACGATGTGGTGCGTATCCTTGGTCAGCGGGCAGTGCAGAGAAATGATGTCCGAGCGGGCGAAAAGCTCGTCCAGCGGGACATAGGTAATTCCGCTGTCCTTGGCGGGGAACGGGTCGTAGGCGACCACGTTCAGGCCGAAGCCCTTGCAGATGTCGATGAATACCCTGCCGATCTTACCCGTGCCGACGACGCCGGCGGTCTTTCCGTGCAGGTCGAAGCCAATCAGTCCGGAGAGCGTAAAGTTGTGTTCCCTCGTCCGGTTATAGGCGCGGTGGGTTTTACGGTTCAATGTCAGCAGCAGTGCCGCCGCGTGTTCCGCCACGGCGTAGGGCGAATAGGCCGGGACGCGCAGCACGTGCACCTTTCCGTACGCCGCTTTAAAATCCACGTTGTTATACCCGGCGCTCCGCATCGCGAGCACGTGGATGCCCAGCGAATCGAGCTTAAGAATCGTCTGTTCGTCCGCCGAGTCGTTCACAAACGCGACGACCCCGTCGTAGCCCTCAGCCATCACGGCGCTGTGGGAGTTCAGCTTGCTTTCGATATACTTAAGGTTAAAGCCGTATTCGGGAGAGAGCGCGTCAAAATAGGTTTTGTCGTAAGGTTTTGTATCAAAAAACGCGATATTCTTCATTTGTCCTGGTCCTTTTCTGGGATAAAATTTCAAGGTATATATTAACAGATTCCGCTTTTATTGTCAAATTAATACTTCCGCGGTCGTATGAAAAACGATTTTGCCAGCCTGTCGTTTATGGTATAATACATTAAATAATATAAGAGGGTAGAAGTATTCATATGAGAGAAATAAACTACCATTCGGCTTTAACAGCGAAATGACGCCGTTTGTCAGAAACGGGAGACTGATGAGGGCTGAAATCGTGAGCGGCGGCGACTATAAGATACCGATTAAAAACGTCTATTGCGTAATACAGAACGTGGAGAGCGGAGAATGCTCCCCGCTCTTTGCGAGAGGCTGATATTTTTTCTCGGCATATGAGGAAAACGGTACCGTCTGGGTCTTCGGGACGACTGCGAAGCCGGACGGCCTGTGGGGCGGCGACAGCGTTAAGGTTTTTCGTTCTGACAACCTTGTCCATTGGACCGAAAGTGTCGACGTGCACAGGGAGGGCAGGACCTTCTGAAACACCTCCGTATGCAAAGGCGGCGATGGCTACATCATGTCCATAGAGGTCGGCGAGCCGGAGGAGTATGTGGTCAAACGCTATACAGAGTTTTTCGTTAAGTCGAAAGACCTGACAAATTGGGAGATGCTGCCCTATGACACCTGCTATACGCGCTCCCGATATAACGCTTGCCAGGTGATCAGATTCCATAACGGCTACTTATTATATGATCTGCCTAGAGGAGCTCCCGCTCGCGCGTTTTGCCCCTATATCTACCGCACGAGGGATTTCGAGGTCTGGGAGATCGGTCTGCACATCCCGATTATGCACGTGAGCAAAGAGGACAGAATGCCCCGCACCGGGTATGCGTTTACCCCGGAAGAGGAGAAAAAAAAGAAGCTATCTAAACATCAACAACTGCGACATAGACCTCTGCGAGTTCAGGGGGGAAAACGTATATATAAACTACCTGACGGGCGACCAGCTCGGCTTTTACTGCATGTGCGAAGCTTAGTATGACGGTCCGCTGGGGCAGTTTCTCGGAGGTTTTTTCGAATAGGAAACGGGCGTCCGCAAAGTTCGCGGACGCCCGTATGTTATATTACCTCCAAGTCGTCCTTTTCCGGAAGCTTCGGGAACGGTTCGAAGGGCAGCGTCTGATACCAGAACGCGACCGACGCGATGTCGTCCTTCAGCGGCAGATATCGGCCGCCGTCGCGCCAGCCGAGCGCCTGGATTGTCACCTTAAGATCCTTCTCGAAGCGGATCGGGTCGGTGATGTGCCAGCGGTACAGGCCGAAGCGCTGCTGGGCGCTGTAGAGTCCGTCGGGGATAATCACCTGGGAGAGCCCGCTGTAGGGCGCCGTGAATGTCTCATAGCGGTGCGTCTCGGAGTTTTCAAAATTATAGGAGCCGCAGAAGTAATCCTCGGTTCCGGTTCCGCAGATGGTGGGGTATTCGTCGTCGCCGTCCATATAGAACTTGATCTCGCCCTCGCCCCACCAGTTGTTGCTGTTGACTCCCCAGGCAAGATATGTGCCGACATACTGTCCCTTGCCCTTTATACCGTCAACGATGGTGTAGACCTCCTTGTAGGGCAGGGGGTTGACCCTTCGGAACTGCGCGTGGAAGTAGGCGGCGTCCTCCGGCACGTCGGTGAGCGAATAGTCGATCTGGTAGTAAAATCCGACGTCTCTGTCGCCGGTGTTTTCAAGTGTTATTCTGCAGCGCTTTCTGAACGGCATCTGCCAATAGCAGTTGAACGCCCGCCCGGGGTTGACGCAGACCGCAAGCGAGGTAATCGGTGCGTATTTTTCCCACCCGGAGGCGAAAAAGTCGCCGATCGGGCATTCGACTGACGGGTTTTCACTGCCGTCCCAGTAAATGCGGAGAATCTGATAACGCCATGTGCCGCTCGGCGTACACCAGATGTGATTTATACAGCCGGGGCCTTCGATGTCCGCCAGCGTAAATGTCTCTTTTGCCTTAAGAATTATGCAGGGGTTGACCTTCCAACCCTTGCCGAGATCCCTCGCGGCGTTTTTAGAGATGCCGTTCTCAAGCTCGCACATGGCGCCGGCACCTTTTCCGCCGGTGAAGTTTTCGGCGCAGATTGAGCGGGATTTTGCGTTTGAGAGCAGATAGAGACTCTCAATGCTGTTTGACAGTCCGTTGTACATTGATAATCCTCCGGTGTTTTATTTTCTATAGGTTTTCCATTTGCGGAGCGACGCGCAGATTGCGTCGATCGTATCCAGCGGGACGCCGTCGTCCACCTCGGCGGACAGCATCAGCCCGCCCTCCGGAAGGTACATCTTCTCAACGGCCTCATGGATATGGTCGTCGATGTCCTTTCGTGAGGCGAACGGGAATAGCTGGCGGTCCAGATCGAGGTTGACGCATATCTTTCCCCGGCAGACCCTCTGCAGGTTGTCTATCCCGTTTGCGCGGAACTGCGGGTTGATGATATCCACGCCGCACTCCTTAAGGTCCGGGATGATCTCGTAGATATGCCCGTCGGTGTGCATGTAGATTTTCTTTCCCGCGGCCTTGACCGGCGCGTAAATTTTCGCGAAAGCGGGCTTTAAGTATTTTCTCCATTTTTCCGGCCCCATCGCAAGGGAGGTCTGCATGCCGAGGTCGTCGCCGAACGACATCAGCCAGCCGTCGAAGGTCTTCAGCCGCCTTTTTACCTGCTCGTAGTTGTAGTCGCAGACCTTGTCAATCAGCATCTGCAGCTCGGGCGGCTCCTCGGCGAAGTCGATCATTAGCTCCTCAAAGCCTCTTAAATCGGCGAGTCTTAAATACATAAAGCCGTGGGGAAGGCCGTCGTCGACCGTCGGGGGAGTAAAACTTCTGACCGATTCGCGTGTCGGGAGCGGGTGGCCGGTCACGATCGAGTCGTGCCCCTGCTTGATGTTGGACCACACGCAGCCCCATACGTCGGTTTTTTCGCCCTCCGCGTAGCGCTCGGAACCGTAATCGTCGTAGTTTTGCTTTTTCTTCTCAAGGTTGCCGAAATACTCGGGGTATTTCTCGGCAATCCTGGCAAGCGCGTCCCGGTATTTCATCCATCCCGCGGGCAAAACCGACACTGATGTCGGTATCTCATCCGGGTATTGGAACAGCGCGGCTTTTTTGTAATTATCCGTATTAACCGCCTCCCGATCGTGTTTTTAAGGTTATTATACATAACCTGCGTAAAAGTGCAATAGAGAAAGCAAATTATTTCCGGACGGAAAATATCTTTTTTTAGGACCGGGGACAGCCGTAAAGGCTATTGACATATGGTGATGTTTCTGTTAAAATATCTGTTGCCGTCTAATGGCCCGGTAGTTCAGTTGGTTAGAACGCTAGCCTGTCACGCTAGAGGTCGAGGGTTCGACCCCCTTCCGGGTCGCCAGCCGCGCGCAACAGTGCGCGGTGCGCTGATATAGCTCAGTCGGCAGAGCGCGTCCTTGGTAAGGACGAGGTCACCGGTCCGAATCCGGTTATCAGCTCCAGCAAAAAGTCCGCATAGCCGAAAAGGTTATGCGGGCTTTGTTTTATGTCGTTTACTCCGCGGGAAAATATGTCCGCATACGCGAAAAACAGCGAAAACGGGTTTTAATGATAGTGGCGGATTTTCCGGGAATACTAACAGAGCTTACGGGAGGTTTTCGTTTATGGTATCACGCAAATCTGTTATAACATTCGGTATGGTAGCGATCCCGATCGCAATGTATACGGCGACCGAGGACAACGATATTCACTTCAATCAACTGCACAAGGAGGACAGCGGACGGATCAGATATAAGAAAACCTGCGCTCACTGCGGTAAAGAACTCGGAACGGAGGATATTGTCAGGGGTTTTGAATACGACGAAGACAAATATGTGGTTGTAACCGATGAAGAGATAGAGAAAATCAAGACGGAAAAAGAAAAATCGATTCAAATTCTTCATTTTGCGCAGTTAAACCAGATATCGCCCGTCTACTATGACAAAACCTATCAGGCAACGCCCGAAACTGGCGGAGAAAAGGCCTTTGAACTGCTGCGTGCCGCGCTGATGGCGGAACAGAAAATCGCGATCGGCAAAACCGTGATGGGCACTAAGGATACGCTGATGGCAATAATTCCGCGCCAGGACGGGATTCTAATCTCGACGATGTTCTACGCGGACGACGTCAAAGACCTTCAAAGAAAATATACGCAGCCGGACATATCCGAACAGGAGCTGGAGCTGGCGAAAACGCTGATTAACGCGATGGATACGCCCTTTGATCCGTCAAAGTACAAAGACGAGTACCAGGAAAAATTAAGAGGCCTCGTCGAGAGCAAAATTTCCGGTAAAGAGGTCGTCGCGGCGGCACCCCAGGGTACCGGAAAAATCATCGACATCATGGACGCGCTCAAGGCCAGCGTAGAAAAAGCAAAAAAAGACAGGATAACGGCGTAATGCTATGACCGGGCTTGGCGAGTACAACAGAAAAAGAAATTTTAATAAGACTCCGGAGCCGGCGGGCGAAACCGCGGAGACAAAAGAAAACCTGAAATTTGTCGTGCAGCGCCACGCCGCCCGAAGGGAGCACTATGATTTCCGCCTTGAATGGGACGGCGTACTCTTAAGCTGGGCGGTGCCGAAGGGGCCGTCATACAATACCGGAGACAAGCGGCTCGCGGTGCGGGTTGAAAACCACCCTCTGGAATACCGGGATTTCGAGGGGACGATCCCGAAGGGGGAGTACGGCGGCGGAGTGGTGATGCTCTGGGACGAGGGTTTCTGGGAGCCCTACGGGGATGTCGGCGAGGGGCTTCGGGACGGCGCGCTGAAATTCGCCCTGAAAGGCCGGCGGCTCAAAGGCAAATGGGCGTTGGTCCGGCTCAAAGGAAAACAGAATGGCACGAAGGATAACTGGCTGCTGATTAAGGAGAAGGACGAGTACACCGGAGCCGGGGACGGAATTTCCGGATTATTGACAAGCGTCAGGACCGGACGCACCATGAGCGAAATCGAGGAGGGGACGGAAGAAAAAATCACAAGAAATCCGTTCGGCGCCGCGGAGGTTCAGCTTGCGAGTCCCGCTCAGAGGATTCCAGAGGGGGAAGATTGGGTTTACGAGCTGAAATACGACGGTTACAGGATTCTGGCCTATATCGAAGGCGGAGCCGTCAGGCTGGTAAGCCGGAACGGCAACGATTATACGGGGCGTTTTCAAAGCGTCGCGTCCTCCCTCGCCGGCTGGGCTGCCGGAAGAGCGATGGTTCTGGACGGGGAAATGACGGCTGTGGACGCACAGGGGAAGACGGATTTTCAGGCGCTTCAGAACGAGATGAAAAAAACAGCCGGCCAAAATCTCATTTATATTGTGTTTGACCTGCTGGCGCTGGACGGGGAGGATCTCCGGGAAAAGCCGCTTGTTCAAAGAAAGCGGACCCTTGAGACGCTTTTAGACGGCGCTCCGAATAATGTCTCGTACAGCCGCCATATCGCAGGGGACGGGAGCGGGTGCTTCTTGGCTGCCTGCGAAATGGGGCTGGAGGGAATTGTAGGCAAAAAGGCTGGCTCCGTCTACAGCGGGACACGAAACGGCGACTGGATCAAGCTGAAATGCGGCAGGCGGCAGGAGTTCGTCATAGGGGGCTATACGCTTTCGGATAAAAATACGGCTGGGGTCAGCTCGCTGCTCCTCGGCGTATATGAAGGAGACGATCTGATGTATGCCGGGCGGGCGGGGAGCGGCATCGGCGAGACGGAAGCGCGTGGGCTCAGAAGTAAATTTGACAAAATCGCCAGAGACGACTCTCCGTTTAAAGACGCACCGAAGCCCAGGCAAAACGAGAGAATGATATGGCTTGAGCCAGAATTGGTCGCGGAGATTCGGTTCGCCGAGTGGACAAAGGACAACCGGTTAAGGCAGGCAAGCTTCAAGGGCCTGCGGGCGGATAAGAGCCCGAAAGAGGTTGGAAGGGAACCGGAGGGAAACGGGGAGCCGGGCGAAAAAGCCGTGGCGGACAGGGAGGAAAGACCGGTGGAAGCAGCCGAAAACGAACTAGTTATAGCGGAGATAAAAATCACTCACCCGGATAAGGTGTTGTTTGAAGATTCGGGGATCACGAAGGCGGATGTGGTCCGGTACTACGAAGGGGTTTCCGGCCGCATGCTCCCCTATGTCTCTCACAGAGTCTTAAGCATCGTCCGTTGTCCGCAGGGAATATCCCGGACCTGCTTTTTCAAAAAGCATCCCGGGCAGGGCGGCAGGGGCGTCGTCACGGTCCCGGTTCCCGACGGCAAGGGCGGGGCGGAAGACTACTTCTATATCGAGGATCTGGCCGGGTTGATTTCGGAGGTTCAGATGGGGACGCTGGAATTCCACACCTGGGGAAGCCGCGTGGAACAGCTTGAAAAACCTGACATGATGATATTCGATCTGGACCCGGACGAGGGGATGGACCTCGACAGGGTACGGCAGGGAGTCAGGGATCTGCAAAGCGTTCTGGCCGAGCTCTCGCTGACCTCGTACCTGAAAACCAGCGGCGGTAAAGGGTATCATGTGGTTGTCCCGTTCCGGCCGTCCGCCCCGTGGGACAGGTTTCACGATTTTGCCAAATGTGTGGCGGAGGTTATGGAGCAGAAATGGCCGGAACGCTACACGAGCAATGTCAGAAAAGAAAAAAGGACGAACAGAATATTCATCGACTGGATACGAAACGGCAGAGGGGCAACGAGCGTAGCCCCGTACTCGATAAGAGCGAGAAAAGGGGCAAAAGTGTCGATGCCGATAGCCTGGGATGAGCTTGACGAGGTCGCGCCCGACGGCGTGGATATGGAGAGCGCTCTCGGGAGAATTAAAAAAGCCGACCCGTGGGGGGATTTTTTCGGGACAGGCCAGCAGCTGAAATAGAAGCGGGCATATTGCCTTAAAATCCGCATAGCCCAAAGAAAAACTGCAGCTTAGCATTGCGCTTTGCTGCAGCTGTTTTATAGAATTATGACTTGTTGAACGAGACCCAATCTCTCCCGGCCTCTACGGCGTCGTCGGTGAGCTGTGCTTTATTGGTGTCCTCGTCCCGGTGGTCCGCGCTTACCCGTGCACAGTTGATAAAAAGAGGAATATATTTCTTTTTGAATGTCTTGAAGCGCTTCATCAGCGTCATCTCCTCTCCATTCTTATTTTTTACCGTTTCGCGCGCCGTATTCTCAAGCTGCGAATTATTGTCATGACGGCAGCTCCCGGGTCATATAATCGTAACGTAATAAGTCAAGCGTGTAGCGGATAAGCGGAGCCATTCCCGTTGAAAGGAACGTCAATATGAAAAAGCTTGCAAAAATATTAAAATTGCAGTATATGCCGCGGATTTACGTAATCTGCGGCGTACTCTCGCTCTGTATACTGGCGCTCGCGCTCGGATACAGCGCCGGCACGCAGGAGGTCTCCGGCAAATTCCGCGAGCTCCCGATATACAACGTAAAGCGGGACGACAAAGTCGTCGCGCTGAGCTTCGACGCGGCCTGGGGAAACGAACAGACCCAGGCGCTGATCGATATCCTGGCGGAGTACAATGTGAAGACGACGTTTTTCGTTGTCGGGGAGTGGGTGGATAAATTTCCGGAGTCCGTAGCCGCGCTGCACAGCGCCGGACACGAGGTCATGAACCATTCGGATACTCACCCGCATATGACGTCCCTTTCTCAAAGCGAGATGCAAAAGCAGATCGAGGAATGCAACAGAAAAATCGCAGCGTTAACCGGCGTTGCGCCGAAGCTTTTCCGCCCGCCGTACGGAGACTACAACAACAATCTGATTCTGACGCTTAAGGGCATGGGGATGTACACAATACAGTGGAATATCGACAGCCTCGACTGGAAGGATCTGACTCCCCAGCAGATGATTGCGCGCATCATTCCGAAAGTAACTCCTGGCTCAATCATTCTGTTCCACAACGGCGGAAAATATACGCCGGACGTGCTGCCGTCCATTCTGGGTACGCTTCAAAAGGACGGATACAAAATCGTAAAGGTCTCGGAAATCATCTACTACGACAACTATATTATCGACCACACGGGAATGCAGATATTGCAGACGGCGACGGGCGGTTAGCTTCCGACCGAAAAATTGCAATGAGCGTCATAAAATGGTATAATAATAGAAGGATTATGCCTTGTATTATATACCATTTGTTTTTTTGCTTATGAAAGCGATTAATCCGCTTTAAGGGGGATTTGAAAGATGAATAAGGAGCTGTATTCGATTTCGCTCGGCGAACTGATAGACGAGTTTGATTTTGCCGTCGCTAACGGGCCGGAGGGCTATAGGGACATCCTTATCTATTCCGACGATGTTAACAGGTGCGGCCTTCAGCTTGCCGGATTTTACGATTTTTTTGACAATGAGCGCCTGCAGATGATCGGAAAGGTGGAGACAACTTTTCTTTCACAGTTTTCCCACGAAAAAAGGCTTGAGAGCTTTGACAAGCTTTTCTCTACCAATATACCGGCGCTGATAATCACGCGCAACATCGAGCCGTACCCGGAATGCATCGAGATGGCAAAAAAGCACAACACCACCGTTTTAAGGACGGCTGAGGACACCTCGTCGACGCTCGCCTCGATCCTGTCCTCGCTCAAGGTGCATCTTGCCCCGAGGCTCACGTGCCACGGAGTGCTTGTGGAGGTCTACGGCGAGGGGATACTGCTTTTAGGCGACAGCGGCGTCGGTAAAAGTGAGACGGCCATCGAGCTTGTAAAACGCGGACACCGCATGATCGCGGACGACGCGGTTGAGATAAAGAAGGTGTCAAACAAGACGCTTGTGGGCTCGGCCCCGGAGATCATAAGACATTTTGTGGAGCTGCGGGGCATCGGCGTCGTCGACGTAATGCGGCTTTTCGGCATGGGTTCGGTCAAGCCGACGGAAAAAATTGACCTGATTATCAATCTCGAGCCGTGGCAGTCCGGAAAAATCTACGACAGATTCGGAGAAGAGACGAAATATACGAATTTCATGGGGATAAACATCCCGTCCCTCGTGATTCCGGTGAAGCCGGGCCGAAACCTTGCGATCATCATCGAGGTCGCCGCGATGAACAACAGGAACAAAAAGCTCGGCTATAACGCCGCGCAGGAGCTGACCGAGCGGCTCAACATGAAAATGGGGCTCGACGTAAAAGACTAAAAAATATTTCTCGCGAAAAAGAGGAAATCGGAGCGGGAATGCGTATATTATCTTTTGAATGGGACAAGGAGGAAGGTAGGAAGCGTGGCGACGGATATTACAAACGACGTCATCAGAAAAAAGCTTGAGGCGCGCGAGCATCAGATCTGTTGTCCTTACGCGGCATTTTCGGACAGGTCCTTCGGTCGTGACGCTCCCGAACCCGAGTGCGCGGTGCGGACATGCTTCCAGCGGGACCGCGACAGGCTTCTGCACTGCAAAGCGTTCCGCAGACTAAAGCACAAGACCCAGGTTTTTCTCTCGCCGGACGGGGACCATTACCGCACGAGGCTTACCCACACCCTCGAGGTCTCGCAGATTTCGAGGACTATCGCTCGGGCGCTGGGGCTTAACGAGGACCTGACGGAGGCGATTGCCCTCGGCCACGACCTCGGCCACACGCCCTTCGGCCACGCCGGCGAACGGGCGCTCTCGGAAATATCCGGCCTCTGCTTCAAGCACAACGAGAACAGCGTCCGCATCGTGGAGGTGCTCGAAAACGGCGGGAAGGGCCTGAACCTCTGCGCCGAGGTCAAAAACGGCATACTGTGCCACACCGGCGAAAGGCACGCGGAGACATTTGAGGGCATCCTGGTCGCGCTGTGCGACCGGATCGCGTATATCAACCACGACATTGACGACGCGATACGCGCCGGCATTCTGAAAGAGAGCGACATTCCGCCCGAGATCAGCGAATGTCTGGGATGGGTTACGCACGACAGGCTCAACACGATGATCCTCGACGTGATAGCGAACAGCGGCGAAGTAAAAGGGGGCTTTACGATAACGATGTCGCCGGACGTGGGCGCGGCGACAAACCGGCTCCGGGATTTTTTATTTGAAAGGGTGTATAAAAACCCCGTCGCCAAGAGCGAGGAGTCAAAATCCAAGCTGATACTTGGCGAGCTCTACAAATACTACGAACAGCATATTGAGGTCCTGCCGGAGCTTTACAGCGGTATGCTATCGAGTACGTCGCTGCCCCGGGTTCTCTGCGACTTTATATCGAGCATGTCGGACAGATATGCCGTAGAGGCGTTTAAGGATATCTATATACCGAAGAGCTGGCATGTCCTGTAAAACGGAGGAAGCATGGCGAGGTTTGACGATTATTTTATTGACGAGCTCACGTCCCGTGCCGACATCGTCGACGTGGTTTCTAGATATGCCCAGCTGACGCGGAAGGGAGACCGTCTTTGGGCGCTGTGCCCGTTTCACGGCGAAAAAACGCCGTCCTTTACGGTATCCCCGGAAAAGCAGCTTTACTATTGCTTCGGCTGCGGCAAGGGCGGCGGCGTGATCAACTTCATCATGGAGATTGAGCGGCTTGACTTTTCCGAGGCGGTCGAGTTTCTCGCCGGCATGTTCAATATGGAGCTGCCCGACAGAGCGACGGAAAAAGCCGCGAATTACAGGAAGAGGCTCCTGGAGATCAACCGGGAGGCCGCTCTGTTCTACCATAAAAATCTCTCCCTCCCGGAGGGGCGCAGAGCGGTCGAGTACATAAAAAAGAGAGCGCTGCTGCCGGCGACGGTGGCGCGGTTCGGAATAGGCGCCGCACCGGACGGTTGGGACGGGCTCTGCAAATACCTGAAGTCCCGGGGGTATTCGCAAAACGAGATTATAGAGGCCGGGCTCGCGCGCCGCGGCAAAAACGGCGGAATCTACGATGTTTTCAGAGACAGGCTGATGTTTCCGATTATCGACGCGAAAAACAACGTGCTCGCCTTCGGAGGGAGAGTGCTGGAGGGTGACGGCGGCGGGCAGAAATATCTGAACACCGGGAACACGCCGATTTATTCAAAAAAAGACAACCTTTTCGCGTACAACATAGCGAAAAAATCAAAATCTGATAAAATCATTCTCGTTGAAGGGTATATGGACGCGGTTTCGCTGCACCAGGCGGGCTTCGATTACACGGTTGCGTCCCTCGGCACCGCGCTGACCCCAGAGCAGGCGCGGCTGATGGCTAAGACGGCCAAAGAGGTGATCATCGCCTACGACACCGATAAGGCGGGTACTGCGGCGACGGAGCGTGCGGTATCGATGCTCACCGACAGCGGACTGACCGTGAAAATACTCCGCGTTCCCGGGAAGAAGGACCCGGACGAGTTTATCAGGCAGTACGGCGCGGAGGAGTTCGCGCGCGTCCTTGAAAAATCGGAAGAGCAGATGGACTACAGACTCGCCGCGCTCAAGAAGGGTCTTGACCTGACCAACGACGAGGACAGGATAAAATATATCAAGGCCTCGGCCGAGCTCCTCTCCTCGCTGAGAAACAGGATCGCGCTTGAGGTTTACGCCGGCCGCGTCGCCGAGGAGACCGGGGTCAACCGCGACACGGTGATAGCCGAGGCCGAGCGGATAAAGAAAGCGGAGAGCAGAGCCGAGATGAAAAAACAGCACCGTGCGGACATTAACCCGGACAGGCTGATTCAGCCGCCGAGGGACAGCGGCGTGAGATATGAAAACCCGGCGGCCGCGAGAGCGGAGGAGAGCCTGATTTCGCTGATTACGCGGTATCCCGAAATGGCTAAAAAGATAAAAAATCGAATTTCGGACAAGGATTTTACGTCAAAAAATCTCGGCGGAATATTTTCCGTAATTTTGAAAAAAATAGAAGCGGGTGTGCAGCTGAACCCAAATATTTTAGCAAATGAGCTTTCAGACGAAGATATGCGGCTTTACAGTAAGGTTATTTCCTCAAACAGACCGCATGTTCAGCCGGAGCGGGAGCTGGAGGATTTGTGCGAGCTGATTCTATCCGGCAGGAACGACGGGGCGGGCGAGGACCCGCTGCTGAAGATCAGAGAAATCAAGAGAAAACGCGGGACGGAGGATATTGATGGATAACGAAAACAAAGCAGGTGTGATAAGGGATATCATCGAACAGGGGAAAAAGCAGGGCAAGCTGAACTACAAGGATGTATCCGAAATACTCGAGGAGAATAATTTTGACAACGAGCAGATCGATAAATTCTTCGACAGCCTGGAGAATTACGGTATAGAGCTCCAGGTTGACTATGTGGACGAGCCGGAGATTCTGGAGGAGCCCGCCGAGCTGGACGAGCTTGAAGAAATCCCCCCGGAGGAACTGACGGACGCTTCGCTGATGGAGAACCTCGCGATAGACGACCATGTCAGGATGTATCTGAAGGAAATCGGCAAGGTCGACCTCTTGTCCAGCGATGACGAGGTAGAGCTGGCGCATAAGATGGCCGAGGGCGACGCCGAGGCGAAGAAAAAGCTGGTAGAAGCCAACCTGCGACTTGTGGTCAGTATCGCAAAGAGGTATATGGGCAGGGGGATGCACTTTCTGGACCTGATCCAGGAGGGGAATCTGGGGCTGATCAAGGCGGTGGAAAAATTCGACCATACCAAGGGCTATAAGTTTTCAACCTACGCCACATGGTGGATAAGACAGGCGATTACCCGCGCCATTGCGGACCAGGCCAGGACGATCAGAATACCCGTCCACATGGTGGAGACGATTAACAAGGTAGTCAGGGTATCCCGCCAGCTGCTCCAGGAACTGGGACATGACCCTTCCCCTGAGGAGATTGCCGAGGAGATGGGGATGAGCGTGGAGAAGGTCCGGGAGATTATGAAAATCGCTCAGGACCCGGTGTCCCTCGAAACGCCGATCGGCGAGGAGGAGGACAGCCATCTCGGCGACTTTATTCCGGACGATGACGTACCGGAGCCGGCAGAGGCTGCGAGCTACATGCTTTTAAAGGAACAGCTGATGGACGTGCTCAAAACGCTGACGCCGCGGGAGGAAAAGGTTCTCAAGCTCCGCTTCGGCCTTGAGGACGGGCGCACGCGAACCCTTGAGGAGGTTGGCAAGGAGTTCAACGTAACCCGGGAGCGTATCCGCCAGATCGAGGCAAAGGCTTTAAGAAAGCTCCGCCATCCGAGCCGCTCCAAGAGACTGAAAGACTTTCTCAATTGATTAAAAATATAAGTAAAACTGAAGGGAGCAAATGCTGATGAAGGTATCCGTCACATCGTACAGCTATTCGCAGGTTCTGGGGAAAAATGGGTTTACAATCCGGGATGCGATGAGGCACGCAAAGAAAATAGGGATCGAGGGTTTTGAGTTTGCGGGGATCGATACGCCGCAGGGCATGAAGCCTACGGAATACGCCAAAGAGCTCAGAGCCTTCTCGGAGTCGATCGGACTACCGATCGTGGCATACGCGATCGGCGCAAATTTCAGCCGGCAGGACCTTGACGAGGAGGTCGAGCGCGTCTGCGGCGAGGTGGATGTAGCCGAGGCGTTGGGTGTTCCGGTGATGCGCCACGACGTGGCAGGCGGCATCCCGGATTGGTTCACGGGCGTCCGCTCGTTCGGCGCGATATTGCCGAGATTTGCCGAGGGCTGCCGCAGAGTTACGGAATACGCCGCGGCCAAGGGGATAAAAACCTGCTCGGAAAATCACGGCTTGTTCGTTCAGGACTCCGACCGGATCGTGGCGCTCGTTGAAGCCGTCGGCAACACCAATTACGGCGCACTCTGCGATATCGGGAACTTCCTCTGCGCCGATGACAACCCGGCGATAGCTGTCGGCAAGGTTGCTCCATTTACATACCATGTCCACGCGAAGGATTTCCTCGTTAAATCGGGCATGCGGCCAAACCCCGGAGCGGGCTGGTTTATGAGCCGCGGCGGAAATTATCTCCGGGGGACGATTATCGGCCACGGCGAGGTTCCAGTCGCCCAGGCCATTAAAACGCTTGAGCGCGCAGGCTATCAGGGCTATGTCACGGTGGAGTTCGAGGGACTTGAAAAGACCCTTGAGGCGATAGAGATAGGCGCGCAGAACCTGAAAAGATATATTGAAAATAAATAATAACAGATTGGGAGACTATATGAGCAAACCGGTTTTACTCGTCGTCATGGACGGCGTGGGGATTTCAACAACGGGGCTGGGCGACGCCGTAGCGGCAGCCTCCACGCCGACGCTGGATTCTTTTTTCAAAAATTGCCCGAACACGAGGCTGAAGGCGCACGGCACGGCCGTGGGACTGCCCTCCGACGAGGACATGGGAAACAGCGAGGTCGGGCATAACGCGCTGGGCTGCGGCCAGGTATATTCGCAGGGTGCGAAGCTTGTCAACGAATCAATCGAGAACGGAAAAATATTCGCGTCGCAGGCCTGGCTTGAGACTACCGAAAACTGCAAGGGTGCCGGAAACGGAACGCTCCATTTTATCGGGCTTTTGTCCGACGGAAACGTCCACTCGAATATCGGGCACCTGTTCGCTATGCTTGACCGCGCGAAGCGGGACGGCGTAAAGAGGGTCAGAGTCCATATCCTGCTCGACGGGCGCGACGTCCCAGCCACCAGCGCGCTGGTGTATGTGGACATGCTCGAGGAAAAGCTGAAAGCCCTGAACGACGGGCTCTTCGACGCGAAGATCGCGAGCGGCGGCGGCAGAATGGTCATTACAATGGACAGATACCGCGCCAACTGGGGCATGGTAAAAAAAGGCTGGGACACGCACGTACACGGCATCGGCAAGACCTTTTCCTGCGCGGCGGACGCGATAAAGGAATACCGCGAGGAGTATAAGGTAATCGATCAGGACCTGCCCCCGTTCGTGATTGCCGAAAACGGCGAACCGGTCGGACAAATCAAGGACGGCGATTCAGTCATCCTGTTCAACTTCAGGGGCGACCGCGCGATTGAAATCAGCATGGCGTTCGAGGACGACGAGTTTAGATACTTCGACAGGGGGGAACGCCCGAAGGTCGTTTACGCCGGCATGCTCCAATACGACGGGGACCTCCAGCTCCCCAAGCGGTTCCTTGTCAACCCGCCGGAGATTAAAAACACGCTCTCCGAATTCCTGATCAGCCACGGCATCGACCAGTACGCGGTTTCGGAGACTCAGAAATACGGGCATGTGACCTATTTCTGGAACGGAAACCGCAGCGGCAAGTTTGACGATAAGCTTGAGACCTTCCATGAGATCCCGTCGGATAAGGTGTCCTTCGACGAGCGCCCGTGGATGAAATGCGCGGAGATCACCGACGATGTGATCGAGGCGATCCGTTCAAAGAAATACGGCTTTATCCGCTGCAATTTTCCGAACGGCGATATGGTGGGCCACACCGGGAATTTCGACGCGGTCGTCGTCGCGATGGGCGCGCTCGACCTGGCGCTCGCGCGGCTGAAAAAGGAGTGCGATGAACAGGGCGTGACCCTTGTGGTCACCGCCGACCACGGCAACGCGGACGAGATGCTGGAAAAGAATAAAAAGGGCCAGCTCGAGGTTCGCACTGCCCACTCGCTGAACCCCGTCCCGTTCATTATCTACGATAAGGACAGAACGGTGGAGATAGACGAAGGCCCCTTCGGGCTCGCGAACGTCGCGGCGACGGTTGCGAGGCTGTTCGGGCTCACGCCTCCGACCTGCTGGGAAAAAAGCATCATAAAATAAAGAAAAGCTCCGGCCGGTCTTCCTTTAGGGGACCGGACGGAGCCTTGTTGTATAAATCGAAAGGAAGTCTCTGGCAATGAAAACACTGATTTACAACGGGAAACTGATCACCCCGTGGCGGGTCCTGGAAGACGGCTATGTCCTGATGTCCGACGAGACCGGGCTGATTGTTGACGCGGGCTCTGGAAATCCGGGAGAAACCGACGGCGACACCGTAAGGCTGGACGCGAAGGGGAATTATATCGCGCCGGGCTTTATCGACATACATACCCACGGAGGCGGCGGTCACGACTTTATGGACGGGACAGCCGAGGCAATCCTCGGTGCGGCCCGGGCGCACCTGGAGCACGGCACGACGACGATTGTACCCTCCACGGTCAGCTCCACAAACGAATCCCTGTACCCGGTTTTTGAAGCTTTCAGAAATGCCAAGGCGCAGGACGGTGACGGTGCGTATCTCTACGGCCTTCACCTTGAGGGACCCTATTTCAATATCGAGCAAAAGGGCGCGATGGACCCGAGGTTCGTAAGGAACCCCGATCTTAAGGAGGCTGAGGACATCCTGTCCAGATCGGACGACATTGTCCGCTGGAGCCTGGCGCCGGAACTCCCGGGCGCGATTGAGCTCGGAAGATACCTCCGCAAACGGAATATTCTCCCGTCGATGGGGCATACAATGGCGGTATATGAGGACGCGATCCTGGCGTACGAAAACGGCTTCACCCTCTGCACCCACCTCTACTCGGCGATGGCGGGGGTCCGCAGGATCAACGCGTTCAGGCACGCCGGCGCGGTCGAGACCGCGTTTATCACCGACGACATGGACGTCGAGATTATTGCAGACGGCGTCCATCTTCCGCAGGCGCTTCTGAAGCTGATCTATAAAAACAAGGGCCCGGGCCGAATCGCGCTGATTACCGACTCGATGCGCGCCGCGGGACAGACGAGCGGCGAAAGCGTCCTCGGGGATAAGGAGACCGGCATGCGGGTCATCATCGAGGACGGCGTCGCAAAGCTCGCGGACAGGAGCGCGTTCGCGGGAAGCATCGCTACCACGGACAGGCTCGTCCGCGTAATGCGCGACGTCGCGGGCGTTCCGATAGAGGACGCGGTGCGGATGATGACCGCGACGCCGGCGAGAATCATGGGTATCAAAAACAAGGGCAGAATCGCGCCGGAATTCGACGCTGATGTCCTTGTATTTGACCAGAATATCAATGTTTTACACGTGTTCCGCGAAGGAAAAGAAAAGTACAAAAAAATGTGACCGAAAGGAGCGGGCATATGTCTTATTATCTTGAGACCCTTTCCGACCTCGAAAAAGGAATCGTAAGAGAGCTTGAAAAGCTGAAAATTTATGACTGCCACGAGCACCTGCCGCCGGAGAAGAGCCGGATCGCCTCAAAACCGGACGCTTTTACGCTTTTTTCGCACTATTGCCAGCACGATCTCTATACCGCCGGCATGGACAAGGAGACAATGGCGAAGATTCTCTGGCAGCCCGGGGATATCGACTGGAAATGGAAGATTTTTAAGCCATTTTACGAAAAAATCCGAGACACCTCCTATTCGCGCGCCGCGCACATCACAATGGAGCGCTTTTACGGCGAGACGGAGCTGAACGACGGCAATTACCGCGCCGTAAGCCAAAGGGTTGCTGAAAACAACACAAAAGGGCTTTACAGGCGCGTTTTGACCGACGCGTGCGGCATAATTGCGTCAATCAACTGCGACGGACCGCTTGACGACACAGACGGCGGACTTTTATACCAGACCGCCCGCACGCCGGACGATATCCGTTCCCGCGCGGACGTGGCGAAAAGGCTCACTAAAAACGGAATACCGCCCGCGAATATCGACGAGATCCTTGAATACTGCGACGAATTTGCCAAGGACGTGAAGAGCCGCGGCGGCGTCGCGATTAAGTTCATGTGCTTTCCCATCAACGGCGCCACAAAGGAAAAGGCGCAGGAAACGCTCGGCGCGCTTCTGACCGACGAGGCGCTAAGACTTCCGAGGGGCAACCCGCTAAACGAGTTTGTGCTTGTCAATATGATGAAGGCGGCAAACCGCGCCGGTCTCGTCTGCCAGATGCACACCGGCTACTGGAACGATTTCCGCGAACTAAACCCGGCAAACCTGCTCCCGTTCGTGATTGAGGACAGGGAAACCCGGATAGATTTGTTCCACGTGGGCTACCCGAACGTCCGCGAGGCCATCATGCTCGGAAAGGTCTGGCCTAACGTCAGAATGAACATGGCCTGGACGTATCTGATCAGCCAGCACTTCGCATACGAAGCGCTCGATGAAATGCTCGAGATGCTGCCGGACAACAAAATCTTCGGCTTCGGCGGCGACTACTACGTGGTGGAGAAGGTATTCGGCCATCTCTGCATGGCGAGGGAGACGATAGCCCGCGCGCTCGCAAAACGCGTAAACGAGAAATCAATGACCCTTTCCCGCGCGCTCGAGATCGGCAGAAAAATGCTCTACGATAACCCGAAAGAGTTCTACGGCTTTCCGGTATAAAAAAAGCGCCCTTGGGCGCTTTTTTTATACCGTTTAGTTTTAATCAGGCAGCCCATATCTTTCAATGAAATCAAACGCTCTGTCCTGCAGCTCGTTAAGTGTGAAAGACGGGGCGGGAAGGCCGGGGATCTGACCGAAGCCGTGGTTTCCGTTTTCGACGCGGATAATCTCAAAATGCGCGCCGCGGTCTTCGTAGAGCCGGCAGAGGATCTCGGGCTGGTCCTTGTCTACGATCTCGTCGCACTGCCCGTGTATAGCGAGCACCGGGACGAGCTTTTCGGGCGGAAGCGAACGCGCGTATGTAATCGGGCTGGCGGCAGCCGTGAGGGCGGGCCAGGTGCTTTTATCGGGGGACAGAAATTTCTCATAGATAGAAGGGATAAGCTCTTTTTCCTTCACGTCGTAGTTCAGGTTGAGGTCTACGGGTCCGCACATATCAAGGATGCAGCGGAAACTCGGCAATGGTCCGGTTCTGTCGTCCCCGAAGCTGCCCGCGGCGAACCCCATCATCAGAGAAAGGTGGCCGCCGGCGGAAGCGCCGCCGGTGAAAGCCCGGGAGACGTCGATGCCGTATTCACCGGCTCTCGCGGTAAAAAAACGGATTGCATCGGAGCAGTCGTCCAAGGGTACGGGAAAGTGGACGCTTTCGTTGCATAGCCGGTATTCGACGGAGATTACGCTTACGCCGTTCTCGGCAAGGCGCTCCATCAGCCGGGGCAGGATTTTCGGCTCGTCCTTATTCCCGCCGGTCCATGCCCCGCCGTGAAAGTAGAAGAGGACCGGCGAGGGCTCGTATTTCCGAAAAGAAGGAAACATCACGTCCGCGCGGAGACTCTTTCCGGAAACGGTTTTGTAAACAACGTCTTTCAGAACTTTTTTCTCCATAGGAACACCTCGTTTCAAAAATAGTATTGGTTGTTTGACATTAATGCGTGTGATATACTTGGTTTAGAATCTGTGATATTGGGGAGCCGGACGTATGATTGATGCTTAAATATGCGAATGACTGATGGATAACGCAGACGCCCCCATACGCTGCAGGGTGGCGCGTGAACTGCTTCATGAGGCAAAAGCCACCGAGAAATTTGAAAGCGAGCTGCTTGAAAACCATGAAGTCCAATTCTGGCTTGGCAATTTAAAACCGAAAACGCCGCCCCAGCATTGGTCGATGGAGCATGGGAGCTTCGACTTCTGCCTTGAAAACGCCATTTCAAAAATCGTTCAACTCGGATTACACGGCGGCATGCCGCAGGTGAAGGACGCGCTGGGGTACTACGAGGGTAAGATGAAAAGCATCGAATCATCGGGCTTATACGGCGGTATGATGAAAAATAACGGTATCTCCCGCAGAAAAGGAAAACCGTTCTTCGCAATATTAACGGCGAACTTCCTGTCATTGGCTGAAACAGGGGATGAACCGACGCTTTCGTATACACTGGACAGCCTTGATGAAATCTACCGTTTCGCAAAGGAGAGGGTTTATGAGATATACTTGAATGAAGAGCAAAGAAAAAAAACTGAAAAGCGTTCCCAAAAACCGGAAGAACACAAAGTATTTTATCAAACCCGATCTGGTACGGAAATACGGCTTTTCCTTTCCTTTTATCTACGATATCCTGGGCCTTCACAGGCTTTATAGCCTTAAAAACTCCGAAACAGACAGAAGATAAGCGAAGTATTATATTACCTGTCCACAGACGAGTTTCATCGCGGTATCGCAGACGGCTACGGAATCCTGGTAGAGGATGACGGAAAGTATCACAGTATGGGGTGGTATCCGAAATATCCGGGCTGGTTCAACCTGCAAAGCTATATGGAGACCGGAAATGCACCGAAGCTTTTGTTTTTTGCTCAATATATCTTAAAATATCCCGTCACGGTAAAAACGAAATGGTTCGGCGATTTACTGAAACTTCTGGACAGGTATAAGACAGAATCCGGCACATACCTGTTCCCGGTGGAATGGTTTAAAGAATCGTCCGGGTACGCGGTGCAGGGCTGTCATATGTCGTTCAGGGAAAATCGGAGGAAGAGAAACTGGCGGGAGACCGAATCCGCATTCTATATTCAATTGATTAAATCCGGGTTGCAGGTTAAATAACCGCCATATTAAGAAATCAAGCCGCGGTAAAACGCGTTTATGCGTTTTACCGCGGCTTTTTTTCACCGCTGGGTTACTCCGTAACCGGCTTTAATGAGCTGGCTGATAAGCCCGCTGTCGCCCACCATATGGGCGGCGCCGACGATATAGAAGCAGGTATCGCCGGATTCGATAAGGTCCTCGGCTTTGGCCGTCATGCCGGCGTTGCGTTCGTCAAGCAGCTTGTAATTGTACTCATTGTACATCGCAAGCTCCTCCTCGGTAAGGTTGCGCCCGTCGGGCTCCTCGGTGATATAGCGTGAGAACTCATCAAAGTCTCCGGTTTTCCAGACACGGTACATCTCCAGGAGCGAGTCGATCTGTTCCTGCGAATCGTCGACGGCGTTATCGATTATCATATACGCCAGCGCGTCCGGAAAGCTGAGAAGCATCGTATACTGGTCGTACGCCGTCTCAAGTTCGACGATGTTTTTGTTTTGCTCCTTTGCGAGCTTCAGGAAATAGCGGTCGACACCGTAATCCGCCGAAAGGCCGCTTTTCTCGACATTGACCTCGTCGATGATATTGCTCCAGACCATCGGCAACATGTAGTCGTACGCGGGCGAGTAATACCCGGCGTCCTTCAGGAATTTCTTGGATTTCTCGTAGAGGTCGGACGGCATATGGTCCGTGATTTTGCCCATGTTGGGATAGACGAAAAGCTTTGAAAGCTCCGTCAGCGCCGACAGGTCATTTTCCAGCGCGATTATATCCACCTCCACCGCGAGGCTGGAGCTCTCGTTGAACGCGATAGATATCACATCGGGGAACGGATATATCGTGTCGTCCGCAACATGTATCGAACCGAGCAGGTATAGCTTTCCCGGTCCGTCCGGATCGGTGACCTCCCAGAATAAAAGTCCGGAATGCTTCGTTTCACCGTATACCGTGGTTTGTGCCGCGGGGCTATCGGAGGTTGAGGCGGTATCCGAAACGGCGCTTGTCCCGCCCACGGGAATCAGCCGGAAGGAGCAGCCGCATACAGAGGCGATCAGCAACACCACCAGCGTAACCTCGACTATGACGGATATCCGTCTTCGTTTCATAATAGATTATCCTTTCAGTTGATGATTTAGCTTTCCGTGGTCATTTGAACCAGCCCTTTATCGAGGAAACCAGTTCGAGAAATTTGAATTTAATCTTGATTTCGGTGTTCTTTTGGGTGATTGTCTTCCATTCGCGGTTTGTAAACGAATAATAGCTCCCGTCGGCCTTTTCAGTCGAGGCGAAGCTGCAGAGCGGCGGAAACATCACGCACCACCAGTTCGCGCCCTTCCCGCTCCCGAGAGTCACGCGGAGCGTCGTGTAGTCGCCCGCGGGGAGCGTGATGTCGCCGTATTCCCTCTCGGGGAAGGTTTCGACCAGCAACGAGGTCCGAACGTCGCAATCGTAGCCCTGTCTCCCGATTTCATCTTTAGCTATCGTCCTGATTTTGTCCAGCGAGTCCTCAAAATAGACGACCGCGTCACCGCAGGATTCGAGGTTTCCGAGGTCGTCGCCGAGCTCTTCCAGCAGCCTGTCCCTCACCTTAAGCTTAAGCGCCTGGTCTGTTTCGGAATCCGACTCGGCGGTGATATGCAGCCTCACCAGCTTTGAGGCGATAGCCTTCTGCTCGGCAATCGTGGAACACATCATCGCGCTCGCCGCGATAATGAGCCCTATCACGGCCGCGGCTTCGAGCCGGAAGATCCTCGAAACGGAAGCTTTATGCCGGAACAGACTAAACAACCTGTTGATACCGTTCGATTTCATGCGTTTTATGCCTCCCTTGCAAGGAAAGCATAACCGTTTATCACAGTGTTTATTCGGCCGCGACCGGCGATATTTCAGAGGAAAAGCCGCTTTCCTCCGGCGTCAGAGCGGATTCATCGTCCGTTTGCAGCCGTTTCAGCGAGAGAATCCTCGGCATGTAGAAAACCGAGCGCAGTACCCAGTCGAGCACCATCGCGAGATTCACCCCGATTGGTCCCATATTGAGCTTTACGCCGAGCACCCACGCCATGAAAACCCGCATTGTCCACATGCTGATGATTGATACGGCGGTAACATACTTGACGTCCCCCGCGGCGCGCAGCCCGTTGGATGTGACGAAGGCCGTCGGCCATGTGGTGGGGATGGATATAAGCATCAGCCGGAACAGCTTCACGGCGATCGGCAGAGCCTCGGCGCTCGGGTTATAGGGCATGATGATATATTTCGCGGGGAAGTATAAGATTAGAGAGATTACCGCCATCAACCCGGTCGAGTAATAAATGCATTTCAGCAGGTTCTTCTTCGCGTAGCGCCTCAGCCCGGCGCCGTAGCATTGGCCGACGACTGTTGTGGCCGCGACCGCCAGCGAGTTTCCGGGAATGCTGATCAGCCCGAAGGTGGACATCGCGATGACGTTCGCGGATATCGCCGCGGTGCTCATTGTGCCGATAAAGGATGACACGATAATCTTTCCGGATTGGAACAGCAGAGCGTCCAGCCCGGCCGGCAGGGATATGGTCAGAATCGGGGACAGTACGGGTCTGGTAAAGCGCATATTCGAAAACCGGAAAATCTGCGCCCCGTCTTCATGTATTTCGGCCCGCAGCAAAAGGAGGCAGCCGCACGCCCTTCCGATAAGGGTGGCGAGAGCAGCTCCCGCCACGCCCATGTCAAACCCGTAGATGAAGACGGCGTTCAGCGAAATATTGACGATATTGATAATAATTGAACCCTGCATCGCGATTTTCGTGTTGCCTTTGCCGCGAAAGGTGCCCGAGAGGTTGGAAAAAAGCGCCACCAGAGGATATGTAAGCGCGGTGATGAAAAAATAGGAGAGCGCGTTGTTTCTCACCGGCGTGTCGACGGAGGGGTATATCAGGTCGAAGATCGGGCCGTTGAACGCGATGACGAAAATTGCTACAACCCCCATAATCAGGCAAAGAAGCAGGGAGGACTGGCTGATTGCCCGGCGGATATTGTTTTTATCGCCTTTCCCGTAGAGCTGGGCGACAACCACCGTTGTGCCCGTAGCCACCGCGGTGAAAACGTTGATAAAGAGCATATTGACGCTGTCGATCAGACCGACGGCGGATACGGCCGTGTCGCCTACATTGCTGACCATGATAGTGTCGGAGATACCGACCGTCGCGCCGAGCGCGAACTCGATGAATACCGGCCAGCTCAGCCGGGCGATTGATTTCGTTGTAAACGGGTTGTCTCTCATCGGGAGTCCTTTTCTGCGGTCGCCTGTTGCCGCGATAAATTGCCTTTGATAAGTCAATCGGGTGAGCAGTTGCCGAGCCCGGCCGAATAGCCTTTTCCGAGGATACGGTCATACGCGAGCATATCGAGCGCGCCGTCGCGGACGAATGCGGTTTCGGTGTCGTAGGCCGAGGTATAAACCGGAAGTCTCTCGGATATCGCCATCATCGTATCGGCGATTACCGGGTATGACATCGGATTGGAGAGGAACAGTACATAATAGGGGATGTAGAACAGGGACAGTTTGCCGTCCGGCATAGCGGAAAAATCCGCGCCGTAGTTTGAATAGAGCAGATAACGCTGCTCGAAAAGCACGTCGCTGTTTGTCTCGTCAAAGCCGACACGTTCGTAAGCGTTGCCGTCAAGACCGAAAAACGGCAGATGATCGCCTATGAAGAATAAAAGCGTCGGCTCGTCAACGGAGTCAATATCGGATATCAGCTCGCCGAGCCGTTCGTCGGTATGTTCCACACCGACGAGGTAATAGCCGAGCTCGTCGACGCCCTTATCCGCGTCGTAGTAATAGGGCTGATGATTTTGCATTGTCATCGCGAAAATAAATACCGGTTCAGAGTTCTGCTTTATCAGGTCGATTGCCGATGAAAAGACGACTCCGTCGTCGGCATAGTTGCGGAAAATATTGTTTTCGATGTCAAAATCCTCCTGATAGAGCATCTTATCGAAGCCGAAGGAGGGATAGATTGCGCGCCTGTCGTAGAAATCGCCGTTGCTGGGGTGCATGTATATCGTCCGATAGCCGAGAGAGGCGAACAGCGCGGGTATCCCCTCGATTTTATCGGTTTTGAAAAGATTCTGAGGCAAAACCGGATTTGAAAAGCAGGCCAGCGGCACTCCCGCAAGGAATTCAAATTCGCTCCTGCAGGTGTAGCCGCCGAAGGTCGGCACTATCGCGATACCGTCGCGGCCCTTTTGGGCGGCGGCGTCGAAATTTACATATATTGTATCGTCTATTGCGTCATCTGCACCGCAGATGCGCCTGAAATCCCCGTAGGATTCGTCTAGGATGACGATGACGTTCGCCTGAAAACCGCTTTCAGAGTTTCCATCCGAGGTGTCGGTCACGCAGTCCAGCACCGCGTCCTGCGAATAGCCCTTGGGCGCGGAAGAGATGTCGGAGATCATGTCGGAGACCTCGCTTACCAGAAAAGCGATCATATTGTCGTTATCAAACTTGGATTTTGAGACGAATACGTTTACGGATTCCCGGCTATCCACCCCGAAAAACGCAAAAACCGCGCCGGATACAGGGGGGACGACGGCCATGCAGGCGAGAACCAGGCAGAGCGCGCCCAGTGTTAAGCGTTTGTAAAGCTTCATACGGACGCCCGTCTCCAAAAAAACGAGGAGGAGCAGATAGAGGACCAGCAGAGTGATGTTTATAAACAACAGTGGAGTCATCCGGAGCCTGGCCATTCCGGAGATTTCACCGAGCTCGCCCGCCAGCGCAAGGTCCTGCGGAAGAAAATGGCTTTTGCTGACGTCGTACTTAAAAAACTCTACGCACGAAAGAATGAAGAAAAAAGCTCCGGTGGGCAGCGCGGCTATCCAGCCTTTCTTCGTAAACAAGAAAACAGCCGAATAGATCAGGCCGACAAACAGAATATCAAATACCAGCACGCCGGGGCGCGAAAAGAGATTAGCAAACATTTTCCCGGTGCTGCCAAGCTGATTTGCTTCGCAGAGAAGTACCAGAAATACCGGAAACAGGGCTGCGGCGGCTATGCCGGTAATCCGAAATCCCCTTGTGTTCTTATTTATGTTTAGCTTTTGTAAACGGACTTTGGGCATAAAATAACCTTTCACGCAACTGACATCCCAAGTATTATATCACCGATATCCGCTTTTTTCAAGGATATGGATATTTCGGAGCGAAACGGTTTTGTAGGATATTTCGGAGCGAAACGGTTTAAATAATATCTGCCGCGGTCGGATTCACGGCCGCGGCAGATATTTTGCGGATTTTTAGTAGGCTACGCTGACGTTGATGTACTGCCTTTCGCTCCGCCTGTTGTCTTCGCTCAGCGCGTAGACGATAGCCTGAACGCTCATGCCTTCTCCGCCGTACGGAACAGTCATGTTCAGCGAAAACCGGGTATCGGACTGTTTTTTCATGCGTTGATAGATATTCCCTTCGGGAACCGAGACGACAATCGTCTGCACGGGCGCATCGGTCTCGAGAACCTCGGCGGAGGCGCTTAAAACCTGGCCGCTTCGGACCGAAGCGGGTATACCCGTGACCTTGAATTTGCATTTGAATTCTTCCATGACTCTTCCTCCTCATGTTTTAAATATATTACGGCTTCTCAAAATCGAAAGCCGCGGGTAAACCATAACCGAAGACAGAGCGCCTGCAAAAAGGACATATTGGAATATGCGCGTTATTTTTTGATAAGCCAGAGCTCGGTCGCGCCGCTTCCGCGCGGCCCCTCCTCCTTGCCGATTACGAGAGTCAGCTTTCCCTCGCTGTCGACCAGACCAGCGGGCACGTCGTAGATATAGACCCATTCGTCCCCTTCCAGGTTCCCGATATGTTTGAGTCTCCGCCCGCAGGCGGTGATGTACGCCGGGATATTGCTCTGCCCTTTCCAGCCGAAACGCAGAGGGAAGACAATCCGGAGTTCATAGGGCGCGCCCGGGACCAATCCGTCTATATCCAGGACCACACTGGCCTTGTAATACCCGAGCGCCGAGGAGACGCGCTCAAGCAGTATTTTATCGAACGGCGCGTCCGGCCTCTCCTCTTTCAGATGGGGGTCCCATATACCAACATATTGCTCTATCCTGGGAATCGTGATCGCCTCGGGTTCGTCCCACCAGGATTTATCGAGCCTCAGGTACCGCAGCGCCCAGGGCTCTCCGAGAGAAATATATTTACCGCCGGGTCCGGCGCACCCGCGGTCGCGCAGCGCGCGGAGCCGCGCGAGCCTCGCGGCGTCGTCCGGCAGGGACGGGAGCTTTGCAATCTGGGCTTCGAGCCAGTACGCGTTGCAGAGAGGCACCGTGAGCGTATCCAAAAAACCGCCGCGGCTGTAGTCCGGCGAAAAATGCCGCGTGGTGCTGAGTTTCCAATTGATTCTCTGATAGAGCTCGTCGGCGAGAGTCCAGATCTCCTCAAGCAGCGAGGGGGCGGGCGAGACATCGACCTCGGTCAGGTCCGCGCGAATGCGGCTTACGATTTCATCGACGCTTCCGCCGGCGTCGATTTCAGCGACCGCCCGGGAATAGACCGCCTTATCCCTTATCGCCTTGCGCTGGATGTACAGGTAAAAAGCGCTCATCAGCCGCGGCATTTTGAACCGATAGCTGTCGGTCCCGAAGCCCGGCATATATGCCTCTTTTCCGAGGACTTCCTCGAGGCTTTTCATCGCGGCGTAGCACTGCGGCACGGCGGCGTTGGAGACTGCCGGACCGTCAAAGACGTCCTCAAAGCCGGCAATTGCCGATGCCAGCTCCTCCGCGTGGTCGGGGGAGATGAACATATTTGCGAAGTCCCGGAGGGTCTTCGAAGTCGGGATGTCCTCGGACCAGTCCTGGTCGATCCAGATGAATTTTTCAACGTCGTCAGCGATTCCCTCGGAATAGGCGATGTTGCCGACATTGTACCTGGCGGTCAGGTTGTGCGCGCGCTTATGCCAGCGTGGACGGGGGCTATAGAACTCCCGTCCGGCGGTAACCGCCCAGACAGGGTCCATCCCGTGTATCGGGTACTGGCAGCACAGCGAATGGCAGATATCGGGGTACGAGCGAATCGGCAGGTCGAGAGGAGTACACTCCCGGCACTCCTTCATTGTGTGGCTTACCCAGGGGGCGTGGCAGATGCCCGTAAGCCATGACGGACGGCGGGCGACTTCTTTGTAGAAGCGCAGTTTGAACTCCTCCGAGCTCTTCATCACCTGCGCCGAAATCCAGACGCCGGCATTGGGGTGGTATTTGTGGAGGATGTTAGCGACGCGCTCCGAAAACGCGAAAAGATCCCGCGGCTCAAGCTCACCCGGGTCGCCGCCGGGGATCAGGATGTTGTCAATATGAGAAAGGTTGGAAAAGTCGTGCTCTCTCTGTTCGTCTTCCTTTTTCAGCATTTTATTCAGCTGTACGGCGGCGTCGCTAGTCTCCTCGACGAAGCCGGAGGACGGGATATCGATGCCGGTCTCGTTTTTTATCAGATTCGGGTACCAGAGCCATACCTTCAGGCCGAGGCTGTGAGAGAAGTCGACGGTGTACGAGAGCATGTCGAACGAATTGTATTTCATAACAGGGCTCGAATCAGCGTCGTCGGTCCGTCCCGGAAGAAACTCGATTGAATTCGCGCCGAAGAGCGCAAGATCGGTGATGTACTGCTTGTATGTCTGCTTATCCCAGGCGCTGTAGGCGTTTGTCTTATTCCTGTAGCCAACCTGGCTGCCGCGCATAGATTTTCTGGGATACGCCGAGATCTCTGCCTCGGACGTTTCGAGACGGTTCCTGCCCCAGCGGCATTCCTTCAAAAGCCTTCCGGCGCCGTAGAGCGCGCCGAGCCTGTCAAAGCCGACGATCGATATTCTGTCTCCGAAAGCCTTATAGACATAGCCCTCCGGAGCGGGAGCGACGTTTTTGTCAATTGCTATTTCGATCTGGCCGCGTTCCGCCACGGCAAACGCAAGACCGGTACGTCTTTCGAGCTCGTCGCGCAGAACGAAGGCTGCGAGGCGCGCGTCGGCATCAGAGGGGTCGGCTCCTATTTGATAGGATGTGATTTTTACCATAGAATTTATCATCCCTGTGTCAAAGATTACCTATATGATACAACAGCCGGGATAAAAATAAAAGGGTTTTATCGTTTTTCCGGCAAGAAATTAGTTTTAATATAAAAGAATTGCATTCCGAAGAGCTAGGGATTAAAATAGAATAAGATTTGCCGAAAGGGGTGTCTTGATGTTTGGTTCGGGACCAATGGGCAGGCCGCCGTCAGATGAGCTGAGGAAAAAAATGCGCACGCCTCCTCCGAAATCCTTCGGAGACGTTCCCAGATACCTAAAAGAGCTTATCGGCGGTTTTTTCTACCGATTGTTCTATATCTTCAGGCTCGTCTGGGAGACAAAACCGTGGATACTGATATTAATGCTTCTGATGTCGGTTATGAGCGGCGTTTTGCCAATTATCGGCGCTTTGATCGGCAAGGAGCTAATCAACTCCCTGGTGGACGCCGCCGGAGGAAAGCTTTCGGGCGGCTTCAGCGTCGTCGTCAGGCTGCTGATTTACCAGTTCGCTTACCTCTTCGCGGTGCGGCTGATCAGTACAGTCAACGGCATCATCACGCGCATCGCCGGGGAGCTCGTCACCAACCATATCCGCGTTAAAATCATGAAAAAGGCGCAGGATATCGACCTTGCGGATTTCGACAGGCCCGAGTTCTACGAGCGCCTGGAAAACGCGAACCGGGAGGCCGGAAACAGGCCGATTCAGATACTGAATTCCTCCTTCTCGTTTTTCAGCACGGTCATATCAATGGTAAGCTTTGTAGTCGTCCTCGCCGCGGTCAGCAGATGGGCTTCGGTGCTCATCATTGTTTTGTCGATCCCGTCGGGCGTCGTCAATTTCATCTACAGGCGTAAAAACGTGATGTACATGCGCCACAGGTCGAAGGACAGGCGTCAGATGGACTATTTCTCCGGGCTTACGGTAAATAAAGACATGGTCAAGGAGATCCGCGTCCTCGACATGGGAGACACGCTGCTCAATAAGTTTCTTGACGTTTTCAAGCGCTATTTCGCCGGGCTGAAAAAGCTGATATACGGCGAGGGTGCGTGGACCACTGGTCTGACCATCGTGAACACGTCCGTCAACTGCGCGCTGTTTTTGTGGATTGCGTATAAGGTGTTCAACGGCGAGCTCAGCGTCGGCGACTATTCGCTGTACACCGGGGCGCTAAACTCGATTGCTTCCGGCGTCGCATCTATTATTTCGACCACGGCGAGCATATACGAGGGCACGCTGTTCATAGAAAACATGATCACGTTTATGAAAGAGAAAAAGACGATTGTTTCCCTGCTTGCTAAGCCGGAACGGCTTACGCGGCATATCGGGCATAAAATCGAGTTTGAAAACGTCAGCTTCGCGTATCCCGGTTCGGAGCGGCTCGTCTTAAAGAACATCAGCTTTACGCTGAACCCGGGCGAGTCCAGCGTGCTCGTCGGTCTGAACGGAGCCGGAAAGACGACACTTTTAAAGCTCCTGACAAGGCTGTACGACCCGACGGAGGGCAGAATCCTGCTCGACGGAGTGGATATCAGAAATTTCGACGTCAAGGAGTACTACGAGCTGTTCGGCATCATTTTCCAGGATTTCGGCAAATATGCGGTTACGGTCAGGGAAAACATCGCCTACGGCGACGTCAGGCGGCCGGTTGTTCAGCGGGAGGTGGAGAACGCCGCGGAGCAGAGCAACGCGAAGGGTTTTATCGAAAAGCTGCCTGACACCTACGCCACGCCGCTGATGAAATTTTTTGAGCCGAACGGCGTCGAGCTTTCAATCGGCCAGTGGCAGAAACTTGCGATTGCCCGCGCTTTCTACGGCAATTCGGATATTCTGATCCTCGACGAGCCGACGGCCTCCCTCGACGCGATCGCGGAGCAGGAGATATTCAACCAGTTCGACGCGCTCCGAAAGGGGAAGACGACGATATTCGTCTCCCACAGGCTTTCAAGCGCAACCACTGCCTCGAAAATTATTGTTCTTAAGGACGGGCAAATCGTCGAACAGGGACGGCACGCTGAGCTGATGAGGGCCGGCGGAGAGTACTGCAGACTGTTTACCACACAGGCGAGCCGCTATATCTCGGGCGAGGAAATAATTGCGAAAATCGAGTAGGAGGGGCTGACTGAGGAGTCGCCCCGACCTCTCACACCACCGTGCGTACCGTTCGGTACACGGCGGTTTCCAAGTTTACGCTTTCACAGAAAGATAGTAGTCAAGAAAGAATGTGTA
>JAPXRI010000024.1:0-42364 GCA_033813635.1 Bacillota bacterium
CGCGGGTCTAAAGCTTACTAAAAAGCAAAAACAGAAGTATTTCCTCGTGGCAGCCTGAAATTCTACGATTTTGAGAGCTATTCTTTCATTTTAACTTTACAGAGCCCAAATAAAAAACTGAAAATGGGCGCAAAAACACAAGGAAGAGGCAAACGCCAATACGCCTATCCCGATAAGGATAGACTGCTCCCTTGTGAAGTCAGTTCTTGTTTAATTCGAAAGTTTTACCTTGAGAGAAACGAGAGATGTATTATATGCCTGCTTCTTTGACAGAGTAGGCGTAGCGATAGCGAATAAATCTAAAAAGCCGGCGAAAATGACAGCTACAGAGACAAATCCAATAGACCGTAGTGTGTTTTCGCAAATATTGATCTGATAGCATATTGGACAGTCTTCGCCGATACAATCGTGATCCGCTTCTGCAATGACAAAACAGACAGAAAAAAGCTTAACAAAAACAACCATCAGCGCCAATACTGAGGCAATCAAACGATTTCTCTTTGTCATGCTGTTCACTCCCTTATCATAAATTACGGCAAACCCCGCAAAGCCCGAACAAAACCGTTTCGGTTCTGTCTATGGAAAAATCCTTGTATTTCGATGCGCTTTGTACCAATGCGTCCGTGTCTTCTGCGGCCATATGAATGGTCTTACCGCACCTTGTACAGGTCAGATGGATATGATCTTTGCAATCTTCTATGCCTGTGTATTGATAGAAGGCTTCACGGCTTCCGTTTTTCGCACAGCGCCGTACAAGCCCGGACGCTTCAAGTTCTGATAAATTGCGGTAGATGGCACTGATGCTGACCGATTCGCTGCCCAAAAGTTCCTCTATTTCTTTTGCGGAAAACATTTCGTGCGGATGTTTAACGAAAAGAGCTTGCATCAGCTTTCGTTGCTCGGTCTTGTATTTCGCCATATCCGCGCCTCCAATTTGCGACTTATTCGCAAATTATTATAATAGATTTCTTTCCAAAAGTCAATTGCTTCAGGGAAAGTCTTAAAAAGTTTACAAATAAAAAAACGGCGGCAGGGATTTCACCCCGCCGCCGTGTGTCTGTTATGCGTAGATCAAATCATTATTGACGATTTCCGTAGCTATTTCCCGTACTGCGTTAATTCGCTGCACCCAAAGCATCAGATTTTCGGCTTTGAGCGTCTCCGTGATACCTTCCTTCTCAGCCAGTTCTTTTACCAGCCGAAAGAACATATTCTCCGCCTGTTCGTTCAGATCGGCAAGGTAGCTGTTGAGCTTCCCGTCGAGGAATAAGCCAGTGTAGAGTGCCTTGCGGTGCTCACGGATATACCGCAGATGCCGCTGTCCCCATATCCCGATGGGGCGTTCTTCCTCAGCCGGTAATTCCAGATCCGGCAGATAGTAATCGCCGTGCAGAGTGTAACTGATGCCTGTTTTTTCGTCTGTGATATGCTTTTTCATAATCCTTAACCTCTTTCATAAGATTTGTTTCGTTTCTGTTTTTGGTGCTGCAGCTCCCGTGCTTCGTCCATCAAATTATCAATGCGTTCCTCTCCGAACATCTTCCTGAGGAAAGCAAAATCCTTGTTCTCAGCCCTTAGCTGTCGGTTTTCCTCTTGCAGTTCTGCGTTCTTTGCCGTCAGATACTCGTTATCACTCTCCAATCTCTGATTTTCACGGTAATAGCGACCGTTGGAATTGTTGAGCCGATAGTAATTGTCCGCCATCTCGAAATACCTTGCCAAAACGGTAAGCACAAGCTTTTTGAGCTTTTTTATCAGCGGCTCGGCAAACTTCGTCTTGTAGCTCTTGGCGGTCATCAAGCCCTGCGGCTCCGGCAGAGCGTAATCGGGAGACGTGTCCAGTTCCTTTTTGAGGTCGTCAAGGCTCCTTTCACCCTTGTCATAATTCAGAATACGGCTCTCCATTTCCTTGAAGTCGCCCTGCTTGTCGGCAACCTTTTCTTTGAGATCAGCCACTTTCTCCGTCAATTCTGCGACCTCTGCGGCTCGCATTTTCTTCTTGTAATCGTAGTCAGAGAGGTGTTCTTCGTGGGTGCCTTTCTGCTCCCATTCAAAACCGTAACGCTCCATCACGGCGGCAAGGACTTCTTTTTCGGACTTTACCCAGCGATTCCATTCATTGTCCCGTTTACCATCGCCCTTGAAGCCCTGCTGCAAGAGTGCCTGTTTCAGCGATACACGGGTATCAAGCCCTCGTTTGCTTCCAGTTGTAAACGGTACGAAATCAATATGAATATGGGGCGTATGCTCGTCCAGATGCAGGTGGGCGGAGAATACACGCAGGTGCGGATTGCGTTCTTGGAAACCGCTGAAATACTCCTTCAGAGCTTCCGTAGCCTTGTCCGCCGTCTCCGTCCCGACTGCGGTATCATCACAGTTCCCAATCTGTAATATAAGCTCGTGGAACGGCTTTTCCTGCTTCCCGCTGCGTATCTTTTCATAGTAATCGTCGATACATCGGTCAGAGCGTGTCTGCTTTTCATTGAAGCGTTTTTGTGCTTCGTCAAAGAGCTCGTGGTAGACCGTTCGTAAATTTTCATTGCAGAAGCTTATATTGAGATGCGTGCGCTCCGGATCGGTATTCTTGGCGTTGAATTTCCGGCTGTTATGATTGACCGAGCCTTTTCCGACCATTGCGCTGATCGTTCTTTTCATATAAATATCACTTCCTTTCCTTATCCGGCGTCAGCCGGGGTTTTGTTACTTTTGTCAAAAGTAACTCAAAAGCACTTTTGACAGCCGTGGGCCATCAAAAGGTGCTGTTGCGCTCTCCGAGGGGCAAAGAGCCGCCTTTGTAAAGGCACTCTCTGCACTTTCCCCGAAACTTCTGCGTGTCGGTCCGTGTCGATGGTGACGGTGTTTATGACACCGCCACCGCTGTCGAAAACATCGACACGACCGTCACACATCGTCACGCTGTCGGCTGTTCGCGGTGGAACGTGATCCGCCGTCCGTCGTGACACCGACTACTTTCATAGCGGATGCCGTATTCATTCAGCAGTCGGCTGGCGTTGATATTCAGCTTCATCGTCAATGCGTTGGGCTTCATATCCACGCCGAGCAGGGACACCAGCTCTGTCGGTGTACCCTGCCAGTCGGGAGCATCGTCCGAAAGCTGTTTTGCTACCAGCTCAAGAAGAGGTTCGGGTGGGAGCTTCCAAAGCTCTGCTTCCGTCCGTTCCAGCTCCCATATCAGCTTTTCGGGATTGCGGTTGAGATAGAGCCGCTGATCCTGTTGATCTCTGCCGGACACATCGAGCGTTGCGGCGTTTGCCGTGCGCTTTTCCTTTTGGAGCAGGAAAGCGCCGTCTGCCGCACCGAGCAGACCATTGGTGCCGGAGATCATATCATAGGGATCGTCCGACTTCTGCTTTCGGGTGTGGTGTACGAGCATCAGGCAAACACCGCTGTTGTCGGCAAACTGTTTCAACCGGGCGATGATGTCGTAATCGTTTGCGTAGCTGTAACTGTCGCCGCCGACCTCTCGCACTTTCTGAAGCGTGTCGATAATGATAAGCTCGGTATCGGGATGATCCCGTACAAAGTTCTGCAACTGCTCGTCCAGACCGCTGCCGAGCTGACTTGCCGAAACAGAGAAGTACAGGTTTTCCGTGCTCTCCGTTCCGAACATCTGATACAGACGCTTTTGCAGTCGGCTGTAATCATCCTCAAGGGCAAGATACAGCACCGTGCCTTTTCGGACGGGATAGTTCCAAAGCGGCGTTCCCGTGCTGATATGATAGGCAAGCTGCGCCATCAGGAAACTCTTGCCGAGCTTGGGAGCACCGACGAACAGATACGTTCCCGGATAGAGCAAACCGTCGATAAGTGGCGGCCTGCTCCGGTAAACGGTGTCGTAAAGCTCGGTCATAGATACAGTGTGAAGGTATCTCGGATCAAGCATACGCATCATTTTTCGCTGAATTTCCTCAAAACTATTGAAATCTGCGTCTTTGTTGGTTATACTATTATCAGATATTGCATTGAGTGACTGCCCGTCATCTGTGCCAACAGATGTGCTGAGGGCGGTCATTTCTTTTTCATCATTCATTCTGTTCTCCTTTCATTCCGTATAGCGTAACGGTGATCAGCTCGATCAGCTCCAGCAGTTCATCGGTTACGCCGCCTGCGTTTTCAATTCGCTGTAATTCCGTGAGCACAGCGGCAAGCTGATCTCTGAGAGCCTTATACACTCTCGGATTGCCCTGCACCACGATGTCACGCTCAAGACAGCGGCGATAGCAGTATTCCTGCTTCGGAAGCCCGGAGAGCTTCACCGCTGCATTGATCGCTTCGTTTTCTTCGGGCGATACCCGAAACCCTACGGTGATATTTCTGAAACGGTTGTGGTTATCTACATTTTTTGCGGACATTTTAGAATACTTCCTTTCTTATATCGCTTAATTTGTCTGCCATTTCGCCCTGCGTTGTCGGGAATAGGTGGGCGTAATTATAGGTGATGTCGATGCTTTCGTGTCCCACACGGGAAGCAATCGCCACCGCTGAGAATCCCATCTCGATAAGCAGCGAAATGTGTGAGTGCCGGAGATCGTGGATTCTGATACGCTTTACCCCTGCCAGTTTTGAGCCTCGTTCCATTTCCTTGTTCAACCCACTTTTCGTCAGTTCAAACAGTCTGTCGTGCGGCTCTACGCAGTAAAGCTGGCTGATATAGTCCTGAATCTCTTCCACAAGGAAATCCGGCATTTTTACCACTCGGTTGCTTTTTGCCGTTTTCGGATCGGTAATAACGTCCCGACCTTTAAGTCTCTGATATGATTTTGTGATGGAAACCGTGCCTTTCTCAAAATCGAAATCTGACGGTGTAAGCGCCAGCAGCTCGCCTTCACGAACGCCGCACCAATACAGCATCTCAAAGGCGTAGTAGAAGCGGGGCTTGTCCATCATCACGTCTGCGAACTTGCGGTATTCTTCCTGCGTCCAGAACTGCATTTCCTTGTTTTTTGATTTGCCCATATTTCCAACCTTTGCCGCCGGATTGACGGAAAGCCCGTAATACTTGACGGCGTGATTGAAAATGGCGCTGAGCTGATTGTGCAGCGTTTTCAGATACACCGGTGAATACGGCTTTCCGTTTTTGTCCTTGTGGTTGATCATCTCATTTTGCCAAGCGATAACGTCTTTCGGCTGAATGTCACAGATCTTACGATTTTGAAAATACGGTAAGATTTTCGTCCGAATGATATGCTCCTTTGTCAGCCAAGTATTTTCTTTGATTCGACTTTTCATATCTTCGGAATAGATTTCAATGAAGCTGCTGAACGACATATCAAGGTCAGCTTTTGTCTTATTCAGTTGCTCCCGTTCCCAAGCCTGCGCTTCACGCTTCGTTGGGAAACCTCTCTTTTGCGTTTGCTTCTTGTTGCCCTGCCAGTCGGTATATCGGAATACCGCCCGCCAGGTGTTAGTCGCATTATCCTTATAAACAGCCATTTATATCACTTCCTTTCCGCTGTTTTTGCTTGTGCTTCATAGCAAAGACGTTCCATAAAATATTGTTTGTTTACTCGCCCTGCGATGGTGATGATGCCTTTGCTTTCCAATTCCTTGTTCAGTTTCCTTACGATCTTATATGCGTAAGACTTCGAAACATCTAATTCATTGGCGACATCATCTACTCTCATAAAAGTGTTACTCGCCATAGTCATACCTCCTTTCTTAGATATAATTGTTCTGTTGTTTAGTGTCGGAGAACTTTCTGACCGCATTCCGATTTGCCCGAGCGGATACGTCATTACCGTGGCGTATAACGGGTATTCGGCTGTTTGCACTAAGCGTTTTTGTTTAATGCCATATCATTATACTAAACATATTTGTTTATGTCAAGAGGTTTTTGAAAAAATATTAAACTTTTTTGTTTCAGTTATCTTGACAAGCACTAAACATATATGCTATAATACCGACAGTGCATATTTCAGGAGTGATTATTATGGCTATTGGTGAAAGAATTCGCTTTATTCGTAACCTGCGTGGAATGACGCAGAAGTATCTCGGTACGCTTGTCGGCTTCCCGGAAAAGACAGCCGATATTCGTATGGCTCAGTATGAATCCGGCACGAGAACGCCGAAAGATGATCTGACAAAGGCGCTTGCCGATGTTCTTGATGTTTCTCCGCTTGCTTTGTCCGTCCCGGATATTGACAGCCAGCTTGGATTGATGCACACACTATTTGCACTTGAAGACCTTTACGGGCTCAAAACAAATATCGCAGACGGGGAAGTTACGCTGTATTTTGATGTGAGCAACATTTCTGATCCTTCTTTCTTTGAGATGGTAACTGCTTGGGCTGAGCAGGCAGCGAAGTACAAGTCCGGTGAAATCTCCAAAGAGGACTATGATAAATGGCGTTACAGATTCCCCGAATTCGATACCACACAAATCTGGGGCCAAGTACCGTCCAAAGAGCTGTCCGATGCGCTTGTTGAAGCATTAAAGGACAAACTGAAAGACTAATAAATAATAATTTTTGAGGGCATATCTATGGATAATGAAATGAACTTAGAACTATTTCAACCAAATCTTATGATAGAAAAAGCAAAGCAGGAAATCCGCATCTGTGATTCGATCAGCGAAAAATACGGTCTATCATTGAGCGAACAAGAAATTGCTGAACTGGTGGAGTGCAGGCAGAACGCTCTTTCGGCTTCCGGACGCGTTGAGTTTGCCGGGGGGATTCTTCCAAAACTGATCTATGCTTTTTGTGATTCACCATATATCGACCAAACGAACTACGCAAACACGCTTGCTGAACTTCAAGAAGCTTTTTATTACTATAAAACAGACTCAATGGATCGCTTTTCTGATGACGAATTGATTGAATTCATGGTGAAAGTGTTTAACGGCAGAGCGCAAGGCTCAACGGAATATTTGATAGGCACTTCTCTTGCATCGCTTTGCAGATATGCAAGAGAAGAGTTTGATCCTTATGATGCTGACCAAGCGGGTGATTTATTTTGAATGATTTTTACTCTCTTTTGCCACTCATTCATTTTTCAGAGGAAGAACAACTACAGTTTATTAAAAAGATATGGGATTTGCTAAAGGCTCAAGCTGAAAGATATAACGGATTTGACAGCACTTCTATGACGGTTGAAAAAGCGCAAGACTTGTTGGAATCCATTATCTATTCATTGTCTCTCGTAATTAGCACAAGCGGTTTATCTGCTGAAGATGTTTTGCAACAGGACTTTTCGGTTATGCTCGGCCAGGCGCGAAAACTGATTGAAAATAACTGGAATAACCTGAATGAAGAGTGGGCAAGAATCTGCATTGATGCCCCGGAAATAAATAACATTTACTATGTTTCAACATTAAAGAGCATCGGCAATTTCTTCAAAAAGTATGATTTCTATTATGCCGCTCACCAAATCCCGTGCAGCATTGATTATCCGCTCGTCAAAGCTGTGCCGGATAACCTTAAAGGTATCAGTTATATCGAGAACTATCTCGCATCGATAAAAATTGAAAATGAGTTCGTAAAAAAGGTTACGCAGAAAAAAGTTCTGGAACTATTGCAAGAGATGACTCCAAGATATGAGGAAAACTATTTCAATATTTGTGAGGCAGTATTTCTCAATGCACTTGGGAAAGAAATGATTCAACAGGATCTGGATTCACTTTTAATGAACGAGGACGATATAGATTCATTCGTAAGGAAGTATCTACACAAAAGAACAGAAGAATTGGCGGATGCGCTTTCCGGGGCCGCTGTTTCATTGTTCCGAAGGATTGGCTTTGACAAAGAATACCTGCCCTATTTTTCAGGTATCATTAATTCGCTGGCACAACGTATTATTTCAGTAAACGACACGGAATATTTGAAAAATATATTTATTGTTAAGAGTTAAATTTCAGTTTGTTAAACCCAATAAACGCAAAAAAGAGCTATCTGATCTTCAAAAATCAGATAGCTCTTAGTTTTTATATTCAGAATAATTCAGATGTTGCCAAAACGTTGCCAAAAGCCTTTTTCGGAACTCAAAAATCCTTTATTTACGGGCTTTTTCGGCGTTTTTGACTTTATTCCCACTCAATCGTCGCGGGCGGTTTGCCGGTGATGTCGTAGACCACGCGGTTGATGCCTTTGACCTCGTTGGTGATGCGCGTCGAGATGCGCGAGAGCACCGAGTGGGGGACGCGGGCGTATTCGCAGGTCATGAAATCGCCGGTGACCACCGCGCGGACGGCTATCGTGTAGTCGTAGGTCCGGCCGTCGCCCATTACGCCGACGGAGCGCAGGTTTGTCAGCACCGCGAAAAACTGGCTCGCCTTAATCCGGGAGCGCTTGAACTCCTCCCGCACGATGGCGTCGGCCTCGCGGAGAATGTCGAGCTTTTCGCGGGTGACCTCGCCGATAATCCGTATCGCGAGCCCCGGGCCGGGGAACGGCTGGCGGTCCACGATGGCGCTTGGGAGCCTCAGCATTCTGCCGACCGCCCTGACCTCGTCCTTAAAGAGGGAGCGGAGCGGCTCGACTATGCCGATGAAATTCATGCTCTCGGGCAGGCCGCCGACGTTGTGGTGGCTCTTGATCGTGGCGGAGTTGACGCCGGACTCGATCACGTCGGGGTAGATCGTGCCCTGGGCTAAAAATTTAACGTCCCCGTATTTCAGGGCCTGCTCCTGGAAGACCTCGATGAACTCCCTGCCGATGATTTTCCGCTTCGTCTCGGGGTCGGTGACGCCGGCGAGTTTGGACAAAAACCGCTCGGAGGCGTCCACACGGACAAACTCCAGCTTGCGATTTGAAAAGGTTTTCTCGATCTCGTCCGCCTCGTTTTTGCGCATAAAGCCGTGGTCGACGAAGATGCAGACCAGCCTGTCCGGAATCGCCCGGGAGAGCAGAGCGGCGCAGACCGAGGAGTCGACACCGCCGGACAGCGCCAGCAGCACCCGCTCGGAGCCCACCTTTTCTCGGATGGCGGCGATCTCGGTCTCGATGTAGTCGTCCATCGTGTAGCCGCCCTTCGCCCCGCAGATGTTGTAGAGGAAGTTTTTAAGCATCTTCACGCCGTTCACGGTGTGGACGACCTCAGGGTGGAACTGCGTGCCGTAGAGCTTTTTCTCCGGGTTTTCAAAGGCCGCGCAGGGGCAGTCCCGGGTAGAGGCGATCGCCCGAAAGCCCTCGGGCAGCGCGCAAATCAGGTCCGTGTGGCTCATCAGCACGGTCTGCGCCTCGCCGAGACCGGAAAAAAGCGGGGAACTCGGGTCTGTTTTCGCCTCCGTCTGACCGTACTCGCTGACGCCGCAGCTCTCGACCTTCCCGCCCAGCAGATGGCTCATCAGGTGGATGCCGTAGCATATCCCGAGCACGGGGATGCCGAGCGAAAACAGCTCGGGCGAGCATTTCGGCGAGTTCTCCTCGTAAACGCTCGACGGGCCCCCCGTCAGGATGATGCCCGCCGGGTTTTTGGCGAGAATTTTTGAAATCTCGGTGTTCCCCGGGATAATCTCGGAATAGACGCCAAGCTCCCTGACCCGCCGCGCAATCAGCTGCTTGTACTGTCCGCCGAAATCAAGCACGAGTACGGTTTCGTTTCTCATAATCTTATCTTACCCTTTCCCTTTGAATGCTCTTATTGTTGTTTTCGCGCGCCGGATTTATCCGCCGGGCGGGCAGAGAAGCTTAAATCCCTTGCCCGTTTGGCTAAAAAGATAAAACATAAACCGCGAATTACCGCGGCTAGAACACGTAGGTTTTAAGAATCGATTCCGCGATTTCCTTTTTCGAGACCCGCATATCCATCGCCTGCTTTTCGATATGGTGGTGCGCCTGCGACTCGGTCATTCCCAGGTACTCGATTAAAAGGCACTTCGCCCTGTCCACCAGGCGGATATCGTCTATCTTTTTGCGGAGGCTGTCGTTCTCGTTCTGCATGCGCCTGATTTTGTTGAAGGCGGCGTTGGCGAGCCTCACGGCGCTCCAGAGAATCGCCTTGTTGATCGGCTTTGAGACGGTGAAGACGCCGAAATTCTCGAGCTTTGCGGACACCTCGTCCGCGATCTCCGCCTTGACGATCAGAATCACCTGCGTCAGGCCGTGGGTGGCGACGTCGCAGGCGAGCCGGTCGCCGAACTCGTCCTTCAGCGGCGCGTTGATGATGCAGAGGTCGAAAGCCTGGGAGATGAGCATCCTGCGGGCCTCGCCCCCGTTCGCGGCCGTGGCGATTTTATCGTATGTATTTTGAGAGAGCATCCCGGTCAGCGCCGAAAGACTGCCCTCGGTGCTTGATACAATCAAAACGCTGTCCGTACAAACCGCCTCCCCTCGTATCAAAGCCCCGCAAGCGGCAAATCAAATATAAAATGATACCGGCGTTGTGAAACTCTTTTTAAAGGGCCGCAACGCCTGATATTTCATTGGTATTTTATTTATCTATATCGCGCGGAAATATCTCTCGTCGCAGAACTGCGCCTTGTTTCCGCAGGTCAGGTACTCGGAGGCCTCCGCCTTTTTCAGCGAGAGATACCTTGAGCGCAGCGCCGACGGAATCACCTTTTTTATCAGCTCGCTGTTCTCCGCGAGCGCGACGGCCTCGTCAAGGCTTTCCGGCAGCTTCTCGATGCTTTTCGTTAACTGCTCGGGCGCGGCGTTGAGGTTTACGTTGATAGGGTCCGCGAGCGCCATGCCGTTTTCGATTCCGTCGAGACCGGCGTGCAGTATCAGCGCGAACGCCAGGTAGGGGTTGATCGCCGGGTCCGGGGAGCGCAGCTCGAACCGCGCGCGTTCGCCCGTGACGGAGGGGACGCGGATCAGCTGAAAGCGGTTCAGAGGGGACCAGGAGACGTATTTCGGCGCCTCGCAGCTGCCGAGCCGCTCGTAGGAATTGGCGACCGGGTTGAGGAACGCGGTGATTTCGGCGATGTGGGCCATCACGCCCGCGATGAAACTCTTCGCCTCCTCGCAGGGGGATTTCGAAAAGCCGTCGAACAGGTTTTTGTCGCCGCGGTAGAGGGACAGGCCGATTCTCAGCCCGTTGCCGCTCTTGTCGGGCAGGGGTTTGGGCATGAACGAGGCGTACAGCCCGTTGATGTTGGCGATCGCCTTGACGACGGATTTGAAATTGAGGAAATTGTCCGCCGCGGCGAGGGCGTCGTTGTATTTAAAGTCGATCTCGTTCTGGCCCGGGCCGCGCTCGTGCAGCGACCTCTCCGGGGCAAAGCCCATCTCCTCGAGGTTGAGGCAGATCTCCCGCCGGACGTTTTCGCCCCTGTCCAGCGGAGCGATGTCGCAGTAGCCGCCGTTGTCGAGGGTGATTTTTGTCGGCATGCCGTTCTCGTCGGTCTTGAACAGATAGAATTCGCAGGCCTCGCCGATTTTCGAGGAGAGCCCGAACTGCTTTAGGCGGGCTATTGCCTCCTTCAGCGCAAAGCGGGAATCGCAGACGAACTGCGAACCGTCGGCGTGTTTAATGTCGCAAAGGAAGCGGATTACCTTGCCCTGGGACGGGCGCCAGGGCATCACCGACAGCGTGGAGGGGTCCGGGTAGAGCAGCAGGTCGTCGACGCCGCTGTCGTCGGAAAAGCCGTCGATCGACGAGCCGTCGAAGGAAAGGCCGTTTAGCACGGCTTCCTCGAAGCGGTCGGAGATCACCGAGATGTTTTTCAGCGTTCCGAGCACGTCGCAGAACGCCATGCGGATGAATTTAACGTCGTTTTCCCGAACAAATGCGATGATATCCTTGACGCTGCTTGCCATCGGTAAAAAACCTCCTTTGAGCGGATTTAATTCGCCGTGTAGATTCTCTTGTAGGGGTTTTTGGCGTTAGGTGTCAGCACGCAAAAGCCATGATTTATTATATCACTAAAATACAAATTGAACAACTCGGAATATTCCTTCAACGGCGAAATTATTTCGTCCAGATCCCGCTCAGAGGCGATCGAGGCGTTCACCTGCTCCGGCAGGTAGTCCGGGAGCGTGTCCTGGCGCAGGAAAATCTTCCCGCCGTGCATGCCGGTGCCGGTGAAGCGGGAGACGAGCTTCGAGGTGATGTCGAGGCCGAGCACGATTATTATGCCCCCTGCGAGGTACTCCCCGAGAAAGCTCCCGGTTCTGCCGCCGACGATGATCACCGGCTTTTTGTCCCTGTAGGCCTTCATATGGATGCCGGTGCGGTAGCCCGCGCTGCCGCGCACGTAGAGCCTGCCCCCGCGCATCGCGTAGCCAGCCGCGTCGCCCACGCTGCCCCTGATGGCGATCAGGCCGTCGTTCATCGTGTCGCCTACTGCGTCCTGGGCGTTGCCGTTGACGAAGATCTCCGCGCCGTCGAGGTACGCGCCGAGGGCGTTGCCCGGGGTGCCGTTGATCGTCAGCCTGCCCGAGCTCCTGCCCGCGCCGATAAAGCGCTGGCCGAGGCAGTTGTCTATCTCGACGTCGCCCTCCGTCCGCCTTACCCTATCGTTGAGCTCCTGAAACAACATATTTTGAGCGTCAATTCTCATTTTGGTCTCATTCCTTTCAAAGCCGGTGATTTGTTAAAGCTTCGATAGCTTCGCGGTGCGGTCCTCCCGGGAAAACGCCAGCAGGCTGGGCTGCTCGCAGATCAGTCCGAAGTCTATCGACGAGATCGGGACGCGGTCGCGGATAAGGCTCGTGTAGATGCCGGCGTTTTTAATGCCGCCGATCAGGATGAAGCCCTTCAGCAGGTCGTCTTGGTAGAACAGCTTTTTGTAGCCGTTTTTCCTCGAGGTATAGCACTCCCCGGTATAGCAGCCGGAGGTGGCGATGTGGAGTCCGAAAAAGCCGATGGAGTTCAGCGGCATCGCGTTGTTGAACTCGCGCTCGCCGCCAGCCATGTTGACTCCGGCGCACTCGCCCTCCATATACGCGATCGGCAGCAGCGCCAGCACCCGGCGCGAGCCGTAGGAGACGTCGTAGACCTGCGCGCAGTCCCCCGCCGCGTAGACGTCCGGAACGCTCGTCTCGCCTTTTTCGTTGATGATTATCCCCCGGTCCACGTCGCCGCCGATGTCTTTGACAAGGGCGGTGTTCGCCCTGACGCCGACGGCCAGAACCAGCAGGTCGAAGCCGACCACAGCGCCGCTTTTCAGGGCGGCGGTGTTTTCCTCAAAGCGCTCCACGCTGTCCCCGAGGTAAAACTCCATGCCGCGGTCCTCCAGGTGCTTTTGCACGATCGCCGCGCCCTCCGCGTCCAGAATGCTGGAGAGGATCGTCGGCGCCAGGTCGACCACCGTGATCGACGCGCAGCGCCCGCTCACCCCTTCGGCGCATTTCAGCCCGATCAGGCCGCCGCCGATGATCAGCACCCGGGACTTGGGCGTCAGCGCCGCCTCCAGCGAGAGGGCGTCGTCCAGCGTCATGAAGGAGAATTTGTTTTTTACCTTTTCAAGGCCGTTCATCGGCGGGACGAACGGCGTTGAGCCGGTTCCGATAAGCAGCTTGTCGTAGGGGACCTCGCGGCCGTCCGAGCAGATGACCTTTTTGGCCGCGGCGTCGATTTTCTCGGCTCTGACCCCGGCGAGCAGCGTACAGTTGTTTTTTTCGTAGAAGTCGTCCGGGCGGTATTTCATCTTCTCCCGGGTAGTCTTGCCGAGCAGCAAGTACGAGATCAGCGGCCGGGAATAGGTGTGGAAGGGCTCCGCCGAAATGACCGTAATCTCCCCGGCCGTGTCGACGCTTCTGATCCCTTCCGCCGCCCCGATCCCCGCGGCGGAATTTCCGATAATGACATATTTCATAATAGCTCAAGCCTCTCTTCATTCTCCGTCTGCATCAAACCAAAACTTCAGGTTTGTGGTGTGCCTGTCGAAGTTAAATTTGCTTTGAGCAAATCTAACCCTCTGTTCAGATACAAGTGCCGTTATATCCCAGCCAAAACTTCACGAAGATATATTTACTTTACGCATATCTAACTTTTTTCTTCAAACACAAGCGCCGCGTTGGGGCAGCCCCGGACGCAGGCGGGCGTACCCTCCCTCGTGCCGGTGCAGAGCTCGCATTTCTGAACCGCGCCGCGGTCGGAGGGGGAGATCGCGCCGTAGGGGCAGGCGACTATGCAGGTATAACAGCCTATGCATTTATCCTGGTTGATTTTTATCAGCCCGTCGGCCCGGGTGAGCGCGCCGGTTATGCAGCTTTTTACGCAGAGCGGCTCGGAGCAGTGCCGGCACGACACGGCGTAGCTGATCTCGTTGAGCTGCTCGAGGCGGATTTTCGGGTTGATTCTGACGTTCATCAGCGCGTAAGCCATGTCCTGCTCGCCCGTCCCGGCGAACGCGCAGTTGTATTCGCAGAGATGGCACGCAAGGCACCATTTTTCGTTGACGTATATTCGTTTCATGACACTCATTCCTCGCTCGCAAAAATGATTCAGTATTTGCCGGGGATTGTAACGCGTTGTGAAACCGATGCGCGAAAAAATACGTAAGAGCGGGAGATAATTGCTGCCTTGCAGCAATTCCTTAAATTACCACCGAAGGCCTGAAAAACCGCGGTGTTCACCGTTTTAGCGGTGAACTGCGAGCCATCGTATATGGCGAGCAAGCGGTTTTTCCAGGGAGATAATTGCTGCCTCGCAGCAATTATCTCTTACTCGCCCGCATGTTTGATGCCGAGGATTTCAAGCTCTTTCTCGTTCAGGCCGATGCCCCTGAGCATCAGGCGGTTTCCCCTGAGGCTCTCGATGGAGTTGATGCCCATGCCGCCCATCATCTCCTTGATCTCGTGCTCCCAGGCGCGGATCAGGTTGACAAGCCGCACGGCGCCCACGTCCGGGTTCAGCCGCTTGACAAGCTCGGGGTCCTGGGTGGCGATGCCCCAGTTGCATTTGCCGGAATGGCAGCTTCTGCAGAGGTGGCAGCCCAGCGCCAGCAGGGCTGCCGTGCCGATATATACGCAGTCCGCCCCGAGGGCGATCGCCTTGAACAGGTCGGCGCTGCTCCTAATGCTTCCGGCGGCGATCAGAGAGACCTCGTCCCGGATGCCCTCGTCCCGCAGGCGCTTGTCGACGCTCGCGAGGGCGAGCTCGATGGGGATGCCGACGTTGTCCCTGATCCGCGTCGGCGCGGCGCCGGTGCCGCCCCGGTAGCCGTCGATCGCGATGATGTCGGCCCCGCTGCGGGCGATGCCGCTGGCGATCGCGGCGACGTTGTGGACGGCCGCTATTTTCACGATGACCGGCTTTTTGTAGGCCGTCGCCTCTTTGAGGGAGTAGACCAGCTGGCGCAGGTCCTCGATGGAGTAGATGTCGTGGTGGGGGTAGGGGGAGAGGGCGTCGGCGCCCTCGGGGATCATCCGGGTGCGGGACACGTCGCCTACGATCTTTTTGCCGGGCAGGTGCCCGCCGATGCCGGGCTTCGCGCCCTGGCCCATTTTGATCTCGATGGCGGCGCCGCTGTCCAGGTAGGCCTTGTGCACGCCGAAGCGGCCGGACGCCACCTGGACTATCGTGTTTTTGCCGTATTTGTAGAAGTCCTCGTGCAGGCCGCCCTCGCCGGTGTTGTAGTAGATGCCGAGCTCGGTGGCGGCGCGGGCAAGGGACTCGTGGGCGTTGTAGCTTATGGAGCCGTAGCTCATCGCGGAGAACATCACCGGGATCGATAGCTCAAGCTGGGGCGGGAGGTTGTCGATCAGCTTCCCGTCCTTGTCCCGGGCGATCTTCGAGGGCTTTTTGCCGAGGAAGACCTTCGTCTCCATCGGCTCGCGCAGGGAGTCTATCGAGGGGTTCGTCACCTGGGAGGCGTTTAGAAGCATCTTGTCGAAGTAGATCGGGTATTTCTCCGGATTGCCCATGCTGGACAGCAGCACGCCGCCCGTCGAGGCCTGCCGGTAGATCTCCTGAATCGTCTTTCCGTCCCAGTTGGCGTTTTCCTTGAACGTGTGGGGCGATTTAATGATTTTCAACGCCCTGGTGGGGCAGAGCATCACGCAGCGGTGGCAGTTGACGCATTTTAAGCTGTCTGCCAGCATGATGCCCTCGTTTTCCAGATAGCTGTGGACCTTGTTTGCGCACTGCCGCTCGCAGACTCTGCACTTGATGCAGCGCGCGGGGTCGCGGACAACTTCGTATTCGGGATAGATATCGTCAATCGGCATGTGTATTCACCTCGTCCAATACCGCGATCACGGGTTCGCCGCCCCGCGGCGCCCAAACCCTGTCGGGGCTCGGTTCAATTTTTCTGATCGCGGCTTCCTCGCTCGCGATGTAGAGCATATCGTCCTTCTCGGCCGCCACCATCGAGCGCAGCTTCAGCCGGTCGTTCAGCGCCATGATTCCGCCGGTGAAGCCCACGAGAATCGAGAACGGCCCGGTGATCAGATAGGACGAAAAGACGTTGCGCAGATAGCTGAGCTTTTCGGCCTCCTCCGGAGGCAGGGTCTCGATCGTCTTCCAGAACGGGGCGGCGATCACGTTTGCCACCTCCGGCAGCGTCAGCCCGACCCGCCGGTTCAGGTAATCTATAATGTAGGCGATGACCTCGGTGTCGGTCAGCAGCGTGCACTTGTAGCCGTGCATCTCTATCGCGCGGCGGTTGGCGTCGTACGACGAGATCTCGCCGTTGTGCACGACGGAGTAGTCCAGCAGCGAAAACGGGTGCGCGCCGCCCCACCAGCCCGGCGTGTTCGTCGGGTAGCGGCCGTGGGCGGTAAAGCAGTAGCCCTCGTACTCGTCGAGCCGGTAGAACCCGCCGATGTCCTCGGGGTAGCCGACGCCCTTGAATACCCCCATGTTTTTGCCGCTGGAGAACATGTACGCTCCGTCGATGAGGGTGTTGACCTTCATCGTGAACCTGGCGGTGAACTCGGCCTCGTCGAGCTGGCTGTCCGCGAGCTTCGTCGGCAGCGGCGTGACGAAATAGCGCCAGATCAGCGGCTCGTCGGTCACCCGGGGCGTCTTTCGCGTCGGAATCTTTGAGAGGTTGATAATATCAAAATACTGTTCGAGCAGTGTTTCACAGTCCTTTTTCGCTTCGGAGCTCTGGTAGAAGATGTGAAAAGCGAAGAAATCCTTATATGAAGGATATATCCCGTAGGCGGCGAAGCCTCCGCCCAACCCGTTGCTCCGGTCCCGCATCACCGAAATGGACGAAATAATCCGGTCGCCGCTGATAAGCTTGCCTGATTTTGAGAAAATCCCGGATATCGCGCAGCCGGAGGGAATCCTGACGTCGCCTTCCCTAAGCATTGATGGCCCCCCTTTTGAAGTCTAAAGAGTATAAAGAGAAAGGCGCTCATTAAATAACCCGCGGACCGCACGCGCTTTAATGCGCGATCCTTGCAGACTATTTAATGAACGCCTTTGTCCTTTCCATTTATTCTACATGATTTTCGGCGTTTGTCAATAGCCCCGGACAAAAAAAGACAGGCTGCGGCAAAATTTTTTTGCGGGGCTTGTCTCAAAGGGGGGTGCCCGGGGGAGAAAGCCGGTGGAATTTTTTTGAAAAAGGTATTGACAAAGAAATCGAAACGTGGTATATTATGCGAGTAAACAGCAAAGGCGCTGTGGATACGTTTTATCCGCAGCGCTGTTTTTTATTTGATTTAATCTGTGCGGGCAGTTTTAAGCCTCCGTCAACAGAATTAAAGGAGAAGTCTAGAATGGAGGACACAAAGATGAAAAACATCCCCGAATTATTCGGCAGCCTGGTGTTTAACGACAAGGTGATGAAGGCCAGGCTTCCAAAGGAAACCTACCAGGCGCTGAAGGCCGCGACGGCGGAGGGCAAGCCTCTGGAGCTCGGCCTGGCGAACGTGGTCGCGAGCGCGATGAAGGACTGGGCGATTGAAAAGGGCGCGACGCATTTCACCCATTGGTTCCAGCCGATGACAGGCATTACCGCCGAAAAACACGACAGCTTTATCTCCCCGGCGGGCGACGGTGCGGTGATTATGGAGTTTTCGGGCAAGTCGCTGGTGTGCGGCGAGCCGGACGCCTCCTCGTTCCCCTCCGGCGGGCTGCGTGCCACCTTTGAGGCCAGGGGCTACACCGCCTGGGACCCGACCTCCTACGCCTTTATCAAGGACAGCACCCTCTGCATTCCCACGGCCTTCTGCTCCTACGGCGGCGAGGCACTGGATAAAAAGACCCCGCTGCTGCGCTCGATGGAGGCGGTCGACAAGCAGGCGATGCGCATACTGAAGCTTTTCAACGGGACGAACGCCAGGCACGTTATAACGACGGTCGGCCCGGAGCAGGAGTACTTCCTGATAGACAGAGAGATGTATGAAAAGCGCCCCGACCTGATCAACTGCGGCAGAACGCTGATCGGCGCGAGGCCCTCCAAGGGTCAGGAGCTTGAGGACCATTATTTCGGCGCGCTCAAGCTGCGCGTATCCGAGTACATGAGAGACCTTGACGAGGAGCTGTGGAAGCTCGGCGTTCTCGCCAAGACAAGGCACAACGAGGTCGCCCCGGCGCAGCACGAGCTCGCCCCGATATTCACGACCACCAACATAGCCACCGACCACAACCAGCTGACGATGGAGATCATGAAAAAGGTGGCCGCGAAGCACGGCCTCGTATGCCTGCTCCACGAGAAGCCCTTCGCAGGCGTCAACGGCAGCGGCAAGCACAACAACTGGTCTCTCTCCACGGACACCGGCATCAACCTGCTCGAGCCGGGGGACACCCCGTCCCAGAACGCCCGGTTCCTGATCTTCCTGATGGCGGTAATCAAGGCGGTCGACGACTATCAGGACCTGCTCCGCATCTCCGTGGCGAGCGCCGGAAACGACCACAGGCTCGGCGCGAACGAGGCGCCCCCGGCGATCGTCTCCATGTACCTCGGCGACGAGCTCACCGAGATTATCGAGTCGGTCGAAAACGGCACGCTCTACAGGGAGAAGGAGAGAGTCAATATCGAGATCGGCGCCTCCGTGCTGCCGAAATTCCCGAAGGACACGACGGACCGCAACCGCACCTCGCCGTTCGCCTTCACCGGCAATAAGTTTGAGTTCCGCATGCTCGGCTCCAGCTTCTCGATAGCGGACGCGAACACCGTTTTGAACACAATCGTCGCCGAGTCGCTCCGTGAGTTCGCCGACCGGCTTGAGAATTCGGATAACTTCACGGTCACGCTGAACGCGCTGGTCAAGGAGACGATTAAAAAGCACAAGAGAATAATTTTCAACGGCAACAACTACTCCGAGGAGTGGGTTGCCGAGGCCGAGAGGCGCGGGCTTTTAAACCTCAAGACGACGGTGGATGCGGTCAAGTACCTGCCGAACCAGAAGAACATCGACCTCTTCGTCAGGCACGGCGTGCTCACCGAGACCGAGCTCCGCTCCCGTTACGAGATCATGCTTGAGAACTACGGCAAGATCGTGATCATCGAGGCGCTGACAATGGTCGACATGATCAAGCGGGAGATTCTGCCCAGCACGCTGGAGTTCTGCGGCAAGCTTGCCGAGGCCGCCAACGCCAAGAAGGCGCTGAGCCCGGAGCTCTCGGTGCAGGTGGAGACCAAGCTGGTTAGCAAGATCACGAAGCTGGCGGAGTATATGTCGCTGAACCTGGAAAGGCTCGAAGAGGCGATCATCAATGCCAAGTCCAAGCATGCCGAGGAGATGGCCGTCTGCTGCAGGGACGAGATAATCACCGAGATGACCGCGCTGAGAGGCGCCGCTGACGAGCTCGAAACCCTCGTCGACAAGAAGTACTGGCCCTATCCCACCTACTCGGAGATACTCTACAGCGTCAAGTAAAAAGCATAACGATAAAAACAAAGCGGAGGCGCCGTGCCTCCGCTTTGTTTATGCCGAAATTTAAACTCTATTCTGTCCGAAGCGCTACCACCGGGTCCTTCTTTGCCGCGCTTCTGGAGGGGATGATTCCCGCGATCAGAGTCAGCAGCATGCTGATTGTGATGAGAATCGCCGCGACTGAAACGGGCAGGGTGGCGCTGAGGTTCTCGATTCCGGTCAGACTGTGCAGTATCGCGTTGATCGGGATGCAGAGGAGATAGGTTATAAGCACGCCGAGCGCACCGGAGGTAAACCCGATTATCACGGTCTCCGCGTTGAACATGCTTGAGACGTTCCTCTTCGAGGCGCCGATCGCCCGCAGGATGCCGATCTCCTTTGTCCGCTCCTGCACCGAAATCAGCGTAATGACGCCGATCATAATCGAGGAGACAATCAGCGAGACGGCGACGAAGGCGATCAGGACATAGGTTATCGCGTTGATGATGGTGGTCACCGACGACATCAGCAAGCCGATATAGTCGGTGTATCTGATCTCGGAGAGGTCGTCAACGCTCTCGTTATAGGCCGTGATGGCGTCTTTGATCCTGTCCTTATCCGCAAAGCTGGAGGCATAGAGGTTGATCGCGGCGGGACTGTCCATGTCGACGCAGCCAAGCTCTGTCAGGTTATCCTCATAGGTGGAGTCGGAAAAATCGAGCACCTCGTCGTAGTACTCCGAGCGCTGCTCGTCGGTGTAGCCGCCGGCCGCGGCGACAAGCGCGCCGGCGAGCTGCCGGCTCGTCATCGAACCGAGCTGCGCCTGTATCTGGGAAGCGTACTGGGACCTGAACTGCTCCTCGATCATCTGGGCAAAGAGCGCGCGCATATCCTCGTCGCTCATCGCGGCGATATAGCTCTTGATCTGTTCCAGGTCCATGTTCATCTGCTCGGAGAGAGCCTGGGTCATCGCGTTTTCCATATCGGCCCGCGTCATCGACGCCAGCGTCTGCTCGACGGTCTGGGATACCAGCGCCTCGTCCGGGATGCTCATGATCTCCACATAGATCTTGGCCTTTCCATTTTCGTCGAGGGCAGCGATGTACTTGTCGAAGGCCTCCGCCTTCTGCGCCGTCGTCAGCTGCCCGTCCGTGTCCTTGAACGGGAGTCCGGTGAAGATATCCGTCGCCGGGTTTTCCCTCTGGGCTTTGACGGCCTCGGACTGCTGCGCGCGCTCGATTACATACTCCGTAAGCTCTGAGGTGTAGCCGATGGAGCCGGTCAGCATCGTGGACACAGCGTCTTCGCTGGGGCGGATGATGCCGCAGACCTTAAGGGTCAGGCCGTTGTCGTATAGGTATTTCAGCCCGGCGCTTGTATCGCGCAGATCGGTATACAGCCCGGTCTTCTCGTCGTAGATATAGCAGTCGGAGTTCAGCACCGTGCGGAAATCCATCGCGCAGATCTCCTCATAGCTCCATTTCTGGGTCTCGTACTCGATCGTCGTATGGTTTATCGCCGCCTCCATGATGGCGTCGAGGTCTTCCTTTGATTTTAAGCCCAGCGCATAGAGCGTCAGGTCGTCCAGCTCGTTGTTCTCGTCCAGCACCAGAACGATCTCGTTGTACCGGGTCGGCCAGGAGCCGTACACGAGGTCGTACTGCTTTTCCAGCAGCGGGCTGATAAGATCGCCGTTGTCGCCGGGCAGCATCTCCTGCCAGAGCGACGAGGAGGAACGCATCATCGAGGCGAAGCCTCCGGCCGACGACTGCTCCTGCATGTTGAGCATCGAGGAGATATCCATCCCCATATACTCCACAAGAAGGCTTTGCACCAGCTCATTAGTGTCGGACCGGATTATATCCCCGTCGACGTTCTTTGTGTAAATCAGCGGATTCAGGTCATAGGCGTACTGCACGCCGCTGACCGCGTCGTAAAGCCCGCTTGCGCTGTTTTCGTCGGCGCGCTCGGACTCGAGGTATTGCTTAAAGGACTTCAGGTCGTTTTCCTGCTTATCTATCGTGTTGAGGGAATTTATCAGTTCGTAGAACATGGCCTTCTGGTATACGGCGTCTTTCCCGTGCTCGGACGTGGACTTCGCCTTCCCCATAAAGGTCTCCAGCAGCGTGCCGATATCCACGTGCTGCGCCTCCAGCGTCAGCGGATACGAGGAAAGGGTGTCCTCCTGCACGGCGTCGATATAGTTGGTCGTCCCCTGGGACACCGCGTAAATCAACGCTATTCCGATGATGCCGATGCTGCCGGCGAAAGAGGTCAGGGCGGTCCTGCCCTTTTTGGTGAACAGGTTTTTCAGCGACAGGCCGAAGGCGGTCCAGATCGACATCGAGGGCTTTTTAGCCTTATGCCTCTCCACCGTTTTCATTTCAGCCGTTTTCAGCTGCCCGGCAAACTCCGCGTCAGTCGGCGGAGCGGAATCGTCGGTGATGCGGCCGTCGAGAATCCGGATGACGCGGGTGGAGTACCTTTCCGCCAGGTTCGGGTTGTGGGTGACCATGATCACAAGGCGGTCCCTGGAGATCTCCTTCAGGATATCCATCACCTGTACGCTGGTCTCCGTGTCCAGCGCACCCGTCGGCTCGTCCGCCAGCACGATGTCCGGGTCGTTGACGATGGCGCGGGCGATGGCCACGCGCTGCATCTGGCCGCCGGACATCTCATTGGGCTTCTTTTTCATCTGGTCGCCCAGGCCGACCTTTTCCAGGGCCTCCCTGGCTCTCCTCCTGCGCTCCGTTTTGGAGACGCCGGAAAGGGTCAGCGCCAGCTCCACGTTTTGCAGAACCGTCTGGTGGGGGATCAGGTTGTAGCTCTGGAAAACAAAGCCGATCGAGTGGTTGCGGTACGCGTCCCAGTCCCTGTCGCTGAAGTCCTTTGTGGATTTCCCGTCTATGACGAGGTCGCCGCTGGTGTACTGATCCAGCCCGCCTATGATGTTCAGCATCGTGGTTTTGCCGCAGCCGGAGGGCCCCAAAACCGCGACGAAGTCGCTTTTTCGGAATCTCAGGCTTACGTCCCTTAGCGCCTGAACGGTTTCTCCGCCGGTCACGTATGTTTTCGTGATTTGCTTAAGTTCCAACATTAACTCTAATAATCCTTTCTGGTGCGAGATGGAAAACTTGCGTAAGCGTCTGCCCGCAGCTTTGCGCGGGCGAGAATTTAAGTATAGACGCGATTTCTAAACTGAAACAAAACAAAGGGTGAGCGCTAAAGGGGGAGCTTTCTTTATTTTGTAAACTTTCTGCAAACGACCGTCATTTTGCCGCCGCTCCGGCTTTTGGCAGCGTGACGCAGAACGCAGTGCGGTTATTCAGGCTCTCGGCGCGCGCCGTACCGCCGTGCAGCTCCACCACCCGCTTTACGATGGCGAGCCCGATGCCGTTGCCCTCCGCGGCGTGGGACACGTCCTCCTGGTAGAATTTATGGAATATCCGCTCGATATTCTCAGCCTTAATCCCGCTGCCGGTATTGGCGACCGTGACGGAAATATCGCCGCCGCTCTCGCGGATTTCAATCTCCACCGTTCCGCCCTCCGGCGAGAATTTAACCGCGTTGTCGATAAGGTTGACCCAGACCTGCTTGAGCAGCTCCTCGTTGGCGTCTATTATATACTCATCAAACTCAAGGTTCAGCTCCAGCTATTTTTTCTTCCACTTGTTTTCCAGCAGCAGCACGCAGTTACGCAGCTGCTCGGACAGGTTAAAGCGCGTGACGTCGGTCAGGATCGTCTGATTTTCCACCTTTGTCATGTTCAGCACGTTGGTGGCCATGTAGGACAGGCGCAGCGACTCCTCCTCGATGATATCCAGGTACTCCTTTTTCTCCTGCTCGGTCAGATTGCCGCGCTTTAACAGCTTCGCGAAGCCCGCGATGGAGACGATGGGGGTTTTGAACTCATGGGAGAAGTTGTTGATAAAATCCGAGCGGAGCATCTCGGTGTTTTCCAGCTCCTCGGCCATCGTGTTGAAGCTTTCGGTCAGCTCGATTACTGTGGGGTGTTTGGCGAAAATCGTGCCGAATTTGAGCCGCGTTTTAAAATCGCCGGAAGCGAGCCGGTCCATCGCGTTGATCATCGAGTTAATCGGCTTCAGCGGGATTTTGACCACCAGCGTCGTCAGGACCGCCCCCACTACAAGGCTGGACAAGGCGATAAAAACGAAGAACGGGATCGGCCTTGTGGCGCCGAGGCGGTTATAGAACCAGCCCGCCCTTTCCGCGGCGAAGATGAACGCTCCGACAACCAGCAGCGTCAGCAGCATTGCACAGAAAACCACGCCGGAGAAGAGCAGAGTCAGCCCGAAGCGCTGCTTGCGCTCCTTCCCCTTCATGTTTTCTTCACCGCTCATACTTTCTTCACCGCCCTGTAGCCGAGCCCGCGCACGGATTCGATCTCAAATTCGCTCCAGCCCTCGAAGCGCTTCCGCAGACGCCCGATATGAACCGTCACCGTCTCCCAGCCGGTGTCGCTCTCCGCGCCCCAGATTTCGTCCATCAGCTGTATGCGGGTGAAGATTTTGCCGGGATAGGACAGCAGCATGTAGAGCAGCAGAAACTCCTTCTGCGGCAGCACCTGGGTCTCGCCGCTGCGGCTGACGCTCATCGAATCGTAATCTAGCACCATGTCGCCGATCACGATTTTCTTCTCGTTGACGATTTTGGCGCGGCGGAGCAGAGCCTTAATGCGCAGCAGCATCTCCTCTTCGTTCACCGGTTTTGTCATATAGTCGTCCGTGCCCGCAAGGAAACCCTGTTTCCGGTCGGCCGGCAGCTGCTTTGCGGAGACCATCAGGACGGGCAGGTCGTTGTTCGCGGCGCGCAGCGTCTTTGTGAACTCATAGCCGTCCATATGGGGCATCATGATGTCGAGCACAACCAGATCTATTTTCTCCCTGTCCATCACGCCGAGGGCTTCCTCGCCGTCCTTGGCCGTGGTAACAGTATAGTTTTCAGCCTCCAGCACCGCCTGCATCAGACGCCTGGTGTTTTTATCGTCGTCGACGACAAGAATATGGAACATACGCCTACCTCGAAAAGTTGTTATTTTGGTTATCAAAACCAGAATAACACGCTTTTATAAACCGAATCTAAACGGGAAAATCGTAGGGAATTTTCAGGTTTTCCCGGTACCACGGGTTGTCGGAGATGCGCAGCGTGTGGGGGTAGCTCGGCGACTCGACAGGAGCTCCGGCGGCGGGATCGTTGACCGCGAGAACGCCGGTATTGTCCTTGATAATCGTGTCCGGCGCGTGGCCGCCCTTGTCCCAGATCAGCTTTTTAAACGCGGCGCAGGCCATCGTGTTTCCGCAGACGATCGACGAGCCGAGATTTTCGAGGATCATCCCGTAGTCCGGCGTATAGACGCCGTGGGGGCCGTCGTCCCGGCCGATGCACATCGTGTTGCCGGTCACGGAGAGGCCGATCGCGTCCTTGAGGAGCATGTGGCAGCTGCCCTCCTCGTCGTAGGGGGCCTTGCCGCTCCTGAAAATGACGTTGCCGGTAATCGCAATCGTGTTTGAGAACGCCCGGTAGGTCTCGCCGTTGAAATCGCCCCGCCTGCCGGTGACGATGATGCCGCCGTTGCCGGAGCGGTCGATGTAGTTCCCGCTGATGTTGTAGTGGTTGCCCGCGCAGATCACGATGCCGCCTTTTTTGTTCCACTCAATCCGGTTGCCGGTCATCGTTATCGAGGCGTTGACATCCTCGGTGCCATATCCCGCGCCGTCGTTGCCGGAAAACCAGTTGTCCAAAATAAAGCAGTCCCAGCCCTTGACGCGGAGCCCGTCTCCGCCGGAGAACGCGAGCATGCAGTGGCGCATCGAGAAGCACCAGATGCAGTCGAGATTTGCCGCGTGGCCGGAAAAGCGCATCACCTTGAGCTTTTCAAGCCGGAACGCGTCCTCCCTGACGAATCTGCCGCGGTCGATCAGCAGACCGCACATCGCCTCGCCCCTGCGCTCGCCGTTGACGCAGAAGCCCTCCAGCGTCGAGCCGTAGGCCTCGTTTAAGTTCAGAACGCAGCTCTGGGTGTCCGTCAGCGGCAGCAGCACGCACCGGCCCTCGGTGGAGTAGTCCCAGGTGGGGTCGGCCTTCATCACCATGTTCTTTTTGACGTATAAAACGTCCGTACGGTATCTGCCGGGCTCGAGCAGAAGCGTTTTTCCGCTCTCGGAGGCGGCGTCGATCGCCGCCTGAAGTGCCTTTGTGTCGTCCGTCCTGCCGTCGCCGACGGCTCCGAAATCCTTAACGTCGAGATAATAACCCATAAATAATCTCCCTTTGCAGACTAATTTTATTTCGTACCGATTATACCATAATAAGCGGTCGCGGGGAACAACGAATTTTCTCCGCCCTGTTTTTGAGTCTGGCGCAGGGTTTTATCGGTTACGGATAAATATGAAAACTTCCTGCCGATATATAACAAAGAGGTTATTTCACGAAGCCTATAAACTAAAAAAAGAAGGCTTTATCAGCCTTCTTTTTTAGGTGGTACGCCCGACAGAATTCGAATCTGCGGCCTTTGGAGTCGGAGTCCAACGCTCTATCCAGCTGAGCTACGGGCGCGTATTGCCCGCTTGTCCGCGAGCTTATATATTATACCTTTTATTTGCGGTTTTGTAAAGTATTTTTTAGATACACAGACCTTTGGCCCGCAACTTTGTCTGTATTACATAATTCATTTTTCAAGTATGCAATTGCATTTTCTCCTGAATATGGTATACTTATAACATATGGCAAAAAAGGTTCGGAGGCAAATGCGTAGATGAAGCGAAGCACGGCTGCGCGCATCAGAAAAATAAACTGGAAAAAGTACATAGGCATTTTTCTGCTGGTCACGCTGGTGGCGTCAATTGCCTACACCGTGATAAAAATGATAGGCGCGCCCTCGACCGCACCGGAGGTGGGAGAGCACGAGAAACTAAAGAGCGATTATATGCTGATGCTTTTGCAGTGCCTTCTCGGATTGATAGTGATGATGGTCCCCTCGATTATCGAGAAGAAATTCTCGGTGGACATCCCGGACGGCATGGAGGTCGCCTACTTTGTCTTTTTGTACATGGCCATTTACCTCGGCGAGGTCAGGGATTTCTACTATCTGATCCCGTTCTGGGACGTGATTCTGCACGCCTTCAGCGGCTTCATGCTGGGTGCCCTCGGCTTCAGCCTGGTCAGCTATCTGAACAAGTCCGAGCACATCCCAATGAGCCTGAGCCCGTTTTTCGTAGCGTTGTTCGCGTTCTGCTTCGCACTGGCGGTCGGAACACTGTGGGAGATTTACGAGTACACGTTTGACGGCCTGCTCAGCCTCAACATGCAAAAATGCGCCCTTGAGGACGGTACGCAGCTTGTCGGCCGCAGGGCCGTGTCGGATACGATGGGGGACCTTATAGTGGACGCGCTGAGCGGCTTCATTGTTTCGGCCGTCGGCTACTTCACGCTGAAAAGATCGTCAAAGCGCCCGCCGAACCTGCCCGAGAGCAGAACGGAGAAGCTTATGGCGGAGCTGATTCGTCAATAGAGTATTCAATGAAAGAAGCATAAAGCTATGAACCGCTCCGATTTTAAAGACCCGCCGCGCAAATACCGCGTTTACCCGATGCAGCACGGCTGGCCGGAAAACAGGGAAGCCTTTATGGGAGCGCTCCGCGATTACGGTTTCGGCGGCGTGGTGACCAACGTGCCGTTTGAAAACGGCTTCACGTCGAACCCGGAGAACATCGCCGAGTTTAATAAAATCATCGGAGAGCTGGAAGAAAACGGCCTTTCCTACTGGATATACGACGAAAACGGCTATCCCTCGGGCTACGCCGGCGGGGAAGCGCTTAAAGGGCACCCCGAGCTTGAGGCGAAGGGCTTCTATATGCGCCGCCGTGTTGCCTACGAGCCGAGGCACACCTCGTTTCACATCGACGAGGAGACGGATAAAATCGTCTGGGCCGCGAAATACCCGCTCCTTATCGGGCGGATTGACGACGGATACCCGATTTACGACAATATGGAGCCCGTGTCCTTTACTGATGATTTTTGCGAGTGCGACCTGAACGAGCGGGAGGTATTTTACGTATTCTGCGTAAAGCCCGCCTACGAGGGTTCCCACTGCACCCACAACGTCTGCTCCTTTTCCCGCTACATCAACGTGATGGAGCCGAAAGCCGTCGAGCGGTTCATCGACCTCTGCTTCGAACCTATCGCGGCGGCGATACCGGACGCTTACGCGAAGGCGGAGGCCGTGTTCACCGACGAGCCGAGCCTGCAGGTGGGCTACGCTCGGAGCTACGAGAGCTGGCCCTACGCCCTCGCCCCGTGGAAAGAGGGGCTCTTTGAGGATTTTATCGGGGAATACGGCTTTGACCTCCGGAAATACCTGCCGCTGATATTCGAAGGCGGGCGGGAGGCCTGGCCCGTCAGGGTCAAATTTTACAGCCTGGTGGGAAAGCTTATCGCGCGGACCTATTCCGGCAAGCTGCAGCGCTGGTGCGCAGACCACGGCGGCACTTTTTCGGGACATTATCTCGGCGAGGAGAGCATGGTCTCCCATGTGAGGGACTACGGCTCGAACCTTGAGGTGATGAGGGCGGCGGGCTACCCCGGTATAGACGTGCTCGACTGCGTGCCGGAGCGCTATAACTACAACACGGCGAAGCACGCCCAGATGGCCGCGCGAAAGAACAAGACCAACGGTTTAATGGCGGAAATCTGCCCGTTCGGCGGTATGGACGAGTTTAAAAAGGCCCCGGTCGAAAACATGACCGGCGTTATGGGGCTTTTATACCTCGCTGGCGTCCGGCACACTAATTCCTATTTCAGCGCTGACTACTCGGGTTACGCGCCCGAATTCTCACACTTGAGAGGTGATATGGAGCGGGAGCAGGCCCGGCAGTTCAACGCCTATGTCGGCAGGCTCGGCTGTATGCTGGACAATCTGCAAAACGTCTGCGGAGTTTTCGTCTATTACGGGCTCGAAGACGTTCAGGCGAAAATGCGCCCCCAGTGCTCGGCGTTTTCCGGGCCGGAGGGCGAGGCGGACAGGAGCGCGGCGGCGCTCACCAGAGCGATTTACGAGGCGGGCTACGATTTCTACTACGCCGACCGGGAAGACGTCGTCTCCGCCGCGAAAACCGGAGAGATATCCGGCAATACGGTGAAGGTGCTGATCGTTCCCGCGCTGGACATGATCGCCGACGATGCCTACGAGGCGCTCAAGGCCCTTTCGGAACGGGGCGCAAAGGTGCTGTTTCTCGACAAGATCCCGGCCTTCGGCACGGAAATAGGCCGGACGCAAAAGCGTGGGCATTTCAAGCCCTGCGGTATCGCGGAGGTTTTCGCCGCGCTCAAAGAAAACGAGCCGGAGCTGCGCGTTTTGTCTGACGCGATGATTCTCAAGGCGAAGTTCGTCCGCGGCCGGGAAGAGATCTGGTTTGCCGTCAACAACACCCGGGCCGACGCGGCCGTCAGGTTTACCCACCGCAAATACAGCCGCGGGGAGCTGTGGGACCCGGAAACCGGCGCTGTAACTCCGGCAGACCTGACAGGCGAATTTGTGATCCGCGCGTTTCGCGGGATTTTCCTACTGTTCCGACAGGCGTAACAGGGCCTGCCAAACGCGTAAAATATAAAAGGAGATCGCAAAAAATGAAAATCCATTTCCTCGGCACCTGCTCCGGCACCGAACCGATGCCAGGGCGGCACCAAACCTCCGTAGCCGTTGAAACGGGTGCCAGCCTCTACCTGTTCGACGCCGGCGAGAACTGCGGCTACACCGCCTACCTGATGGGTCTGCCCCTTGAAAACCTGAGGTCGATCGTGATCAGCCACCCGGACATCGACCATGTGGGCGGACTTCCGCACCTGTTTTTTACGATAGAAAAGGTGAGAAAAAATCATCCGGTTTCGCTCTACACCCCGGATGAGGGCCCGTATCTGGGCGCGGTGGCGATGCTAGGCACGACCAGGGAGAAGTTCGAACGGAGATTCCCGCTGCAGGCCTTTCGCGTTTCGGACGGATTGCTGTTTGACGACGGCGTGATGCGGGTGACCGCGCGGCATAACCGCCACCTCGGCGTGCCGGAAAACGGCGTGTGGCGCTCCTTTTCCTACCTTATCGAGTGCGAGGGCAAGCGGGTCGTCTATTCCGGGGACGTTGTAAGCGTCGAGGAGATGGACGGCTGGTTTGGCTGTGACGCGCTTTTGATGGAAACCGGTCATCATCTGCCGGAGGCCGTCGCGAAATATCTGCTCGCGCAGAGCGAAAAGCCGGAAAAACTGTTCTATATGCACCACGGACGGACAATCCTCCATGACGAAGACAATCAGCGCGCCCTCCTTTCGTCGCTCTACAAGAACGCGTTTGTGACGAAAGACGGCGAAACCTACGAGATCTAAAAAAATAAAAAATAAGCGGCGTTATTCTTTCGATAACATTTCTTTATTCGGCAGGCATTTTTGCGCGGAAAAGGGAAATAACTAAGATCATAACGCTTGCTAACGGAGAGAAAAGAGATATGGCAATAAGATTAAACCTTGACGTGATGATGGCAAAAAGAAAAATGAATCTGACGGAGCTCTCCAATGCCGTAGGAATCACGATGGCAAACATGTCGATCCTGAAGACCGGAAAGGCAAAAGCGATCCGTTTTTCGACGCTCAACAAGGTCTGCGAAGCGCTTTCCTGCCAGCCCGGCGACATCCTCGAATATGTCAGGGACGACAAGAAATAGTTTATTAGACACCTTAAAAACGAAAAATATATGCGTTTGATCTTCATTTCATTTCGAAATGAGGATTTAGAAGCATACTGTAAAACATGGCAGGCAGGGTTGTTACAAAATTAGCGTGTTGGACACGCTTATTTTTACGGCGCTCCTGCTTTCCGGTATTATTTTCCCGAAAGAGGGGCCCGGCTATGATAATCAGGCTGAAGGACGGAAAAAGGGTAGAGTACGGGGAAGAGACCTGGCAGATAAATCTGAAGCTATCTGGAGGCGGCTCGTTTCTACGCCTCGATAACTCCGGAAAAGAGGTTTTATCGATAGGCTTCGAAGAGGGCCGGGTAAAATGCAGGGTATGGTTTGACGCCCGCGAGAAGCCACTTGAGCTTGAAGGCAGTGCCGCCGGGGAGATCGCGCTGGTAAACCTCGGCTGCAGGCTTGCGCTGTACTCCGGCGGCTCGCTTCAGGACGAGGACTGGCCGATCGGCCGCGCGGCGCTCAACGGAGCTTTGATATCGACGAACGCGGAGGCCGCCGTCTTAAAACCCGATGTTAGATATAAAAAAGCGGAGAGCGGCGCCGTATTGCGCACCTTTACCGGCGCGCAGGGCTTTCGCCCGGAGGGGTTCAACGCAAACGCCGGAGACTGCATGCCCTTTTGCGACAACGGGACCTACCACCTTTTTTATCTGTTCGACAGGCGTCAGCACAAGAGCAAATGGGGGCTCGGCGCCCACCAGTGGGCGCACATCTCGTCGGATGACCTGGTGAACTGGAGGGAGCACCCGATGGCCGTCGGTATAGACGATCAGTCCGAGGGCTCGATCTGCACCGGCTCGGTGATCGCTTCAGGGGGCAGGTATTACGCGTTTTACGCCGTCCGCTCCTGCGACGGGTCCCCGGCGAGACTCACCTGGGCTGTTTCGGACGACTGCGTCCATTTTGCCAAAAGCGGCAGGGAGCTCTGCCTGAAAGCGCCGTACTACGCCCCCTCCGCGAGGGATCCGAAGGTCTTTAAGGACAACGCGGGCGTTTTCCACATGCTCGTCACCACGTCGACGGACGATAGAACTCATGGATCCCAAGAGACTCGCGGATACCGCGGGGCCCTTGCACACCTTGTGTCGGACGACCTTGAAAACTGGGAGCAGCTTTCCCCGTTTGTCGCTCTCGATATTCCGGACGAGCCGGAGTGCAGCGACTGGTTTTACCTGAACGGCTTTTATTATCTTGTGTACAGCAATTTCGGCAGAGCCCAGTATTTTATCTCGGAAACCCCGCTGGGCCCGTGGCGCGCACCCGAATCAAACCTCGTCGGCGACGAGGCCTACTTCGTCCCCAAGGCGGCGATATACCGCGACAGGATCATTTTCGCGGGCTTCAGACGAAACGGGGGCGGCTACGGCGGAACGGTGGAGTTCATCGAGGCAAAGCAGGCACCGGACGGCGCGCTCTCGTTCACCGGTGTCGAGGAAATGAAATAAGTCACCCGCGAATCATGATACATATAAAACACAGCCTGAATCAGATGCCTCAGGCTGTGTTTTTGTTTATAGAAGTCATACCAGTATCGTCTTGACGCTTTTACCGCCGGCGGCGTTTGCCATCGCGCGGTTGATTTCGGTTACGGGGAATTCGGACGCGAGGGAAGCCATCAGCGAGTGATAGGCCTGTGAGTGCTCCATCAGGTTCAGATAGACTTTGACGTCCGGTATCGTGTACTGGGAGGAGCCGAGGATGGAGAGGGCTTTGAAGGTAATCAACTGGGGGTCAATCGTCACGCCGCCGCTGTTTGAGTACTGCCCGGGCACGAGGTAGAGGCCGCGGTTCCTGAGCAGCTCAAGGCCGACCGGAATTGCCGCCGGGCTGCCGGAGGCCTCGACAACGATGTCCGCCGGACGCCCAATCTGGGAGATAACGTAGTCCGAGGGCTTGCCCGGGGCCTCCTCGAGACTGAAGACCCGGGACGCTCCGAGGGAGGCGGCCAGGGCCGCGCGCTTCTGATTCGTATGGGCGGTGACGACAGCGATGTTTTTTACGCCGAGCGCGGAGAGGTAGAAAACCGTAAACGCGCCCACCGGGCCGAAGCCCTGGACGACCGCGGTCTTTACATTCCTCACGCTGAAATTCGCGCGGGCGGCGAGGGAAAAGGCGTGGATCACGGTCGGCCCGGCGCAGGCGAAGACGCAGACCGTTCTAGGGTCGAGAGAGAGCGGGATTTTAACCAGATTTGAGACCGGCGTGAAATTGTATTCGCCGTATCCCCCCCAGAAATGGGGCGGATCCTCGGGGTTGCCGCCGTTTGTGACGTTCATGTTCGGGCAGTTGGCCTCGTCCCCGCTCCTGCAGAGCTCGCATTGCCCGCAGGGGACCGCGATATAGGCTATCGCGTTGTCTCCGACGGAGATGCCGTAACTATGGCTGTCCTCTTCGGAGATTGCGTCCACCGTGCCCACGAATTCATGGCCGATGATCAGCGGGGGCTTTAACGGGAGCTTGCCGCGCAGGATATGCAGATCGGTGCCGCAGATACCGCTGGCGCAGAGCTTTAGCCTGGCCATACCCGCGGGAGGGGCGGTCAGTTCGTATTCTCTTATTTCAAAAGGCAAATCGATTCCAGTAAAAACGGCCGCCTTTGCTTTTTTCATCAAAACCAATCCTTTCGTACGTCATTTGGATATTTCGACCAGGAGCTCCGGCGAAAAAACCGATTTAAGCGCCAGGAGCTCTTCGTCCGTCTGCGAACGCTGATTCCGATAAGGGTATGCTTTGCCGAGCGCTCCGTATTTACCCGAGGCGAAGCCGTGAAAGGGGAGAAGGCTCACCTTGGCCGCGCCGGCGCGTAGGATGATATCGGAGAGCGAGCGCATGTAGTCCTCGCTGTCGTTGTAGCCCGGAATCACGGGGATCCTGACGGTGACGTCGCACCCGTCAGAGACAAGCGCTCTGAGGTTTTTCAGTGTCAGGTCAAAGCTCCCGCCGGCAAAGCTTTTATAGTCGTCATCGCTTGCGCCCTTGAGGTCGAAATAGAAGCTCTCAGTGTAGGGCGCGACGGCTCTGAACGCCTCGTATTCCACATTCCCGGCGGTGTCGATGATGAGGCTGTAGCCCCTCTCCCTGCACGCCCGGCCGATTTCCGCCGCAAATTCCGGCTGTAAAAGCGGTTCGCCGCCGGACAACGTGACGCCGCCGCCGGAGTCTTCATAGAACGGCGCGTCCTCGTCGATGAAATCCATCACTTCGCCAAGCGTAGTCTCTACGCCGGAGAGCATCAACGCTCCTGTCGGGCAGGCGCGGGCGCAGCCTCCGCAGAGGGCGCAGCGCGCGGGGTCGGTCTCTGGGTGAGCGTTTTTCACCGCCCGTGCGCCGCTTGGGCAGGCTGCTGCGCAGGGACGGCCGCAGCTTTTGGCGGCGCAGAGGTTTTTATAGAACAGCAAAACGGGTTTGCGCGGAATCGTCTCGGGGTTATGGCACCATCCGCAGCGGAGATTGCAGCCCTGAAAAAATACCGTGGTCCGGATGCCGGGCCCGTCGCCCGTTGAAAAATGCTGCATCGCGCTGATTTGTCCGGTTATCATCTGTGCTCGGTCCTCTGCAGGATGTCTTCCTGGACGGATTTATCCAGCGTCACAAAGTAGGCGGAGAAGCCCGACACACGCACCACCAGGTCCCTGTAGTTCTCCGGATGCGCCATCGCGTCGGCCAGAATCTCACGCGAAACGGAGTTGATCTGAATCTCCTGCCCGCCCCTCTTAAAATAGACCTTTATCAGCGAGCGCAGCTTGGCGCGGTTTTCCGGCGTGGAGAACGCGGCGGGGGAGTACTTCTGGTTCAGCACCGTGCCGCAGGAGACCAGCGTATAGTCCGGCTTGGAAATTGAGCTTACGACGGATGTCGGGCCCTTTCTGTCCGCCCCGCGCATCGGCGAGGCGGCGTCGCTCAGCGGCATCCGGCTTTTTCTCCCGTCCGGCGTGGCGGCGACCTCGTTCCCGGCGGGGATATTCTGGACATTGGAGGCGATCGCAACGTAGATTGAGCCGCCGTCGCGGGTCTTGTACGCGGAGAATATCTCGTAGTGGGTCTTGACGTACCACACCGCGTATTTGTCTGCAAAATCGTCGTTGTTGCCGTATTTCGGCGCGTGCAGAAGCTCCGAGCGCAGGGTCTCGTACCCTTCAAAGTCGGCCTTAAGCGCCCGCCTGAGCTCGGCGAGCGTCGCGACATGCCGCCTGAAAACCACGTCCTCGATCGCAGCGAGCGAGTCGGCGACCGTGGCGATGCCCATGCACCCGGCGCCGTGGACGGAGGGGTAGACCGCGCCGCCGTCGTTGATGTCCAGCCCACGCCCGATGCAGTCTTCGCAGAAGCAGGATAAGAAGGGCTGGGTATATGCGACAGGGTTATAGCGCTCGTTTTCGTTCCTGAATTTCGCCATGTACTCCGCCGCGCCCCGCTTCATCTGGAGGGTAAAGGCGGAAAGCACATCGTCCATTGATTTAAAGCCGTCAGGGTCGCCGGTTTCCGGGCCGAGCCGCGCACCGGTAAGCATGCAGACGCCGTTGTTCAGTGCGAGCTCGAGGTACTTAGGCGTGTTGAACCGGCCGTCCGACCAGGGCGGCTGCTTTCCCGGAATGAAATTCTCGATGCAGCCTACCATGCAGTAGTTCCGGCAGTCCTCAAGGCTGTAGCCGTTGCGTAAAAGCGCCGGGATGTTGACGGAATCGTTCATCAGCGCCGGGTAGCCGAGCCCGGTGCCGATGACCTGGAGGCACTCGTCCAGAAATTCGTCCGGGATGCCTTCGTAAATCCGAGCCGAAAGGTTCGGGCCCGGGATATTGCAGTTTTTCACGGCGCGGAGAATCAGGTAGGAGAGTTCGTTCAAAGCTCCGCTGCCGTCCGGGTTGAGCCCGGCGATGGCGATGTTTACCACATCGTCCCCGCCGAAATACCGCGCCTCGCCGATTTTAATCAGCGTGCACTCGAGCAGCTCGAGCGACGAGGCCCGCGTGAGAACGCCGCGCTCTATATCTCTCTTGTAATAGGGGTAAAGGTACTGGTCCATCCGGCCCAAAGCCATCGCGTACCTTCCCTCGTACAAAAACGCGGTGTGCGCCAGCCAGACAAGCTGCAGCGCCTCACGGAAGCTTTCGGGTTTTTCGGCCGCGATCTTTTCGCACACGCGGGCGATATCGAAAAACCTTTTTTGTTCTTCGGGCGATTCCGCGGCTTTCGCGAGCTCCCGGGCCTTTGCGGCGTACCCGGCGATCATATCGGCAAACGCGAGAACGGTGATTTCGCAGGCTTGCAGAAAAACCGTTTTCTTCCTGGCGTCTGGGTCGGAGGCGTGCGCGGCGAGGGAACGCCTTATTTTTTCAAGGGTTCCGGGTATGCCGTCGGCGAGAAATGTCCGGTAATCGGACGCGAAATGGTCGGCGTTGGTAATAAAGTGGTTTCTGCCGTAGCTGTTGGCGATTTCGTCCGCTTTTTTCGACTCCGCGTCCGAAAGCAGCTCGGAGTCGATAAGCTTTCCCCTGACGGACCCGGCGATAAGATCGTTTTTATATATGTATTTTTCATGCCCCTTAAACAGGGACTCAATGGCGTAGGCCCTCGCAATCGGGACGGGCGCGTCGTAATGAGAAGAATAACCGAGGTACATCAGGTGGTTTACACGGTTTTTCTTCCCCTTTGGTATCTCCTGAACCTCCCCCTTAAGTGCCTGTAACAGGCTCATAGAAACCCCTCCTCGCATTAATACCGAATATTACACATTTTAAATTATAACATACGGCAGTTAAAAAAACATCGATAATATTGCCAAACAAGCACGATCCTGATATAATAATTGCTGCGCGAAAGAGCGGGAGAGCGGGATCTTAGGGGGGAGGATGGACATGGATTACTATCTGATCGGATTTGACAGAGTTCCGATTCTTGCGTACGCACATACATTTAAAACAAGCAAATATCAGTGGTTTTTGCCCCGAAGAAAGGGATTTATGCAGATAACCTTTGTCGAACAGGGGGATGTCGTCAAAACCTATCAGGACGGCTCGGCAAAGTATTTCAAAGCGCCCTGCTACATGCTCAATATGCACGATCGTGACGTTACCCTGAGCGGGGACGGATACCAGAGCCATTACACCGCGGGTTTCTTTCTGGATTATGAGATTATATCCGTATCTCAGAGAAAGCCTTTCGCTCCCGTGTGCGAAACGCACCACGAGCCCGGCGCGAGACTCCATATGGTTCTGCCCGAGTATATCGAGATTAACAGGCATAACGAAAATCTGAAGGACGCTTTTTTTAAGCTTATTAAATCCTATGAGGTCCCGACTCCGTGGAGGGACGCGAAATGCGCGGCGATTATTATGAAAATAATGGCAAAAACCAGCGCGCTGAATATGAAGGGCGGGGATTCAAATAAAGAGCCTAGCGCGGCACGGTATTATAAAAAGGCTGTGGAATACATCGGAAACCACATAAACGGCCGTATTACCGTCGACGAGATCGCGGCGGGCGTGGGCATCAGTCCCGGTTACCTGTCGAGGCTTTTCAAGCAGGTGTCTCAGCGTACAATCGTCGCGTATATCAACGGAATGAAGATAGACAGAATCAGGGAGCTGATGGAGACGGAGGGGTATAATCTTAGGGAGGCCGGCGAAAAAATGGGCATAACGGATGAAAACTACCTCAGCAGAATGTTTAAAAAATATACCGGCCTGAGCGTGCGCGAGTTCAAAGCGCTAAAGCGCTACATTTAACAGGCTCTGTTCGCAATGGGGTGCTCCGCGCCAGAGGGAAGCCGCGCACATCTCCCACGACAAAGCGCTGTAAATAATCACAAAAATGCTCCCTTTAAAGCATTCGGATAATTTAGCTCATAAGTCCGCTTTAAAGGGAGCATTAGATTGCGCTGTGTTTTTTAAGAGAACCCGCCACCGATCCGGGGGGGGGTCTTGGCAGCTAAAACCTCGTTATTTTCCGAGCATTGCCGCGCCGACGATACCCGCGTTGTTGCCGAGCGTCGCGAGCTTCAGCTCGGTCTGAGGGCCGTTGCGGGTGTAGGTCTCCGCGAAAACAAGCTTTTTCAGCGGGTTGAGGAGGTTTTCCCCCTCGTGGCTGACGCCGCCGCCGATGCAGAAAACCTGGGGCTGGAAAATATTGATGATATTCGTGATGCCGCAGGCCAGGTATGACTGGTACTTGTCCACTACCGAGATCGCGAGAGCGTCGCCCTGCTTCGCCGCGAGATATGCAGACTTGCCGCTGACGTTTTCGAGGCCGTCCCCGTACATTTTCCAGAGCAGGCTTTTCTTTTCGGTATCCGTTTTCATTGCCTCGACGGTCATTCTGATCAGTCCGGTGGCGGAGGAATAGGATTCCCAGCAGCCTTTTCTGCCGCAGGTGCAGGGTACGCCGTCCTTAACGATGACCATATGACCGAGCTCGCCGCCGGCTCCGTTGAAGCCGGCGTAGATCTTCTTGTCGACGATGATACCGCCGCCCAATCCGGTGCCGAGGGTGATCATTATCGCGTAGTCGCAGCCCTTTGCGGCTCCGGCGTAGGCCTCGCCGAGTGCGGCGCAGTTGGCGTCGTTTCCGAGGAAAACCGGGACATCGAAGTTCTTTCTAAAAATCTCCGCCGCGGGCGTGTTCAGAAAACGGATGTTGTTGGCGTAGACGATCACGCCGTTTTTGGAGTCGATCGTGCCGGGAGAACCTATGCCGACCCAGGCGATGTCGCTCAAGGGCACATTGTTCTCGTTGACAAGGGCTTTCGCCAGCTCGGCCATGTCCTTTACGATCTCTTCGCCGGAGTTTTGAGCCCTGGTCGGCATGCCCTTCTTGGCGACGATTTCACAGTTGTCGTTTACCAAACCAGCCGCCATGTGAGTACCGCCGAGATCTATTCCGATATACATGGAATTACCCCCTCATATGCAAGTTAATTTAAACGGTGTGGACTTTCGCCGAGTTGTCGGCCCGGGAGGAGTCGAGCTTGTATTTCTGGGCCTTGCGGTATTCAAAGAACTTCAGGGCAACCTTGTCGAACAGCGCGTAGGACAAAACGTCCTCCTCCTGCTCCATATACTCCTTGATTTCGTCGCGGAATTTGTCCAGCTCGTTGGGTATGTCGTCCGCTGGGCGGTAGGTGATCGGCTTTTCGTCTCCGATGATCTTTTTCCTGAGCTCGTCGGAGATCGGCGCGGGGGTCTTGCCGTACTCGCCTTTTACCAGACCGCGGAACTCCTTTGTGACCTGCTTGTAGCGCTCGCCGGTGATCACGTTCAGCACCGCCTGCGTGCCGACAATCTGGGAGGTCGGAGTTACCAGCGGGGGATAGCCGGAGTCCTCGCGCACCCGCGGGACTTCCTGGAGAACGTCGTAGAACTTGTCCATTTTATTGGCCTGCTTAAGCTGGGAGATCAGGTTCGAGAGCATGCCGCCCGGGACCTGGTAGCGGAGCGTGTTGATGTCCACGCTGAGGCTCTTCGAGTCGAGAAGGCCGCTCTTAAGGTATTTCTCCCGGAGGGGCTGGAAATACGCCTGAGCCTTGCTGAGCTTTTCGAGGTCTAGGCCGCAGTCGTAGGGCGTGCCCTCGAAGGTTTTGACGATGGATTCGGTGGGGGGCTGAGAGGTGCCCATCGCCATAGGCGAGAGCGCGCAGTCGACCACGTCGACGCCGGCCTCTATCGCTTTCAGGTATGCCATCGACGCCGTGCCGGCGGTGTAGTGCATGTGGAGCTGAATCGGTATTTTGACCGTCTCCTTGAGCGCTTTCACAAGCTCGCCCGCGGTGTAGGGCAGCAGGAGCCCGGCCATATCCTTGATGCAGATCGAGTTCGCGCCCATTTCCTCAAGCTCTTTGGCGAGCTTGGCGAAGGACTCGATCGAGTGGAACGGGCTTATCGTGTAGCATATGCACGCCTGGACATGCCCTTTTTCCTTAATCGTCGCGTTAATCGCGGTCTTCAGGTTGCGCGGGTCGTTCAGGGCGTCGAAAATGCGGATGATGTCTATGCCGTTTGCGATGGATTTCTGAACAAAATATTCGACGACGTCGTCGGCGTAGTGGCGGTAGCCGAGAATGTTCTGGCCCCTGAAAAGCATCTGGAGCTTTGTCTTCTTTGCGAGGTCGCGGATTTTGCGGAGTCTCTCCCAGGGGTCCTCGTTCAGAAAGCGCAGGCAGGCGTCAAAGGTGGCGCCGCCCCAGCACTCCAGAGAATGGTAGCCGATATCGTCAAGCAGCGAAACCGCCGGGAGAATATCCTCGGTCGTCATACGGGTCGCGATCAGGGACTGGTGCGCGTCGCGCAATGCGGTTTCGGTAATTTTAAATCCCATTTTAATACCTCCGTTGCAAATTTAAGTCGGATATGTCCGAGCAGGAACGGGGAAGGGGACGCGCTAAAAAAGGCGTTGCCCTTCCTTGCGAAAGGCTTCTAGGCCAGGACGATAAGCGTGTCGCCCGCTCCGGCGGAGTCGCCGGCGTTCTTGCCAATCGAGACGACTTTGCCGTCGCTCGGAGCTATGATCTCGTTTTCCATCTTCATCGCTTCGAGAATCAGCAGCACATCGCCCTTTTTGACGCTGTCGCCGACGTTGACATTGATCTTCAAAACCGTGCCGGGCATCGGGCAGCTGACCTTCACAGCGCCGGCTGGGACCGCGACTTCAGCGGGGGCGGCTGCGGGGGCCGGTGCCGCCGCGGGCGCGGGCGCTGCGGCCGGAGCCGGCGCGGGGGCTGCGGGGGCGGCGGCGACGGAGGGCGCCGTATAGGCGGGGGCGGCGGCGCTGCCGGTCTCCTCGACTGTGACGTCATATGCGATTCCGTTTACTGTGATTTTATATGTTTTCATACTGACAATCCTTTCATTACATTATAGTGTTGTTTGGTCTATCTGCCTGCGTCCCAGCGCGTGGAACGGCGTATCGAACGAATGGTCAAACGCTGCGAGCTCTGCCTGCCGTATGCGGCGACTGCGGCCGCTATCACCGCGACGATTTCTGCGGGTATCGCGCCGCCGCCGGAAACGGCACTCGCCGGCGCGCTTTCCGCCGGCTGCGCCCGGCCCTGATTCCGGGCGGACGCGGAGGTCAAACGTAAGATTACGATTAAGAGGACGACGATCACCGCGCACAAAACGACCAGCAGTATTTTTAAGCTATCATCCATACTAATATCTGCACCCTTTGCTTATTCAAAGAGGAATACCGCTTGAATAAATTCCTTTCTTTAAAAATTGAACGCTTAATCTACGGACATCCGGAATTTATGCGTTTTTGGTCGACAAAAGTCCCAACGCGTAGACGATGATCTGCCTTGTCTCGGCCGGGTCGATTATTTCGTCGATATATCCGCGCTTTGCGGCCTCGTAGGGAGCGGCGAGCTTGTCTGCGAACTCCGCGGTGAGCTTTTCCCGCTCGGCGATCGGGTCAGCCGCGGCCGCGAGCTTGTCTCCGCAGAGCAGCGCGACGGCGGAGGCGGGGTCAAGCGCCGAGATTTCGGCTTCGGGCCAGGCGAACGCCATGTCGCAGCCGAGTCCACGGGCGCCCAGCGTCACATAGGCGGACCCCGTAGCCTTGCCGGTGATCAGCGTGACCGTCGGGACGGAGGCGGAGGCGTAAGCTGAGGCGAGGGCCGCCGCGGCGGCCAGACCGCCCTTCTTTTCAAATTCTGAGGAGCACTCAAAGCCGGAGGCGTTGACGATCGTCAGAACCGAGATGCCGAAGGTGTCGGCGAAGTTGACGAACGCCGCGGCCTTTGCGGCGCCGGCGGATGAGATAAGGCCGCAGGCCCCCACCACGGCGACCGTCTCGCCGTCAAAGCGGGCGAAGGCCGTCATAACCTCGGGGGCGTATTTTGAGTTGGCTTCGAGGCAGGCGCCGTTGTCCGCGATCTGCGCGAGGACCGAGCGGGGATCGCCGCTTTCCATCGCGGAAATATCGGCGAGTCTGTTGATATCGTCGGAGACCGAGGAATAGTTTTTATCGCCGGAGCTGTTCGCGGGCAGGTGGGAGATCAGCGTCCTTGCGAGCCCGGCGGCCTCGGCGTCAGTGGCGACCTCGAACGCGGCGTTTCCGCACGCGGCGGACTCGGCCGCGCCGGCGGGTATCTCAGGCTTGCCGGAGACCGCTGCGACCACGGAGGGGGAAGACATATAAAATTCCCCGCCTTTGACGGCGATAATGAAATCGAAGCAGGACGCTGCGACCGCGGCCGCGCCGCCGCAGATGCCTGAAATAATCGCGATCTGCGGTACGAGCGCCGAAGCGGCAGACGCCTTGGCGATTATTTTAGCGTATCCGTCGAGGGCGTCGACGCCTTCTGCGATGCGGGCGCCCTTGGAGTCAAAAATACCGATTACAGGAATTCCGACCTTTAAGGCGTAGTCGTAAAGAGCCGCGATCTTCTTTGCGTGCATCTCCGATACGGCGCCTCCGAGAGCCGAAACGTCCTGTGAGAATATGCAAACGGGTGTACCGTCGATTGTTCCCCAGCCGGTAACAACGCCTTCGGCGGCTGAATCGGTAAAGTCTCCGAGCTCCGTCGGGCGCTGTTTAACGAAGCTTCCGACCTCCATAAAGCTGCCGTCGTCAAGCAGCGCGCTTATGCGCTCGCGCGCCTTGCTCTGCTTTGTGATGGCGGCTCTTTTTTCGAGAAAATCATTCCTTTTCTCGACATTGTCCATATTTTACATACCTCCCCGAACCGTTCCGATTCGATATTTAGTATAGAAATACGAATAAATTCATGCCTGTGGGGAACTCCCCGCAATTCAATATTCAAAGAACATTTTACCATAACGGGAGACGGATTACAATATTATTATTAAATAAATATCCCTATTAATGTAGCGCTACAATACATATTGGACAGTGGAAAAAAAATAGTGCGAGAATGGGACACATCGGTTAAGATTGAGTTACCACACAACAATCAGCCGAAAGGAAGTGTCCATTCCCGCATGAACAGTG